>NZ_JACHND010000001.1:7872605-8487127 GCF_014205275.1 Sphaerisporangium siamense
GTGGGCCTGGTCTGGCCGCGGCGCGCGCCCGCCGAGCCGCTCCTGCGCCCGCGCCCGCCGCAGGCCCCGCGCCGCCGCCCGGGCCCGTGACCCGGCGGCGGCCCGCGCTCCCGCCTACGCCTCGGTGAAGCCGCGGGCCTTGCCGCCCGCGGACTCCCGCACCGCCGCCGCCACCGTGGTCGCGACGTCGGGGTGGAAGACGCTGGGGATGATGTAGTTCGGCCCGAGCTCCTCCACCGACACCACCTTGGCCAGGGCGTTGGCCGCGGCGAGCAGCATGGCCTCGGTGACCGTGCGCGACTGGGCGTCCAGCAGGCCGCGGAAGACGCCGGGGAAGGCCAGCACGTTGTTGATCTGGTTGGGGTAGTCGGAGCGGCCGGTGGCGACCACGGCGGCGTGCTCCCTGGCGTCGTCGGGCGAGACCTCCGGCTCGGGGTTGGCGAGCGCGAACACCACGGCGGACTCGGCCATCGTCGCGATGTCGTCCCCGGTGAGGATGCCCGGCGCCGAGACGCCGATGAAGACGTCCGCGCCCTTGATCGCGCCGCGCAGGTCGCCGCCGTACCCCTCGGTGTTGGTGTTCTCGGCGATCCAGCGCAGCGAGACGTCCAGGTCGTCGCGGCCGAGGTGGACGGCGCCGAGGTAGTCGCAGACGATCACGTTGCGGGCCCCGGCGGCGAGCAGCAGGCGCAGCACGGCCGTGCCCGCCGCCCCCGCGCCCGCCAGGGTGATGCGGACGTCGGGCAGGGACTTGCCCACGACGCGCAGCGCGTTGGTCAGGGCGGCCAGCACGCAGATCGCGGTGCCGTGCTGGTCGTCGTGGAAGACCGGGATGTCCAGCAGCTCGCGCAGCCGCCGCTCCACCTCGAAGCAGCGCGGCGCCGAGATGTCCTCCAGGTTGATGCCGCCGAAGCCGGGCGCGATGGCGCGGACGATCTCGACGATCGTGTCGACGTCCTGGGTGTCCAGGCAGATGGGCCAGGCGTCGATGCCGGCGAAGCGCTTGAACAGCGCGGCCTTGCCCTCCATGACGGGCAGCGCCGCCGAGGGGCCGATGTTGCCGAGGCCGAGCACCGCGGAGCCGTCGGTGACGACCGCGACCGAGTTGCGCTTGATCGTCAGGCGGCGGGCGTCCTCGGGGTTGCGCGCGATGGCGAGGGAGACCCGCGCGACGCCCGGGGTGTAGGCCATCGACAGCTCGTCACGGGTGCGCAGCGGGACCTTGGACTGCATCTCGATCTTGCCGCCGAGGTGCATGAGGAAGGTGCGGTCGCTGACCTTGTGCAGGACGACGCCCTCCACGGCGTCGAGCGCGTCGACGATGGCCTGCGCGTGCTCGGTGTCCTTGGCGGCGCAGGTGACGTCGATGCGGAGCTTCTCGTGACCGGCGTTGGTCACGTCGAGGGCGGTGACCACACCGCCCGCGTTCTCCACGGCGTGGGTGAGCTGGCTGACGGCCTTGCCGCCCGCCGGGACCTCGAGTCTGACGGTGATCGAGTACGACACACTCGGCACGGTGGCCACGGGAATCCGCTCCTTTGCGGTACTTCAGATCCGCGCGCTCGGGTGTCCGGGGACGTGCATCCGGCTCGCCTGTCCCTCTGAAGGGCGCGGGGGCTTCCATCGTGCCAGACGCGGCCGGGCGGTTCCGCCACGCCCGGCACGCCGCCCGAGCCGTAGGGGTGACGGCTCGGGTGGCGAAGGCTCAGAACAGGGCGCTCGCGAGGGCCCTGCGCGCCTTGGCAACCGAGGGGTCGTCCGGGGGCAGGGCGTCGAAGAGGCCGAGCAGGTGGCGGCGGGCACGGTCGCGGTCGTCGCCGAAGGTGCGGCGGACGAGCGCGACGAGCCGGTCGAACGCCTCGTCCACCTTGCCGCCGAGCACCTCGATGTCGGCCGCCTCCGTCTGGGCCTCCACGTCGGCGGGCTCCTCGGACGCCCGGCGCAGGACGGCCGAGGGGTCCAGGCCCTGGGTGCGACGGACCAGGCCGACGCCGGCGAGGCCGATCTTGGCGTCCAGGTCGGCCGGGGAGCGGGCGAGCAGCCGCTCGTAGGCCGCGGCGGCGGCGTCGAGGTCGCCGTCCTCGACGGCCTTCTCGGCGGCGAGCAGGTCGGGGTCGACGGCGGGGGCCTGCGGCTCCTCGCCCCCTTCCTCGCCGGGCGGGGGGAGGTACTGGGCGAGGGCCGCCATGAGCTGGTCGAGCCACTGCCGCACCTGGGCCTCGGGCAGCGCGCCCTGGAACCCGGTGACGGCCTGGCCCTGGAAGACCGCGAGGACGGTGGGGATGCTCTGCACCTGCAGGGCGCCGGCGATCTGGGGGTTCTTGTCGACGTCGACCTTGGCGAGCACCCAACGGCCCGCGGCCTCCGCGGCGAGCTTTTCGAGGATCGGGCTGAGCTGCTTGCACGGCTGGCACCAGGTCGCCCACAGGTCGAGGACGACCGGGGTGCGCATGGAGCGCTCGATGACCTCGGTCGGGAAGGTGTCGTCGGTGACGTCGATCACCGCCGGGCCCGCCGGGGCGGCGGGGCCGCCTCCGGCCGCCGCCTGCGCCGCGGCCGCCTCACGGCGGGCCTGGGCTTCCAGTGCCTGCTTGCGGGCGCCGAGGTCCACGGCCCCCTGCAACGATGCCGGTCGAGTGAAGTCCGCTGGGCTCATAGTCCAATCCTGCCGCATCCCGCGTGTGCTCAGGGTCGCGGACCACCAGGTGCCGGACGCGTTCGCCGCGCGCCACCGAATGTCACGCCTTCGTCGCGGAAATCTCTCGGAACTGTCGTGGCGCGCGGTTATCGCCAACGATGGGCTCGGCATGACTTCAGCTCGCGTGGAGGTGGGTGTGAAACGCGTCATCGTGGTCTCCGCCGCTGCCGCCGTGTTCGCCGCGACCGTGGCGTTCCCGGCCCAGGCCGTTCCTACGACGGCCGAACCGGCGGCGACGACCCAGTACGTCGTCCTCTACAAGGACGGCGCCCCGGCGGCCGACGCCCAGAAGGCGATACAGGCCGCGGGCGGCACGATCGTCAAGGTGAACGCGGCCGTGGGCCTGGCCACCGTGACCACCGCGAACCCCGGCTTCGCCGCGGCGGTGACCGGGAGCGCGGCCATCGACGGCGTCGCCCACGACCGTCCCATCGGCAGCGTCCCCAAGGCGGCCAGGACGTCGCAGGCGGTCCAGCGGGCCGTCCAGTCCAAGGCGGTCGAGAAGGCGGGCCGGGGTGAGGGCGGTCCGCTCAGGCACGGCCGGTCGGTGAAGGCCGAGCCGCTGTCGGACCTGCAGTGGGACCTGCGGCAGATCCACGCCGACGAGGCGCACAAGTACGAACAGGGCGACCGCGGCGTCCTGGTCGGCGTCGCCGACACCGGGATCGACGGCTCGCACCCGGACATCGCGCCCAACTTCGACCGTAGGCTGAGCCGCAACTTCACCGTCGACATCCCCTACGACGCCAACGGCGCCGTGGTCGACGGGCCCTGCGAGGACGAGCCGGACCGGTCCTGCGACGACCCCAACGACGTCGACGAGGACGGCCACGGGACGCACGTCGCGTCCTCGATCGCCTCGCCGATCAACAAGCTCGGCATCGCGGGCGTGGCGCCCAAGGTGACGCTGGTCAACCTGCGGGCCGGCCAGGACTCCGGCTACTTCTTCCTGCAGCCGAGCGTGGACGCGCTGACCTACGCGGGCGACATCGGCGTCGACGTGCTCAACATGAGCTACTACATCGACCCCTGGCTGTTCAACTGCGCCGACAACCCCGCCGACTCCCCCGCCGACCAGGCCGAGCAGCGGACCGTCATCCGGGCCACCCAGCGCGCGCTGGACTACGCCCACCGCAGGGGCGTCACGCTGGTCTCCGCCGCGGGCAACGGCGCGACGGACTACACCAAGACCATCGTCGACACCGGCAGCCCGGACTTCGCGAGCGAGCCCGGCGAGGCGCCGCGCAGCCGCACGATCCCGCCGAGCTGCGTCTCCATGCCGAGCGAGGGCGAGCACGTCATCGCGGTGTCCTCGACCGGCGTCAGCAAGCGCAAGGCGTACTACTCCGACTACGGCGACGGGTACGTCGACGTGGCCTCCCCCGGCGGCGACGTATACGACACCCCCGGCAACACCCGGGACGTCACCAAGGCGACGCTGGCCGCGTATCCGAAGGCGCTCGCGGTCGCCAACGGCGAGATCGACGCCAACGGCGACCCGACCGTGAACTACGTCGTGAAGGACTGCGACGGCGCCACCTGCGGCTACTACCAGTACCTGCAGGGCACCTCGATGGCCTCGCCCCGCGCGACCGGCGTCGCGGCGCTGATCGTCGCCCGGTACGGCCACCGCGACCCGCGCCACGGCGGCAAGACGCTGTCCCCGGCCGTCGTCGAGACCGTCCTCAAGGCCACGGCCACCAGGACGGCCTGCCCGAACCCGCCCGCGTACACCTACACCCGCGTCCTGCCCACCGGGCAGACCGTCACCGCCACCCACACGTGCGAGGGCGGCCGGGCGTCCAACGGCTTCTACGGCAAGGGCATCGTCGACGCCCTGCGCGCCGTGGGCCGCTAGCCGGGGTCACACCCGGCCACGTCTCCCGGGCCGGATCACCGCGGGCCCGCGCCCCGGTGGTCCGGCCCGGCCGCGTCCTCGGCCCCGTCGAAGTCGCCCGCCGCCACGCGCAGCGTGCGCAGCATGGCGAACATCTCGGCGAGGTCGGACTCGGCGTACATGTCCATGAAGAAGCCGGCCTTCATGAGGTCGGCGGTGGCGCGGCCGACCGCCTCCCGTCCCTTGACGGTGATCTCGGCGAGCACCCCGCGCCCGTCCCGGGGGTTTCGCCTGCGCAGGACGAGCCCGGCGCGCTCCAGCCGGTCCACCGTGTTGGTCACGCTGGTGGGGTGGACCATGAGCCGCTCGCCGATGCGCGACAGCGGCAGCGAGCCGGTCCTGCTGAAGGTCAGCAGCACCAGGGCCTCGTAGCGCGCGAAGGTCAAGTCGTGCGGTTTGAGCAGCGTGTCCAGTTGCCCGAGCAGGATCTGGTGCGCTCTCATGATCGATGTCACGGCCGCCATGGCGGAGGACGGCCCGAAGTGGACGCGCCACGTCTCCGCGGCGCGTTCGATGGGGTCGAAAGGCAGATTCAGCGGCTTCGGTACACCGGTGGACACACCGCTACGCTAGCGCCTGCGCGGACCGCCTGACGCAGGGTGACCGACCTCCACGGGTTCCCCAAGAACCGGGACGACAAACATCACGCTCCGTTATGGTTGACGTCTCAAGAGGTGAGGCGCGGCAAAGCCCGGTCCAAACATGGGGAAGGCCGCGCCGGCGACGCGAGGCACGCCCAGGCGAGCCCGTGGACGTCCGGCGCCGGCCGATGGATCGGGCACGGGGGCCAGGGGGGCCGGCACCGGTGCCGAGAGCGCCGCTCACCAGGCACGGGGGGTCCGTTATGAAGAGCATGTGCGCACGGGCGGCGCGGCCGGTGGTCCGGCCCGCGCGGGTCCGTGCTTGAGCAGAGGGGCGTTTCACGCGAGGAGCTGAAGCACAGCGCGCTCGTGGCGGTAGGAATACTGCTCGCGCTGGGCCTGCTCGCGGCGTGGAGCGTCCTGGTTCCCGGCGTCTCCGCCTGGGAGAACGTCGTGGTCGCGGTGATCGGCTCGCTACGGCTGACCGGGCCGGTCGCGGCGGCCTTCGCCGCCTGGGTGGCCGTGCGCGGACGCCGCGCGGCGCCCCGGTGTGCGCCGGGCGCCTGGCGGGTGCTGAGGGCGCCGCTGGCGATCCTGGCCGTCGTGACGGGGTCCTTCGGCGCGACGGTGACGCTGATCGCCATGAAGGCGTTCGTGACCGAGCAGGCGGGCCATCTGGCGCCCACGGGGCTGGCGGTGGGGGCCGCGGGGCTCGGGCTGTACGCGATGCTCGGATGGGTCGCCGGCTGGGCCCTGCCCTGGCCGGTCACCCCGCCGCTGGCGGGCGTCGCCGCCTACGGCCTGCTGACGGCGCTGCCGCAGGCGTCTGCCTGGGCGGCGAGGCTCGCGCCGGTCACCGCCGGGCCGTACGACCCGTTCGAGGGGCTGAGCCGGACGGCGTTCGCCGGCCAGGCGCTGTGGCTGCTCGGCCTCACCGCCGCCCTGCTGCTGGTCTGGGCGGCCGTGGTCACCGGGCGCGCGTGGGCCGTGGCCGCCGCGCTGCTGGCCGTCCTGGCGGCGGGCACGGGCATGACGCGGCTGCTCGCCGAGCCCGGGGCCGTGGCGGCGAGCGCGCCCACGACCTCCGCCTGCCAGCAATGGCCGATCACCGTCTGCGTCCGTCCGGGCGCGCGGGGCGGGCTGACCGAGCTGAGCGCGGCGTTCACCACCCTCGCCGCCCGCCTGACCGGCACGCCGGGCGCGTTCTCGCGGGTGGAGCAGCGCTCGCCCGCCGACACCGGCCTGCCCGCGCCGGGCGTGGTGCCGATCCACGTCGACGACCTCACGCCCGGGTTCGCGGCGCGGGCCGCCGGCGCGTTCGTCGAACGGCTGGCCCGGCCGTGCGGGGGCGCGCCCGGGGAGGGCTACCGCGCGATCGTGACGGCGTGGCTGCGCGGCGACCCGCTGCCGAGCGGCCCGCTGCCCGGCCATCAGGCGGCGGCCTCGTGGTTCTCCGGCCTGACCGAGAGCCAGCGCCGCGACTGGCTGCGCATGTTCTACACCGACTTCGCGACGTGCGGGCTGAAGGCGTCGCATTTCGGCGGAGGGGCCGCGGCGCACGCGGCCGGGCGCCGGGCGATGACGGCTCCCCTGCCGCCGCGCAGGACGACGGCGGGGTATCCCGCGGGCTCGCCCGTGCCCGGTCCTCCCTATCCGACCACGCCGAATCCGACCAGCCCGTAACCGGCCGCCCTCGGCCGGGCCACCCCGGCCACCCCGGCCACGCCGTATCCGCGCACGCCAGGCCGCCGGCGTGCGCGGGCGGACGACACCCCTGGTGCGGGCGGGGATCCGCGCCGATGCCGGGTGCCGCCCATGATGTGAGAAAGGTCGCATCCCGGGAAGGAGACGGGACGTGAACCGTCAGACGTCGACCCCCCAGACCGTGCCCGGCGCCGAACCGGTGGAACGCCGCCGCAGGCGCGGATGGCGCCTGCTCGCGGGCGTGCTCACGGTGCTGGTCCTGCTCGTCGTGGCCGCCCGGCTCACCTGGTCGTACCTCGACCCCTTCGGCGAGACGACCGTGGACCGCAGCCAGCCGGTGCTGCTGCAGTCCATCCAGAACATGAGCCGCTTCGAGGCCGCCAGCGGCAACTTCCAGGTCATCGTGGACCTGGAGAAGGACGCCGCGTTCCTGCCCGACGCGATCAAGGGCTCGCGCACCCTGTTCGTCGGCGCCGGCAGCGTGGACGCCTACGTCGACTTCTCCGGCCTGCCCCGCGACGCGATCACCGTCTCCGCCGACCGCACCGAGGTGAGCGTGCGGCTGCCGCGCGCGCAACTGGAGAAGACCAACCTCGACAACAAGAAGTCCTACGTGTACGCCCAGCAGCGCGGCATCCTGGACCGCGTCCAGGAGATGCTGTCCAGCTCGCCGCGTAACCAGCAGGAGCTGTACGTCCTGGCCGAGAAGAAGATCGCCGAGGCCGCCCTGGCGAGCGATCTGCGCGCCCGCGCCGACCAGAACACCAAGCTGATGCTGGAGGGAATGCTGAAGTCCCTCGGTTTCACCAAGGTCACGGTGAAGTTCGCCGACGAGCGCTGACGCCGGCCGCCACCCCCGCGCACCGGAGGTCACGGCAGGAGCGGGGCCGGATCCGCGAGAAGGACCCGGCCCCGGTCCGCCGTCCCGCCGATGGGTCCGGCGGGCCCCCGTGCCCGGTCACCGAAACGGTCTCCCCCGTCTGCGCGGCCGCTCCGGCGCCCCGTTCCCCGTTCGAGGCGCCCCTTCGCCGCGCCGGATGCGTTCCGGCGGCCCTGGCATGCGTAAGGTTTGCAGTGTCCTGTGATCCCTGGCAATGAAATGTGCGGGGATGGGATGCTGGGATGCTGAAATCCACCATGAGCTGCACCGTTCGCTGACCTGCTGGGACAGGGATGGGACAGTCCTCTCACAGCGCTCCGGGGTCCGGCGGCGGCTCTTCCCCTGAGATGTGAGGGAACGATGACGCGTTCACGCGAAGCGGAGCAGTTCGCCGCGCGGCTCCGGATGCTCAAGGATCGGGCAGACCTCAGTTTCGAGGAACTGGCCCGGCGCACCGGGATCAGCCGGTCGAGCCTCCACCGCTACTGTTCCGGCGCCAAGCTCCCTCCCGGCTACGGCACCGCGCACACCATCGCCAAGGCGTGCGGCGCGAGCGGCGAGGAGCTCAGGGAGCTGCACAAGGCGTGGGCGCTCGCCGACGCGGCGCGCTCCGCGTCGTCCCCCGGGGAACGGGAGATCCCGGAGGACGGGGACGAGCCGCGGGCGGAGGAGACCGGACAGGCACCGCCCCCGGACGACGGCCGGACCGCCGACGAGGTCCCGGACGAGGGCGCGGACGCGGGCACGGCGCCGGTGGAGGACTACGCCGACGGCAGGACGGGCCAGGACACGGGCGCGGCGCCCGAGCCGGTGGCCACCGCGCCCCCGCCCCGCGTGCGCCGCCGCGTGCTGTTACCCGTGCTGATCGCCGTCGCCTCGGCGGCGGTCACCGCCACCGCGTTCACCGTGCTGCGCGACTCCGGCACACGCCCGCCCGCCGGGCCCACGATCCTGGGAGGCTGGACCTCCTCCCCCAAGGCCGTCCCCATCCGCGTCTACAACGCCGAGGCCGGCTGCAGGGACCGCGAGGACCACGTCCCCGCCTGCAGCCTCGGCCTGGCCCGCGACCCGCGACGCAAGTACGAGGCCGCCAACGTGGTCGGCCGCCGCGTCTGGCACGACGACGTGGTGTACGCCGACTGCCTGCTCTATGACGGCACCCGGGTGATCGACGAGTTCGGGGTCGCCACCACCCGGTGGTTCCGCGTGCGCCTGGACGGGGCGCCCGGCGGCGTGGCCTGGCTCCCCGCCGTGCGCACCATGGACGGCCCGGCGCTGCCGACCTGCGCCTGACCCCGGGCCTCAGGCGGACGGGACGGTGATGATCAGGGCGTCGCCCTGGCCGCCGCCTCCGCACAGGCCCGCCGCGCCGGTGCCTCCGCCCCTGCGCCGCAGCTCGTGGGCGAGGGTCAGGACGATCCTCGCCCCGGACGCGCCGATGGGGTGACCGAGCGCGATGCCGCCGCCGTTGACGTTCACCTTGTCCTGCGGCAGGCCGAGCTCCTTCGCCGACTGGAGCACGACCGCGGCGAACGCCTCGTTGATCTCGACGAGGTCGAGGTCGTCGGTGGTGAGGCCCTGCTTGCCGAGCGCGTGGCGGATGGCGTTGGCCGGCTGGGACTGCAGCGAGTTGTCCGGGCCCGCGACGTTGCCGTGCGCGCCGATCTCGGCGAGCCAGGTCAGCCCCAGTTCCTCGGCCTTGGCCCTGGACATGACCACGACCGCGCAGGCCCCGTCGGAGATCTGCGAGGCGGACCCCGCGGTGATCGTGCCGTCCTTGGCGAAGGCGGGGCGCAGCCGGGCCAGGCCCTCGGCGGTGGTGTCGGCGCGCACGCCCTCGTCGGTGGCGAAGACGACCGGGTCGCCCTTGCGCTGGGGCAGGGTCACCGGGACGATCTCGTCGTCGAACCGGCCGTCCTTGACGGCCGCGGCGGCGAGTTGGTGGGAACGGGCCGAGAAGGCGTCCTGCTCCTCGCGGCCGAGGCCGAGGCGGGTGTTGTGCCGTTCGGTGGACTCGCCCATCGAGACCTGGTCGAACACGTCGGTGAGGCCGTCCAGGGCCATCGCGTCGAGCACCTCGGCCCCGCCGTACTTCACGCCCTTGCGCAGGCCGGGCAGCAGGTGGGGGGCGTTGGTCATCGACTCCATGCCGCCGGCGACCACGATGTCGAACTCGCCGGCGCGGATGAGCTGGTCGGCCAGGGCGATGGCGTCGAGGCCGGACAGGCAGACCTTGTTGATCGTGAGCGAGGGGACGGTCATCGGGATGCCGGCCTTCACGGCGGCCTGGCGGGAGGGGATCTGCCCCGCGCCGGCCTGGAGGACCTGGCCCATGATGACGTACTGCACCTGATCGGGGGACACGCCGGACCGCTCCAGCGCGGCTTTGATCACCACGCCGCCCAGCTCGACGGCGGACATGCCCGACAGTGCGCCGAGCAGCCTGCCGATGGGTGTGCGGGCCCCCGCCACGATGACGGATCGCGACATGCGGGACGGGATGGCGGAAGAACTGGACACCAGGGCCTCCATGATGGGGTCGTAGGCGACTTTGCCACCATACCCAGGACGGCCCGCACGGCTTTCGGGAGGTCTCACGGCGAGACGCCGCGCGGCGGGACCCGACACGCAGGGAGGACACGCAATGCTGCTGAGAATCGACCATGTGGGCATCGCCTGCGAGAATCTCGACGAGAAGATCGCGTACTACGAGGCGACCTTCGGCGTGACCGTCGTCAGCCGTGAGGTCAACGAGGAGCAAGGGGTGAAGGAAGCCATGTTGCACGTGGCCGACGGCGAGGGGGGCGGCTCCTACATCCAGTTGCTGGAACCCCTGGGCCCCGACACCCCGGTGGGCAAGTTCCTGGCCAAGCGCGGCGAGGGGCTCCACCACATCGCCTACGGTGTCCGCGACATCACGGCGGCAATGGAGCAGATCGGCGGCTCAGGGGTGCGTTTGCTGGACGAGCGTCCCCGTCACGGCGCAATGGGCACCTCAATCGCGTTTCTTCATCCAAAGGACGTGGGAGGAGTCTTGACAGAGCTGGTCGAGTCCCCTCCGCGGCCGTCCTAGCAGACGAAACTTAACAATGGCTAATTCGTAACAAGTCACGCAGAAAGCCGGACGGGACCTCCAATTCGGCACCACCGGAGTACGCTGGCCTATCACCGGACGTGGTTCCCGCGCCATGGACGGGCGAGCCGAGCACGATCACCCGAGGGCCGCTGTCGCGAGCCCCGGGTCACCGTGCCCGAGCGCGCGCGGTCATTGGTAGCGGGTTCCCCGCCTCGGATGTCCGCCCCCCGTCCGGCCCGTGTAGCCGTCTCGACAACCCAGGATCGAGCCTCATGCAGTCCGACATCGACGCCCAGCTGAACAATTTCTTCGAAGACGCCCCCACGCGGGAATTCGACGTGGTTCTCCGTGGTTACGACCGGCACCAGGTTCACGACCACCTCAAGCAACTCGACACCGAGCTGCGCCAGGCGCGCGAGCAACTCGCCGCCTCCCAGCGCGATCTTTCCGATTCTCAGCGCCAGCTCCAGGAACAGGAACGCCCGACTTATTCCGGGCTCGGCGCCCGGATCGAGCAGCTCCTGCGCCTCGCGGAGGAGCAGGCGACCGAGCTGGTCCAGGCGGCCAGGGCCGAGGCCAACGAGATCAAGGCCGCCGCCAAGGTGGACGCGGCGGACACCCGGGCCGCGGCGGAGAACGAGGCCGCGGACAAGCGGGCGCTGGCCACGCGCGAGGCCGATGAGATGCGCACCACGGCGGAGCGCGAGGCCGAAGAGATCCGTTCGACCGCCAAGCGCGAGGCCGACGAGCTGACCTCCACCACGGAACGTGAGGTCGCCAAGCTCCGGGCCACCGCCGACCACGAGGTCGCCGAGAAGCGCGCCGACGCCGAGCGCGAGATCGCCAAGCTGCGCACCACCACCGAGCGTGAGGTGGCCCAGCTCCGGGCCTCCACCAAGCGTGAGCGCGACGAGGTCCTCACCACCGCCAAGCGCCAGGCCGACGAGATGCGGGCCCAGGCCCAGCGGGTCCTTGAGGAGTCCGAGGCCAAGCGCGCCCAGGACGAGGCGGAGTTCGAGATCCAGCTCGCCGCGCGCCGCGAGGAGGCCGAGCGCCAGGAGTCGGAGCGCCACGCCACCGCCCAGGCCGCCACGCAGAAGCTGGTCGCCGAGGCCGAGCAGCGCGCCGCCACCGCCGAGCAGCGCGCCTCCAAGGCCACCCAGCAGGCCGAGCAGACCCGCCGCGAGGCCGACACCCACGCCAAGCAGCTTCTGGCGAACGCCCGCAAGAACGCCGACCAGCTCGTGGCGGAGGCCAAGTCCAGCGCCGAGTCGATCGTCTCGGACGCCAAGGCCGAGGCCGAGCGCAACAGGACCGTCGCCCAGCGCCAGGTGGACGAGCTGACCCGCCAGCGGGACAGCATCACGAGCCACCTCGCCCAGCTCCGCCAGCTTCTCGGCGGCGCGGCGCTGCCGGGCATGGACGACGCGCCGGCGGTCTCCGCTCCTCCGGCCAAGCCCGCCCTCCCGGCCACGCCGGCCCCGAGCGAGAAGCCGGCCCCCGCGCCGGCCGCGCAGCGCGCCTCGGCGTCCGCCGAGGACGAGTCCGAGTGGTGGCAGGAGTAATCACCGGGGTTCCACCACATCAGGGGCGTCAGGACTGCTGACGGGAGAGCCTGGCGATCATCATGGTCGCTAGGCTCTCCTGTGTTGTCCGCGCCATCATGACGCCGAGGAGCAGTCGTGACCGATACCGCCCCGGACGCGGTGTCCCGTCCGGGAACACCCGCCAGGCCGGGTCCCTCGGCGCCCGCGCGTGCCGCCAGGGAGGCCGACGACGACCCGGGCGAGGTGACCGACGTCCTGCCGGGCGTCCCCGGCCCGGCGCGTCCCGGCGACCCGCCCGCCCCGCGTCCCGCCCCGAGACGGCCGGCGGCGGACGCCGTCGAGGAGCGCGCGGAGGCCGCCCCGTACGGCGTGCCGGGCAAGCCGTTCGCCCGCGGCCCGTTCCTGTGGGGGCTCACGGCCGCGCTCGGCGTGCTGACGGCGTGGGGGCTGGCGCAGGCCCTGATCAGCGCGCGCAGCGTGATCGTGATGATCGTGGTGGCGGCGTTCCTCGCGGTCGGGCTGAACCCCGTCGTCGAGGGCCTGCGGCGGTGGGGGCTCGGCCGCCGCGCGGCGATCTCGATCGTCTTCCTCGGCGTGATCGTCATGTTCGGGCTGTTCGGCCTGGCGATCGTCCCGCCCGTGAGCCAGGAGGCCAGCGACTTCGTGGGCGCGGTGCCCGGCTACGTGCAGGATCTGCTGGCCAACCCGACGATCAAGCGGCTGGACGCCGACTACCAGATCCTCGCCAACGTGCGCGACTACATCACCAGCGGAGGTCTCGGCGCGACGGTGGCCGGGGGCATCCTGGGCGCCGGAGCCGTCGTGCTGGACGCGTTCTTCTCGGGGCTGACGCTGCTGGTGCTCACCCTGTACTTCCTGGGCTCGCTCCCCTCCATCAGGGAGTATCTGCTGCGGCTGGTGCCCGCCACCCGCCGTCCGCGCACGGCGGCGATCGGGGACGAGATCCTGGCGGGGATCGGCGGCTACGTGGCGGGCAACGTGCTGATCTCGGTGATCGCGGGCGCGCTGTCGTGGCTGTTCCTGACCGTCGCGGGCGCGAAGTACGCGCTGGCGCTCGCGCTCGTGGTGGCGGTGACGGACCTGATCCCGCTGGTGGGGGCGACGGTGGGCGCCGTGCTGGTGAGCGCGGTCGGGTTCCTGCAGTCCACGACGCTCGGCGTCGCCTGCGCGATCTTCTTCATCGTCTACCAGCAGATCGAGAACTACGTCATCTACCCGCGCGTGATGCGCAGGTCGGTGGACGTCGCGCCGGCGGTGACGGTGATCGCCGCGCTGTTCGGCGGCGCGCTGCTCGGGGCGGTCGGGGCGCTGCTGGCCATCCCCGTCGCCGCGGCGGTGGCGCTGATCCTGCGCGAGGTCGTGCTGCCCCGCCAGGCCGGGCTGTGAGGGCGCTCAGGCGGCGGTGAGGCCGCCGTCGATGAACAGCACCTGCCCGGTCATGTAGGACGAGGCGTCGGCGGCGAGGAACACGGCGGGGCCGGCCATCTCCTCGGGAGTGCCCCAGCGGCCCATGGGCACGCCCGCGATCGTCGCCTTGCCGGCGTTCTCGTCCTCCCACAGGACGCGGTTGAGGTCGGTGGCGGTCCAGCCGGGGCACAGGGCGTTGACGCGGACGCCGCTGCCCGCCCATTCCAGCGCCAGCGACTTGGTCAGCGCCACGACGCCCGCCTTGGCCGCCGCGTACGGGGCCATGAACGGCGCGCCCTGGGCCGCGACCGACGCCACGTTGATCACCGAGCCGGAGCCGCGCTCCAGCAGGTGGGGGGCGAGGGCGTGGCACACGGCCATCGCCGAGTCGAGGTTGAGCCTCATGAGCTTGTCCCAGCCCGACAGGCGCAGGTCCTTGAACGGCACGATGAAGTTGGAGCCGCCGGCGTTGTTCACGACGACGTCCACGTGGCCGAGCCGCTCGACGGCCTCCCGCGCGGCCGTGCCGGCGGCGTCGCGGTCGGACAGGTCGCACGCGATGACGTGCGCGCGGCGGCCGAGCGCCTCGACCTCGCGCGCGACCTCGGCCAGGGCGTCGCGCGACCGGGCGACGAGCGCGACGTCCGCCCCGGCGGCGGCGTAGGCGAGCGCGATGGCCCGGCCGATCCCCCGCGACGCCCCGGTGACGAGCGCGCCGCGCCCGGAAAGATCGAACGCCTGCACGGCATGCCTCCTCGCTACGACCGAACAAGATTCTACGGACGTCGCCGGACGGCGCAAGGCGCGCCGGTCACACCTCGGCCTGCACGGGATGCGCGGCCGGGTTCACCCGCTTGACGATCTCGTTCAGCACGACGCGGACGTACGGCTCGCCGACCCACAGGTGCTTGGCGCCCTCCACGCCGACCACCTCCGCCTGGGGGACCCGGGCGAAGCGCCGGCGCGCCTCCTCGGGCCTGAGGTAGTCGTCGAACTCGGGCACCAGCGCGACCAGGGGCCGTCCGAACGCGGCCCAGGCGTCCAGGTCGGCGTCACCGGCCCGCTTCAGCGGCGGCGACAGCAGGATCGCGCCCTGGACCAGCGGGTCGTGTCCCCACTTCAGCGCCAGCTCGGTGCCGAACGACCAGCCGAGCAGCCACGGGTTCGGCAGGTCGTGGAACTCGGCGTACTCCAGGGCGGCGGCGACGTCGAACCGCTCCCCCTCGCCCTCGTCGAAGGCCCCCTCGGATCTCCCTCGATCCGAGGCCGTGCCGCGGGTGTTGAAGCGCAGCACCGCGAGGTCCGCCAGCGCGGGCAGCCGGTAGGACGCCTTGCGCAGCACGTGGCTGTCCATCATGCCCGCCGCCGTCGGCAGCGGGTGCAGGCAGATCAGCGTGGCGGCGGGACGGCCCTCGGGCGGCGAGGCCAGCTCGCCCACCAGTGTGAGCCCGTCCGCCGTGTGCAGCTCGATGTCCTCCCGTACGGCGGGCAGGACCGTCGACGCGCGAATCTCCAAACGACTACTCCTCGAAGAACCCCGGCGGGCGCCGGGCGTGCGTGCGGGCGGGGCTCAGTACCGCGTGCGCCCGGGCCCGCGGTCGGCGCGCTTGCGCCAGCACGCGGTGTGCCAGTGACGCCGCTCCCCCTCGCCGCCCGTCCAGTTGGGCCAGCTCACGATGTGCGGGAGCCCCGCCCTGATCTCCTGGTCGCAGCCCGGGCAGCGGTAGGTCTTGTCCGAGCCGGCGCCGGAGACCAGGCGGACCTTCCACTCTCCGTCCGGCCCCTCCTCCACCCGGTCCATGCCGTGCAGAGCGCCGTCCAGAGGCCGCGCGGGCGCGGCACGGCCACCCCTGTCCCAGGGGTCCATGCGGCGGGCGCGCCGGGGGCTCATATCGACACGAACGCCAGATCGCCGGATCTTCTTCCGTCACCTGTCCTCGACACGGGAGATCCCGGCGGTGACGAGCCGGTCGAGCAGGGGCGCCGGGGCGAACGAGGGTTCCCGGTACTCGGCGTACAGCGCGCGCAGGCCGTCGCGCACGGTCCGCGGGCCGATCGCGGCGAGCGTCTCGAACGGCCCGGCGGGATAGCCGCAGCCGAGCCGCATCGCGGTGTCGATGTCGGCGGCCGAGGCGTAGCCGGAGTCGTACATGCGGACGGCGTCGTTCAGGTACGGGTACAGCAGCGCGTCCACCACGAACCCGGCGCGGTCGGCGGTGGCGACCGGGGCGCGGCCGAGCGCGCGGACCAGGCGGGCCGCCGCCTCGGCCGCCGCGGGAGCGGTGAGCACGGTGGAGACGACCTCGGCGACCCGCTCGCCCACCGGGTGCAGCCCCACCAGGCGCTCGGGGTGGGGCAGCCGGGCGGCGTGCTCGACGACCGGGGTGCTGGACAGGGCGAGCACCAGGTCGGCCTGTCCGACCTCCACGATCTTGTACCCGGCCGCCGACACCTCCCCGGCCAGGGCGCCGGTGCCGTCGCCGATCACGGCCACCGTGACGTCGCCGGGCGCCGGCTCGGCCCGCTCGGGCGCGCTCTCGCCGCCGCCGTCGTGGACGTGGAAGCCGCGCCCGCTCTTGCGGCCGAGCAGCCCGGCGGTCACCAGTTCGCGCAGGATCGGCGCGGGCGCGTGCACGCGGTCGCGGCTCTCCTGGAAGAGCACCTCGCAGACCTCGTGCGAGACGTCCAGGCCGATCAGGTCGAGCAGCGCGAACGGGCCCATGGGGAACCCGGCGCCGAGCCGCATCGCCGTGTCGATGTCGTCGCGGGTGGCGACGCCGAGCTCCAGCAGGGTCGCGGCGTGGTTGAGGTAGCCGAGCAACAGGCGGTTGACGACGAACCCGGCGCGGTCTCCCACGGTCACCGGGGTCTTGCCGAGACGCCGGGCCAGCCCGGCGACGTCCTCGGCCACGCCCTCGCCGGTGACGACGGTGCGCACGACCTCGACGAGCTTCATCACGGGCGCGGGGTTGAAGAAGTGCATGCCGACGACCCGGCCGGGGCGCTCGGTGGCGGCGGCGACGGCGGTCACCGACAGGGAGGAGGTGTTGGTGGCGAGGATCGCGTCCGGCCGGCAGACCCGGTCCAGGTCGGTGAACAGGGCGTGCTTGTAGTCCATGACCTCGGGGATCGCCTCGATCACCAGGTCGGCGTCGCGCAGGTCGTCCAGCGAGCCGGTGAAGGTGATGCGGTCGAGGATGGCCTGGCGGCCCGCCTCGTCGAGCCTGCCCCTGCTCACCGCGCGCCCGGTGGAGCGCTCGACGTGCCCGCGCCCGCGTTCGAGCGCCTGGGCGTCGACCTCGACGCCGGCGACGCGCAGCCCCGCGCGGGCGAACACCTCGGCGATGCCGGCTCCCATGGTCCCCAGCCCGACGACACCCACCGTCTCAAACGTCCGTGACATCCGGCCCTCCTCTCGCCCGCCAGTCTCCCAGAGCCCCGCACGCCATCTCAAAACGCCCCACCCGTCGGGGCGGAGGTCCGCCCGACGGCGCCCGGCGACCCCCGCACGGGCGGTAGGGTTGGCGGTCATGCGGCTGGTCATCGCGCGGTGCAGCGTGGATTACGTGGGTCGGCTGACGGCGCACCTTCCTATGGCGCCCCGGCTGATCCTGATCAAGGCGGACGGCTCGGTGTCCATTCACTCCGACGACCGTGCGTTCAAGCCGCTCAACTGGATGAACCCCCCGTGCAGGCTGCGCGAGGAGGACGGCGGCTGGACGGTCACGCACGGCAAGACCGGCGAGCAGCTCATCGTCACCATCGAGGAGATCCTGCACGACTCCAGCCACGAGCTGGGCGTCGACCCGGGCCTGCGCAAGGACGGCGTCGAGGCCCATCTGCAGGAGTTGCTGGCCGAGCACATCGAGACCCTGGGCGAGGGGTGGACCCTCATCCGCAGGGAGTACCCGACCGCGATCGGCCCGGTGGACATCCTGTGCCGTGACGACCACGGCGGCACGGTCGCCGTCGAGATCAAGAGGCGCGGCGAGATCGACGGGGTCGAGCAGCTCACGCGCTACCTCGAACTGCTCAACCGCGACCCGCTGATCGCCCCGGTCAAGGGCGTCTTCGCCGCGCAGGAGATCAGGCCCCAGGCCCGCGTGCTGGCCGCCGACCGCGGCATCGGCTGCGTCACGCTCGACTACGACGCCCTGCGCGGCATCGAGCGCACCGACACCCTCTTCTGACCTCCGGCCCTCGGGCTCTCAACCTCCGCCCCTCGGACTTCTGACCACGGGCCCGCAGACCGGGCCCGGCTTCCGCGCGGGGTCGCGCTCTGTGTCGTCCATCACCGGACGTTCTCCTGCGAACACGCGGATAACGCGCAATCCGGCGTACCCGAATATCGTTCAGATCGATGACGGCATAACGCGGCCGATGATCGGGCACGCCGTTTCCCCCCGGCGATTCGCCGCTCTGCCGACGCGCGCAGCGATCTTGACCGGCCATGGTCTCATCGCACCATCTGCCCGACATTAGGGGCGATACACCGCAATATTCGTTCTAAAGAGTAACGATCCAAGTACGTAGTGAATTTTTCTGAAAAAATCGCAACTTTTTAGGCACTTAGTGGCGTCTAGATCATGAACAAGGGGAGTTGGCACGGGGAACGCTCGCCGGACTTCCGCGGCATCGACGACTTCATGACACAGGGGGCGCTCAGCGTGATCAGGAGGGTGATCAGGAAGGCGCGCCGGACCCCGGCGCAGGCGGCGGTGGGGCTGCTGGAACTGATCAACCGCAGGCGCGCGCGCAAGACGCCGTCCCGCGACGCGGGCACGGTGCGCATCCTGCTGCTGCACGCCTACGGCATGGGCGGGACGATCAGGACGGTGCTCAACCTGGCCGGCCACCTCGCCAAGGACCGCGACGTCGAGATCGTCAGCCTGGTGCGCACCAACGAGGACCCGTTCTTCCCCTGGCCGCCGGGCGTGCGGGTGCGGTTCCTCGACGACAGGACGGTCCCGCGCGGCCGGTTCGCCGAGTTCCTCGCCCGCCGGCCGACCCGGCTGGTGCCGAAGGAGGAGAAGGCGTACCACACCATGAACCTGCTCACCGACCTGCGGCTCGTCCGCTTCCTGCGGTCGCTGCGCGGCGGCGTGCTGATCGGGACTCGGCCCTCGTTCAACCTGGTCATGAGCCTGTTCGCCCCGCCGGAGGTCATCACCGTCGGCCAGGAGCACGTCACCCACGAGTCGCACGGCCCGGAGATCCAGGCCCTGATCAAGCGGCGCTACGGCAGGCTCGACGCCTTCGCCACCCTCACCGAGGCCGACAGGAAGGCGTACGCCAAGGCGCTGAAGGCGAACCCGCCCGGACGGCTCCTCCGCATCCCCAACGCGATCCCCGACCTGGCCGGGGACGTCTCCACGCTGTCGGAGAAGGTCGTCGTCGCCATCGGCCGCATCGTGTGGGTGAAGGGCTTCGACCGCCTGGTCAACGCCTGGAAGACGGTCGCCGAGTCGCACCCGGACTGGGTGCTGCGCATCTACGGCGCCGGGACCCCCGAGCGCGAGGAGCGGCTGCGTGCCCGCATCGACGAGGCGGGGCTGTCGGACAAGGTCTTCCTGATGGGCAGCACCCCCGACATCGGCGTCGAGCTGTCCAAGTCGTCGATCTACGCCGTCAGCTCCCGCTACGAGGGATTCGGGATGACCATCCTGGAGGCCATGAGCAAGGGCGTGCCGGTGGCCAGCTTCAACTGCCCGCACGGCCCCAAGGAGATCATCACCGACGGGCACGACGGGCTGCTCATCCGCTCCAAGAAGGCCGTGGCGCTGGGCGACGGCATCTGCCGCCTGATCGAGGACGAGACCCTGCGGCGGCAGCTCGGGGCCAACGCGCTGCAGACCGCCGCGAACTACCATATGGACGTGATCGGCCCGCGCTGGACCGCCGTGCTGGACGAGCTCGCCGGAACCGCGCCCCGCTCCTCCTGAGGCCCCGTTCCGCGGGTGTCCACCGAACGGTGGACACCCGGTTCGACCTGCCGGTGGTGCCGGAAAAGAGCCTGTCGCCGCGATGATTGCCGCATGAATCGGACAGCGGTGAGCGTACGCGGCCTTACCAAGCGGTACGGGGACGTCCGCGCGGTGGACGGCATCGATCTGCAGATCGGCGTGGGCGAGGTGTTCGCGATCCTCGGGCCCAACGGCGCGGGCAAGTCGACGACCGTGGAAATCCTGGAGGGGTACCGGCGGCGCGACGCCGGGGAGGTCAGCGTGCTCGGCACCGACCCCGGGCGCCCCACCCGGCTCTGGCGCAGCAGGATCGGCATCGTCCTGCAGACGGCGAACGACGTGGCCGAGCTGACGGTCCGCGAGACCGTGCGCCACTTCGCCTCCCTCTACCCCGCCCCGAGGGACCCCGACGAGGTGATCGCGCACGTCGGGCTGGCCGAGAAGGCGGGGACGCGGCTGCGGCGGCTCTCCGGCGGCCAGCGGCGGCGGGTCGACGTCGCGCTCGGCGTGATCGGCGACCCCGAGCTGCTGTTCCTGGACGAGCCGACCACCGGCTTCGACCCCGAGGCGCGCCGGCGGTTCTGGGAGCTGATCCAGGGCCTGGCCGACGAGGGCACGACCATCGTCCTCACGACGCACTACCTCGACGAGGCCGAGGCGCTCGCCGACCGGGTCGCCGTCATCGCCGCGGGCCGCATCGTGGCCGAGGGCGAGCCCGCCACGCTCGGCGGGCGCGCGACGGCCAGGGCCAAGGTGACCTGGCTGGAGGACGGCGAGCGCCGGCGCGTCGAGACCGCCACCCCGACCGCGACGGTCATGGAGCTCACCGCCCGCTTCGACGGCGAGGTGCCCGAGCTGACCGTGACGCGCCCCTCCCTGGAGGACGTCTACCTGGGGCTCATCGGCTCCGCCCACGACGGCGCCTGACGCGCCCGCCGGCCCGTCCTCCCCCGAACCCGCCCCTTCCCACCGTCAGAGGTTTCCATGAGCGACACCGTCGCGCCCCCCGCGGCCACGGCCACCGCGCGGACGCCCCACCCGCTGCCCTCGGTCCTCGCGACCGGGTGGTCCAGGGCCGCCGCCGAGACCAGGATGTTCTTCCGCGAGAAGGACGCGGTGATCTTCACCTTCGCCTTCCCGATCATCCTGCTCGTGATCTTCGGTTCCATCTTCCAGGGGCACGTCAACAGCCAGATCACCGTCTCCCAGCTCTACGCCGCCGGGCTGATCGGCGCGGGCGTCATGAGCACCAGCTTCCAGTCCCTCGGCGTGGGCATCGCGGTCGACCGGGAGGACGGCACGCTCAAGCGCCTCGCCGGCACTCCGATGCCGCGGGCCGCCTACTTCCTCGGCAAGATCCTCAACGTCCTGCTGCTGTCGCTGCTGGAGGTCGCGATCCTGCTGGCCGTCGGCGTGGCGCTGTACGACCTGGAGCTCCCGACCGCGGCCGGGAACTGGGTGACCTTCGCCTGGGTGTTCCTGCTCGGCGTCACGGCCTCCTCACTGCTCGGCATCGCGGTCAGCACCCTGCCGAGGTCGGCCAAGAGCGCGACCGCGGTGATCAGCCTGCCGTTCGTGGTGCTGCAGTTCATCTCCGGGGTGTTCATCCCGTTCAACCAGCTTCCCGACTGGCTGATCAAGGTGGCCTCGTTCCTCCCGCTCAAGTGGATGTGCCAGGGTTTCCGTTCGGTGTTCCTGGGAGACGCGGGGGCGTCCCTGGAGCCGGCGAAGTCCTATGAACTGGACCGTGTCGCGCTCGTCCTGGGCGCGTGGGTCATCGGAGGTCTGGTGCTGTGCCTGACGACGTTCCGCTGGAAGGGCCGCCGCGACGGCTGACGCCGCGCATGGCGCGCGGGGACGCCTGGGTCGTGCTGCCCGGCTGGGAGTTCCTGTTCCTGGTCGCATTGTCGGTGACGGTGACGTTCGTGGTGTGGGACGGCGGGCCCACCTCGTCCAAGGCGGCGGCGGTGCTGCTGCTCATGGCCTGCGCGATCGCCTACCTGCTGTTCGGGCGGCGGGCGATCCGCGCCGACCGGAGCGCCACGCGCGAGGGCCTGCTCTATCTCGGCATCGCCTTCGCCACCTTCGTCCCCGCCACCGTCATCGTCCCCTCCTCCTCGTTCGCGCTGTTCGGGCTCTGCCCGCAGATGTTCATGCTGCTGCGCTCGGGGTGGGCGCTGGTGGCGGTGGTGGGCCTGAACCTGTGCCCCGCGATCCGCTTCCTCCTCCAGCCCGGCGTGACCCGGCATGAGCTGGCCGGGTTCGTCACCACCAGCGCGATCGCGATCACGTTCTCGCTGGTGTTCGGCCCGTGGGTCCTACGGATCATCGACCAGAGCGCCGAACGGGCCGAGCTGATCGAGGAGCTGCGGGCCAGCCGGGCGGAGGTGGAGCGGCTCTCGCGGGAGCGGGGCGCCCTGGCCGAGCGGCAGCGGCTGGCCGGGGAGATCCACGACACGCTGGCCCAGGGGTTCACCAGCATCATCATGCTGATCCAGGCCGCCGAGGCGCAGGCCGACCCCTCGCGCCACCTGGCGCTCGCCGTGCGCACCGCGCGGGAGAACCTGGAGGAGGCCCGGGGGCTGATCGCCGCGCTCACCCCGGGCCCGCTGGACGGCTCCACGCTGGAGGAGGCGCTCGGCAGGATCGCCGCGCGGCTCGGCGAGGAGCTCGGGGCGCCGGTCACGTTCACCGCCGAGGGGGCCTCGCGCCCGATCGCGCCCGGCCTGGAGGTCGTCCTCATCCGCGCCGCCCAGGAGGCGCTGGCCAACGTGCGCAAGCACGCGGCGGCCTCCTCGGCCCAGGTGACGCTGCAGTACGGTGAGCGCGAGGTCGTCCTGCGCGTCCGCGACGACGGGACCGGCTTCGACGGCGCCGCCCTGGACGCCGCGCCCGCGCACCTGGCGGACGCCACCGAGGGACGCGGGTACGGCCTGCGGGCCATGCGGTCCCGCGTGGAGCAGGCCGGAGGCACGCTGCGCGTACGGACGGCGCCCGGGGAGGGCGCCGAGCTGACCGTCCGGCTTCCCCACGAGCCGGAGAACCCCCAGGAACCGGAGGAGGAGTCCCCCGCGTGATACGCGTGCTGATCGTCGACGACCACCCCGTCGTCCGTGAGGGCCTGCGCGGCATGCTGGAGGCCGACCCCGGCATCGGCGTGGCCGGGGAGGCCGGGTCCGGCGAGGAGTCCGTGGCGATGGCGCGCGAGCTGGACCCCGACGTGATCCTGATGGACCTGCGCATGCCCGGGGGCGACGGCGTCGCGGCCATCGAGCGCATCCTCGCCGACCGGCCGCGCAGCCGCGTGATCGTCCTCACCACCTACGAGACCGACCAGGACATCGTGCGCGCCGTCGAGGCCGGCGCGGCGGGCTATCTGCTGAAGGACACCGCGCGCGCCGACCTCGTCGCCGCCGTGTTCGCCGCCGCGCGCGGCGAGACCGTGCTGTCGCCGTCGGTCGCCACGCGGCTGGTCACGCGGATGCGCGCGCCCGCGGCCGAGTCGCTGTCCCGGCGCGAGACCGAGGTGCTGGCGCTGGTCGCGCGGGGGCTGACCAACGCCGAGATCGGCAGGAGCCTGTTCATCAGCGAGGCGACGGTGAAGACCCACCTGCTGCGCGTCTTCGGCAAGCTCGGCGTCTCCGACCGCACCGCGGCCGTCACCACCGCGCTGGCCCGCGGCCTGCTGTGATCGCACGGCCGTGCTCGTCATCGTGCTCGTCACCGTCCGTACGGAGCTAGGGTTGCGGCAGATCCCGCGGAGGTGGACGATCGAGGTCCCGGAGCCCGGCTCCCGCACCGGCCGCCGCGGCGAGCGCCGAGAGGAACCAGCATGTCAACGGCCACCGAGCATCGGACCTTCGACTCCCTGAACCCCGCCACCGGCACGGTCGTCGGCTCCCATCCGATCCACGACGCCGCCGCCGTGCGCGCGGCCGTGCGCGACGCGGGCGAGGCGGCGCGGTGGTGGGCGCGGCTCGGCCACGCCGAGCGCAGGCGCCGGTTGCTGGACTTCAAGGCCGTCCTCACCCGCGAGCTGCACCGCGTCGCGAACCTCATCCACGAGGAGACCGGCAAGCCCGTCGGCGACGCGACGCTGGAGACGGTGCTCGCGATCGTCCACCTCGACTGGGCGGCGCGCAACGCGCGCAAGGTGCTCGGGCCGCGCCGGGTCTCCCCCGGCCTGATCTCGGTCAACATGGCGGCCACGCTGGAGTACCTGCCGCTCGGCGTGGTCGGCGTGATCGGCCCGTGGAACTACCCGCTCTTCACGCCCATGGGCTCGATCGGGTACGCGCTGGCGGCCGGGAACGCCGTGGTGTTCAAGCCCAGCGAGCTGACCCCGGGCGTGGGCGTGCTGCTGGCGGAGCTGTTCGCCGAGAGCGTCCCCGAACACCGGGTGCTCCAGGTCGTGACCGGCCTCGGCGAGACCGGCGCCGCGCTCGCCGCCGACCCCGGCGTCGGGAAGATCGCCTTCACCGGCTCGACCGCGACGGCCAAGCGGGTCATGGCGGCCTGCGCGGCGAACCTCACCCCGATCGTCGCCGAGTGCGGCGGCAAGGACGCCCTGATCGTCGATGCCGGCGCCGACGTCGCCGCCGCGGCCGACGCCGCGCTGTGGGGCGCGATGTCCAACGCCGGGCAGACCTGCGTGGGCGTGGAGCGCGTGTACGTCGTGGACGCCGTGTACGAGGCGTTCATGCGCGAGCTCACCACGCGGGCCGAGGGGCTGCGCGGCGGCGAGCACTACGGGCCGATCACCATGCCGTCCCAGACCGAGATCATCCGGCGGCACGTCGACGACGCCCTCGCCCGGGGCGGCACGGCCGTGGTCGGCGGCGCCGGGTCCGTGCGGCCCCCGTACGTCGATCCGGTGGTGCTGACCGGGGTGCCCGAGGATTCGAGCGCCGTCCGCGAGGAGACCTTCGGGCCCACCATCACCGTGACCAGGGTGGCGACCGCCGAGGAGGCCCTGCAGAAGGCCAACGCCGCGGCCTACGGCCTGGGCGGCACCGTCTTCTCCGGCGACCCGCGCCGCGCGATGGAGCTGGCCCGCGCGATGCTCACCGGCATGACGGCCATCAATTCGGTCATCTCGTTCGCGGGCGTGCCCGCGCTGCCGTTCGGCGGCGTCGGCGACTCGGGGTTCGGGCGCATCCACGGGGCCGACGGGTTGCGCGAGTTCACGCGCGCCAAGGCGATCACGCGGCAGCGATTCCCTCTGCCGGGGATGAAAATCACGTCGTTCTCCCGGACTCCCGCGGAGCTGCAGCGTCTTGTGAAAATGGTCACTATTCTGCATGGACGACGCAAGAGCTAGTTGTCCTGATACTTCCCCAAAAACGATCTTGCGTCCATAATGATGGGTTCCTACGGCCAGCAGGACGCGAGGTGGGACTTGGCGACCGGACGTGACTACCGCGGGATGACGGCGGAGCAGCGATTAGCCGACCGCAAGGAACGCTTGATGAGCGCGGCGTACACATTGTTCGCCGGAGCGGGATTCAACGCCACCACGATCGAACGGTTGTGCGCCGCGGCCCGCATCTCCAATCGGGCGTTCTACGAGTGCTTCACCGGGCGCGAGGACCTGATGCGCGCGGTCTACGACCGGTGCGTCGAGGAGACGCTGCAGGCGGTGGCCAAGGCCATCGGCGAGGCCCCACCCGACGCCGACAGCCGGATCCTGGCGGGCATCGCCACCTACATCACCTTCGTCACCCGGGACCGGCGCCGCGCGAAGATCATGCATCTGGAGGCGCGAAGGGCCGGGGACATCCTGACCCCGCACCGCCAGCGCGCGGTCACCGGCTTCACCCAGGTGATCGAGGAGACTCTCGGCGAACTGCCCGGCGCTCCGCCCGGACGGCTTCACCTGCTCTCCCTCGCCCTGGTCGGCGCGATCCAGGAACTGCTCATCGAATGGGTGCTCGCCGACGTCAAGCCCCCGCTTGAGGACCTGATCGACACGGCCGTCCACATCTTCCGCAGCTCCTTCGGCTGAGCGCTCCCCCGCTCCCGGCTCGCGCTCACGCCACGGCGGCCGGGGACAGCTCGACCTTCAGGACGCGGTGCAGACGGGTGATCGCGAGCACGCGCATGACCCGCGGCGGCACTCCGCGAAGGACCAGGCGGCGCTCGGCGCGCAGCGCCCGGCGGTGGGTCCCGACCAGCACCCCGAGGCCCGCCGAGTCGATCATCTCCAGGCCCGACAGATCGACGATCATGTCGCCCACACCCGACTCGACCGCCGCGTGCAGCCGCGGCCGCAGCGTGGCCACCGTGCTCCCGTCCAGACGCGACCCCACGTCCACCACCTGGCACCTGTGACCGCACCGGCTCGGCATGCCGCCTCCTCCTGTCAGACGGCCCTCACGGGCCGCAGCGGTCCCCTGCCCACCAGAACCCGTCCCATGCCTGCCCGCCCGCCTCAGAATCGCGCAGAGGCCCCCCGGGGCCCGTCCCCGGCCCTCGGGCGGGCGCGGGCCGGAGGGTTACGCTGGCCGCATGACGCGCGCTGACAACGACAAGCCCGTAGTCCTCTCGACCATCTACACGCGTGCGGGAGACGACGGCACCACGACGCTCGGCGACATGAGCCGCACGCGCAAGACCGACCCGCGGCTCGCCGCCTACGCCGACGTGGAGGAGGCCAACGCGGCGATCGGCGTGGCGATCTCGATGGGCGACCTGGATCCGGAGATCGCCGAGGTGCTGACCCTGGTGCAGAACGAGATGTTCGACCTCGGCGCCGACCTGTGCGCCCCGGTGCGAGAGGCCCCGGAGTTCCCGCCGCTGCGCGTGGAGCAGTCCTACATCGACCGGCTGGAAGCCCAGTGCGACCGCTTCAACGCCGACCTGCGCCCGCTGCGCAGCTTCATCCTCCCCGGCGGCGCGCCCGGCACCGCCCTGCTGCACGTCGCCCGCACGGTGGTCCGCCGCGCCGAACGCACGACCTGGGCGGCCCTGGAGGCCCACGAGGACGTCAACCCGCTCACGGCCAAGTACCTCAACCGCCTGAGCGACCTGCTCTTCATCCTCTGCCGCACCGCCGCCCACGGCGACGAACTCCTCTGGAAGCCCGGCGGCACCCGCTAGGCGGCATCCAAGTGAGCGCTGGGGGGCGCGGATTCGACCCAGGCGAGGAAGCCGGTGAGGGCGTCCTCGCTCATGGCGAGGGAGACGCCGGCGCAGTCGACCGTCCAGTAGCCGGCCGGGCCGTCCCCGCCGGCCAGGGGACGACGGGTGGAAACGGTGAGGCCGCGCCTCGCGATCGCGTGGCGCGGCCTCAGTCGCAGTCCGAGAAAGGGAATCCAGTGGAGCTCCCCGCCCGCGTAGCGGGCGACTCCGCTCCGCCAGGCCCGGTTGCCCGTTCGGAGGCTGCATACGACATTGCCCCGGGAGCGGGCGAGCAGCACGCCCCGGAGGACGAGCAGGGCGGCGATCACCGCAACGCTTATCAAGATGTCCAGCGCCGCCATGGTCGCCCCCCAAAGCTCATTTTCGTCTGTCTATCAAACCTCTTCGCCGGCCGCACGCAGACGAGCCCGGGCGCGCTTGGCCTCGACCTGCGCCGTGGTGTCCTCGCCGTCGGCACCGACCGACGCGAGCGCGCGCTGGAGCGCGTCGCGGGCCGCCGCCACGTCCACCTCGGAGCCGAGCTCGGCCGTCTCGGCCAGGACCGAGACGTCGTTGTTGGCGACGGAGATGAACCCGCCGTGAACGGCCGCGTTCACGTCCCCGCCGTCGCTGCGCTTGATGCGAAGGACGCCGCCGTCCACGAGGACACCGAGAACGGGGGCGTGGTTCGGCATAATACCGATCTCGCCCTCCACGGTCTTGGCAATCACCATGTCGGCCTCGCCGGACCAGATCTCACGTTCCGGCGACACGACGCCGATGCGGAGCTTTGCCATCACACACCTTCCTCGGACGCCGGCACGGCCGCGCCGTGCCGGCATCCCGTTGTCAGCGGCCCAGTTCCTTCGCCTTGGCGATGGCCTGGTCGATGCCGCCGACCATGAAGAACGCCTGCTCGGGCAGGTGGTCGTACTCGCCCTCGCACAGGCCCTTGAAGGAGCGGATCGTGTCCTCCACGTCGACGAACTCACCCGGCTGGCCGGTGAACGCCTCGGCGGCGTACATCGGGTGCGACAGGAAGCGCTCGATGCGGCGGGCCCGCTGGACGACGACCTTGTCCTCTTCGGAGAGCTCGTCGATGCCCAGGATCGCGATGATGTCCTGGAGCTCGCGGTACTTCTGCAGGATCCGCTTGGTCTCCTGGGCGACCCGGTAGTGCTCCTCGCCCACGATCGTGGGGTCGAGGATGCGGGAGCTGGAGTCGAGCGGGTCCACCGCGGGGTAGATGCCCTTCTCCGAGATCGGCCGGGACAGAACGGTCTGCGCGTCGAGGTGCGCGAACGCGTTGTGCGGGGCCGGGTCGGTGATGTCGTCCGCGGGCACGTAGATCGCCTGCATCGAGGTGATCGAGTGACCGCGGGTGGAGGTGATGCGCTCCTGCAGAACGCCCATCTCGTCGGCCAGGGTCGGCTGGTAACCCACCGCGGACGGCATGCGGCCGAGCAGGGTGGACACCTCGGAACCGGCCTGGGTGAACCGGAAGATGTTGTCGATGAAGAGCAGAACGTCCTGCTTCTCGACGTCGCGGAAGTACTCGGCCATGGTCAGCGCGGACAGCGCGACCCGCAGACGGGTGCCCGGAGGCTCGTCCATCTGGCCGAACACCAGCGCGGTGTCCTTGAGGACGTCGGCCTCCTCCATCTCCAGCCAGAGGTCGTTGCCCTCACGGGTGCGCTCGCCGACGCCGGCGAACACCGACGTGCCGGAGAACTTCAGCGCGACCCGGCGGATCATCTCCTGGATGAGGACGGTCTTGCCGACGCCCGCGCCGCCGAACAGGCCGATCTTGCCACCCTTGACGTACGGGGTGAGCAGGTCGATGACCTTGATGCCGGTGGGCAGCATCTCGGTGCGGGACTCCAGCTGGTCGAACGGCGGGGACGGGCGGTGGATACCCCACCGCTCGCTCACCTGCAGCGACGCCTTGTCGGTGTCCAGCGGCTCGCCCAGGGCGTTCCACACGTGGCCCTTGACGACCTCGCCGACCGGCACCGAGATGGGGCCGCCGGTGTCGTTGACGGCGACCCCGCGCACGAGGCCGTCGGTGGGCTGCATCGAGATGGCGCGGACCAGGTTGTCGCCGAGGTGCTGGGCGACCTCCAGCGTCAGCGTCTTGGCCTCGCCCGCGATGGTGACCTCGGTGGTGAGGGCGTTGTAGATATCCGGCATCGCCTCCACGGGGAACTCCACGTCGACGACGGGGCCCGTGACGCGCGCCACGCGACCTACGGCGGTCGCGACGGTCTCAGCGGTCATTGTGGTTTCTCACTCTTTCCCCGCGGAGGCGTCGGCCAGCGCGTTCGCGCCACCGACGATCTCGCTGATTTCCTGGGTGATCTCGGCCTGGCGCGCCTGGTTCATCCGCTGGGTGAACACGCGGATGAGCTCATTGGCGTTGTCGGTCGCCGACTTCATCGCGCGGCGACGCGCGGCGTGCTCGGAAGCGGCCGACTGGAGCAGCGCGTTGAAGATGCGCGACTCGATGTAGCGCGGCAGGAGCTGGTTCAGCACCTCGCCCGCCGTCGGCTCGAACTCGTAGTACGGCAGCGGCCCACCGGCAGGTTCCTCGGTGGTCTCCTCGACCTCCAGCGGGAGGACGCGCTTCACCTGGACCTGCTGCGTGAGCATCGAGACGAACTCGGTGTACACGATGTGGATCTCGTCGATGCCGTTCTGGTCCTCGAACGAGGCGACCAGGGCGTCGGCGATCTCCTTGGCGTGGGCGTAGAGCGGGCTGTCGGAGAAGCCCGACCACTCCCCGCTCATGCTCCGGTCGCGGAAGCGGTGCCAGGTGATGCCCTTGCGGCCCACGACGAACGGCTTGACCTGCAGGCCGCGTCCCCGGAGGTGACCGGCAAGCGCCTCGGCCTCGCGCAGGATGTTGGCGTTGAAGCCGCCGGCGAAGCCGCGGTCGCTGGTGACGATCAGGACCCCGGCGCTGGAGGGCTTCTCCTTGGCCACGGTCAGCGGGTGGTCGATGTCGGCGGAGTTGCTGAGGACCGCCGACACCGCGCGCGTGATCTCGCGCTCGTACGGGACCGCGGCCTCCATGCGCTGCTGCGCCTTCACGATGCGCGAGGAGGCGATCAGCTCCTGCGCACGCGTGATCTTGGCCGTGGACTTGACCGAGCGGATGCGCCGCCGCAGCAGTCTTAGCTGGGCACCCATGGGCTACTGCTTCTCGGCCGTCGGACGGACGTGCTTGACGACCTTCTCCTGGCCGACCTCGTCGGCCTCGAGCGGAGCCACCGGCTCGTCCTTGACGAGCAGCTCGCCGGAGGAGGTCTGGAACGTCTTCTTGAATTCCGTGATCGCCTCCTTGAGCGTGGTGACGGTGTCGTCGTTGATCTCACCGGTCTCGCGGAGGCCGTCGAGGACGCCCTTGTACTTCGTCGCGATGTAGTCGAGGAACTCGGCCTCGAAGCGGGCGATGTCCTCCAGCGGGACGTCGTCCAGCTCGCCGCTGGTGCCGGCCCACACCGAGACGACCTCGCGCTCCACCGGGTACGGCGAGTACTGCGGCTGCTTGAGCAGCTCGACCAGGCGGGCGCCGCGTTCGAGCTGGGCGCGGGAGGCCGCGTCCAGGTCGGAGGCGAAGGCCGCGAAGGCCTCAAGGTCGCGGTACTGCGACAGCGACAGGCGCAGCGTGCCGGCGACCTTGCGCATCGCCTTGATCTGCGCCGAGCCGCCGACCCGGGAGACCGAGACACCGACGTTGATCGCCGGGCGGACGCCGGCGTTGAACAGGTCGGTCTCCAGGAAGCACTGGCCGTCGGTGATGGAGATGACGTTGGTCGGGATGAACGCCGACACGTCGTTGCCCTTGGTCTCGATGATCGGCAGGCCGGTCATCGAGCCGGCGCCCATGTCGTTCGACAGCTTGGCGCAGCGCTCCAGCAGACGGGAGTGCAAGTAGAACACGTCGCCCGGGAACGCCTCGCGGCCCGGCGGGCGGCGCAGCAGCAGGGACACGGCGCGGTAGGCGTCGGCCTGCTTGCTGAGGTCGTCGAAGACGATGAGCACGTGCTTGCCCTGGTACATCCAGTGCTGGCCGATGGCCGAGCCGGTGTAGGGGGCGATGTACTTGAAGCCGGCCGCGTCGGAGGCGGGGGCGGCGACGATGGTGGTGTACTCCAGGGCGCCGGCCTCTTCGAGGCGGGCGCGCACCTGCGCGATCGTGGAGCCCTTCTGGCCGATCGCGACGTAGACGCAGCGGACCTGCTTGGTGGGGTCGCCGCTGGCCCAGTTCTCGCGCTGGTTGAGGATCGTGTCCACGGCGATCGCGGTCTTGCCGGTGCCGCGGTCGCCGATGATGAGCTGGCGCTGGCCGCGGCCGATCGGCGTCATGGCGTCGATCGCCTTGATGCCGGTCTGCAGGGGCTCCTTCACCGGCTGGCGCTGGACCACCGAGGGGGCCTGCAGCTCCAGCGGACGGCGGGTCTCGGCCTCGATCGGGCCCTTGCCGTCCAGCGGGTTGCCCAGCGCGTCGACGACGCGGCCGAGGAAGGCGTCGCCGACCGGCGCGGACAGGACCTCACCCGTCCGGCGGACCGACTGGCCCTCTTCGATGCCGCTGAAGTCGCCCAGGATAACGGCACCGATCTCCCGGACGTCCAGGTTCAGTGCCAGGCCACGCGTGCCGTCCTCGAACTCAAGCAGCTCGTTCGCCATCGCCGAGGGAAGGCCGGAGATGTGGGCGATGCCGTCGCCGGCATCGACGACGGTCCCGATCTCCTCTCGGGCTGCCCCTTCCGGCTCGTACGCCTGGACGAAGCGCTCAAGCGCGTTCCGGATCTCGTCCGGCCGGATCGTCAGCTCCGCCATCTCTCTTCAGTCTCCCTAATCATCGGCCGCCCTGACTCTGCTAGCCGGCCAACCGGCGGCGGACTTCTTCAATACGTCCTGCGATCGTGGTGTCGATCAACTCATCGCCCAGACGGACGGAGAATCCACCGATCACCTTTGGGTCCACCTCGACGTTCAGGTGGACGTCGCGACCGTACGTGGTGCGCAACCAGGCGGCGAGGCGCTGCCGCTGCGCGTCGGTCAGCGGAACCGCGCTGCGCACCACGGCGACAAATTGCTGTCGCTGCTCCGCCACGAGCTGGATGTACGCATCCAGCCCCCGTTCCAAGCTACGTCCTCTGGGGTAGAGCGCAAGCTGCGTGACCAGCCGCAACGTGGACGGGGCCACCTTGTCGCCGAGCAGGTCGGCCAGCAGGCCGCGCTTGGCCTCGGCCGGCACCGCCGGGTCGGCCAGCGCGTGGCGCAGCTCGGGGTTGGCCTCGACGATGCGGCCGAAGCGGAAGAGCTCGTCCTCCACATCGTCGAGCCTGCCCTGGGACTCGGCCTCGGCGACCGAGGCGATGACGCTGAGCCGCTCCAGCGCGTCGGCGAGGTCGACGGACTTCGACCACTTGACGGAGACGGCCGCCACGACCGTCTCCAGGGCGGCGTCGCTGATCCTGCCGCCCAGCAGGGACCGCACGACCTCGTCCTTCCGCGCCGCGGGGCGGGCGGGGTCGGCGAGGTTGCGGCGGAGCCCGTGCTCGCGGTCGAGCAGCACGGAGACCGCCAGCAGGTCCTCGGCCACGCGGCCGAGGTCGGCCGTGCCGGCGACCGCGTTGAAGCGCTCCTCGACCTCGGCGAGCGAGCTACGGCTCAGGCCTCTCATCAGCGCACCGCCGCCCCGTCCGCGGACTCCAGCTCCGTGAGGAAGCGGTCCACGACCCGGCTCTGGCGCGCCTCGTCCTCAAGGGACTCGCCGACGATGCGGCCGGCCAGCTCGGTGGCCAGGCGGCCGAGCTCGGCCTGCAGCTGGGCGAACGCCTGCCGGCGGTCGGCCTCGATCTGCGCGTGCGCGGTCTCGATCAGGCGCCGGGCCTCGGCCTGGGCCTCCACACGCAGGTCGGCCTTGATCTGCGCGGCCTGCTCGCGGGCCTCTTCCCGCAGCCGGGCCGCGTCGTGCCGGGCCTCGTCCAGCTTGGCGCGGTACTCCTCCAGCGTGCGCTGGGCCGCGGCCTGGGCCTCCTCGGCCCGCTTCAGTCCGCCTTCGATGGCGTCGGCCCGCATCTCCAGGGTCTTCTGGAGCCGGGGCACCAAGAGCCGGCCGACGAAGAACAGGACCAGCAGGAACGCGAACCCGCCGATCGCCATCTCCGCCAGGTCGGGCAGGAGAGGGTTGGGTGCTTCCTCTGCCGCTAGCAGATACACAATTGCCACCTTCCGCCAGGGAGGGTCGCGTCAGGCCCGGAAGGCGAACGCGAGCGCGATACCGATGAGGGCGAGCGCCTCGGCGAACACGAAGCCCAGGATCATGTTCTGGCGGATCAGACCGTAGGCCTCCGGCTGGCGGGCGATGGCCTGCACGCCCTGACCGAAGATGATGCCGATGCCGATGCCGGGGCCGATCGCGGCGAGGCCGTAGCCGATGGAGCCGAGGTTGCCGGTCACTTCAGCGAGGACAGACATGCGTGTTTCCTTTTCTATCGACCAGTGGAACGTCCACCGGGGTTAGGACGGACTGTGGAATCTCTCAGTGCGCGGCGTGGAGCGCGTCGTTGATGTACATCGCCGCCAGCAGCGCGAAGACGTAGGCCTGCAGCGCCTGGATGAAGAGCTCGAAGGCGGTGAGCAGGATCGTCATGAGAACTCCGAGCACGCCGAGCGGGGCGCCGAGCGGCGTCAGCTTGACGAACAGGAAGTGCCAGCCGACCTCGGAGAACAGGGCCACGATCAGGTGCCCGGCCATCATGGTGGCGAAGAGCCGCACGGCGTGGGTGATGTGGCGCAGGAAGAACGTCGAGACCAGCTCGATCGGGGCGACCAGGAAGTAGATCCATCCGGGGAGGCCCGGGGGGAACATCACGTTCTTGAAGAAGCCGATGGGACCCTGGTGCTTGATGCCCAGGTACATCACCAGCAGCCAGATACCGAGGGACAGGATCGCCGGATAACCGATGCGCGACATGACCGGGAACTGGATGAAGATGACCGAGCCGAACAGGTTCATGATCCACACGAACAGGAACAGCGTGAACAGCAGCGGCATCCACCGGTCGCTGTCCTTGCCGAGGTTCGGCCTGGCGATCTGGTCGCGGACGAACTCGTAGGCGAGCTCACCGACGTTCTGCACGCCGCGCGGCACCAGCTTCGGCCGCGAGAAGGCGAAGAAGGAGAAGACCACGACCACGAGCACGGCGATCAGCGCGTAGAGCGCGGGCTTGTTGAACCATGCCTGACCTTCGACGATCGGCGGCCAGTCGAAAAGGCCCAACCCCGGAGCTTGGAACTCATCGGAGGCGAGAGGCGTCAGCGTGGCGCTCACTCGTCGTTCCCTTCGTCGTGATGATCGGTCAAGAGGCCCTCCGGTGGCCGCGGGTAGGAGAGGCCCGCCGGAGAAGAAGTGTGAAGAGGGCGAGGAGGCCAGGACTCGATGGCACAGGCGAACGTTCCCCTGCCGCGCACGCGACAATAGCAGGCGTGGCCGTGACTAGTCATATCGAGCCAGCCTCGCGAGGCCGTGGCCTCAGGCGCTCGGCGATGACCGGTCCCGCCCCGTCTGCCAAGGCGAGTGTAGGGCAAGTTCGCTGAGGTCAGAACGCGACGCGTCACGTCCGCTTCTCCTCGACCACGCCCGGGACCTTCACAGTGGGGTCGACATAGAGGATCTTGAGTTTGAGGAAGCCGCGCGCCTCGCCGATGGTCCAGCAGATCGTGCACGCGATGACGGTGAGGGTGAAGGCCCCCGGGTGCCACACGGTGGCGTCCGCGAAGTACTCCAGCGTCACGGCCAGCAGCAGGATCTTCGTCAGGAAGGTGCCGAGGGCCGCGGCCATCATCATGGTGGGCGAGACGCGCGCCGCGTAGGTCACCGCGATGAGGCTGATGGTGAAGAAGGCCGCCACGACCAGCACGCCGATGCCCGCGCCGAGCGCTCCCTTGGCGCCCTCGGCGACCGCCGCGGCGACGACGGCTATCAGCCCGGCCAGCGCCGCCGGCATCGCGGCCGCCCGGAGAATCTGGAGGTCGTTGGCCTGCATCGGTGCTCCAAAGAACAGTTGTCAAGCGAGCGATTGCTACCTCGCGAGGCGGGTCTTACCCGCCCTTGCTAGTGAAAGGTATCACAAGCTCATGAAGGAGCGCCTTTACCTGGGCTTTCGGGGAGGTGAACGGATGTTTCAGCCGGTCGCGGCGGTGGCGCGCGAGGTGCCCTCGGCGACCGGCGGGTCCGCCGGGCCCGAGCCCGGGCCGGGGCCGCGCCGCGAGGAGTGCGCCCCTCCCTTGCCGCGCCCCGAGCGCCACCGCGGCAGCCCCATGAGCAGCAGCACGATTATGGCGAACAGCACGACGAGCGGGAAGACGATCAGCGGCACGCCGCCCACCGAGAAGCCGACGACCGTGGCGGCGAACAGGAACGACCACGCGTACATGATCAGCACGGTGCGGCGGTGGGAGTGCCCGATCTGCAGCAGGCGGTGGTGCAGGTGGCCGCGGTCGGGCGCGAGCGGCGACTTGCCGTGCGAGGTGCGCCGGATCACCGCCATGACCAGGTCGGCCAGCGGGAGCACCATCACCGCGAGCGGCAGCAGGATCGGCAGCACGACGGGGAACCGGTTGATGTCCTCGGAGGCTCCCCGGTAGTCGACGGTGCCGGTCACCGTGACGACGGAGGTGGCGAGCACGAGGCCGATGAGCATGGCCCCGGTGTCCCCCATGAAGATCTTGGACGGGTGGAAGTTGTGCGGCAGGAAGCCCAGGCACATGCCGATCAGGATCGCCGTGATCGCCGCCGTGACGCTCAGCCGCCCCTGCTCCAGGCTGTCGGTCAGCGCGATCGTCCACACGAACGTCGCCATCGCGGCGATGCCGACGATGCCCGCGGCCAGGCCGTCCAGGCCGTCCACGAAGTTGACGGCGTTGATGGCGACCACCACGACGAGGATCGTGATGACGGTCTGCAGCGTGCTGTCGAGGCTCACGGTGTTGCCGTTCGGCAGCGGCACCCACAGCAGCGTCAGCTTGAACGCCACGAGCAGACCGGCGGCGGCGATCTGCCCGCCCAGCTTGACCAGGGCGTCCATGCCCCACCAGTCGTCCAGGAAGCCGGTGAGCACGATGACGCCGCCCGCGAGCGCCAGCGCGATGACGGTCTGGCCCTCACCCACCGTGGGGTCGGCGAGAGTGGCCCCGATATGGTCGAGGCGGCTCGCGACGAACAGCCCGGCCAGCATGCCGGCGTACATCGCCAGGCCGCCGAGGCGCGGGGTGCGGACGGTGTGCACGTCGCGCTCGCGGATCTCCGGCGCGGCGCCGATGCGGAGCGCGAACACCCTGACCAGGGGGACCAGCAGGTAAGTGACCGCCGCCGCCACCAGCGCTATGAGTGTGTATTCGCGCACGTACCTAGTTTCCCGGATTGTCCGGTCGCCTGGGACCGGAAAACTGTACAGAACCGCACATTAACCCCGTGGATATGCCGGATGACACCGTGTGAGCCGCGTCACCCGCTCGGCCACCGACGTTATCGCACCTGGATCGCCCACCGCGTGCGCCACCATCGACGCGATCTCCTTCATCTCCGTCACCCCCATGCCCTGCGTGGTCACGCACGGCGTGCCGAGCCGGATGCCCGACGTCACCGCCGGAGGCCGCGGATCGTAGGGGATCGCGTTGCGGTTGAGAGTGATCTTCGCACGGGCGCAGGCCCGTTCCGCATCGGCCCCCGACACCCCCAGCGGACGCAGGTCGACGAGCGCCAGATGGGTGTCGGTGCCGCCCGAGACCGGGCGCATCCCCTCCGCCGCGAGCGCCTCCGCCAGCTCCCGGGCGTTCGCCACCACCCGCCCGGCGTACGCGCGGAACTCCGGCCGGGCGGCCTCGCCGAACGCCACCGCCTTGGCCGCGATCGCGTGCATCAGCGGCCCGCCCTGCGTGAACGGGAACACCGCGCGGTCGACACGTGAGGCCAGCTCCTCGGTGCACAGGATCGCCCCGCCCCGCGGCCCCCGCAGCGCCTTGTGCGTGGTGAACGTCACGACGTCGGCGTGCGGGACCGGCGAGGGCACCGCGCCGCCCGCCACCAGGCCGATCGTGTGCGCGACGTCCGCGAGCAGCCACGCGCCCACCTCGTCGGCGATGCCGCGGAACACCGCGAAGTCGATCAGCCGGGGGTAGGCGGTCGCCCCGCAGACGATCAGCTTGGGCCGGTGGCGCAGCGCCAGGTCGCGCACCTCGTCGTAGTCGATGGTCTCGGTGTCGCGCCGCACGCCGTACGCCACCACGTCGAACCAGCGGCCCGAGAAGTTGACCTTCGAGCCGTGCGTCAGGTGGCCGCCGTGGGACAGCGCCATGGCCAGCATGGTGTCGCCCGGCCGCAGCAGCGCGGCGTACGCGGCGAGGTTCGCGGACGCGCCCGAATGGGGCTGCACGTTGGCGTGGTCGGCGCCGAACAGCGCCGTGGCCCGGTCGATGGCCAGCCGCTCCGCCCGGTCCACGACCTCGCAGCCGCCGTAGTAGCGCCTGCCCGGATAGCCCTCGGCGTACTTGTTGGTCAGCGTGGAGCCGAGCGCCGCCATCACCGCGGGGGAGGTGAAGTTCTCGCTGGCGATGAGCTGGAGGCCGTCCCTGAGCCGCTCGACCTCGTCCAGCAGGACGCGCGCGACCTCGGGATCCTCGCGGCACAGCTCCGCGAAGTCGGCGCCGTAGAAGGCGTCGCCGTCGCACTCGGGCGCGCCGCCGGGCCGGCGCGGTTCGTGGCCGGGTCCTTTCGCCGCCATGGCTCGATCACCGTTCCCTTCCTCGCGCGGGAAGCGCGCGAGGACCACCGATCTCCCCACTGTATGTCCCGGTATGTCGCGGCGCGCCGCCGCGGGCAGCGGGTCAGTTGTAGGCGTGCGGGGCCGACGAGGCGACCGGCACCCAGCGGGGGGTGTCCGCGGCCTGGTCGCTGATCGCGGTCAGGACGGCCTGGCGGTACATGCCGAGGCGGGTGCGCCACTCCCCCATGTCCTGGACATACCGCTCGGCGACGGGGGCGTCCCAGACGTCGCGGCTGCGCGCCATCTGGTACGCCTTGTCCAGCGAGCCGGTGAGCCCCTCCAGCAGCGGAAGGGCCTGCTGCCACAGGTCCACGAGCTTCTGGTACTCGGGGTTGAAGCGCCAGCTCGTCGCCTGCCCGTCCAGGCCGAGCGGGTCGGAGGTGGACGCGGGCGGCGTCTCCCCCGGCTGGAGGGGCTTGGGCGCGGGCGGATCTGCGTACATGTCGGACAGCCCTCCTTACGAACCGGACGACGAGGACCGGTACCCGTCCGGACCCGGACCATACCCCGGAGGCGGCGGCGGGCCCTCGGACGCGTCGTCGCCGTACGGGCCGGCCGGGTGCTCGCCGGGGGCGCTGAGATCGCCGGGGCGGGGCGGATGATCCGTGGCCAGATGGACGCCCGAGTGGATCTGTGACGAGGGACCTACGGCGCTCTCAGGGGCCGCTGGAGCCTGGTCGGCGGCGGCCCCGCCGGACGCGGCGGCTGCGGCGGCGCCCCCGTCGGGCGGCAACGGCGCCGAGGGCTTCGCCGATCCCGACGGATCATCGGGCCGGATGGATCCCATCGGGCCGTCGGCTCGCGGGTGGCCGGGCTGCGCGTCGTCGGGCGGGACGACGACCGGCTGCTCCATGGGCGGGATCTTGTCCATGTTCCGCGACAGCCAGTCCAGATGCTCCTGGCTCGGCGGGTCCATGGTCACCTCGACCACGCGGACGCCGTCCACGTCGATCACGCGCGTGCGCTCGCTCGTGGTGTCGATGTCATTGGAGTTGTCCGGCGCCGGGGTGTCGAGCCCGCCGTCTCCCCCGCCCTGCGGCGCGCCCGCGTACGGCTCCACGTACTGCGGTCTGCCGCCCTTGGGCGAGTCATCCTGCTTGGGCGCCGGATCACCCTTGGGCTCGGGATCCGCTTTGGGAGCGGAGTCACCCTTGGGCGCCGAGTCACCCTTGGGCTCAGGGTCCGCCTTGGGCGCCGAGTCATGCTTCGGGGCCTCATGCTTGGGCGCGTCGTGCTGGGGCGCCTCGTGGTTGGGGGCCTCGTGTTTCGGGGTGTCGTGCTTGGGGGCGTCCTGCTTGTCCGCCTGGGGCGGCTCGACCTTGTGCGTGTTCTCCTTCTTCGGGGGATCGCCCTTGTCACCCTTGGGCGCGTCGTCCTTGTCCCCCTTCGGGGCGGGGTGGTCTACCTGCTTGTCTTTGGAGTCGGGCTTGTCGGGCCCGTCGTGCTTCTCCGGCTTGTGGTCCTGGGGAGCGTCGTTCTTGTCGGTCTTGTCCGACGTCGGCGGCGGGGGCTGCTTCTCGGGCTTGTCGTGCTTCTCGGGCTTGTCCTTGTTCTGGGAGTCCGAGGTGGGAGCGCCGTTCTTGTCGCTCTTATCGCCCTTGTCGCCCTTGTCCTTCTTGGACGTGTGGTCCTTGTCGGCCTTGTCGTCCTTGTGGGCGTCCTGCTTCTCGGGCGCCTTCTGCTTCATGGTCTTCGGCCCGGCGTCCGGCTCCTTCTGCTTCTCTTTCTTCTCCAGAAGGACCAGGCGGGCGGTGACGTCCTTGACCAGGGTGTCCCCGGCGTCGGCCACCTGGGCCGGCCGGTGCGTCGCGGGAACGGAAAGGCCCGCCGCGCCGGTGAGCCGGGCGATGCGCGACTCGACCGTCCGCATCTGATGCCCCGCGCGCCCGACCTCGGCCAGGAGCTCGCGGACCAGCTTGGGGTCCATGCCGTCCAGCTTGCCCATGGGCGTCTCCCCTTGCTCGTGGTCGCGCTCCGCCGGCCCGCTCGACAGGGAAGGGCCGCGCCCTGCCGCAGCCATGCTCCCTCGTCACGGCCCGTCACTCAAGAGCGCGGACGCGCTTCACGGTAACGTCGGCGCCCGCCCGCGCGGCCCGGCGATAGCCACACGGCATGATTCACGGTCACCCCGGTGTGACAGGGCGCACGGCGGGACGCGGCGCCCTCGCGGGCGCCCCGGCTCAGGCCTCGCCGTCCGCCTTCTGAGCGCGCCCGGCCGTCTCCGGCTTCTCGGAGCTCTCGTCCTTGTCCCGCTTCTCGGCCTTCTCGTCGGCCGGAGCCTTCTCGTCCACCGGGGCCTTCTCCTCCACCGGGGCCGTCTCGGGCTCGGGCTCCGGGTCGGCGTCGGTGGCGATGTATCCGACGATCGCCCGCAGCTTGTCGACCGGGATCGCGCCCTTGCGCAGCACGCGGGGCACCGGGGTGGTGAGGTCGAGGATCGTGGACGGGACGTTCTCCGTGAGAGGCCCGGCCTCCAGGTAGACGCCGACCGCCTCCCCGAGCATGGCCTCGGCCTCGGCCGCGGTCCTGGCGGGCGGGGCGCCGGAGATGTTGGCGCTGCTGACCGCCATGGGGCCGGTCTCTTTCAGCAGTTCGAGCGCGACGGCGTGCAGCGGCATGCGGACCGCGACGGTGCCCTTCGTCTCGCCGAGGTCCCAGGTCAGGGACCGGCCGGCCTTGCAGATCAGGGTGAGCGGGCCGGGCCAGAAGGCGTCGATGAGGTCCTGCCCGTAGACGCCGAGGTCCTCGATCAGGGCGGTGGCGGCGCGCACGGTGCCGACCAGGACCGGGACGGGCATGTCCCTGCCGCGCCCCTTGGTCTCCAGCAGTTTCCCCACGGAGTAGTGCGTGAAGGCGTCGGCGCCGAGGCCGTAGACCGTGTCGGTCGGGAGCACGACCAGCTCGCCCGCGCGGATCGCGGCCGCGGCGTCGGCGAGACCGGCCGCGCGCTCCTCGCTGTTGGAAAGGTCATAACGTCGGATCACGACTCGTCATCCTCCCATGTCGGACGGGCCGTCCCGCCAGGGGCGTCGCGCACGGACCGCGTCCCCGTCGGCGTTCCCGTCATCGTGGCCTCATTCCTGGCCGAAACGGGCGGTGACGAAGCGGTCGCGCCCGGCGAGATCGGTGTGGTCGCGGGTGTCGCGCCACCCGCGTTCCTCGGAGAACTCCAGGTACACCGACGAGCCCTGCTGGTCGGCGTGCTCGACCGCGACCAGCCCGCCGGGACGCAGCAGCCGCCGTGCCGTCCGCTCCACGGCGCGCACCTCGTCCAGGCCGTCCTCACCCGAGCCGTACAGGGCGCGGGAGGGGTCGTAGTCGCGCACCTCGGGGTCGCGGGGGATGGCGCCGGGCGGGATGTACGGCGGGTTGGAGATCACCAGGTCCACGCGGCCGTCGAGCTCCGGCAGGCAGTCGGACAGGTCCTCGGGGTGGAGGGACACCCGGCCCTGGCCGTGCTCGACGATGTTGCGCTTGGCCCAGCCGTAGGCGACCGGATCGACCTCGACCGCGTGGACCTGGGCGAGCGCGACCTCCTGGGCGATCGACAGCGCGATGGCCCCGGAGCCGGTGCCGAGGTCGACGACGACGGGCGAGGCGACGTCCATCTCGCGCAGGCGGTCGATCGCCCAGCCCGCGACGACCTCGGTCTCGGGTCTCGGGACGAAGACGCCGGGGCCGACGTCCAGGGACAGGTACCGGAAGTAGGCGCGGCCGGTGATGTGCTGGAGCGGCTCGCGGGCCTCGCGCCGGGCGATGCCCTCCCAGAACAGGGCGTCGAACTCCGCGTCGGGCACGGTGTGGAGCTGGCCACGCCGGACGCCGTGGACGAACGCCGCGATCTCCTCGGCGTCGGTCCGCGGTGAGGGAACCCCCGCCTCGGCCAGCCGGGCGGTGGCGAGCGCTATCTCGTCCATCAGCAAGGTCATGGCAGTTTTCGCGATTTTCGTGATCTGTCTCGTTCTGGGCGGGCGGCGGGTCGGCGGGCGCGGGTCACGCGTGGGCGGCGAGCTTCTCCGCCATCTCGGCGTCGAGGAGCGCTTGGATGACCGCGGAGAGCTCGCCGTCGAGCACCTGGTCGAGGTTGTACGCCTTGAACCCCACCCGGTGGTCGGAGATGCGGTTCTCGGGGAAATTGTAGGTGCGGACGCGCTCGGAACGGTCGACCGTGCGCACCTGGGACTTGCGCTCGGCCGAGGCGGCGGCGTCGGCCTGCTCCTGGGCGATGGCCAGCAGCCGGGCGCGCAGGATGCGCAGCGCCGACTCCTTGTTCTGGAGCTGGCTCTTCTCGTTCTGGCAGGACACCACGACGCCGGTGGGCACGTGCGTGATGCGCACCGCCGAGTCGGTGGTGTTGACGCTCTGGCCGCCGGGCCCCGAGCTGCGGAACACGTCGATGCGCAGGTCGTTCGGGTCGATCTGGACGTCGACCTCCTCGGCCTCGGGGTACACCAGAACGCCGGCGGCGGAGGTGTGGATGCGGCCCTGGGACTCGGTGACCGGCACGCGCTGCACGCGGTGGACGCCGCCCTCGAACTTCAGCCGCGACCAGACGCCGTCGGCGCCCTTGCCCTTCATCGCCACCGTCACGTCCTTGTAGCCGCCGAGGTCGGACTGCTGGGCGTCGATGATCTCGGTCTTCCAGCCCTCGCGCTCGGCGTAGCGCAGGTACATGCGCAGAAGGTCACCCGCGAACAGCGCGGACTCCTCGCCGCCCTCGCCCGCCTTGATCTCCATGATGATGTCCTTGTCATCGTTGGGATCGCGCGGGATGAGCAGGTGCTTGAGCCGCTCCTCCAGCGGGGACACCCGGGCCTCCAGCTCGGCCATCTCGTCTGCGAAGCCGGCGTCCTCGGCGGCGAGCTCACGGGCGGCCTCCAGATCGTCGCGCACGCCCTCCAGCTCGCGGTAGACGGCGACGATGGGCGTGAGCTGGGCGTAGCGCCTGCCGAGGGTGCGCGCCTGGTTCTGGTCGGCGTGCACGGCGGGATCGGCGAGCTTGACCTCCAGCTCGGCGTGCTCGGCGAGCAACTCGTCCAGGTTCACCGTGCGACCTTCTTCCTACGTGACGTGCTTCGTGGCGAGAAACCGGGCCTTCATCAAGAACGCCGACCCGGGCACGCCCCCGTCGCATGGGGGACGCTTCCGGGCCGGCGCTGCTTGCCGGGCTACTTGCTCGCGGGCTTCTTGCCGAAACGCTTCTCGAAGCGGGCCACCCGGCCGCCGGTGTCCAGGATCTTCTGCTTGCCCGTGTAGAACGGGTGGCAGGCGGAGCAGACGTCGGCGTGGATCACGCCGTTCTTCGCGGTGCTCCGGGTGGTGAAGCTGCTGCCGCAGCTGCAGGTCACCTGCGTGGTGCCGTACTGCGGGTGAATGTCGGGCTTCATCTCATTCCTCTCTGGGCGCGGCCGCCGGGTCGCCATCGCTCACGGTCGGGGTGACGCGCGGGCGGGCGTGAACCGGAACCGCCATGGGTCGGCTACCAGTGTGCCAGATCCTGTAACCGCGCCAGGCCATCGTCCATTCCCGCGCCCGGTCCCGGCGGACTCGGGACACCGGCCGTCGGCGGAGCCGTCGGCATACGGTCATCACGATGTTACGGAGTTAACCAATTAAAGCCCCACATTTGGGGAAAAGCCGGGCTGTGACCGTGATTCCCGGTAGGAACACACCGTGGGGACGCCTCGCCCTAGACGCGGCCGAGGTAGGCGAGGACGGCGAGGACCCTGCGGTGGTCGTCGGGCGTGGGGTCGAGCCCCAGTTTGCCGAAGATCCCCGAGATGTGTTTCTCGACCGCCCCCTCGGTGATCCCGAGACGCCCCGCGATCGCGTTGTTGGACCGCCCCTCGGCCATGAGCCCGAGGACCTCTGACTCCCGGCCGGTCAGCGACCCGACCGGCTCGCGGCGGCGGCTCAGCAACTGGACGACGACCTCCGGGTCGATCACGGTGCCGCCGGCGGCGACCCTGCGCACGGCGTCGAGGAACTCCTCGACGTCGGCCACGCGCTCCTTGAGCAGGTAGCCGACGGCCGCGGCGCCGCGGCCGATCAGCTCGGTGGCGTACCGCTCCTCGACGTACTGCGACAGCACCAGCACCGGGAGCCCCGGCACCAGGGCGCGGGCGGACAGCGCGGCCCGCAGCCCCTCGTCGGTGTGGCTCGGCGGCATGCGGACGTCGACCACGGCGAGGTCGGGCCGGTGCTCGCGCACGGCGTCGACGAGCCCCGGGCCGTCGCCGACCGTGGCGACCGTGGTGATGCCCCCGTCGGCGAGGAGCCTGGCGAGGCCCTCGCGCAGCAGCACCGAATCTTCGGCGATCACGACCCGCATCGCGCGCGCTTCCGTCACCACTCGTACGGTAGCCGCGCCCGGACGACCGTGGGGCCGCCCGGCGGGCTCTCGATGGTCAGCGTGCCGTCGATGGTCGCCGCGCGGTCGGCCAGCCCCGCCAGGCCGCCGCCGGGGACGGCCTCGGCGCCGCCGATCCCGTTGTCGCGCACCTCCACGACCACCCGGTGGCCCTCCCGTCCCACCAGCACCGACGCCTCGGTGGCGACCGAGTGCTTGGCGACGTTGGCCAGCGACTCGGCGACGATGAAGTACGCGATGCTCTCGACCGCGGCGGGCGGGCGCTCGTCCAGCTCGACCACGACGTCCACGCGGTTCGGCGCCCGCGCGGCCAGCGCCGACAGGGCGGCGTCCAGGCCCCGGTCGGTCAGGATGGCCGGGTAGATGCCCCGCGCGAGGTCGCGCAGCTCGGCGATCGCGGCCTTGGCGTCGGCGTGGGCGCGGGCGAGCAGCTCCCTGGCCTCCTCGGGCGCGGAGTCGAACTTCGCCTGGGCCCTGCCGAGCTCCATCGCCACCGACAGCAGCCGCTGCTGGGCCCCGTCGTGCAGGTCACGCTCGATCCTGCGCCGCTCGGCCTCGGCGGCGTCCACTCCCCTGGCCCGGCTGGCCCGCAGGTGCCTGACCCGCGCCTCGTCCCCGGGGCCGAGCAGCGCGACGGCGAGCAGGCCGTGCAGCCAGGCCATGCCCCGCGTGACGTACAGCGTGACCACCAGCGCCGCGACCCCGCAGAGCGCCCAGGGCAGCGAACCGGGCAGGGAGTCGATCACGAGGCCGTCGCTGATCACCGTGATGTCGCCGGACAGCACCACCACCGGCTGGGCGAGCAGCCCGATCGCGCACGACCACAGCGTCAGGGAGACCAGGAACTCGCTCAGGCCGAGCGGGAACAGCAGCAGCAGGTAGCCGAGGTCCTTCCAGGTGGCGGGGTCGCCGATCAGCCAGCCGAGATGCCGCACCAACCCCGACTCCGGCCTCGGCCGGTAGGGATCGGGGATGACGACGCCGAACGCCAGGCGCAGCACCCGCCGCTCCAGCATGGCGCCGCCACGCCACAACAGCATCGCCAGCAACAGCAGCGGCAGCCCGGCCCACACGATGACCAGCGCGAGCGCCGTGGAGAGCCCCACGGCGAGGATCACGAACCAGGCGGTGCCCGTGGCGAAGCCGGCCACGAGGAGGTACGGCACCGCGCGCCACGTCATCGGGTCGATCAGCAGCCCCAGCGGGCCGTACGGCCCGAGCGGGACGCGGTGGCGCAACGGCCGGCGCGCCGTCGCATCGACGGTCATTCGCGTGTCCTCCGGTCGAACGTCGGCCGCGTGGTGCGCGTCGGCCCTGACGTCACGAGCCTCCCAAGCCGCGGGGCGCCGCGCCATGGAGCGGGCGTCACCCGTTGCCGTAGGGCTGGCCCCACCCCCAGGACGCGGGCACGGCGAAGGCGGGCATGGCGAGGGCGGCGGGCCGGTGTGGCCCGCCGCCCTGTCATGCGCCTGCCGGCGCGGGAGGTCAGTCGCGGTCGGAGCTGACCGTGGTCTTCTGGACCTGGAGCAGGAACTCGGCGTTGGACTGCGTCTCGCGCATCTTCTCCAGCAGGAGCTCCAGCGCCTGCTGCATGTCGAGCGCGTGGAGCACCCGGCGCAGCTTCCAGACGATCTGCAACTCGTCCCGGGACAGCAGGATCTCCTCCTTGCGGGTGCCGGACGCGTCGACGTCCACCGCGGGGAAGATACGCTTGTCGGCCAGGGACCTGTTGAGCTTCAGCTCGGCGTTGCCGGTGCCCTTGAACTCCTCGAAGATGACCTCGTCCATCTTGGAGCCGGTCTCGACCAGCGCCGTGGCGAGGATCGTCAGCGAGCCGCCGTTCTCGATGTTGCGGGCCGCGCCGAAGAACCGCTTCGGCGGGTACAGCGCGGTCGAATCGACACCACCGGACAGGATGCGCCCGGAGGCCGGGGCCGCCAGGTTGTAGGCACGGCCGAGGCGGGTGATGGAGTCGAGCAGCACCACGACGTCGTGACCGAGCTCCACCAGCCGCTTGGCGCGCTCGATGGCGAGCTCGGCGACCGTGGTGTGGTCCTCGGCGGGACGGTCGAAGGTCGAGTGGATGACCTCGCCCTTCACCGAGCGCTGCATGTCGGTGACCTCTTCCGGCCGCTCGTCGACGAGGACGACCATGAGGTGGCACTCGGGGTTGTTGCGCGTGATCGCGTTGGCGATCGCCTGGAGGACCATCGTCTTACCGGCCTTGGGCGGCGAGACGATCAGACCGCGCTGGCCCTTGCCGATGGGGGCGACCAGGTCGATGATGCGCGTGGTGAGGATGTTGGGGTCGGTCTCCAGCCTCAGGCGCTCCTGCGGGTAGAGCGGCGTCAGCTTGGTGAAGTCCGGCCGGTTGCGCGACTGCTCGGGGTCCATGCCGTTGACCGTGTCGAGCCGCACGAGCGCGTTGAACTTCTCGCGGCGCTCGCCGTCGCGGGGCTGGCGGACCGCTCCGGTGATCACGTCGCCCTTGCGCAGGCCGTTGCGGCGGATCTGCGCCAGCGAGACGTACACGTCGTTCGCGCCGGGCAGGTAGCCGCTGGTGCGCACGAACGCGTAGTTGTCGAGGATGTCGAGGATGCCCGCGATGGGGATCAGGACGTCGTCGTCGCCGATCACCGGCTCGTTGCCGTCGAAGCGGTCACGGCCCCGGCGGTTGCGCTCCCTGAACCGGCCGCGGCGTCCGCGACGGTCGTCGTCGCCCTGCGGGTCGCCGCCGCGCGGGTCGCCGCCGCGCGGGTCGCGGTCACGCCCCTGGGCCTGGTCGCGGTCACGGTCACGGTCGCGGTCGCGGCCCTGCGCCTGGTCACGGGACTGCTCGCGCCCCTGCGGGCGGGTGTCGCCCGCGTCGGCGGCCCGCTGCTCAGGACGGCTGTTGTCGCCGCGGTTGTCGGGACGGTTGTCGCCGCGCTCGCGGCGCTCGCCCCGGCTGCGGCGCTCGCGGCGGGACTCGGCGCGCTCGGGGCGCGCTTCCGGCTGGACGGCCTGGGCGGGCTCGGCGGCCACGGCGGCGGGGGCGGCCTGCTCGGCGGGCTGCGCCTCGGCGGCCGGGGCGCGCTCCTCGCGCACTTCGGCGACGGTCTCGGCGGGCGCCGGGCGGGAACGTTCCCGCCGGGTGCGGGTGGGGCGCTCGGCCGCCGGCTCCGCCGTGACGGCGGAAGCGACGGGGGCCGGCGCGGCGGCGGGGGCCTCGGCGGCGGGAGAGGCACCGTCGGCGGAAACGCCCTGCTTCTCCTGGATGGCCGCGATGAGCTGGCTCTTGCGCATCCGCCCCGTCCCGCTGATGCCCAGGCTCGACGCGAGAGCCTGCAACTCGGGCAGCACCATGGCCGCGAGGCCGGTGCCGGAGCGACGGCGCGGCCGGGCCGCGGCGCGGGTGGGGGTGTCGCCGGCGACCGGCGACACTGTGCCGGTGGCGTCGGAGAGGAGTTCGGTGGTGTCGCTCAACTAAAAGGTCCTTCCCAGGGGTCGGGCGTCGGCCACGATCAGCCAGGCGTCCCGGTGGTGCGACCCGGCGGGACAGACCGGGTCGGGCTGGACGAACTTCTAAGGTGTCGGGAAGCCGGTGCGTCGAACCGGCACAGAGCCGTCACCGTCGAGATTCGCGAGCCGTTGGGGGCCCGGGGGTCGCCCCCCGGCTGGTTACCGCCGACCAGATGTCGATGCCAGTCGAACGCGCATGTCCCCGATTACGCCGCTTCTCGACACGCCAACCGGATGTGGACCAACCGGAGGCGATGAATTCGGGAAGCCCGCTGAGCGGCCCGCGTCTGACGACACGAGGCGCGATCCAGCGATGTATGGCTGACAAGCACGCACCCGCAACGGGGGCATCTGGTGCGGCTATCAGCCTAACATCACCAGCGCACACTGCTATTCCCTGAAGGTCGAAGATGCATCAGCGTGTCTCGGGAAATTGAACGGCCGCACCGGATCGGTCGACGTCCAATGGCTGGATGTGCCAGTCATTACCCACTTCCGACGCGATCAAATCATGGGTATCCGGCGTTCCGAACACGAGAACCGTCGGACCGGCCCCCGATACGACCGCGGGAACGCCCGCCACGCGCAGACGTTGTACCAGATCGGCCGTGCCCGGCATGGCAGGCGCGCGGTAGGCCTGGTGCAAACGATCTTCTGTGGCGGCCAGCAGAACCTCGCTCCGCGGACACTGGGTCAGCGCCGCGATGAGCAGGGCGGCGCGTCCGGCGTTCGCGGCCGCGTCGGCGTGCGGTACGTCCTTCGGCAGGAGCCCGCGCGCCGTCTCGGTGGAAAGCCGGGTTCTCGGCACGAACACCACTGGTCGGACGCCCCCGTGCGGGCTCAGTTCCAGCTTACGCGGCCTTCCGGACAGCTCCGTCCACGCGATGGTGAGGCCGCCGGAAAGGCACGGCGCGACGTTGTCCGGATGGCCCTCCATCTCGGTGGCCAGCGCGAACACCTCGTCGTCCGTCAGGGCGTCCGCGCCGAGCGCGCGGGCGGCGAGCAGCCCCGCGCAGATCGCCGCCGAGGACGACCCGAGGCCGCGCGCGTGCGGGATGCGGTTGTGACAGCGCAGCCGGATGCCGCGCGGCTGGGGCACGCCCGCCCGGTCGTAGGCGGCCCGCATCGCCCTGACGATCAGGTGACCCTCGCCGAGATCGAGCTCGCCGGCGCCTTCCCCCTCGACGGAGACCTGGACCGAGCGCGCGGCCGGGGAACCGCCCACGTCGTCGTGGACGCTCGCCTCGATCTCGTCGTACAGCGCGAGGGCCAGCCCGAGCGAGTCGAAGCCGGGCCCGAGATTGGCACTGGTGGCGGGCACGCGGACGACGACGCTGCTCGATGCCATGCGGTTCCTCGGATTCATGTGGGTCATGGGGAAAAAGTGATCTCGGTGGCGCCGAGACCCGTATTGAGCGATTCACGAGCGCCCGTGAGCGATTCACGCTCATGAACGATTCACGAACGCCGTTTCCCGGGGCTTTCCGGGCCGGCCCCAGGGGGCCACCGGTCGCGGCCCGGGGGCGAACGCCGTCGTTCCCGGGGTGACGCCCGCGAGGACAGGGGTCACCGGGCGAGGGTCTCGGGGGGCGTCCAGAAACTCGCGGCCGCCTTTGGCCCGCGCTCCCCCGCGCATCCCGTGCCCGGCACCGGAGACCGGCGGCCCTGCCGGTCCTTCCCGTGCGCATCCGGGTGTCGCCGGACATGATGCCGGGTCGGGCGGGATTCGTCCAGAGGTAGGGCGGCGGGCGCGTCAGGCCAGTTCGAGCGCGCCCGCGGCGGCGAAGGCGTCGACGGGGATCGTCAGCGGGGTCGGCGCCCCGGAGATGGCCCAGTCGGGGTCCTTGAGGCCGTTGCCGGTGACCGTGCAGACGACGCGCTCGCCGTGCCGCAGCATGCCCTGCTCGTGGGCCTGGAGCAGGCCGGCCACGCTCGCGGCCGAGGCCAGCTCGACGAACACGCCCTCCTCCTGCGCGAGCAGCTTGTACGCCGCGGCGATCTGGCGGTCGGTGACGGCCTGGATGGCGCCGCCGGACTCGTCGCGGGCCGCCTCGGCGAGCCGCCAGGACGCCGGGTTGCCGATGCGGATGGCCGTGGCGATCGTGTGCGGGTGGGTGACCGGGGCGCCCTGGACGATGGGCGCGGCGCCGCTGGCCTGGAAGCCGAGCATGCGCGGGGTGCGGGTGGCGACGCCGTCGCGGGCGTACTCGCGGTAGCCCATCCAGTAGGCGGAGATGTTGCCCGCGTTGCCGACGGGGATGCAGTGGACGTCCGGCGCGTCGCCGAGGGCGTCGACGATCTCGAACGCGGCGGTCTTCTGTCCCTGGAGCCGGTGGGGGTTCACCGAGTTGACCAGGGCGATCGGGAAGTTCTCCGCGAGCTTCCTGGTCATTTCGAGGCAGTCGTCGAAGGAGCCGTCGACCTGGAGCAGCTTGGCGCCGTGCACGAGGGCCTGGGCCAGCTTGCCCATGGCGATCTTGCCGCGCGGCACCAGGACCGCGCAGGTGAGCCCGGCGCGTACGGCGTAGGCCGCGGCGGAGGCGCTGGTGTTGCCCGTGGAAGCGCAGATGACGGCCTTGGCGCCCTCTTCGACCGCCTTGCTGATGGCCACGGTCATGCCCCGGTCCTTGAAGCTGCCGGTGGGGTTGAGGCCCTCGACCTTGAGGCTGACCTCGCAGCCGGTGAGGTCGGACAGGCGCCGCGCGGGAACGAGCGGCGTACCCCCCTCCAGCAGGGTGACCACGGGCGTCGTCGTGGTCACGGGGAGCCTGTCACGGTATTCCTCGATGAGGCCACGCCATGCCCTGAACATCGTCGCTCCTCCCGCGCCCGGCCGGGCGATCGTCGCACGGCGGCGCGTAACCATGGGTCCGCTACCAGCGGTATCAGGACACCGAGTCTACGGGGACGCCCACGGCGCCGCGTCCGTTGTCCACAGGCTGGACGGGCGTTTCCCCGCCACCCGCGAGCTTCGCGCCACTCGCGGAACGTCCGGCGGGGAGAACTTCGGATCGCTCATCACTTCGGAAAAGCCTGTACAACTCACTCTTTACCGCCATTTACCAATAAATGGGAAAGGCGCGCATGATCGACGGGATCGCGGGAAAGGTGCGTCCGCCACCGCCCTCCCGCACGCTCTTACGAAGCTCTCAGGATCCTTGGGTAGGGTCGGCACCCGGCGGCGAAGCGAACCGACGAAGGAGCACCACCGTGCCCGTCTCCCCGCGGACGGGACCGGCGACCACCGGTCTCGACCAGGGAAAGCCCACGACCCGTGGCCGAGGCGACCGGCCCAGGATCCGCCACAACGACTACTCCCCGCTCGTCCCACCCCCGCTCGGCGGCTGGAAGCCCGAGCTGCCGGTGAGCGTGGTCATCCCGGCCCACGGCGGACAGCACCGGCTCGACCTCACGCTCGCCGCCCTCGCCGCGCAGACCTACCCGGCCGGGCTGCTTGAGGTCATCGTCGTCGACGACGGCAGCGAGCCGCCCCTGCGCCTGCCGGCCGACCGCCCCGAGAACACCCGGCTCGTGCCCGCCGCGCCCGGCGGCTGGGGGACGGCGCACGCCCTCAACACCGGCGCCGCCCACGCCGAGGGCGCGATCATCCAGCGCCTCGACTCCGACATGGTGATCTACCGCGAGCACATCGAGGCGCTGGCGCGCTGGCACCACCTCACCGACTACGTCGTCACCATCGGCGCCAAGGTCTTCCTGGAGGAGCCGCCGCTCACCGCCGCGCAGGTGCGCGCCGCCGTGGCCGCGGGCGACCTGGACTCGCTCTTCGACATCGCGGCGGCGATCCCCAGCAGCACCGAGGCGACGATCCGCCGCCTGGACGGGCTGCGCGCCAGCAAGAACCCCTACCACGTCTGCACCGGCCCCACCGTGTCGCTGCGGCGCGACCTGTTCCGCGCGGCCGGGGGCCTGGACCCCGCGGTGCTGCGGGGCGAGGACACCGAGTTCGCCTACCGCCTGGCGACGCGCGGCGCCGTCTTCGTCCCCGACATGGCGGCCTGTGCCGTCCACCTGGGCATCCCCGCCCAGCGCCTCGACCCCGACGCCACCGTGCGCGTGGTCGCGCCCTTCCTCGCCCAGCGGGTGCCGCTGCGCCGCGACCTGCGCAAGGAGCGCGGCAGGCGCTGGCTGGTCCCCTACGTCGAGGTCGTGCTGGACGCCACGGGGCGCGCCGAGCCGGAGGTCCGCGCGGCCGTCGGCGCGGCGCTGAACGGCGGCCTGCCCGACGTCACGGTTACGCTGCTCGGGCCGTGGGCGTCGCTCACCGAGGGCCGTCACCCCGTGCTCGGCGACCCGCACTTCGAGGCGCGGCTGATCCGCGAGCAGTTCCGGCACGACCCCGCCGTCACCCTGGCCGCAGAGGCGCCGCGCGACCCCGCACCCGTCCCGTTCCGCTACACCGGTCCCGTGGACGTCCCCCTGGCGCGCCGCTCCCTGGAACAGATGATCAAGACACTGTCCGAGACCCGGGCAGGACTGCTGGTGGTCGAGTTCCCCGACGGCCGCACCGCCCGCCTCGAACGCACCGAGGCGGTGAACCGCGCCCGCCTGCTCGCCGCGGAAGGCGAGGACCTCGCCGAGGTCATCGCGCTGACCCACGGCGTACGGCACGCGTCGTCCGCGGAGTACTGGCCCTCCCCCGCCAAGGACGACGGACCCCAGCAGACCCCGCGACGTCCCGCCGACGGCGACGGCCGGCCCCCCCGAGACGGCGCCCCCTCCACACCCGGAGCCCCGGAGAAGCTGGTCAAAAGGCTGAGAACGGCCCTACGCGGCCGCTGAGGCCCCACCTGCCGTCCGAGGCGCCCGTCAGGCGCCCTGGTCGTCGGCGGGTTCCGGCGGGCCGGTCCGGCGGGCCGAGATGCGTTTGATCACTGTGCGGAAGCGGCTCGCCTTGAGCCGGGCGACCTCCCTGCGCAGGCCGCCCACCTCGCGCCGCAGGTCGACGGCGGACTTGCGCCACCGCCCCGCCTCCTCGCGCCACTTGGCGATCTGGCCGCGCAGGCGCTCGGCCTCCTTGGTGAGCCTGGCGATCTCCGCTTCGGCCTCCAGGCGCGCCCGGTAGGACATGCGGCGGCCCTTGATCTGCGGCGCCTGCCCGGCGGGCACGAACCCCAGGGTCTCGCCGTCGGTCCACAGCGTCCCGTACACCTCGTCCACGAGGTCGTCCAGGGCGTCCGGGGCGTTCCAGGTCCCCGCAGCCTCCTCCGTCTCCGGAGCCTCCGAAGTCGTGGGGGCCCCCGGGGTCATCGAGGTGCCGGACGTCGCGGCGGTGAGCTCTGCGCGTTCGAAGGCGGAGCGCCGTTCCAGGCGGGCCGTGACCAGGCCCTGCGGCCCTTCGGCGAGCAGGACGCCGACCAGCCCGTGGTCGCCCTCGACGGCCAGGTCGAGGAGCCGGGCGAGGCTGTCCTCCCCCGGCACCCACCCCGCGGGCAGCCGCAGCCGGTACGGCGCGAGGCGCGCGGGCTCGGCGGCGGCGAACCGCACCCGCGCGTCGTGGGCGTAGTGGCCGCGCAGCAGCGTGAGGTCGAGCCGGGGATCGCTCAGCGGGGCCCTGCGGTCGGGCGTGAGGGTGTCCCAGGGCCCGGCGAGCACCACCGACACGTCGGGGACGGTGCCGGCGAGCACGGCGTCCACGGTCGCGCGCGTCTCGTCGTACCCCTCGGCCGCCACCAGGACGTCGAGATAGGGCACCTTCCACTGACGGGTGGGGTGGCCGCGCAGCCAGCGGTAGTGGGGGATGCGGTCGCCGATGAGCGCGTGGCTGACCCGGTCGATGCGCTCCTTGTCGCGCATCCGCATGGACGGCCCCAGGTGGTAGCCCTTGGCCAGCGGCTCGGGGACGAACACCGCCCCGGCCTGGGCGAGCCGGTAGCCCATCTCGGTGTCCTGGCCGAGGGGGAGGTCGACGTCCATCGGGCCGGCCCGCTCGATCAGGCGCCTGCCGACCGACGTCGCGCCGCCGACGTGCAGGCTGAAGGCCCGGCTCGGCGCCTGCGTGAGCCCGCGGGTGCGCCCGACCAGGTCGACCAGCCATTCGTGCGGCTCGGCGGGCTCGAACAGCTCGGCCAGGTCCTTGCCCGCCGCGACGACCTCGGGCGCGGGCAGCGCGGCCGTGGTGAAGCGCAGGTAGCTCGTGACGACGAGGTAGGGGGCGAGGTGGTGCCAGCGCATGTGGGCCTCGACCTCGCGGGGGTCGGCGACCACGTCGGAGTCGAGCCAGTGGACGACGTCGCCGGTCGCCGCGGCCAGGCCGGCGTTGCGCGCGTCGGCCCTGCCGGGGGTGTCGCAGACGATCAGCCGCGTGCCCGCGGGACGGATCAGCGGCAGGCGCAGCGCGGGGCTGCTGCCGTTGTCGACAACGATGACGTCCAGCAGCTCGGCAGGGTAGGTCTGGGCGGCGAGGGCGGCCAGGGCCAGGTCGAGCTTGTCCTGCGCGCCGTGCGCGGGGATGACCACGCTGACCCGCAGGGTGGGGGTCCAGGCGCCGAGCGCGGGCGGGTCGAGCACGGTGTAGTCGTTGCCGCGCACGTGCCGGGCCATGGGGGTCATGGGGCTTCCAGGACGAGGCTCGGCCGGAAGCCGCGCCACTGGTTGGTCGCCACGCGCAGGAAGTGCGCCAGGGGGAGCTGCCAGGTGTGGTCGGCGGCGATGGTGCGCCGCAGCACGTAGCCCAGCCCTTGGGTGCGGTAGATGCGGGCCCCGGCGGCGTGGGCGGTCTTGAGGAACTGGGCGTCCACGCCCCGCGCCACCCCCTCGAAACCGCCGATCTCCTGAAACTTCGCCCGAGCGAGGAAGATCGTACCGCCGGCCACGTGATCCGACCAGATCTCGCTGGTGTAGTCCGTGCGGCGCACCGTGACGCGGAGCGGCTCCAGGTAGAAGAACTCCGCCGCCGTCCCCACGATGTCGGCCCCGCTATAGGACCGCGCCATGATCAGGTCGGCCAGGTGCTCCGGGGAGTACCAGTCGTCGTCGTCCCACTTGGCGATCTCGTCGCCCGACGCCATGTCCGCCGCCCGGTCGAGCACCTCGCCGAACGGCGTGGCGGCGTCCGCCTCGCGCACCGTCACCGGCAGGGGGAACGACTCCAGCGCCCGCCGCACGTCCGGGTGCGCGGACGGGACGCCGTGCAGGCCGAGCACGACCTCGACGTCCACGTGCCGCTGGCGGGCGATCTGGCCGAGCGCCGCGCCGAGCAGCTCGGGTCGCTTGCTGGACATGACCACGCTGACCTTGGGCACGGCCCCGGCGGGGCCGCGCAGGGCGAGGCGGCGCAGGCGCAGGCTGTGCTCCTCGCGCCGCAGATCGCTCACCGAGCGCACGGACGCGTCACGGGGCCCGGGCGCCCAGGAGGTGAGCGTGACGGCCAGGTCGGGGGCGGCCTCCTTGAACCAGGAGGGCGCCTCGTCGGCGTACACCGGCACGCCGGCCGCCGCGAGGCCCAGCACCGTCCTCAGCACCGTCTCCGGCGTCGCCTGCCGCTCCCCGGCGCGGACGTCCGGCCAGCGGACGCGCAGCCCCTCCAGAGGGCGCAGGCCCGCGACGGCGGCGGCCGTCAGCGGGAGGTCGGCCGCCTCGCCGCCGAGCACGGGACGCCCGTCCCGGAAGGCCAGGTCGGCGGGGCCTTCCGCGGGCGTACGCGTGTAGCCGAGCGGTGTCGGGTCACCCTCTGCCACCGCACTCCCTTCGAAGATCGCCCTCCGCGGGGGGCGGAGGGCCGGCCGGGCGCGCGCCCGGCCGGTGATCAGGAAGATTCCTCGCCCTCGACGCGCATCACGCTCGTCACGTCGCGGACGATGTCCAGCTCGCGCAGCCCGGAGATCGTCGCCGACAGCGCCGCGTCGGTGGCCCGGTGGGTGACCAGCACGAGCTGGGCGTCGTCGCCGTGCCCCTCCTGCCGGACGATCCGGATGGACACGTCGTGCTTGGCGAAGATCTCGGCGACCGTGGCGAGGACGCCCGGCTTGTCCGCGACGTCCAGCGAGACGTGGTAGCGCGTCACGGTCTCACCCATCGGATGGACGGCCAGGTCGGCGTACGTCGACTCCTGCGGGCCGTGCACCCCGGCGATCCGGTTGCGCGCCACGGCGACGATGTCGCCCAGCACCGCCGACGCGGTGGGCGCGCCGCCGGCGCCCTTGCCGTAGAACATGAGCTGGCCCGCCGACTCGGCCTCCACGAACACCGCGTTGTAGGCCTCGCGCACGCCCGCCAGGGGGTGGGTCCTCGGGATCATCGCCGGGTGGACGCGCACGCCGACCGAGCGGCCGTCGTCGGAGCGGGCACAGATCGCCAGCAGCTTGATGACGTAGCCCATGGCCTTGGCGCTGGCGACGTCGGTGGCGGTGATCTCGGTGATGCCCTCGCGGTGGACATCGGCGGCGGTCACCCGGGTGTGGAAGGCGAGCCCGGCGAGGATGGCGGCCTTGGCGGCGGCGTCGAAGCCCTCGACGTCGGCGGTCGGGTCGGCCTCGGCGTACCCCAGGGACTGGGCCTCCTCCAGGGCGTCGGTGAACGACGCGCCCGTGGTGTCCATCTTGTCCAGGATGTAGTTGGTGGTGCCGTTGACGATGCCGAGCACGCGCCGGACCCGGTCGCCGGCGAGGGACTCGCGCAGCGGGCGCAGCAGCGGGATCGCCCCCGCCACGCTGGCCTCGTAGTACAGGTCGCCGCCGTGCCGCTTGGCCGCGCCGTGGACCGTCGCGCCGTCCTCGGCGAGCAGCGCCTTGTTGGCCGTGACGATCGCCTTGCCGTCCGCCAGCGCCGCCAGCATGAGCGAGCGCGCGGGCTCGATGCCGCCGATCACCTCGACCACGATGTCGACGTCGTCCCGGGCCACCAGCGCCTCGGCGTCCGTGGTGAGCAGGGAAGGGTCCACCTCGCTGTCGCGCTTGCGGCCGAGGCGGCGCACCGCGACCCCGGCCAGCTCCAGCGGCGCGCCGATGCGGGCGGCCAGGTCGTCGGCCTGCTCGTGCAGCAGGCGCACGACCTGCGAGCCGACGACGCCGCAGCCGAGCAGCGCGACCCTCAGCGGACGGCCGGAGTCGCCCGGCCGCTCGTGCCGTCCGCGCTGCTCGTGGCGCGGCTCCTCGGCCCCCTCGACCGGTTTCACACTTGCCCCCTCAGGAGATCGTCCTCGGTTTCGCGGTGGACGATCACGCGGGACACGCCGTCCCGCACGGCCACCACGGCGGGCTTGGGCAGGTAGTTGTAATTGTTGGCCAGCGAACGGCAGTAGGCGCCGGTCGCCGGGAGCGCCAGAAGGTCGCCGACGGCGAGATCCTCGGGCAGCCAGGCGTCGCGCACGACGATGTCGCCGCTCTCGCAGTGCTTGCCGACCACGCGGGACAGCACCCCGGGCGCGTCGCTGGCCCGGGAGGCCAGCACGCAGGTGTACTCCGCGCCGTACAGGGCGGTGCGCAGGTTGTCGCTCATGCCGCCGTCCACGCTGACGTAGGAGCGGAGGCCCTCGACGTCCTTGATCGTGCCGACCTCGTAGAGCGTGACGCCGCTGGGGCCGGCGATGGCGCGCCCGGGCTCGACCGTGAGGCCGGGGACGGGCAGGCCGGCGTCGTCGCACACCCGGGCCACGATCTCACGCAGGCTGTCCGCCACGACCTTGATGTCCGGCGGGTCGTCGCCCCTGACGTAGGCGATGCCGTACCCGCCGCCGAGGTCCAGCTCGGGGAGCACGACGCCGTGCTCCTCCTTGACCTGCGTCAGCAGCACGGCCAGGCGCCGGGCGGCGACCTCGAAGCCCGCGGTGTCGAAGATCTGCGAGCCGATGTGGGAGTGCAGGCCGACCAGTTCGAGCTGGGGCAGGGCCAGAACGCGGCGCACGGCCTCGGCGGCGGCCCCGCTGTTCAGCGACAGGCCGAACTTCTGGTCGTCGTGGGCCGTGGCGATGAACTCGTGCGTGTGCGCCTCGACCCCGGTGGTCACCCGGATCTGCACCTGGGCGCGGACGTCCAGCTTCTCGGCCAGATAGCCGACGCGGGCGATCTCGTCGAAGGAGTCGACGACGATGCGGCCGACCCCGGCGCGCAGCGCCGTCTCCAGCTCGGCGTACGACTTGTTGTTGCCGTGCAGGGCGATGCGCTCGGGCGGGAAGCCGACCGAGAGTGCCACGGCGAGCTCGCCGCTGGTGCAGACGTCCAGGCCGAGGCCCTCCTGGTCGACCCAGCGGGCGACCTCTCTGCACAGGAACGCCTTGCCCGCGTAGTAGACGTGGCCGCCGTCGAAGGCGGCCTTGTAGTCGCGGCAGCGCGAGCGGAAGTCGTCCTCGTCGACGACGTAGAGCGGGGTACCGTACTCGCGGGCCAGATCGCGGACGTCCACGCCGGCGATCGTGACCGCCCCGTCCGCGCGGCCGGACGTTCGCGGCCAGACGGCGGGGTCGAGCGTGTTGAGGTCGGCCGGGGGCCGCGGCGGGCGCTCCTCGTGCGGCACCTCGGCATGGCGGTCACCGGCGGGATGGGCGAATCGACTCACCCGAACGAGGCTATCCGACCTCGTGATCCTCCCGCGCCTTGTCCCAATCCGCGAGACGGGCCTGTGGAAGATCTCCGGACGTTGAGGGCCTACGGCGCACCCCTTCCTGGGATTTGCCCGATTTTTTTCATATTTTGCCCGGAGGGGTCACCCCTAGCGCCGCCAGCCCCTCACCCAAGGTCTTCCGCACGGCCGCCGCCATCCACACCCGCGCCACATGAACCACTCCAGCGCTCTCGTCCCCCTTCGGAAGCGGCCCCGCCCCCTCGAAGGCATCGTGATACGCCTCGGCCAGCCGCACCAGAAAAGCGACCCTCCCCTGCTCCGGCCTCCGCCTCCCACCCACGGGCCTCTCCTCACCGGTCCTGCTGGCGACCTCGGCGAGGGTCCTCAGCACACGCCGGTCCCGTGGGTCGTCCAGCGCCTCGGGACGGAACGGGCCGCGCACTCCGAGGTCCCCGGCCCAACGGAGCACATTGCCGGCCCGGACGTAGGCGTATCTGACGACGAAGCCGGGATTGCCCCAGTCCCTGGGCCGGTCAGGCCAGGGCTCGTCTCCATGGTCATCCCGCACACCTACATCGGCCACCACGTCCACCCACGCCGGCACGCCTACAGCCGCCGACTCCTCCCCCATTCCCTCCCCGAGAACGTCCCGCACGACCTCACCCGGCTCAGCGACCTCGATGACCAGCAACCCGTCCGGCCGTACCTCCACCGCGACGACCCCCGCCAACGCCCGAACCCGCGCCGCGAGCTCCTCCCCCACCCCCGGCGCGTCCTCAAGCCCCCGGCTCAGCGCCACAGCCGAAACGTAGGTGGCCCCCCGCTCCCAAGTCCCCCGAGGCACCGGCGGCGCCCCCAGCACCTCCCACAACGCCCACACACCCACGCCCGCAGACTAGCGTCCCGCCTTCCTCCCACTCCGGGCCCGGCGTTCAAGGGTGACCACGACTGGCGCGGTACGGGCGGAGTTACTCGGCCTCGACCACTGACAAGAATTCTTATGGCCGTAGTGATCTGTTGTGGCTGGGGTGAGTTATCCCACCCGTGCAGGTCCGTCGTGGTCGCTCGCCGCGAGCCCACCCTTGAAGCCTGGGCCTGCGGCGAGAATGACAGGTGGTCGGTTCACCTGGGTGACCACAACGACGCGGTACGGGCGGGGCTACTCAACCGCGACCACTTACAAGAATTCTCATGGCCGTAGTGATGCTGTATGGCTGAGGTGAGTTATCCCACCCGTGCGGGTCCGTCGTGGTCACTCGCCGTGAGCCCACCCTTGAAGTCCGGGCCTGCGGCGAGAGCGACGTTGCTCCGTTGTCCTGCACCGCTCGCTCTCACGCCACAGCACAACCCACGCTGCAGACCAACGTTCGGCTTCCCTCGCGCCGCAGGCCCAGCCTTCAAGAGCTGGCCGGCCGTCCTCTCGCCGCAGGCCCGGCGTTCAAGGGTGGGCTCACGGTGATCAACCACGACGGACCCGCACGGGTGGGAGAACTCACCCCAGCCCAAAAAGATCACCACGGTCCTGAGAATGCTGTTCACGAGCCCTTTGATCACAAGGTCAGCGCCTCGCGCAACGCTCACACGGCTGCGTCAAACGAGCGGTCCTTCCTTGAGTCCGCCGACGAAGGCGCGCCATACATCGGTATCGAGGACCAATACAGCCCCATCCGGCCTCTTGCCGTCCCGAACGGCTCGAACGCCGCCCGTCGAGCATGCCACCTCGACGCAGTTCTGCCCTTCGCCGCCCCAGGAACTCTTCCGCCAGGCGACGCACGCGAAATCGGATGCGGACATCACACCCCTCCTGCTGCCACTGAGAAGCGGAGGAGCCACTCTGCGGGTGGGTCGAACTCGCGATTCATGACGCCCATCCAGAAGGCGAGGTACTCATCGGGAGTGAATGAGAGCGCCGGGCCCTCCGGATCTTTGGAGTCCCGGACGAGAACACGGTCGGCCTGGATGTCCACGACGACGCAGTTCCCGTTCTCCGTGCTGAAACTCGATTTGTGCCCTGCGCCGCCGCCTGGAGTGGTGTGAGTGTAGGTCGGCACCTCAAGTGGTGTCGCCTTCTCGAGTTCCATCAGACATCTCCTTGGGGTAAGTCCACGATGAGCCTGGCAATCAGGCCGGTGAATCGGGTTCGGATAAGTGTCCGTCCTTGAGTCCGCCGATGAAGTCGTGCCATTCCTTCGTGTCGCTAAGCATTATGACGCCATTGGGATTCTTGCTGTCCCGGAGAGCGTGAACACCCTCCGCCGAGTCCGCCACCTCGACACAGTCTTGACCGTTTCCACTCCGAGAGCTCTCTTCCACCAGACAACATGCGGCAGATCCATCACCGGCGTCTCCTCTCTGGCAATCGACCACAGGATCAACCAACTGCCCGATGAAACGACAGGACTCATCCGGGTCCCACGCCTTCGCGCGGAGATGGTCGAACGCCAGCGTATAACGATAGACGCCCGCTTCCTTCTCGACATAGAGGCTTCCTGTTAGGTTTTCGAGAAATACGACATCGGCATCCGCCGCCTCCGGGAACTCAAATGTCGAGAAGGTGCCACTTGTGGCGGTATGAGCTCCCGCACTGAAAGGCAGTACCTGAAGCGTGATGTTGGATAACTGAGCCCTGCTCCGCCGGCGGAGCAGGTGGCGTTCGCGAGATCAGCAGTGGGCGTGGAGGGCGGCGATCAGCCACTGGAAGGCCGGGATGGCTGATGGGGAGGACGTACCGCCGTTGAGGAGTTCCAGGAGTTGCCAGTACCGTTCCACGCGGGCGTCCGCGAGAAGTTCCAGCCGTTCGCGTAGTTCCACGCGTTCCGAGGCCGGCAGATAGGGGCTGACGATCTCGTTCAGGACCGTCTTGCCCTGGGACGACTCGGGGGTGATCCCGTCGGCCAGTGCGCGGCCGGCGAGGGTCACCACGGCCGGGTAGAGGCCGGGACGCCACTCCGGGGCCCAGCCGTCGCCGGAGCCGGTGACGACCATCTGGCGGATCTTGCGCTGGAAGTCCTCGTCGGCGACCAGGCCCGCCAGTTCGATCCACGCGTCCACCCTCTCGGGCGACGGATCGTCGGGCATCTCGCGCATCCAGTCGGCGATGACGATCGCGTCGGGGCTCAGCCCCACTCCCTCGGTCACGCGCGTCACGAAGTCGTCGATGATCTGCCTGCGCTCGCGCACGGACAGGCGTGCCAGTTCGTTCATGAGAACCATCTCCTTCGCGGTCCCGCCGCGCGCGGCCACCGTGCTCAGCACGGCGCGGCGCAGTCGCAGGGCCCTGATCTCGGCGTCCAGTGCCTTGACGTGGGCGTCGGCGACCTGCGCGATCGTCGCCCGCCGTGCGAGCACGTCGCGGACGGCGTCCAGACCGAGACCCAGGTCGCGCAGGGTCTTCACCAGGTCGCACCGGGCCACCGCCCGGGAGTCGTACAGCCGGTACCCGCCGGCGGACCGCCCGCTCGGCGGCAGTACCCCCGCGTCCGACCAGAACCGCACCGTCCGCGCCGCCACCCCCACCCGCCGCGCCAGTTCCCCGACCGTGTAAAGCCGCTCGTCCTCGCCCACGGGCACCCACCCTGCACCTTCCACCCGCTGACAGCTCAAGTCGGTCGTCATCGTGGCTCGGCGCGGAACGCGCGGCGGTAGGCGCCCGGGGTTGTGCCGAGGGTGGTGAGGAAGCGCCTGCGGAGGTTGGTGGCCGAGGAGAGGCCGACGCGGCGGGCGACGGCGTCCAAGGGCAGGTCGGAGGATTCCAGCAGGTCGCGGGCCGTCGCGATCCGCTGGGCGAGCAGCCACTGTCCGGGGCTGGTGCCGAGTTGGTCGGCGAACCGCCGGGCCAGGGTACGCGCGGAGACGCCCGCGTGCGCGGCCATGGCCTCCGTGGTCAGCGGTTCGCCGAGCCGCCTCGCGGCCCACTCCAGCAGCGGCGCGAGCGTGCCGTCGATCTGTGCCGGGTGGGGCGGCGCGGAGTACTGCGACTGGCCGCCTTCGCGGTGGGGTGGCATGACCATGGTCCGTGCGACGTGCGCGGCGTACCGCGCGCCCTGGTCGCTGCGGAGCAGGTGCATGCACAGGTCGAAGCCTGCGCCGGCGCCGGCGCTGGTGGCCACGTCACCGTGGTCCACGTACAGCACGTCCGGATCGACCCGGATGTGGGGGAAGCGCGCGGCGAGGTCGTCCGCCAGCGCCCAGTGCGTGGTCGCCTCCCGTCCGTCCAGCAGGCCGACGTGCGCGAGCGCGAAGGCGCCGGAACAGATGCTGACCACCCGCGCTCCGCGGGAGTGCGCGTGGCGCAGCGCCTCGACCACGGCAGGTGAGGGCGGCTCGCCGGCGGGCAGCCAGCCCGGGACGACCACGGTGTCCGCCCGGTCGAGGGCGTCCAGGCCGTCGGTCACGAGCATGTCGTAGCCGGCGTACGTCGCGACCGGGCCGGGGCGCTCCGCGCACACGCCGAAGACGTACCGCTTCGGGAGTCCTGGCCGCTCGATGCCGAACACCTGGGCCACGCAGGCCAGTTCGAAGGTCGACTGCGGGGGGCGGACGAGCGCCGCCATGCGGTGCATGGCAGGAAAGTACCGCAGGATGTCTTTTCTGACACTCGGCGGTGCGACGGCCGGCCCACGAGGCTGAGCCCATGACGACAGAACAGAACGCGCCCGCCTACGAGTGGTCCGCCGTCCAGGACGCCCCGGTCCGGGAACTCTTCCCGGGCATCCGCCTGCGCCCGCTGTGGAAAGGCGGCAACGGCGCGCAGGCCCTTGTGCTGGAGATGGACGCGAACACGTGCTGGCAGGGAATCGACGTCCACGACCCGGGCCCCGAGGAGGTCTTCGTGGTCTCCGGCGTCTTCAACGACGGGACCCGCGACTACCCGGCCGGCTCCTTCATCCACGCCTCCGCAGGGACCTCCCACGTCCCGCAGACGACGACCGGCTGCACGCTGTTCCTTTTCTACCCGGAAGGCTAGATCACTGCTGGTCACCCGGCATCACGGCCGACCGCCGTCTCCGTCTCTCCCAGCGGACCGCATGACAGACGGCTACTGAGCCGGGCCGGGGCGTAGGGAGGGCAGCCAGTCGTCGGCCTCTCGCGGGGAGGTGAAGTGGATGACGTGGAGGTGGGCGAAGCGGGGGTCGTGGACGCGGGTGTCGATGTCGGAGTGGCGGGTGGCGTGCTGGGTCCATGCCCACCAGGCCGGGTGGTCGGGGCTGAACCATTCGCGCCAGGTTTCCACGTTGCCGCCGAAGACGCGCTCGCGGAGCAGGGTCCTGCGCAGGGAGCGGCGGAGGACGCGAGGCATGATCACGGATCTGGGGTAGTCGAGCCAGATCACCGTGTCGGCGCGGGTCCAGAGGAGGTCGCGGACCTCCGGGTATCCGAACGAGTCGAAGACCCAGCCGGAGGTGGAGGCGATCTCGGCCACGCGCCGGGCGAATTGAGGGTCTGTCGCCCACTTCGGCCCGGTGAACCGCAGGGCGTCCAGTTCGTGGCACGGGAGCCGGAGCCGGGTCGCGACGGCCCGCGCCAGGGTGGTCTTCCCGGCTCCGCTGATACCGGCGACGAGGACGCGTCGCATGGGCATGGTGGTCAGATCATCGCCAGGGGTTCCGCCGGGGTGTGGCCCGTCACGTGGGACGAGGAGAGGAGCCGTTCGGTCGCGGCGGGGCGGAGGCGGACGTAGGAGTAGCGGTCGGCGGAGTAGACGCGGACGCCGTCCGTGCGGCACTGGCGCATGAGGGTCTCGTCCCATTCCTCCGAGAGATCGGCGATGCCGAGGGCCGTGAGGGCCTGGCGGCGGGCGAGGATGGTGCCTCCGGTCACTTCGGGGAGGAACCGGTGTTCGGTGCCGGGGGCGTGGAGCAGGGTGGTCCCGGCGCCGAGAATGTGGGCGTAGTAGGACGACTTCCCGATGATCTCGGCGTCCACGGCCGCGAAGTAGCGGACGAGGTCCGCGAGATAGTGCTCGCCGTACAGGTCGCGCGGGTCCAGGACGGCGACCAGGTCGCCGTCGGCGAGGCCGAGCGCCCGGTCCAGGGCCGCGCCCCTGGTGAGCGCCCCGCCCGTCTCTCGTACGATGACGTCGCCGCCGTGCACCGCCGCCGCGGCCTTCTCGACGGCGGCGGCGTCCACCCCTTCGGCGACGATCACGAGCTGGCCGGGGGCGTGCACCTGGTGCCGGAGCTGGGCGAGCACGTGATCGAGCTCGGCCGGGTCCGAGACGGCGGTGATCGCGGTGACGGCCCCGGCGTTCCGCAGCGAGGGCAGGCCGGCGGCGTCGAGGATCGGGTCGAGCAGCGGGGTCACGGGCACGGTGGCCCGCCAGGCGAGGTGCGCCTCGGCCGCCGACTGGTCGTCGGCCGCGAGGTACTCCCGCACCGAGGTGAGCGCGCCCCGCAGGGACTCCTCATCGGTGGGCACGGGAGCGGTGAGCTGCATGAGCGGGGTACCGCAGGCGGACAGTTCCTCCACGGTGCGCGCGTCGGCGTCCGGCCCGGCGACCACCAGCGACACCGAGCGGTAGACCGTCAGCAGGTCGTCGTAGGTCGTCTTGTCGTCCGACAACGGCCGCCAGGGAGCGTCCGCCGAGGCGCCCGCGGGGAGAAGGGATTCCGGGAAGCCGGCGGGAAGGTCGCCCTGGAGGGCCGTCCCGAGAAGGCCGACGCCCGCGCGGCCGGCCGCGGAGGGGGTCTGGTTGTGGACGCGGGGCTGGACGGACAGGGGGAGGACGGCCACGCGGTCGTGGCGGAGGGCGGCCCGCCATTCGCGGGCGCGGGCCTCCGAGGTGGCGAGGACCTGGTCGAAGTAGGACGCCACGGGAGCGCTGTGGGAGAGCGGGCCACCGGAGTGCCAGAAGATCGTGCGGATGCCGCGGCGGCCGCACTCCTCGGTCAGGTCGCGTAGGCCGCGCGTGCGCCCGGCGAGTTCTTCGAGCCAGCGGCCGCCGTTGCCCTGCAGGGGGCCGGGTTGGACGGACTCGACGAACAGCAGGTGGGGACGGTGCTGGTCGAGCATGGCGCGCCAGTTGTCGGGGCCGAAGTTGGTGACCTGCCGCCATTCGTAGCGGAACAGCGCCTCCGAGCGGCGGTCGACGATGGCCGCGACGGTGAGGTGCGGCCGGGTGAGCGGTCCCTTGGGGACGGCGAAGCCCTCGGCCATCGGCGCGGACACGTCGGGCCCGGCGGTGGCGGGGGCCACGGGCTGGACGGCGGGGGGCTGGGCGAGCGGGGTGGGAGCGAAGTCGGAGCGCTTGGGCGCCGGGCGCTTCCTCACGGGCGCCCGCAGCGTCTTCGCGACCTCGCCGGGCTTCTTGGTGTGGATGGCGTCGCCGAGCTTGGACCACCGGCTCTCCTGCACCGACTCCAGGCGCCACAGGGCGACCTCGGTCTGGTACTTCTGCTCGGCGAGGTTCTTGGCGAGCTGGGCCGCCTGCCGCTCGGTGCTCTTGAGCCGGGCCTCGGCCTCCTTCAGCCGGGTGAGCGCCTCGGCTTCCGAGGTCGCGGCGGCGGCGAGACGTGCCTGGTAGTCGGCCAGCAGCCGGGCGAGTTCCGCGGCGTCCCGCGCCGCCGACACGGCCGCCTCCAGTGCCTGCCGGGTGCTCTCCAACTCTTCGCTCAATGCCATCACCGTGTCCCCAGAGCCGTCGAGGAAGAATAATCGCAGATCTCCACCGACCATCTCGAACCAGAACCAATCAGGTGTGTGCGACTTCCGTCTCTCCGCCCCCTCATGAACCCGCGAATGCCACATCACCGGACGGCCGGTGATCGGTCCCGCCGGACCACGACCCTTCGGACATGTGTGACTCCGTACACTCGGCAGGTACTCGCTGCGGTGCTGAGGGGAGACGACCGGTGCGCAAGGGGAAGTGGCCTGAGTACGCGGCACGGCCGTACGTCTGCGGCGCCATCGGGGCCTACGACCCGGGCAGGCTGGCGGTGCTGGCGAACGCGGGCCCCCCGGTGCGGGAGGCGCACCGCTCCCCCGGCGCCGCGCTGTTCGCCTCCGCGCCGCTGACGCCGTACGCGGGCACCGGGTCGTACCGCGACCGGGACCCGGCGGGCGGTCAGGCGGGTGCCGCGCTGAGCTCGGTCCCGTTCCGCGAGGACCTCCTCCCGGCCACGGGGGCCGACGTCAGCCCGCACGCCGGCGCGAACGGGAGCCGGACGGCCCCGGACGCGGCCGGGCCGACGGGACACGGAACGGCCGAGACCGGTCCAGGCACGGCGGCCGAGACCCGTTTCGCGGGGACCGGGACCGGTGTGGGCCCTGGGGGCGAGGCGCGGTTCGCGTGGGGTGAGCGGCGGCCGGACCAGGCCGTGCCCTGGCTCGCGGTGGCCGAGACGTACGAGGCGCCGGGGCTGATCGACGAGCGGGACGCCGTCACGCTGCACACCGGGGCGTTCGGGCTGGTGGACGTGTACTACCTGGCCGACGGGGACGCCGTCTACTTCGCGGGGAACATCGAACCGCTGCTGGCGCTGGCCAGGCGGCCGTACGAGGTGGACTGGGACGCCTGGGCGGCGATACTCAGGCTGACCTACCCCCTGCTGGAGGCGACGCCGTACCGGGAGGTCAAGAGGCTGCCCGGCTCCACGGCGCTGATCTGGTCGCGCGCCGCCCAGAAGATCACCGTGGAGAGGCACGCCCCCCGCTGGGTGCGCCAGGAGCCCTTCGACCGGGGCGTGACGGCCGGCGACATGGTGGCGCTGCTGCACGAGGCGCTCAAGCCGTACGACGACCGGGCGCTGCTGGTGCCGGTGAGCGGCGGGTACGACTCGCGGCTGCTGGCCTCGATCGTCAAGGCGCGCGGGATCGACGTCGAGTCGTGGACGACGAGCCCGGACGACGGCCTGGACAACGACATCGACTTCGCCCGCATCGTGACCCGCGAGCTCGGCATCTCGCACCGGATCGTGCCGCAGGACCCGGCGGCCTACCCGGATGAGGCGCGCTGGGCGGCGCGCAGGCTGGAGTACCTGACCAGCCACCACGCCTGGTACTCCCCGTTCGCCCGCGAAGTGCACGCCGCGGGACGCCCGATCGTGGACGGCCTGGCGGGCGGCCCGCTGATGAAGAACTTCCTGATCACCGCGGACGCCGTGGGCGCGGGCACCACCGGGGACCGTCAGGCGGCCCTGCTCGCCGCGCTGGCCACCGGCGAGCCGCACATGCCGCTGCTGTCCGAGCCCGCCCTGGCGTTCGTCGAGGACCGGGTGGGGGCGGCGTTCGCGCAGGCCACCTCGATGCTGCGCGGGCACAGGTCGGAGCTGCCGCTGAGCGTGCTGCACACCCGCACGGCCCGGGGCATCGCGCGCTCCCCGGTGAACCTGGTCGGCCCGGAGGTGACGCCGGTCTTCCCGTTCCTGCACCCGGACTTCTTCGACGCGGCCCTGTCGGTGCCCGTGGAGCGCAAGGAGGGCGGCAGGTTCTACCGGGAGATCCTCCAGGCGGCGAACCCGCGCGTGGCGTCGCTGCCGTCCACCAACGGCGCGCTGCCGCACCGGCGGGTGCCGCTGCGCTCGGCGGGGCCCGTCGCCCGGGAGTGGAACCACCGGATGCTGGTCCGGGCGGCCGAGGCCGTCCCGAGCCTGATGTCGGGCCCGATGCTGGACACGATCGCGAAGGGCCCGGACGCGCTCACGGCGTTCGGCTCGTGGAACTCGCGGTTCTGGCTGCGCGGACTGGTACTTTTCGGCTCCTGGCTCACCGACTACGGGGACGTGCTCGGCGACCTCACGCCGCCGTGGGACGAACGGCCGTGAAACCGTCTCACGATCCGGACGGCGGCGCCTAAGTCGGCGACACACTGCGTGCATGTCTCATTACGTGAGACTTCGCGGGAAGGATGGGGTTTTACGCGGTTGCGACACCGGGTTTCCCTTGCGCGCAAAGGATTACGTGGTTGCCACGCTGAGCGACGATTGCTGATCTACCCCGGACGTCCCTAATGGGCTGCTAGTCTTCCGCGAAACAGCGCCGAAACACACGCCGCGCACCAACACCCCTGAGGTGGCGGCGTCTGCGCGGTAGCCGCGGGGTAGACGGCTACACCGGCGTAATACCCCGTTTGCATGTCCACTCTCCCAATGCGAGCGAACATATGAGCGCTTCACCCTGCCCGGAATCTGTTTCCGAGGACTTCGTGTCGTCCGACCCGCTCTGGTACAAGCGGGCGGTGTTCTACGAGGTGCTGGTCCGGGGCTTCCGTGATTCCAACGGGGACGGCACCGGTGACCTGCGCGGCCTGATCGAGAAACTCGACTACCTGCAATGGCTCGGCGTCGACTGCCTGTGGCTGCTGCCGCTGTACGAGTCGCCGCTGCGCGACGGCGGGTACGACATCGCCGACTACATGAAGATCCTCCGGGAGTTCGGTGACCTGGCGGACTTCGTGGAGCTCATCGAGGAGGCGCACAAGCGGGGCCTCCGGATCATCACCGACCTGGTGATGAACCACACCAGCGACCGCCACCCGTGGTTCCAGGCGTCCCGGCACGACCCGTCCGGCCCCTACGGGGACTTCTACGTGTGGTCGGACGACCCGACCCGGTACCCCGACGCGCCGATCATCTTCATCGGCGCCGAGGACTCCAACTGGACCTACGACCCGATCAGGGGCCAGTACTACTGGCACAGGTTCTTCCACCACCAGCCGGACCTGAACTACGAGAACCCGGCCGTCCAGGACGCCATGCTGGAGGTCCTGCGGTTCTGGCTCGACCTCGGCATCGACGGCTTCCGCCTCGACGCGGTCCCCTACCTGTTCGAGCGGGACGGCACCGCGTGCTCGGGCCTGCCGGAGACGCACGCCTACCTCAAGCGGGTCAGGGCCGAGGTCGACCGCCTCTACCCGGACCGGGTGCTGCTGGCCGAGGCCAACGGCTGGCCCGAGGACGTCGTGGAGTACTTCGGGGACGCCGCGGTCGGCGGCGACGAGTGCCACATGGCGTTCCACTTCCCGCTCATGCCGCGCATCTTCATGGCCGTGCGCCGCGAGTCGCGCGAGCCGATCTCCGAGATCATGTCCCGCACGCCGAAGATCCCGGAAACCGCCCAGTGGGGCATCTTCCTCCGCAACCACGACGAGCTCACGCTGGAGACCGTCACCGAGGAAGAGCGCGACTACATGCACGCCGAGTACGCCAAGGACCCGCGCATGCGCGCCTACCTGGGCATCCGGCGCCGTCTCGCCCCGCTGCTGGAGAACCAGCGCGACCAGATCGAGCTGTTCACCGCGCTGCTGCTGTCCATGCCGGGCTCCCCGGTCATGTACTACGGCGACGAGATCGGCATGGGCGACAACATATGGCTGGAGGACCGGGACTCGGTCCGCACGCCGATGCAGTGGAGCCCGGACCGCAACGCCGGGTTCTCCGGCGGCGACCCCGGCCGCCTGTACCTGCCCGTCGTCATGGACCCGATCTACGGCTACCAGGCCGTCAACGTCGAGGCCCAGATGAAGAACTCCGGCTCGCTGCTGCACTTCACGCGGCAGATGCTGGAGGTGCGGCGGCGGCACCCGGTGTTCGGCACCGGCGCCTACACCGAGCTGTGGTCGCCGAACTACAGCGTGCTGGCGTTCGTCAGGGAGGAAGGGGACGACCGCATGCTGTGCGTCAACAACCTCTCCAAGCACCCGCAGCCGGTCGAGCTGGACCTGCGCAGGTTCGCCGGGCTGACCCCGGTGGAGTGCCGGGGCGACGTGGCCTTCCCGGCGATCGGCGATCTGCCGTACCTGCTCACGCTGCCCGGGCACGGCTTCTACTGGTTCTCGCTCACCGAGCGCTGAGCGCCGACCCCGCGGCCGGCCGCCTCAGCGCGGCGTGACCGGCACGCGGGCGCGCGCGGCGCCGCGGGCGGGGATGACCGCCACCAGGAGGGACGCGCCGATGGCCGCCAGCGCCGTGACCAGCAGCGTCACGGCGCTCGGCGGGCTTCCGATGCCGGCTCCGATGCCGCTGGCGACGCCCTGCAGGTCGATCAGGCCGGGTGACACGGCGGCCCCGGCGAGCGCGCCCGCGGCGACGCCGAGCACCGCGGGCAGCCCGATCCCCGTCACGAGGGTGGCCATCACCTGGCGCGGGGTCAGGCCCATCGCCTTGAGCACCGCGAGGTCGAGGGCGTGGTCGCGCAGCCCGATCGCGCTGGCCGTGAGCATCGTGGCCAGCCCGAGCAGCGCCAGCACCGCCACCAGCGCGACGATGATCACGCGGATCACCGCGAGACGGGCCGCCGGGTTCACGGCCTGGGCGACCTCCAGCCCCTGCTCCTGGAGGCGGGCGCGGACGGCCGCCGGGTCGGCCCCTGGGCGCAGCACCACGCCGTAGAACTGCGGCGGCAGCGCGTCCTTGGGGGCGAGGCTGTCCAGCGCGACCGACAGCACCTCGCCGTCCTGCTCCGGCTCCAGCACCCGCCCGACGATCCGCACGTTCAGCGGAGTGCCGCCGATCGTCAGCCGCGTCCGGTCGCCGATGCGCACGTTGAGCAGGTCGAGCAGGCCCTGCCCGGCCACGGCCTCCCCGCGCGCCCGGAACGGGCGGCCCTCGACCACCGAGAACGGGTACGGCTCGCTCGCCATGCCGAGGGCGCGGGTGCGCACGGTGCGCGTCTGCCCCGGGACGAGCGCGTCGACCTCCGTCCCCGGGTAGGACGCGACCACGTCCGGGTCGGCCGACGTCAGGCGGTCGGCGGCCTCGGAGGACAGGCCGCCCGGCCGCACGGTCAGCGCGGCGGCCTGGCCCACCCGCTCGGGATGCTCCTCGAACGCGTCCAGCGTGGCCCAGCAGCCCAGGCCGATGGCGATCATCATCATGGGGATCGCCAGCCCGAACGTCGTCAGCAGCGCAGGGAGCCTGCGCGTGAAGGCGTCCCTCGCGCCGAGCACCAGCGCGGGCGGCAGGCGCACCAGCAGGGCGAGGCGGGCCATGCGCGACAGGTGGCCGCGCGGCGGCGACGCGGGGGCCGCGGGGATCGGCGGGGTACGGCCGCCGCGCCAGGCCGGCAGCCACACCGCGACCAGCACCACCAGCGCCGCGCCGCAGGTGATCGCCACCAGCGGCGCGGAGGAGAGCGGGACCACCGCCGCCTGAGTGGACACCGTGATCAGCCGGCCGCACAGCACGCCGAGCGCCACCCCGGCCAGCCCGAGCGCGCCGTGTTCGGCGAGGAGCATGCGGACCACCTGGCGCCGGGTGAAGCCCAGCGACTTCAGCGTCGCGATGTCGCGCTGCTGGGTCAGCACGCGGCCGCCCGTCGCGTTGGCGATGGCCAGCGCCGCCGCCACCAGCCCCACCACGCCGAACAGGCCGAGCAGCACGCCGAGCAGCCGGTTGTCCAGCTCCATCGACGCCCGCACCTCGCGCCAGGTCGTCGCCCGCTGCACCTGCCCCGCAAGGACGGTGGTCGTGCGCTGGACGACCAGGGAGCTGGCGTCCGGGTCGGCCAGCCGCAGGCCGGTGACGGTCTCACTGCGGCCCTCGGCGGGCTCCACCTGGTCGAGCGTGCCGGGCAGCGTCCAGGCCAGGCCCGGGGTCCACTCGGGGTAGAAGCCCTGGTCACCGCTCTCGGCGAGGCCGGTCACCGTGAGCGCGTGGTCGGCGCCGTTCAGGCCGACCACGGGGAACGGCGAGCCGGGGCGCAGGCCGAGCGCCAGCGCGAACGACCGCTCGACGACCACGCCCGCCGGGGCGCCCGGGTCCAGCCAGCGGCCCTCGCGGACCACCGGACGTCCCACCGGCGGGAGCACCGCGGACATCTCCTGGAGCGCGACGGGGGTCTTCTTGCCGCCCTGGGTCAGGGTGGCGGGCGCGCTGCGGTAGGGGCCGGCGACGTCGGTCACGCCGTCGATCGCCTTGAGCGCGGCCGGGTCGGGCGCGTCCTTGGTGTGGATCCAGACGTGCGCGCCGTTGCCCTGGGTGAACAGGCCACGCCACGGGTTGGTGCCGTCCTCCAGCAGCGTCGCCCCGGTGACCAGCGCCGCCACGATCCCCGCCACCGCCAGCACCGTCAGCGCCGCCTGCCCCCGCCGAGCCCGCAGATCAGCACGAATCCACCTACGTTGAGCTGTGTTTATGGCGCTCTCTCCGTTCGCGCGGCGTGAGGGCGCCCTTGAGCCGGCGCTCTTCCGCCGTCCCGCGCAAGGGATCGTTCCTCACCCTTGCGCGGGACGGCTCCAGAGCACCGGCGCGCCCTCACGCGGCTTGCTGGGATGGTGGGCATCTTCAGCCCCGGAGTTCTATGACCTTGCCGGGGCCAGAGCCGGGGTCGGGGTCTGGGCGGGGCTTGGGGCGGCGGGGTGAGGTTATGGCGCCGTCGTCGGCGATCTGGCCGTCCAGGAGGGTGACGAGGCGGTCGGCGAGGGCGGCGACGCGGGCGTCGTGGGTGACCATGACGATGGTCTGGCCCTGGCGGTGCACCTCGCCGAGCAGGCGGAGGACGTCGCGGGTGTTGCGGCTGTCGAGGTTGCCGGTGGGCTCGTCGGCCAGCAGCAGGCGGGGCTGGTTGGCGAGGGCGCGGGCCAGCGCCACGCGCTGCTGCTCGCCGCCGGAGAGCTGGGCGGGCGAGGCGTCGGCCTTGCCGGACAGGCCGAGCTCGCCGAGCAGGTACTCGCGGCGCTCGCGGGCGTGCCGGGGCGAGGAGCCGCCGAGCAGCGCGGGCAGCTCGACGTTGTCGGCGACGGTCATGTTGGCGACCAGGTTGAAGAACTGGAACACGAAGCCGATCTTGCGGCGGCGCAGGATCGCCCAGCCGCTCTCGGTGAGGGTGTCGGCCCGCTCGCCGTCCACCCAGATCTCGCCGCTGGTGCGGGTGTCGAGGCCGCCGAGCATGTGGACGAGCGTGGACTTGCCGGACCCGGACGGCCCCATGACGGCGACGAACTCGCCGGGGTCCACCCGCAGGTCCACGCCGCGCACGGCGGGCACCGGCAGGCCACCGGTCTGGTAGATCTTCACCAGGTTGACGGCCCGGACGACAGGACCGGCCGCACTCGGCTCTTCCGCGGGGCTCACGGGCTCGATCACCACTTCTCGTACGTCTACGCGAGCTCTTCCTGGCAACGTTCCAGCCAGTCGAGGTCGGCCTGGAGGTGCAGCATGGCGCCCTCGATCAGCAGGTGCGCCGCGCGGTTGTCCTGGTCGGTCCGCTCGGCGAGTTCTACCAGATCGCGCATGATAGCGAGGTAGTGGCGGCGCTGCCGGTTGATCAGTGCCATGCGGTCGGCCATGCCGGTCATGGGGGCGAGCACGAGCTTCATGAAGAACTCGTCCCTGACCCTCGGCCCCTCGGACGGCGACTCGACCCACTCGTCGAGGGCCTCGCGGCCCGCGGCGGTGCAGTAGTAGACCTTCTTGTTCGGGCGGTTGGACTGCTCCACGTCCACGCCGCGCACCAGGCCGTCCTTCTCCAGGCGGCCGAGCGTGACGTAGATCTGCCCGATGTTGGGAGAGGGATAGGCGCTGCCGAAGATCTGCTCAAGCGCCTGTTTGAGTTCGTACCCGTGGGCAGGTTCCTTCGCCAGGAGCGCCAGCAGCGGCAGCCGCACGCCCCACCTCCCTCGGGCTTCGACGTTACCTGAGCGTTACGAGGTAATCCGTTGACGGTCACCTTACCGCTATGCATAACATGCATGCATCTACATAACACGCATGTAACCTGATCAAAACCCGGAGGACACGTGCGGCCTCTCGCTCCCCTGCTGCTGGCGGCGCTACTGCTCGCCGGCTGCGTGGGGGGCGGCGAGCGCGAGGGGGGCCGGGCCGGGAACACGGACGGCACCGGGCCCATCACCTTCGCGACCGGCCGCGACACGACCGCCTACCTGCGGCCGCTGATCGCCGAGTGGAACCGCCGCCGCCCCAAGGAGCCGGTCAGCCTGCTCGAACTCCCGGAGGCGGCCGACGAGCAGCGCGCCCAGATGGTCGCCAACCTCCAGGCGAGGAGCGACCGCTACGACGTGCTCGGCCTGGACGTCGTGTGGACCGCCGAGTTCGCCGACGCCGGGTGGATCGTTCCCCTCGACCGCGGCACGTTCCCCCTCGACCGCTTCCTGCGGCCGGTGGTCGACACCGCCGTCTACAACGACAAGCTCTACGCGGTGCCCTACACCAGCAACGCGGGGCTGCTCTACTACCGCAAGGACATCCTGGACCGCGAACATCTCAAGCCGCCCAAGACCTGGGCCGAGCTGCGCGACCAGGCGATGCGCCTCGGCGAGAAGTACGGGCTGGACGGGTACGCGGGCCAGTTCCTGCCGTACGAGGGGCTGACCGTCAACTTCGCCGAGGCCGTGCAGTCGGCCGGCGGCGAGATCCTCAGCCCGGACGGCGCCCGGGTGACCCTGGACCTCGGCACCGCCAGGACCGGCCTGGACTTCCTGGTCGGGGGCCTGCGCGAGGGGTGGATCCCCCAGGAGGCGCTGACCTACAAGGAGGAGGAGGCACGCCTGGCGTTCCAGGAGGGCAGGCTGCTCTTCGCCCGCAACTGGCCGCACGCCTACGGGCCCGCCACGCGATCCGCCATCGCCGGGAAGTTCGGCGTGACGCGGCTGCCCGGCCTCGACGGGCCGGGGTCCAGCTCGCTCGGCGGCCTCAACCTGGCCATCAGCGCGTACTCCCGGCACCAGAAGTCGGCGCTGGACTTCATCCGGTACTTCACCGGGCTCGCGAACGAGCGCCGTGTGCTCACCGAAGGCTCCTTCCCCCCGGTGTGGTCGGAGCTGTACGACGACCCCGCGCTGATCAAGCGGTATCCATATCTGCCCGTGCTCAAGGCCAGCATCATGTCCGCGCGGCCGAGACCGGCGACCTCCGACTACGACCAGGTCAGCCTGGCCATATCGAGTGCCGTCTCCGACGCGCTCGACTTCCGCAAACCCAGCGACGAGACCGTCGCCGCGCTGAAGCAGGAGCTCGGCGAGATCATCCGCACCCCATAGACCCCCGGGGGTCCGTCCCCCGGTCATCGTTACGAACCACTTTCCTTCCTTCACTAACTCATCCGCATATTTCGGGGGCTTCACCAGGAGGTAAGCACCATGCGTGTCAGAACGACTGCGGTGGTGGCCGGGCTCATGCTCGCGGCGGCCGCGTGTGGCGGCGGATCGGACGGCACCGGCGCGGCGCCGTCGGCGTCCGCGGGCGGCGGCAGCGCGCCGGCCGCCCTGCCGTTGCAGGGCGTCAGCATCGAGGTCGCGGCCAAGTGGACCGGCGAGGAGCAGGAGAACTTCCAGAAGGTGATCGACGCCTTCCAGGCCAAGACCGGCGCCAAGGTCACCTACGCCTCGACGGGGGAGGACACCGGCGCCTACCTCGGCCCGCGCATCCAGGGCGGCAACCCGCCGGACGTCGCGATCCTGCCGCAGCCGGGCCTCGTGCAGCAGTACGCCGACCAGAAGGCGCTCAAGCCGCTGTCCACCGAGGTCCAGAAGCAGATCGACCAGAACTACACCCCGTACTGGAAGGAGCTGGGCTCGGCCGGCGGCCAGGTGTACGGCGTGCTGGTGAAGGCCGCGCACAAGTCGCTGGTCTGGTACCGCCAGCCCGCCTTCGACGACGCGGGCGCCCAGCCGGCGACCACGTGGGACGACCTGGTCGGCAAGACAGCCCAGTCGCTCGCCGACTCCGGGACCGCCCCGTTCGCGCTCTGCGGCGCCTCGGGCTGGACGCTGACCGACCTGTTCGAGAACATCTACCTGTCCAGCGCGGGGCCGGAGAACTACGACAAGCTCTCCAAGCACGAGATCCCCTGGACCGACGCCACGGTGAAGACCGCGCTGGAGAAGATGGCCCAGATCTTCTCCAAGAAGGACTTCATGGCCGGCGGCGCCTCGGGCGCCCTGCAGACCGACTTCCCCACCTGTGTCACGCAGGTCTACGGCGAGAAGAAGGCCGCCATGGTGATCGAGGCGGACTTCGTCGCGGTCTCGGTCGCCCAGTCCGGCGCCAAGGTGGGCGAGGACGCCAAGATCATGCCGTTCCCGCCGGCGGGCTCCACGCCTCCGGTCGTGCTCGGCGGTGACGTCGCCGTCGCGCTCAAGGACGGCAAGGGCGCGATGGCCCTGCTGGAGTACCTGGCCTCGGCGGAGGGCGGCTCGGTCTGGGCCAAGCAGCCCGGCTACCTGTCCCCCAACCGCAACGTGTCCCCCGACAACTACCCCGACGCGCTGACCAAGCAGCTCGCGCAGACGATCATCTCCGCGGGCGAGGCGGTCCGGTATGACATGTCGGACCTGGCGCCCAGCGCCTTCGGCGGCACCGACGGCAAGGGCGAGTGGAAGCACCTCCAGGACTTCGTGCGCAACCCCTCCGACGTGAAGGGCACCCAGGAGAAGCTCGAGGCCGACGCCGCGAAGGCCTGGAAGAAGTAGGGACGGCGGCCGTGACCGAACGGTTGGACGGCCCGCAGACCCCGCGCGGCGACGGCGACGTCGCCCGCGGGGCCTCCCCCGGACCGGACGAGACCCCCCAGCCACCGCCCCCGGCGTCCTCCGGCGCCGGCGGGGACGACGCCACGAACACCGTCCCGCCCGCCGCGCCGGCGAGGACCACCAGGTCGGGCAATCTCGGGCCCTCTCCCAAGGTGGCCCTGGCCTTCCTGGTCCCGGCGTTCGTCATCCTCGGCGCGTGGGTGGTCTACCCGATCATCTACTCGATCGTCCGCAGCCTGTACGACGCCAACGGCGACGGGTTCGTCGGCCTCGGCAACTACGCGTCCATCTTCAGCGACTCGGGCACGCTCACCACGATCAGGAACAACCTGATCTGGGTGGTCGTGGCGCCCAGCCTGGTCACCGCGCTCGGCCTGCTGTTCGCGGTGCTCACCGAGCGCGTCCGCTGGGCGACGGCGTTCAAGCTGGTCGTGTTCATGCCCATGGCGGTGTCGCTGCTGGCCTCCGGGGTCATCTTCCGGCTCGTCTACGAGCAGGACCCCGACCGGGGCGCGGCCAACGCGATCATCACCTCGGTGCACGACGTGTTCGCCTCCAGCAGCGGCTACCCGGGGGCGCGCCCGCGCGAGAACGACCAGGCGCCCGCCGTCCTGGACAAGGGCGCGGTCGTCACCCGCCAGCAGGCCCAGCCCGGCGCGCAGGTGACGATCCCGCTGGTCGGCCTGAAGGCCGAGGCCCTGCCCGCGCAGGCCGCCGCCGCCAAGCCCGCCACCACGGCGCCGGGCGAGCTGGCGGGAACGGTCTGGCTGGACTTCACCCCGGGCGGCGGCACGGCGAACCGGATCGACGGCGACGAGAAGGGGATGCCGGACGTCACCGTGGAGGCCGTCTCCGGCGGCCAGGTCAAGGCGACCACGACCACGGCGGCCGACGGCACCTTCCACTTCTCCGAGTTGCCCGCCGGGTCCTACCAGCTGCGGCTGCCGCGGGAGAACTTCGCCCAGCCGTTCGCGGGGGCGACCTGGCTCGGCCCCACGCTGATCACGCCGGCCATCATCGGCGCGTTCATCTGGGTGTGGGCCGGGTTCGCCATGGTGCTGATCGCGGCGGGCCTGTCGGCCATCCCGCGCGACGCGCTGGAGGCGGCCCGCATCGACGGCGCGACCGAGTGGCAGGTGTTCCGCCGCATCACCATCCCGCTGCTGTCGCCGGTGCTGCTCGTCGTGCTGGTGACGATGATCATCAACACCTTGAAGGTCTTCGACCTGGTGTTCGTCATCGCCCCCGGGTCCGCCCAGCCGCAGGCCAACGTGATCGCGCTGGAGATGTGGCGCGTCTCGTTCGGCGGCGGCGGCAACCAGGGACTCGGCAGCGCGCTCGCGATCTTCCTGCTCGTGCTCGTCCTGCCCTTCATGGCCATCAACATCCGGCGGTTCCGGAGGGAGCAGGCATGACGACGCTCACGGCGTCCCCCACCTCGCCCACGAACCCGGGTGCGGGGTCGCTCCGCCGCGGGGCGCTGTCCCGGGTCGTCGACCGGGTCGGGGGCGGGCTGGTCCAGGTCGTCCTCATCGTGCTCGGCCTGTTCTGGCTGGTCCCCACGCTGGGGCTGCTGGTGGTGTCGCTGCGCGCCGACGCCGACAACAACTCCAGCGGCTGGTGGACGGTGTTCGCCAAGCCGGCGCAGATCACGTTCGACAACTACTCCCACCTGCTGTCCACCGGCTTCACCTCGTCGTTCTGGAACACCGTGGCGATCACGGTGCCCGCGACGATCCTGGTCATCGGCTTCGCCGCCATGGCGGCCTACGCCTTCGCCTGGATCGAGTTCCCCGGGCGCGACCTGCTGTTCCTGGTGGTCGTGGCATTGCTGGTGGTGCCGGTCCAGATCGCGCTGATCCCGATCGCCAAGATGTACGGGGCGCTCGGGATCTTCGGCACGATCCCCGGCGTGGTGCTGTTCCACACGGCCTTCGGGCTCCCGTTCGCGATCTTCCTGTTGCGCAACTTCTTCGTCGGCATCCCCAAGGAGCTGCTGGAGGCCGCGCGCATGGACGGCGCCGCGGAGTGGAAGATCTTCGCGACCGTGGTGTTCCCGCTGGCCAAGCCCGCGGTCGCCTCACTCGGCATCTTCCAGTTCCTGTGGGTGTGGAACGACCTGCTGGTCGCGCTCGTGTTCGCCGACACCAACGCGCAGCCGATGACCAAGGCGCTGCAGTCCCAGATGCGCCAGTTCGGTACCAACGTGGACATCCTCGCGCCGGGAGCCTTCCTGTCGCTGATCATCCCCCTGGTGCTCTTCTTCGCGTTCCAGCGCTACTTCGTGCAGGGCCTGCTCGCGGGCTCGGTCAAGTAGCGGTCACGGGTGCCCGTCTCGCGGGGGCAGGCGGGCACCCGGCGTCCCGGACGGCTACGGAAAGCCGGGGGCGGTGCCGCCGGTCGGCGTCCGGTTGTCGGCCGTCACGGCTAGGATCCCGGCATGACCGGTCGTCCATTACATGAAGTCGTCGAATCGGGGTGGGCAACCGCCCTGGAGCCGGTCGCCGAGCGCATCTCCGCGCTGGGCGACTTCCTCAGGCAAGAGATCGCCGAGGGCCGGCAATATCTCCCCGCGGGCGCGAACGTCCTGCGGGCGTTCCAGCAGCCGTTCGACCAGGTGCGCGTGCTCATCGTCGGGCAGGATCCCTATCCCACCCCCGGTCACGCCATCGGCCTGAGCTTCGCCGTCGCGCCGGACGTCCGCCCCCTGCCGGGCAGCCTGGTCAACATCTTCAAGGAGTACGCCGCCGACCTCGGCTACCCTCCCCCGTCCAACGGCGACCTGACTCCGTGGACCGACCAGGGCGTGCTGCTGCTCAACAGGGCGCTCACCGTCGCGCCCGGCAAGCCCGCCTCCCACCGGGGCAAGGGCTGGGAAGAGGTCACCGAGCAGGCCATCCGCGCGCTCGTCGCCCGCGGCGGCCCGCTGGTGGCCATCCTGTGGGGGCGTGACGCCCGGTCGCTCAAGCCCCTGCTCGGCGCGGTGCCGGCCATCGAGTCGGCCCACCCGAGCCCGCTGTCGGCGCGCAGCGGCTTCTTCGGCAGCCGCCCGTTCAGCCGCGCCAACGACCTGCTCACCCAGCAGGGGGCCAACCCCGTGGAGTGGAAGCTTCCCTGACCGGACGCCGCCGGCGCGCCCGCCGATCGGGGCGGGCGCGCCGGGTGTCACCTCGGGCGGCTTGAGGGCGTCTCCGCCTCCTGCGCGCGCGTTCAGGCCCCGGCGCGCCGCAGCGCCGCGGCGACCAGCGTGCGGGCCTCGTCCTGCACGAGGGCCAGGTGGTCGGGGCCCTGGAACGACTCGGCGTAGATCTTGTAGACGTCCTCGGTGCCCGACGGGCGCGCGGCGAACCAGGCGCTCTCGGTGGACACCTTGAGCCCGCCGAGCGGGGCGCCGTTGCCGGGCGCCGCGGTCCGCACGTCGGTGACCGGCTCTCCGGCGAGCGTCCCCGCGGTGACGTCCTCGGCGGACAGCCGCGCCAGCGCGGCCTTCTGCGCGCGGGTGGCGGGCGCGTCGACGCGGGCGTAGGCGGGGGCGCCGAACCGGCCCACGAGCCCGGCGTACAGCTCGCTCGGGGTCTCGCCGGTCACCGCGACGATCTCGGAGGCCAGCAGGGCGAGGATGATGCCGTCCTTGTCGGTGGTCCACACCGAGCCGTCGCGCCGCAGGAACGACGCGCCCGCGCTCTCCTCGCCGCCGAAGCCGAGCGAGCCGTCGAGCAGCCCGCCGACGAACCACTTGAACCCGACCGGCACCTCATGCAGCTCGCGGCCGAGGTCGGCGGCCACCCGGTCGATCATGCCGCTGCTCACCATGGTCTTGCCGACCCGGGCGCCGGCCGGCCAGCCGGGGCGGTGGTTCCACAGGTAGGAGATGGCGACGGCGAGGTAGTGGTTGGGGTTGAGCAGCCCGCCGTCGGGGGTGACGATGCCGTGCCGGTCGGCGTCGGCGTCGTTGCCGGTGGCCACCTGGTAGGCCGAGCGGCCGGCGATCAGGGACGCCATCGCGTGCGGCGACGAGCAGTCCATGCGGATCTTGCCGTCCCAGTCCAGGGTCATGAACCGCCAGGTCGGGTCGACGGCGGGGTTGACCACGGTGAGGTCCAGGCGGTGCCGCTCGGCGATCTCGCCCCAGTAGGCGACGCTCGCGCCGCCGAGGGGGTCGGCCCCGATGCGCACGGAGGCGCCGCGGACCGCGTCCAGGTCGACGACGGCGGGCAGGTCGTCGACGTAGGAGCCGAGGAAGTCGTACCGGCCGGTGGTGTCGGCCGCGAGCGCCCGCGCGTAGGGGACGCGCCTGACCTCCTTGAGCCCCTCGGCGATCAGCGTGTTCGCGCGGTCCTGGATCCAGGAGGTGGCGTCGGTGTCGGCGGGGCCGCCGTTCGGCGGGTTGTACTTGTAGCCGCCGTCGGAGGGCGGGTTGTGGGAGGGCGTCACCACGACGCCGTCCGCCAGGCCCGAGGCACGGCCCCGGTTGTGGGTGAGGATGGCGTGGGAGACCGCGGGGGTCGGGGTGTAGCCGTCCCGGGAGTCGATGAGCACGGTGACGCCGTTGGCGGCGAAGACCTCCAGCGCGGTGACCCGGGCGGGCTCCGACAGCGCGTGGGTGTCGACGCCGAGGAACAGCGGGCCGTCCACGCCCTGCCGGGCGCGGTACTCGCAGATGGCCTGGCTGGTGGCCGCGATGTGGTCCTCGTTGAAGGCCGTGTCGAGGGAGGAGCCGCGATGGCCCGAGGTGCCGAAGGACACCCGCTGCTCCGGGCGGCCAGGGTCGGGGTGCAGGGCGTAGTACGCCGTCACGAGACGGGGCACATCGACCAGGTCGGACGCCTGCGCCGGCTTGCCGGCGCGCTCGTGCACCATGAGAACTCCCTCGTCACACGCTTGTTCCGCTGCGGTGGCACTACCCTCGGCCGGTCCGGTTCATACGGATATCAGAACCCGGGCCGGGGCCGATGCTACTCAGCCGGAGGGGGCGCACCGAACCCCCACCTAACGGCACGCCGAAAATTCGGCACTGATCCGACCTGCTGTGTCGCACTAGGTTGGGAGGATTCCCGATTCGGGCCACCGGCCGGAACCGTGAGGAGGAGATGCGCGTGACCACGGCACTCGACGCCCTCGACGTCCGCACGCCCAATCCGGCCCGCGTCTACGACTACATGCTCGGCGGCAAGGACAACTTCGCGGCCGACCGCGAGGCGGCCGAGCAGGTCTCCCGGCTGTTCCCCGAGTCCCGGGACGGCGTCCGCCACAACCGCCTGTTCCTCGGCAACGCCGTCCGGTACCTCGCCGGGGAGTGCGGGATCCGCCAGTTCGTGGACATCGGCGCGGGGCTGCCCACCCAGGACAACGTGCACCAGGTCGCCCAGGCGGTCGCGCGGGACGCGCGCACCGTGTACGTGGACAACGACCCGGTGGTGTGCGTGCACGGCCGCGCGCTGCTGGCGAACACCGACACCGTCGCCATGATCGACGGGGACGTCCGCGCGCCCGGCGACATCCGCGACAAGGTGACCAGGACCGGCCTCATCGACTGGAACCGGCCGGTCGGTCTGCTCATGGTGGCGATCCTGCACTTCGTCGAGGAGCCCGGGGAGCACGTGGCCATGCTGCGCGACCTGCTCGCCCCGGGCAGCCACCTGGTGATCACCCACCTCAGCACGACGCCGGAGCGCGCCGCCGACATGGCCCGGCTGCGGGAGCTCTACGCGCGGTCCGGCATCACGCTGGTGCCGCGCGGCGTCGCGGAGATCGAGCGCCTGTTCGGCGACTTCGAGCCCGTGGACCAGCGGCGCTTCGTCTTCCCCGACATCGCCGCGCGCATCGCCCGGCTCGGCTGGGGCGGCGTGGCCCGCAAGCGCTGACCCCGTACCGCCCGGCAGCGGGCTCAGGCGCCGAGGTGGCGTTCCAGGGACTCCATCTTCGCCGTCATCGCGTCGGAGACGCCGGGGCGGACGTCGGCCTTCAGCACCAGGCTGACGCGCGGGGCGACCTCGGCGACGGCCTCCACGGCGCGTTTGACGACGTCCATCACCTCGTCCCACTCGCCCTCGACGGTGGTGAACATGGCGTCGGTCCTGTTGGGCAGGCCGCTGTCGCGGACGACGCGCACGGCGCGGGCCACGGGCCCGGCGACGTCCTCGCCGACGCCGAGCGGGGTCACGGAGAATGCGATGATCATCTATCCATTGTCGGGGGTCGGCAGCGGCGCCGGGTATCCGGGGACCTTGGGCGCCGCCTTCCACGGCTCGTGGATCAGTGAGGCGGGGAGCGCGGCCAGCTCCGGGACGTGGCGGCGGACGTAGTCGCCGTCCGGGTCGAACCTGCGAGCCTGGCGCAGAGGGTTGAGCGCCCGGTTCGGCCGGGTGTCGTTGCCCGTCCCCGCGACCCACTGCCAGTTGCCCCAGTTGTTGGCGACGTCCCCGTCCAGGAGCAGGTCGGCGAAGTGCTCGCCGCCCACCCGCCAGTGGATTCCGAGCCGCTTGGTGAGGTACGAGCCGACGATGAGGCGGGCGCGGTTGTGCATCCACCCCTCGGTCCGGAGCTGGCGCATGCCCGCGTCCACGATGGGCACTCCGGTCATGCCCGCGCGCCAGGCGTCGGCGGCGTGCCCGTCCTCGCTCCAGTCCACCCGGCGCGGCCGGTAATCGCGGCGCGGCAGGTCGGGAAAGGCCAGGGCCACCTGGTGGAAGAAGTCGCGCCAGCAGAGCTGCCTGACGAACGCCTCGGCGCCGGGGTAGCCGGTCGCCCGGGCGGCGACCTCCCCGGGTGAGACGCACCCGAACCGCAGGTAGGGGCTGAGCATGGACGTCCGGTCCTCGGCGAGCTCGTCGTGGCCGTCCGCGTAGTCGGCGAGGCAGAGCTTGAGCCACAGGTCCAGCCGCCTGCGCGCGACGGTCTCGCCGCCGCGCAGGTGCCCGTACGGGCCGCGCGGCCCCGGCGGAAGCCCGCCGGGCTCGATTCCCGGCGGCAGCCGCACCAGCGGGGGCGGGCCCGTCACCTGCCGGTGCCCGGCGTCGCGCCAGGCCCGCCAGTACGGCGTGAACACCCGGTAGTGGTCGCCGCCGGCGGGCCGCAGCAGGCCGGGCGGGACGACGGTGACGCCCGGGAAGAGCCGGAAGTCGAGGCGGTGCGCGGCGCATTCGCGCTCCAGCCGCCGCTCGCGCGCCCGCGCGTACGCGCTCACGTCCGCCGAGGCCCAGATCGCGGACGCCCTCGTCTCGCCCGCCACGCGGAGCGCCTCGGCCACCGGGTCGCCGTGCCGTACGACCAGGTCGCCGCCGAGGTCGCGCAGGGATGCGCGCAGGTCCTCCAGCGCCTCCACCAGGAAGCCCGCCCGGTGGCGCGGGCGGATGGCCGGGTCCGCGACGAACAGCGGCACGACGTGCCGGGCCCGCGCGCACGCCTCCACCAGGGCCGGGTGGTCGTGCACCCGCAGGTCCCGATTGTGGAGAATGATCACTGTGTCCGGATGGTCCACGTCAGGGAATTCGGTCGTGCCGCCGGGAACGGTTGCGTCCGGAGCGCGGTTTCTCGCCGAAGTACCCGGTGAAGGGGTCCGGACGATGTCCGGCGCCTGGCAGGCTGGTAGCGCCCGGCGACGCCCGTGGCCCCGGACACGGACGGGGCGACCGGGACGGCCGGGGGCCGGTTACGGCCACGGGACCGTGCGGGACGGACGAGCGGACAGGACGCGGTGGTGAGCGGGGAGCGCGCGGAGGAGGGACCGAGCTACGGCATCGGAGCCGTGGCCCGGCGGCTCGGCGTGCCCGCGCCCACCTTGCGCACCTGGAACGCGCGGTACGGCATCGGCCCGAGCCGTCGCAGCGCGGGGGGCCACCGCCGCTACGACACGGGTGACCTGCTGCGCCTTGAGGAGATGAACCGGCTGGTCAAGGCGGGCATGCCGCCCTCCGAGGCCGCCCAGCTGGCCCTCGGCGCACGGCCGGAGGCGGCGGCGTCGTCCTTGGCCGCGCCCTCGCGCACGGACGGCCCGCCCGCTGTGGAGGGGGCTCCGGCGGCGCCCGGCCGGCCCTCGCGGGAACGCCCGGACCGGCAGGGGGCGGCGCCGAGCGCCGTCACGCTGGCCAGGGCCGCGCTCAACCTGGACGTGCAGGCCGTGGCCCAGGGCCTGGAGGCGGCCCTCGACGGGCACGGGGTGGCCTGGACGTGGGAGCGGCTGGCGCTGCCGGTCTTCGACGCGATCATGCGCAGGCAGGCCGGCACCGGGGCGGGCGTCGAGATCGAGCACATGTTCTCCGAGCGGCTCCTCAGCGCGCTCAGCCACCGCACCGGCAGGCCCGCCGGCCCGGCGCATCCCCGTCCGATCCTGCTGGCCTGCGCGCAGGACGAGCAGCACAGCCTTCCGGTGTACGCGCTGGCCGCCACGCTGACCACGACGCTGGCCCTGGAGACCCGGGTGCTCGGCCCGCGCACCCCGCACGCGGCGCTCGGGGACGCCATGCGGCGCCTCGGGCCGCTGGCCGTGTTCGTCTGGTCGCAGCTCCGCGAGACGGGGGACCCCGCGCCGCTGGGAACGCTGCCCGCGCTGCGCCCCGCGTCCCGGGTGCTCGTCGGCGGCCCGGGCTGGTGGCCGGGCCTGCCCGCGGGGGTCACCCACGTGAGGTCCCTGCGCGAGGCCGTGGCGGAGGTCCACGCCACCCTCGGCTGACAGGCGGCCGGACACGGCGCCGGGCGGCCGGGCATCCGGTCAGGCGGCGCGGGCGGACAGGACCGAGGACAGGCGGTGCAGGCCGCGCGCCGTGCGGGCCTTGACGGTGCCCAGGGGGATGTGGAGCCGCTCGGCGATCTCGCGCTGGGTCAGGTCGCCGTAGTAGGCCAGCTCGATGGCCTCGCGCTGCGGCCCGGGGAGCACGGCGAGCGCCCGCAGCACCTGGTCGCGCCGCCCGAGCGCGTCGGCCGTCTCGCGCCCGTCGGCGCCGCCCGGTTCGCCGACGCTGTCGAGGGGGACGGTGACCGGCACGCGGGCCCGCAGGTGGTCGATGGCGCGCTTGCGGGCGATGCCGAGGATCCACGCCTCCAGGCTGCGCTCGGGGTCGTAGCGGCGCCGTGACCGCCACACCTCGGAGAACACGACCTGCCGCACGTCCTCGACGTCCTGGGCGGGCACGAGCCTGCGCAGGTAGCCGGTGATCAGAGCCGCGTGGGCGCGCAGGCATTCCGCGAGGGCGTCGTCGTCGCCGCCCGCGAGCCGCTCGCCCAGTGTGCCTGCCATACGCCGCTCCCCGTCTCCCAAAAACTTACTCAAAACCTATTCATATCCGGAACGGCGACGGGAAAGCAACCCGGACCCGCCAAACGGGGGGCACGCGTCGGCCAAGGTTCGTCCAGCGCACGCGAGCACCTGGCCACGAGGCGGACACGCGAACGATCCGGCCGGGAGATCCACCGGCCGGATCGTGAAGAGCCCACGGCCACCCGTGGGCGCGGGATCAGGAGGGGTCGAGAACCGCGAGCGAGCGCGGCGGCAGCGTGGTGCCCTCGGAGGTCGCCGTGACGGCGTCAGAGGCGAGCAGGACCCGCCCGGTCACCGGAACGGTCACGGGGGCCTCACCGAGGTTGGCCGCCACGCGCAGCGGCCCGCGGTGGACGACGATCCAGCGGCCCTCCTCGCTGAACTCGGCCGATACCCGGTCCAGGCGGGGGTCGGCCAGGGCCGGCTGTGCCTTGCGCAGCGCGATGAGGTCGCAGTACCAGGCGAGGACCTCGCGGTGGCCGGGCTCGGCGGGCTCGGTCCAGTCGAGCTTCGACCGGTGGAAGGTCGCCTCGTCCTGCGGGTCGGGGGCCGTGGCGCCCCAGTCGTCGTAGCCGAACCCGACGAACTCCCGCTCACGGCGCTCGCCCTCGTCCTGCGCCAGGTGCGGTTCGACGTGGTCGGTGAAGAACAGGAACGGCGTGCTCGCCCCCCACTCCTCCCCCATGAACAGCATGGGCGTGAACGGCGAGGTGAGCAGCAGCCCCGCGCCGAGCTTCAGCGCGTCGGCCGGCAGCCGGTCGCCGGCCGCGCGGTTGCCGATCTGGTCATGGTTCTGCACGCAGCACACGAAGCGGTGGCCCGGGACGCGCAGGCGGTCCACCGGCCGCCCGTGCCCGCGCCCCCGGAAGCTGGAGTAGGTGCCGTCGTGGAAATAGGCGTGGGTCAGCACCTTGGCCAGCGCGCCCATCGACCCGAAGTCGCCGTAGTAGCCGTGGCGCTCGCCGCTGACCGCCGCGTGCAGCGCGTGGTGCACGTCGTCGTTCCACGCGGCGGCCAGGCCGTACCCGCCGGCGTCGCGCGGGGTGACCAGCCGGGGATCGTTCATGTCGGCCTCGGCGATCAGCGTGAGCGGCCGGCCGAGCGCCGTGGACAGCGCGTCCACCTCGGTGGCGAGCTCCTCCAGGAAGTGGACGGCCCGGTTGTCGTGCAGCGCGTGCACGGCGTCCAGCCGCAGGCCGTCGATGTGGTAGTCGCGCAGCCACTGCACCGCGTTGCCGATGAAGTAGCGGCGCACCTCGTCGGAGTGCCTGCCGTCGAGGTTGACGGCCTGCCCCCAGAAGGACGACGCCGACTCGTGGAAGTAGGGCCCGAACGGGGCCAGGAAGTTCCCCGACGGCCCGAGGTGGTTGTAGACCACGTCGAGCAGCACGCCGAGGCCCGCGCGGTGGCAGGCGTCCACGAACCGCTTCAGGCCGTCGGGCCCGCCGTACTCCTCGTGCACGGCGTACAGGTCGACACCGTCGTACCCCCAGTTGTGGCGGCCCGGCACCGGCGGGACCGGCATCAGCTCGACGAAGTCGACGCCGAGGTCCACCAGGTGGCCGATGCGGCCCGCCGCCGCGTCGAAGGTGCCCTCCGGGGTGAACGTGCCGACGTGCACCTCGTAGATCACCGAGCCGGGCAGGGCGCGCCCGCGCCACCCCCGGTCGTTCCACGGGAAGCGGTCGTGGTCGTAGAGCCGGCTCGGCCCGAACACACCGGACGGCTGGCGGCGCGTCCTCGGGTCGGGGAACGCCTCGCCGCCGTCCACGCTGAAGGCGTAGTCGGTGTCGTGCCCGGCGCCGGCCACCTGCGCCGTCCACCAGCCGTCCCGGCCGCGGGTCATCGCGTGCCGCTCGGTCTTGCCGGCGTCGATGTGGATCTCGACCTCGACCCGGTCCGCCGTCGGCGCCCACACCTCGAACATGTTCCTCCCGCCTTCATGGAAGCGTGCCGTCAGCCGTGCGGACGGCCCGAGGCCTACTCTCTTTCCAGGAGCGCCACGGGATAACGCGCCAGCAGGTGAGCGTACGGGACCCGGCCGGTGTGCGGGACACCGGTGAGGACGTCGCGCCAGCGTCCCCGCGGCAGGCCGACGGGCGCGCAACCCCAGCCGCCGCGGCGTTCCAGCCCGGCGGGCAGGCGGGTGACCACGACCACCGCGCGCTCGCCCCGCGCGAAGGCCACCGAGTGGTCCCGGCCGATGCCCTCGGTGTCCAGCGGGACGTACGGCAGGTCCTCGCCGACGCGGGCGCGCAGCCGCAGCGCCGAGGCGGTGACCAGCAGCTTGGCGGCGTCCCAGCTGTCGGCGCCGGGCCCGCCGAGCAGCGAGCGGCGGTAGGCGAAGTCGACCGGACGCCGGTTGTCGGGGTCCACCAGTGAGAAGTCCGTGGTCTCGCAGCCCTGGTAGACGTCGGGGATGCCCGGCATCATGAGCTGCACGAGCTTCTGGCCGAGGGAGTTGGCGCGGGCGTACCGGTCGACGCGCTCGGTGAACGCCGCCACCGAGGGGCCGCACACCTCGATCGCCCGCGCCGCGAACTCGCGGACGCCCTGCTCGTAGGACGGGTCGGGGTCGGCCCACGAGATCGAGGTCTTGGCCTCGCGGGCGGCCTTGGCCAGGAAGTCGGCGAACCGGCCGGCGTCGATGGGCCAGGCGGCCATCAGGTTCTGCCAGGCCAGGTAGTCCAGCTTGGGGTCGAAGGAGACCTGGGCCGTCCATCCGGCGACGGCCTCGGCCCACTCGGCGGGCAGCTCCGACAGCACGGCGAGCCGGGCGCGGACGTCCTCGGAGCGCTTGGTGTCGTGGGTCGAGAGCGTGGTCATCGTGTGCGGCGCCATGCCCTCGCAGTAGCGGTGGAACCGGTCGGGCGACACCCAGAAGTGGTCCGGCTCGCCGCCGACCTCGTTGAGGCAGGCCAGCGGGTACCAGCGGTACAGGGCGGTGTCCTCCACGCCCTTGGCCATGACCGGCCCGCAGGTCTGCTGGAACCGCACGACCGTCTCCGGCGGGCCGTACAGGACCAGGTCGGCGGCCTTGGCGACCGCCTCGGGGTTCGTCCTCGCGGACGCGGCCTCGGCGGCGGCGCGGACGATGCGCAGCGTCTCCTCGGGGTGCTCCTCGCCGGGCACGGCGTAGGCGCGGTAGACCGGCATGGCCGCGAGCAGCTCGACGAACGCCTCGCGCAGCTCCGGCACCTCGCGGGTGAGGCGGTCGACCTCGCCGGTGAAGAACCGCTCCAGCACCTGCTTCTTCGCCTCGTCGCGGACGGCGTCGTAGTCGGGCGGGAAGCCGGTGTGCCGGACGAAGACGTCCAGCAGCGGCTCCTCCCCGTCCGGGTCGACGAACAGGCGGGTCACCATGTTCAGCGCGTCGTAGCCGGTCGTGCCCTCGCACGCCCAGTCGCCGGGCAACCGTTCGTCCTCGACCAGGATCTTCTCGGCGACCGTCCACACCGGGGCGCGCCCGCGCAGCCGGGCCAGGTAGCCGCGCGGGTCGGCGAGCCCGTCGGGATGGTCCACGCGCAGGCCCGTGACCAGTCCCTCGTCCACCAGCCGCAGGATGACCTCGTGCGTGGCCTCGAACACCTCCGGGTCCTCGGCGCGCAGGCCGATCAGCGACGAGACGTCGAAGAAGCGGCGGTAGCCGGGGGCGTCCCGCCAGGAGACCAGGCGGTAGAACTGGTCGGCGGGCCGCCCGTCGCCGCGCAGCGGGTATTCGTGGTCGTGGTAGCGCAGGACGTCGCCGTCCGCCACGACCTCCGCCTCGGGGTCGGCGCCGGGGCCGAGGACGGGCAGCGCCACCTGGCCGCCGATCCAGTCGAGGTCGAACCACCGGGCCGAGGCGGCGCCCGGCCCGTGCCGCAGCACGTCCCACAACCGGGCGTTGCCGGACTCGGGGACCGGGATCGTCATGTGGTTCGGCACGATGTCCGCCACGATCGGCAGCCCCCGCGCGGCCAGCCGGCGCAGCCCGGCCATGCCGCCGAACTCCTCGCGGACGCGGGAGTGGTCGGTGACGTCGTAGCCGTGCCGGGAATCCGGCGCCGCCTGGAGGATCGGCGAGAGGTACAGGTGGCTCACGCCGAGCTCGGCCAGGTAGGAGGTGAGCTCGGCCGCCTCGGCGAAGCCGAAGTCCGGGGTGAGCTGCAGCCGGTAGGTCGCCGTGGGCCTCACCGGCGCCTGGGGCTTCACGGGGTCGGTCACGTCGTTCCTTCCGGGAGAGTCGGGCCTCCGGCGAGGCGGCCGTGCGGTCGTGTGGTGGAGCGGCCGGGGGTCAGGCGCGGCGCAGCACGCGGACCGAGCGGCCCGCCACCGGCACCTCGTCGCCCGCGCGGTAGAGCGCGGAGTCGACGCTGATGGGCACCGCGGTGTCGATCTCGGGCATCCACGCCTCGCCGAAGTCCTTGGGGATCGTGAACTCGATCGTGTCGTGGTAGGCGTTGAACATCAGCAGGAACGAGTCGTCCACGATGCGGCGCCCGCGCCGGTCCGGCTCGGTGATGGCCTCGCCGTTCAGGAAGACGCACAGCGACTTGGCGTACCCGTTGTGCCAGTCGGCGTCGGTCATCTCGACGCCCGCGGGCGTGAGCCAGGCGATGTCGGTCAGCTCGTCGCCGGACCCGCGCACCGCGCGGCCGTAGAAGAACCGCCTGCGCCGGAACACCGGGTGGTCGCGCCGCAGCCGGGCCAGCTGCTGGGTGAACTCCAGCAGCAGCCAGTTCTCGCGGACGTCGGACCAGTCGACCCAGCTGATCTCGTTGTCCTGGCAGTAGGCGTTGTTGTTGCCGCCCTGGGTGCGCCCGAGCTCGTCGCCGTGCGAGAGCATGGGCACGCCCTGCGACAGGAACAGCGTGGCCAGGAAGTTGCGCTTCTGCTGCTCGCGCAGCGCCTCGACCGCGACCCCGGCCTGGCCCTCCTCGCCGCAGTTCCAGGACCGGTTGTCGTCGGTGCCGTCGCGGTTGCCCTCGCCGTTGGCCTCGTTGTGCTTGGTGTTGTACGACACCAGGTCGCGCAGGGTGAAACCGTCGTGGCAGGTCACGAAGTTGATCGACGCGGCGGGGCGGCGGCTGTCGTCCTGGTAGAGGTCGCTGGAGCCGGTGAGGCGCGAGGCGAATTCCGGCAGCGCGGCGGGCTCGCCGCGCCACAGGTCGCGGATCGTGTCGCGGTAGCGGCCGTTCCACTCCGTCCACCGGGGCGGGAAGTTGCCCACCTGGTAGCCGCCGGGGCCGACGTCCCACGGCTCGGCGATGAGCTTGACCTGGCTGAGCACCGGGTCCTGCTGGACGAGGTCGAAGAACGCCGACAGCCGGTCCACCTCGTGCAGCTCGCGGGCCAGGGTGGCCGCGAGGTCGAAGCGGAAGCCGTCCACGTGCATCTCGATGACCCAGTACCGCAGGGAGTCCATGATGAGCTGCAGCGTGTGCGGCGAGCGCATCAGCAGGCTGTTGCCGGTGCCGGTCGTGTCCATGTAGTAGCGCTGGTCGTCGTCCACGAGCCGGTAGTACGACTTGTTGTCGATGCCGCGCATGCTGAGCGTCGGCCCGAGGTGGTTGCCCTCGGCGGTGTGGTTGTAGACGACGTCGAGGATGACCTCGATGTTGGCCTCGTGCAGGGCCTTGACCATCGCCTTGAACTCCAGCACCTGCCCGCCGAGCTCCCCGGAGCTGGAGTAGGCGTTGTGCGGGGCGAAGAAGCCGATGGTGTTGTAGCCCCAGTAGTTGGTCAGGCCGCGCTGCTGGAGCGTGTCGTCGGTGACGAACTGGTGCACGGGCATCAGCTCGACCGCGGTGACCCCGAGACCGGTCAGATGGTCGATGATCTCCGGGTGCCCGAGCGCGGCGTAGGTGCCGCGGATGCGCTCGGGGATGCGGGGATGCTGGATGGTCAGCCCGCGGACGTGCGCCTCGTAGATGACCGTGTCGTGGTACGGCGTCGCGGGCGGACGGTCGTGCCCCCAGCCGAAGAACGGGTTGACCACGACGGACTTCGGCACGTGAGCCGCGGAGTCCGAGTCGTCACGGCTGTCCGGCTCGCCGAAGCGGTAGCCGTACACGGCCTGGTCCCACCGCACCCCGCCCTCGATGGCCTTGGCGTACGGGTCCAGCAGGAGCTTGTTGGGGTTGCAGCGGTGTCCGCGCGCAGGGTCGTAGAGCCCGTGGACGCGATAGCCGTACCGCTGCCCCGGGCCTATGCCCGGAAGGTATCCGTGCCAGACGAAGCCCTCGATCTCGGTGAGCTCGACACGTCTCTCCTTCCCTGCGTCGTCGAACAGGCAGAGCTCCACGCGCTCGCCCACTTCTGTATAGAGCGCGAAGTTCGTCCCCGCGCCGTCATATGTAGCCCCGAGCGGATAGGGATCGCCGGGCCAAGTTTCGATCATGTCACCACCCGGATAGGGGTTTGCCCCCATGTTCCCCGACCATGCACGCCGAAGCGGCAGTGTGTGCCAGGCTACTCGACCGGACCCGTGGGAAGCGGCCCGGACACTCGGCCGGAAACACGACCGTCACACGTCAGGGCGTCCACGAGTTGCCGCTGACGACCAGCATGACCTGGAGCTGGACGGTGGCCGCGTAGTAGTCGGACGGCACGACGGGCGTGCGGGCCATCTTCGCCCAGAGGGCGTCGAGCCATGCCTGGGCGCCGGGGTCGGACATGGCCGCGACGGCGAAGGGGGCGAAGAACGCCGGCTCCTCCCCCTCGTCGATGGGGGCGCCCTTGAGCGTGTAGCCGGCCGCGATCCTGTCCGGGTCTCCGCCGGTCGCGCGCCTGATCCAGGCGCTCATCGCGCGGGCGGCGGCGCGCGAGGCCGGGTCGCCGGCGGTGACGGCGTCGGCGCCGATCCGCCACGGGTCCCGGCAGGCGTTCCAGTAGTACGCGCCGTCGTGGGCGTCCTCCAGCACCTGGCCCGGCGCGGGCCTCGGGGCGGTGCCGGTGGCGACGACGTAGTCGGCGAGCAGCCCGGTCCGCGGGGCGTACCTGGCCTGCTGGGCGGCGATCAGGCGCTGGTGCGCGGCCCTGATCTCGTCCCAGGCCGGGTCGCCGGTCGCCTTGGCGAACGCGCGGAAGCGGTCGAGGAGCCAGTCGGAGGAGCGGGTGACGTAGTACGTCGGGTCGCCGGGCGTGCTCCAGTCGCCGAGGCGGGTCAGGCGCGTGCGGGGGTTGATCTCGCTCGCCTTGATCGCGTCGATGTGCCGGATCGCCAGGCTCCGGTAGTCGTGGACGCCGGCGCTCCCCCACTGGCGGTCGGCCAGCAGCAGGGCGTAGGCCACATCGAGGTCGCCGTCGGTCGCCGAGTCCGAGCCGTTGACGCTGCGGCACCGCGAGTCCTGCTCGGCCGCGAGAAGGTCGTGGTCGTTCACCGACGGATGGGCGAGCATGTAGGCGACCATGCCGTCGAAGGCCGTCCTGGCCTCCGGGTCGGCCCCGGCCATCGTCGCCAGGATCACCATGCCGTAGCCCTGCGCCTCGGCGACGTACGGGTGGTCGGCGTCGGGCGAGATCACCTGGTACCAGCCGTGGCCGCAGTTCCGCTTGAGGAACGCCTTCTTCCACCGGGTGTAGTGGGCGACGACCGCGCGGTCGAGGTCCTCGCGCGGCGCCGAGGGGGTCAGCGTCCCGGCCGCGTACGGGAACCGGTGGCCGCCGAACGGGACGGCCGGGCCCGGCGTCACGGCGCCGCCCCGGGAGGGCGCCCCGGCGTCCCGGGAGGGCGTGGCGGGGGCGTGCGCGCAGCCCGCCGCCGCGGCGAGCACGGCGGCAAGCAGGGTGGCGAGCAGGGTGGCGAGCAGGGTGGCGCGGACCTGGCGGCGGAGACCGGCGGAACCCAGCACCTGGGGCGTCCTCTCCTCAAGCGGCGTGTTCGGGCGGGAAGATGGGCGGGTCGTAGGCGTCGGGAAAGGTTCTTAAGGTCCCGTGACCATAGCGGCATTCTCCCGTGGGCGTGACCGGGCACCGGCGGCCCGCCGTTCGGCCAGACTGGTCCGCGCAGTTCGAAGCGGCGACCAGACCCCGGTACGGCCCGGCCGTACCGGGCCGCCGGACGCCGGCGCCGTCAGGCGCTTCGCCCGCGCCGCGGCGGCTCGAAGAAGTTGAGCAGCCCGTCCCCCTTGCAGGTGCGGCACGCCCGGCCGCCCTCCCCCTTGCCGTCGCCCCCGCAGGTGCAGCAGACGACCACCCGGTCGAACCGGGGGTCGCGGTAGACGTGCCGGGTGCGGTGGCGGCTGATCGCCCAGCCCTGCACCAGCGCGAACCCGTCGATCTCGGCGAACAGCGCGTCGCTGAGCTCCCAGTGCCGGGCCAGCGCCTGCGCGCGGATGAGCGCCCACAGGTTCGCCGTGAGCCCGGCCGGACCGACATTCATAGAGGATCGTCCTCTCGCTCCCTGATGGTCGAGTGGTCTCCAGGGACGGCCCGGCGCCCCGCACCGCTCCGTCACGACACGCGCCCTGCGGCGCCCGGCCCCCGCGCCCCCGTCGGCGCGGCATCCCCCCGCCCCGCGGGCCGGCGTCCTTCGGGCGAGGGTCCGGCTCGGCCCGGGGACGTCCGCCCGGTCAGGGGCTAACCTTCTGTTTACCCTGCTTCGTGCTAAAGGCAACCGCCAATGGCAATTGCCAGAGAAGTCTCTCCGGTTGGACAGCCTCGGTGATTCGCGCGTGCCGATCCCGCGGCCAATACGCTGGACTGTGACCACGCGTGCCTTACCGGCGCGGCGATCCCGGCCCGCCGCGCGGCGTCGCGTCCCCGCGCACGACGACAGGAAGAGGTGAGCGCCGATGGCCAACCCGACCCTGCGGCGCCGCCAGCTCGCCACGAGGCTGCGCGAGCTCCGCAAGGACGCCGGGATGAGCATCGAGGACGCCGCCCAGCGCCTGGAGTGCTCGCCCGCCAAGATCAGCAGGATCGAGACGGGCCGGCGCGGCGTGATCCCCCGGGACGTGCGCGACCTGTGCCTGATCTACGGCGCGGACCAGGCCGAGACCGAGAGCCTGATGCGCATGGCCCGCGAGGCGAGGCAGCCGGGGTGGTGGCAGACCTACGACGACCCCGACTTCCGCCTCTACATAGGGCTGGAGACCGAGGCGTCCGCCATCACCGTCTACGACACCTGCGCGGTGCCGGGAATCCTGCAGACCGCCGAATACGCGCGCGCGATAATCAGGGCGGTGCTGCCCGAGATCGATGAGGGCGTTCTCAGGGAACGCGTCGAGACGCGCATGAAAAGGCAGGGGATCCTGCGGCAGGCGTCGCCGCCGCGCCATCTCGTCATTCTCGACGAATCGGTGCTGCACCGCCCCGTGGGCGGCGCCGCGGTGATGCGCGCCCAGTTGGAGCGGGTCGTGGAATGGACGCGGCTGCCGCACGTCAGCGTGCGGGTGATCCCGTTCTCCGTGGGGGCGCACATGGGATTCAACAGCGCGTTCACGCTGCTGGAGATGAGCGACCCCGGGCTCTCCGACATCGCCTACGTCGAGTCGATCACGCGCGCCGAATACCTGGAGAAGCCCTCCGAGCTGGCCATCTGCCGGGAGGCCGCGCACCGCCTGACGGCGCTCGCCCTCGGGCCCGAGGCGTCCGCCGCCCGCATCGCCGAGGTCAACAGAACCTACGCCGGCTGACCGGCCGTCCGGGGCCGACGGCGCGCTCCGGCCCGGCGGTCCGGCGCGGTCCTATTGACGATCATGAGATGGGATACTGCCGATGATGGATCGCCATCGCGGTGAGCCATGTCATGCCCGGCACCGTCAGGGGAATCAATGAGGTTTTCTTCAACCGCGTATTTTCCCGCGGTCGAGTGGCGCACGGCCGCTCGCTGTACCACCAAGAATTGTGTCGAGGTCGCGATCGTGGACGGGTTGATAGCCGTACGCGACTCGAAGGACCCCGCGAATCCTGCGCTGCTCTACACCGAGAGTGAATGGCAGGTCTTCATCGACGGCGCCAAGAACGGCGAATTCGATGTGCAGAGCCTCAAGAGGCCGTCGGGCGAAAACTGACCCGCGCCGGGGCGGACCGGCAGGGCCCGCCCCGGCCTTTGGCGCCGGCCCATCCCCCACGGCCGCCGCCCGACGAGACGCCAAGGGGCGCCGGGGGGTATATCGTCTCCGCCGGGGAAGTGGTGCGCACCGGCCGGTTTTGCCCCGAACCTCGGGGGGAGCCGGACGCTTCGCAGATCAACGCTCTCCGGAGGACTCAGCAATGGGCGGATTCAGGAAGTTCCTGATGCGCGGCAATCTCGTGGAACTGGCCGTCGCGGTCGTGGTCGGCGCCACGTTCAGCGGGCTGGTGCAGGCGCTGGTCGCCGACCTGATCACCCCGTTGATCGCCGCCGTCACCGGCGGCCGCAAGCCCGACTTCTCGCAGTACACCTTCACGGTCAACGGCGCCGTGTTCAAGTACGGCGACTTCGTCAACCACCTGCTGACGTTCCTCATCATCGCCGCGGTCATCTATTGGCTGGTCGTGATGCCGATGACGCGGCTGATCGCCTTCTTCGACCGGGACAAGAAGAGCACCGAGAAGCAGTGCCCGGAATGCCGCAGCGACATCCCGGTGGACGCGCGCCGCTGCGCCTTCTGCACCGTCGAGCTGAGCGCCGCCGTCCCGGCGAACGACCGCCCGCCGGCCTGACCGCCGGGCTTCGCGCCCCGCTCGCGCGCGCGTCACGAGGGGTGCCGCCGAGGTGACCGGACATCGATGTCCGGAATTTCCTCGCGGCACCTTTCGCATGTCAGAGACCCGATGTATTTTCCGGCCAGAACCTTGACCAGAGCCGCCTCCGTGCCATCACGGGCGGTCATAGCACTTAAACAGCCACAAACAGCTATGCATCCAGTTCTGACCACGAGGTTGACCACAAGATAAGTCCAATTTTTCCCAGGCCCAGGAGGTCTCCATGCGCACCCCCCACCCTTGGCCGCGCGGCCTCGGCTGCGTCGCCGTCACCCTCGCCGCCCTGCTGGTGGCCGCGCCCCCGGCCGGCGCCGCCGAGGACTACCAGGCCGAGGACGGCGCCGTCTCGCAGGGCGGCGTCTTCACCACCTACACCGGGTACACCGGCAGGGGCTACGTCGACTACCTCGACATGACGGGCGGCTTCGTCCAGCTCTACGTCACCGCCGCCACCGCCGGGACCGTCGGCCTGACCTACCGGTACGCCAACGGGACCACCGGCGACCTGCCGCTCGACATCACCGTCAACGGCGTCCCGGCCGCCTCCGGCGTGTCGTTCCCGCCGACCGGCGGCTGGGGAACCTGGCAGACCAGGACGGTCAACGCCACGCTGAAGGCCGGCACCAACAAGGTGCGCGCCATCGCCACCACCGCGGGCGGCGGCCCCAACCTGGACCGGCTCACCGTCGCCGAGCCCATCGACACCCAGCCGCCCACCACACCCGGCGCGCCGTCCTGCTCCGGCGTCACCGCCAACTCCCTCACCCTGACGTGGGGCGCCGCCACCGACGACACCGGAGTCGTCGCCTACGACATCCTCCACGACGCCGCCAAGCTCGCGGAGGCCCCGGGGAACACCACCTCCAAGCAGCTCACCGGGCTCTCGCCCGCCACCGAGTACCGCCTGTCGGTGCGGGCCCGCGACGCGGCCGGCAACGTCTCGGCCCGCAGTACGCAGGCCGTCTGCACGACCGAGCCCGGCTCCGACAGCGAGCCCCCCACCGCGCCCTCCGGCCTCGCGGTCTCCCAGGTCGGCACGACCAGCGCGCGGCTGAGCTGGAACGCCTCCACCGACAACGTGGGCGTGACCGCGTACGAGGTCAGGAGCGGCTCCAATGTGTACGCCACCGTGACCGGCGCGCCGCCCCCGACCAGTACCACCGTCACCGGCCTGGCCTGCGACAGCCCCTACTCGCTGACCGTGGTCGCCAGGGACGCGGCGCAGAACACCTCCCCGCCGAGCACCGGCGTGTCGTTCCGGACGTCGCCCTGCTCCACTGACGGCGGCATCCCCTCCGGCATCACCACCATCTCCACCGGCTGGTCGATCCCGTGGGGCACCGCCTTCCTGCCGGACGGGCAGTCGGCCCTGGTGACCGAGCGCGACACCTTCCGCGTCCACAAGGTGGCGCTCGACGGGACGCGCACGCAGGTCGGCACCGTGCCGAACGCGGTGAGCACCGGCGGCGAGGGCGGCCTCATGGGCGTGGCCGTGGACCCCGCGTGGGCGACCAACCACTACGTGTACTTCATGCACACCGCCTCGGAGGGCAACCGGATCGCCCGGATGACCTACGACGGCACCGGCCTGTCCACGTACACCGTCCTGGTGCAGGGCATCACCAAGAACACCTACCACGACGGCGGGCGCCTCGCCTTCGGGCCGGACGGCTACCTGTACGCGACCACCGGCGACGCGCTGAACGGCAACAACGCGCAGGACAGGAACTCGCTGAACGGCAAGATCCTCAGAATGACCACCAGCGGAGCCCCGGCCCCGGGCAACCCGTGGGGCACGCTGGTCTACTCCATGGGGCACCGCAACCCGCAGGGCCTGGCCTTCGACCGCAACGGCCGGCTGTGGGAGGCGGAGTTCGGCAACAACCTCCAGGACGAGCTGAACCTCATCACGCCCGGCGCCAACTACGGCTGGCCGACCTGTGAAGGCGCCTGCGACGTCGCGGGCATGACCAACCCGAAGGCGACGTGGCCGACGTCGCAGGCGTCACCGAGCGGCATCGCGATCGTCCGCAACGTGATCTACATGGCCGCGCAGCGGGGCGAGCGGCTGTGGCGGATCCCGATCAACGGCGATTCCGATACGGTCGGCACTCCGGCCGCCTACTACGTCGGCACCTACGGCCGCCTGCGGACCGTCACCAAGGTGCCCGGCGCCGACCAGCTCTGGCTGTCCACCACCAACGCCGACAACGCCGGACGCGAGCCGGCGGGCTCGGACAAGATCTTCCGGGTCACGATCACCTAGCCCCGGCCCGGCCCCGGGCGCCGCGCCGGCGGTGCCCGGGGCCGGAATAGCCGTCACACGGGCAGGGTTGTCCGGAAAATGACCGATGAGATCCGTGGTGTGGCCCGTGGCGAGTCGACCGTCCCGCTCTCGATCCTGGACCTGGCGACCGTCGGCGCGGGCGACACGCCGTCCGGCGCGCTCCGGACGACGACGGAGCTGGCGCGGCGCGCGGAGGAATGGGGTTACCACCGGTTCTGGGTGGCCGAGCACCACGGCATGCCGAGCGTGGCCAGCTCCTCCCCCGCCGTGATCCTGGCCCATCTGGGCGCCGGCACGCGGAGCATCCGGCTCGGCTCGGGCGGCGTGATGCTCCCGAACCACGCGCCGCTCATCGTGGCCGAGCAGTTCGGCACCCTGCACGCCCTGCACCCCGGGCGCATCGACCTCGGCCTCGGCCGCGCCCCCGGCACCGACCAGGCGACGGCCCGCGCGCTGCGCCGCAGGGCGACCCCGGACGCCGACGACTTCCCCGAGCAGCTCGCCGAGCTCGTCGCCTTCCTCGACGACACCTACGAGGCCGGCCCGCGGGGCCCGCGCATCCGCGCCGTGCCCGGCGAGGCGAGCGCGCCCGGGTCCGGGCGCCCGCCGATCTGGCTGCTCGGATCCAGCGGGTTCAGCGCGGGGCTGGCCGCGCTGCTCGGCCTGCCGTTCGCCTTCGCCCACCACTTCAGCTCCGCCAACACGATCCCCGCCCTGGAGCTGTACCGCTCGCGGTTCGAGCCGTCCGCCGTGCTGGACAAGCCGTACGCGATGATCGGCGTGAGCGCGGTGGCGGCGGACACCGGCGCGGAGGCGCTGCGGCGGGCGCGCACCGGGGCGCTCGGCATGCTGCGCCTGCGGCGGGGCATGCCCGCGCCGCTGCCCACGCCCGAGGAGGCCGAGGCGTACCCCTACAGTCCCGCCGAGGAGCAGTTCGTCCGCGACTGGCTCGGCAACGTCGTGCACGGCGACCCGGGGACGGTGCGGGCGGGCCTGGACGCGCTGCGCGAGCGCACCGGGGCGGACGAGCTGATGATCACCACGGGCGTCCACGGCGGCGAGGCCAGGATCCGCTCCTACGGGCTGATCGCCGAGGCGTACGGCATGACCAAGGAGCTCTGACAGAGACCTTTCTTCGCATGGATTATGTCCGTAATATCGGACCCACCCGCGAGAACATTCATGCGTAGCGTCTGCCGACCCGGAAGTAACGCCGAACAATGTGCTGGGAGCGCTCCCAATCCCGTCCCGACTCGTCTGACCCCTCCGGGGCCGGTGGTCGGTGAACCCCCATGACTCGGGGGCCGTGCGTGAGGGCGACGTGCTCACGCGCCGGTACCGGCTCGTCGAGCAGATAGCCTCCGGCGGGACGTCCGCGATCTGGCGCGCCTTCGACCAGTCGTTGCACCGCACCGTCGCGATCAAGGTGCTGGACGGCGACCACCGCGCGATCCGCAGGGAGGCGCGGGCGACCGCCCGGCTGCTCCACCACGACGCGATCGAGGTGTACGACTACGGCGAGACGATCACCGCCGCCGGACGGCCCGCCGCCTACGTCGTGATGCGGCTGCTGGACGGGCGGGCCCTGTCCGAGCGGATCGCCGAGGGACCGCTGCCGTGGCGCGAGGCCGCGACCGTCGGCGCGAGGGTCGCGCGGGTGCTGGAGGCCGCCCACCGGCGCGGCATCGTCCACCGCGACGTCACCGCCGAGAACGTCCTGCTCACACCGGAGGGCGCCAAGCTGCTCGATTTCGGGCTCGCGGCGTTCGTGGGCGAGCACGCCGGCCCCCGGGTCCCCGGCACGCCGCCGTACGCCGCGCCCGAGCGGCTCACGGCGGGCGGCTTCCACCCCGCCGTGGACGTGTACGCCCTCGGCGTGCTCGTCTACCAGATGCTCACCGGGGTCCCCCCGCGCCCCGTGGACGAGGCGGGCGGGGGGCGCGGGACGCCGGGCCCGCGCCACGGCGCGCGTACCGGGACGCCCGGCATGCCCCGTACCGGGACGCCCGAGGTGCCGCCCGAGCTGACCGCCCTGTGCGCGGCGTGCGTGGCGGGGAACCCCGCCGAGCGGCCGGCCGCCGGGCACGTGGCCGAGGTGCTCACGCGCGCGCTCGACGCGCCGCCGATCGAGGTCCGGGACACGGCCATCTGGATCCGGCGCGTGCGGACGGCCGCCGCCGGCTCGGCGCTGCTGTCGGCCTCGGCCGCCGCGCTCCTCTGGCTGGCCAACGCGCTCGGCTCGCTCGCTTAAGTACCGTTTCCGCGAATCACCGGACCGGCACGCCCTTTTTCGCCGCGCCAACGCCCGCGTAATGCCATTCAAACGGGATATCCCGCACGGCGATAATCCGATCGAACGGACATTTCCCATTTGTCCGCACATGGAGCTTGATTCAAACTTTCCGCATGTCGGATAACGATCACAACGGCGGAGATCAGTACGGTTGGATGTCGGGACGCATTATCGGCAATGCGTTTTCACATGGCAATACCAACAGCAAAGGACCGCTTCATGAATCATGCCAGTCGGCCTCGTGTCGGGGCGCGACATATCGTTCGTTCCTTGCTGGCGGCGGCTCTCACGGCGACCGTCGCGGTGTGGGTCGTCGCCGCGGCGCCCGGCTCCGCCGGCGCGGCGGCACAGCCGGTCCCGGTGCCGCTCGGCGCCGCCGCGGGCTTCGCCGTTCTGGCGGGGACGTCCGTGACCAACACCGGCACCTCGGCCATCACCGGAGACGTCGGCGTCGCCCCCGGGAGCACGGTCACGGGACTCACGCCCCCGAGCATCGTGAACGGGATCATCCACATCAACGACGCGGCCGCGACCCAGGCGCAGACGGCCCTGGCCACGGCGTTCGCCGACGTCACCTCGCGCCCTTCGACCGGGACCATCCCCCCGGCGCTCGGCGGCCGGACGCTGCCCCCCGGCGTCTACACGTCCACGGGCGGCCCGTTCACGCTGAGCGGCGAGCTGACCCTGGACGCGAAGGGAGACCCGAACGCGGTCTTCGTCATCCGCGGATCGAGCCTCACCGTGGCGGCGCACGGCACGGTCACCCTGGCCGGCGGGGCGCGGGCCTGCAACGTGTTCCTGGCCCTCACCAGGACCGCGACCCTGTACGCGGGAGCCAGGCTGCGCGGCAACGTGCTGCTCGTGCCCGCGACCACGGGCGGCATCGTGGTGGGCACCGGCGCCACGGTGGAGGGCAGGCTGCTGGCCGGCCCGCACGCCGCCGTGACGCTCGCCGGGGACACCGTCACCGCGCCCCGCGGATGCGCGACCGGCAAGAACACGACCGTCACGGTGACGTTCTCCTGCAGCGGGACGGGGCCCGGCCGGCCGCTGAGCCTGAACGCGATCGTGCGCTCCGCCAACGGCCCGGTCGCCTCCGGCCAGGTGCGGTTCACCAGTGACGGCGCCGCGCTCGGCACGGCGCAGCTCAACTCCTCCGGCCGGGCGACGCTCGCCGACCCGAACCTGACCGAGGGCATCCACCGGATCGTGGCCACGTTCGAGGGCACGCCCGAGTTCGACCCGGCCACCTCACAGGCCCTGGAACTGCCCGTCGGCCCCGGCGGCAGATGCCCGGAGGAGTGCGAGCGCGACCACGGCCGTCATGAGAAGGCCGAGGCCGAGGCGGTGGACGAGCAGAACCCGCGGACGGTGCGCAAGGACCGCCACAACCGGCACCATCGCCACCACAAGGACCACGGCAAGCTGGTGACGGTGCAGACGCTGCACACGCTCGACGGAGTGTTCGGCGAGGACGACCACCACGGCCACCACGGCCACCACGGCTCGGGGTCCCACCACGGCCACGGGCCGAAGGGCCACCAGCACTACCAGAAGCCGTACCAGAAGCCGCGCTACCACAAGTACTACAAGGCGCCGCGCCCGCGCGTCGCCGTCACCGGCTGATCTGGGCCCGTGACGTCCACGGGGCCCGTCCGACCGAGTCGGACGGGCCCCTTACGTGACGGATGAACATGTCCGGGCGTGCCCCGGCCGCCGGGCGGCCGCTTCGCGCCCGCTTCGGGTCTAGTCGTCGCCCGCTCCGGGCGCGCTCTGCGCCTGCTCCACGCCTGCTCCGGGCGTACTCCGCGGCTGCTCCACGCCTGCTCCGGGCCTGCTCCGCGGCTGCTCCACGCCTGCTTCGGGCCTGCTCTGCGCCTGCTCCGCGACCGCGTCCCTCTCCGGCGGCGGCGCGTCTCCTCTCGCGCGCCGGTCGAACTCCTCCTCCAGTTGCCGGGTGCGGACGGCATGGTCGTCCAGGTCGTCGTCGGAGCCGCGCAGCAGGGTCTCCATCCAGGACTCCTCGAGCTCTCGGAGCTCGTCGCGCAGATCTCGCACGCTCAGGTTTCGCGGATTGACTCTGTTCATGACTCCACCCTGTACCCGGTCGGACGAATCCGTCACCCCCTATCAAAGCGGGATATCTCACACTCTCTTTATACGAATCCGGCGTCCTTGCCCAGGTCAGCGCCGGTATCCGGCCCCGCGCGGTCCCGCGCGGCCCGGCCCGGCGCGCCGCCCCGGGCGAGCGTCAGCCCCGCCGCCAGCGCGGCGAACGGCACCGCCGCCAGCACGTACCGATGGTCGAAATCGGCCGTCATCGCGGGCGCCAGCAGCAGGCCGGCGCCCATCGCCCACGCCGTCAGCACGCCGAGGCGCCACCCGCGCCGCAGGACCACCCCGGCGAGGCCGGCGCCCAGCAGCACCGCGAGCAGCGGGCCCGGCATCCGCGCCCACCGCTGGTAGACGACCATCGCCCCGGCGTACGGCCGGACGACCTCCGTCCCCGGCCGCCCCTCCTCGTAGTCGCGGGCGATCGCGTCCGCCCGCAGGTCACCCTTGACTCGGTAGGTCGGCGGCGTGGTGCGCGTGGCGGCGAACTCGTACGCCCGCAGGTGCGCGGCCGAGGGGTGGGGCAGCCGGGTCCAGGCGAACGCCTTGACGGTGTCGCCGAGCACCGTCGCGAGGTAGTCGAAGGGCTGGGCGGCGATGGCCCGCAGCGCGAAGGCGCGCGTGAGCTCGTTGGCCTGGTCGGTGAACATGGGCCGGTCGCGCACCGGCGAGCCGGGCGACCAGATGTACCGGGAGGCCGCGACCCTGCGGTCCACCGGCTCCGTGGGGCACAGCCAGGCCTCCGAGGGCGGCGGTTCGATCGTGGCGCAGTCGGCGAAGCTCATCGTCCTGGCCCAGAGGAACGTGCCGTCGGCGCTGCTCAGCGCGAAGCTGCCCTGCTCGGCCCTGTACCAGGTCGCGTACGCGCCGAGCGGCAGCGCCATGGCGGCCGAGGCCGCCGCCACGCCGCGCCACCCCACCCGGCGCAGCAGCAGGCAGGCCACGGCGACCACCAGGAGCGGCACCCCGACCGTCCGCAGCACCGCCGCGCAGCCGAGCAGCAGCCCGGCGGCGAGGCCCCACGGGACGGTGAGCGCCGGGCGCCACAGCAGGATCGCGGCCGCCGCCACCAGCAGCGCGGTGAACAGCGTGTCCGCCATGACCATGTGTTCGAGCTGGATCTGGTAGGCGTCGAAGAGCACGGGCGCGGCGAGCAGGGTGGCGCCCCAGCCGGGCAGGCCGTGGCGCCGCAGGACCGCGTAGACCAGGACGGCCGACAGCAGGCCGAGCAGGTGCTGCGCGGCGACGACGAGCGCGGTGCTGTGGAACGGCTCCAGCAGCCACAGGAACAGCGAGTACCCGGAGCTGCGGGAACGGCTCGGCCACAGCTGGAGCGCCCCGGCCACGTAGCTGTAGGAGTCGCCGTCGAACCAGATCGCCGGCCGGTACCCGAGCATCGCGACCAGCCGCAGCAGGGCCGCGGCGAGCAGCGCGCCGCCGAACAGGAGGTGCCCTCGCACGGGGGGGGGAGCGGCGCGGGAAACAGGCGCGGGGCGCGGAGGTCGATCACCGGCCTTCTCCAGGATTCGGCGGCACCAGCGTCTCCGAGGCTACCGACGCGTGACCGGTGCGAACCGCTTTCTCATGATTCCCCCAGCCGGCGCGCTCCGGCACGGTAGGTGATCGCCACAGCTCAGTGGAGCATGCCATGCGTACATTGCGTGACATTTCACGAGATCTACGCACCCATCCCTCGGGCGATGAGAATCGTAAGGGCGGACACCGGAGGGAACGGGGGTTCCACGTGCGGCGTGCTGTCCGGCTGGCGCTCGCGGGCGGCGTCCTCGTCCTCGCGGCGGGATCGGCGCCCCTCGTCGTCGCGAAGGAGCCGAACCGGCTGGTGGCGATCGCCAGTGCCATCGAGGACGGGCAGCGGCAGAGCCGGTGGGCGGGCGGGGCGATCCCCTACGTCTGGGGCGGCGGGCACGCCAAGCTGCCCGGACCCTCGCGCGGCACCTGCCTCGGCTACCACGGCTCCATCCGTCCCTGCCCGGCCGCCACCACCACCGGCCTGGACTGCTCGGGGCTGGCCCGCTGGGTGTACCACCTGGCGTTCAAGGAGGACGTGCTCGGCCCCGGGAACACCGACGACCACCTGCGCCGCCTGCGCAAGGTGCCGGCCAGGGCGGCCAGGCCCGGCGACCTGGTGTTCTACGGCAAGGTGCGCAAACGGTCGGTCAGGACCCATCACGTGGGCATCTACGTCGGCGACGGCATGATGATCAACGCGCTGCGGACGGGCACCACCATCAGGACCGACCCCGTGGACATCCTCCCCGACCTGGCGGGCTACTACCGCTACGAGCGGTGAGGCGGCTCACGCCTCCGCCGGCACCGGCGCGGCGGCGCGGGCCCGCCTGACCAGGTCCTGCGCGACCGGGCCCAGGTAGGTGGCGGCGGCGGCGCAGCCGAGCGCGATGGACCAGCCCACCGGCCCGAGCGGACGGCTGCCGAAGAACGTGCTCACCCCCGGCACCGACACCACCACGACCAGCATGACCAGGGACGCCAGCGTCGCGGCCACCACGACCCGGTCGCGCCCGCCCTGCGCCACGGTCTGGAAGAGCTGCGCCGCCACCAGCGCGACCAGCCCGATCGTGTTGGCCCGCGCCTGCGTGCCGGTCAGCCGCCCGGCGGCCCAGGCCGCGATCGCGGCGCTCGCGGTCACGGCCGAGCGCAGGTAGATGTCGCGGGTCAGCGACTCGCCGAGCGACGCCTCCGGGCCCTCGGCCAGCAGCTTGTCGGGGTCGGTCGAGGCGGGCGGGCGCACGGCCACCGCCAGGGCCGGCGCCATGTCGGTGAGCAGGTTCACCAGCAGGAGCTGGCGGGCGTTCAGGGCGCTGCCGCCCGCCAGCAGGCCGGTCCCCACCGTGAAGACGATCTCGCCGACGTTGCCGCCGAGCAGGATGCTGAGCGCGTCGCGCACCGAGCTCCACATGGCCCGGCCCTCGACGATCGCGTCCACGATGGTCTCGATGCGGTCGTCGGTCACGACGAGGTCGGCGGCGGCGCGGGCGGCGGGCGTGGCGCGCGAGCCGAGCGCGATGCCGACGTCGGCCATGCGGATCGCGGGGGCGTCGTTGGCGCCGTCGCCGGTGACCGCCACGACCTCCCCGGCCCTGCGCAGGCAGGTGACGATCCGCGCCTTGTGCGCGGGGGTGGCGCGGGCGAAGACGGCCACCTCGGGCAGCACCTTGGTCAGCGACTCGTCGTCCATCTCCTCCAGCTCGGGGCCGGTCATCACGCGCCCGCCGTCCAGCGCGTCCAGCTCCACGGCGATGGCCTCGGCGGTGCTCGGATGGTCGCCGGTCACCATGACGACGCGCACGCCGGCGCGGGCGAGGCGGCGCACGCTCTCCGCGGCGGTCGGGCGCACCGGGTCTGCCAGGCCGAGGAACCCGAGGAAGCACAGCTCGTCCACGCGCGACTCGTCCAGGTCGCCGCGGTCGGAGGCGCGGCGCTCGGCCACCGCGAGCACGCGGTAGCCCTGGCGCGCCAGCCGGTCGACCTCGTCCTCCAGCGCGCGCCGCGCCGCCTCGTCCAGCGGCGCCGGCGTGCCGTCCCTCAGCACCCGGTCGCAGCGGGTGAGCAGGATCTCCGGAGCGCCCTTCACGGTGAGGAGCTGTCCCTGGCCCGTGGCGCCGAGCACGGCGTGGTAGCCGCGCCCGGGCTCGAAGGGCATCACGTCGACCCGCTCCCAGCGGTCCAGCCCGTCGCCCGGGGTCACGCCGATCTTCTCGGCGCCGTCGAGGACCGCGCGGTCGGTGGGGTGGGCGATCACGCGGCCTCCGCCGGTGCGCGGGCTGGCCCGCACGGCGGCGGCGAGGACACGCCGCAGCCGGTCGTCCACCCGCTCGACGGAGGCGCCGCGCCACCCGTCGGAGATGTACCTGAGCCGGATGCGGCCCTCGGTCAGCGTGCCGGTCTTGTCGAAGCACAGCACGTTGACCCGGCCGAGGGCCTCGATCGTGGAGGGGTTGCGCACCAGCGCGGCCCGCTTGGACAGCCGCCGCGCCGCCGCGAGCTCGGCCAGCGTCGCGACGAACGGCAGCCCCTCGGGCACCGCGGCCACGGTCAGGCTGACCGCCGGGGTGAGGGCGGAGGCCAGGGGGCGCCCGCGCAGCAGGTCGGTGAGCAGCAGCACGACGCCCGCGGCGATCGAGGCGGGCAGGATGCGGCGGCTCAGCTCGCGCAGCCGCAGCTCGACGCCCGTGGGCGGGCTGGGCTCGGCGGCCAGCCGCGCGCTGCGCCCGGCCTCGGTCATGTCGCCGGTCGCGACGATGACCGCCCGCGCGCTGCCCGCCGCGACCGTGGTGCCCTGGTAGACCATCGAGGCGCGGTCGGCGACCGCCGCGGCGACCGTCGGCGCGGCGCTCTTGGTGACGAGCTGCGACTCCCCGGTGAGCGTCGACTCGTCGACCTCCAGGCCGTCCGCTTTGATCACCCGCGCGTCGGCGGGGACGGCGTCCCCGGCGCGCAGCTCGATCACGTCGCCGGGGGCGAGGTCGTCCTTGGTGGCGGACACGACGCCGTCAGGGCGGCGCAGGCGCACGCGGACCTCGGTCGCCTCGGTGAGGCGGTGCAGCGCCCGGTCGGCGCGGAAGCGCTGCACGCCGCCGAGCAGCGCGTTCGTCAGCATCACCACGCTGATCATCACCGCGTCGAGCACCGACCCGACCAGGGCCGAGATCGCCGCCCCGGCCGCGAGCGCGGGGGTGAGCGGGTTCGCCAGCTCCTCGGCGGTCGTGCGCGCGAGCGAGCGGGGCCGCGCCTCCGTGGTCCCGGCCGAGGTCCGGCGCCGTCCGGCGTCGTCGCCGGAGATGCCGTCGGCGGAGGACCCGAGCAGCGCCAGCACCTCCTTGACGGACATGGCGTGCCAGGGGGTGACGTCGGCGGGCGCCGGCACGGGCACGCGGGCGGCGGCGCGCCCGGCCCATTCCCCGAGGGCGACGGCGGTCAGCGAGACGACCGCGTCCAGCACGTACGCCCGGTGCAGGGCCGTGGCCTCCGGCCCGGCGACGGCCAGCAGGCCTCCGACGACCGCGGCGACGGCGCCGAGCCGCACGCCGTTGGTGCTCGCCCGCACCGCCCGGGGCAGGCAGCTCAGGATCAGGTGGACGCCGGACGGCCCGGTGACGACGTCGGCGTCCCACGGCAGGGCTCCGTCCGCGCCGGGCACGCCGACGCCGATGTCGGCCCCGGCCAGCGCCCGGCCGGCGCCCCGCGCCACCACCACCACGCCGTGGCCGCGCGCCTGCAGGCCGGCCACGTGCGCGGCGAGGTCCCCGGGCGGGAGCACCTCGCCGACGGCGAAGCGGCGGGCGACGGCCTCGTCCCCGGCCAGCAGGACCGTCCCCGCGGCCTTCGCGGCGGCGACGATGGCCTCGGCCAGCGGCTCGGCCTCGCGGGCCAGCCCGGCGATCGCGACCGGCGTCCCGTCCCTGCGCACCTCCAGGGCCCGCAGGCCGCGTTCCCGCCACACGGCGGCGTCCCCGGAGGGCAGGCGGTCCAGGTCGGCGAGCGGGGCGACCGACCACCCCTGCCCGTCCCCCGCCGCGCCGGGGTCGGACAGGTCGATCAAGGCGTAGAGCCGGGCGTACAGCTCGCCGGTCTTCAGGTCGTCGGCGAGGGGTTCCACGCGGTCGATCGTCCACGCGCCGGTGGTGAGCACGGCGGCGTCCAGGATCACGGTGTCGGCCCGGTCCATGAGGCGCAGGACCGCGGCGTCGAGGACGAGCGCGTCGCGGGCGGCCAGCGCGCGCCCGGTCACCCCGGCGAACGCGTCGCGGGCCAGGCCGGCGATCTTCGGCGTGGCGGCGACGAGGAGGGACAGGGCCCGGCGCCCGTGCGGGGTGAGCAGCCGGGCCGCCCCGTAGACGGCGAGGGTGGCCGGGCCCGCGATCTGCCCGTACTTCTCCGCGGGGCCGTGCGGCAGACGTCCGGGGCGCGGCCCGGTCGCGGCCCCGATGTGGCGGTAGGCGCCCGGCGTCGCGGCCAGCCGCTCCTGCGCCCGCAGCCATGAGGCCCGTACGGCCCTGGCCTCCACGTACCGGCACAGCGACGACGCCGCCTGCGCCACCACCCCGAGCGGGCGCGCGGTGAGCGCCTGGGTGGTCAGCGTGAAGGCCGTGAAGAGGGCTTCGGCGGGGGCGCGGCCGAGGCGGTCCTCGGCGGCCTGGCGCGTGAACGGGGTCGAGGCGGCCAGATTCCCCAAGGCCGGCACGAGCGGGTCCAGGGCGCGGACCCTGGCGACCTGCCCGGCGACGGCGACCCCGGCGGCGGCGACGGTCGCCGCGAGGCGGACCGCCGCGCTCGCGTGCCGCTCCACGGGTCCAGCCGGAGGCCGTGGCGCCTCCCGCGGGCGGGGGTCCATCTCCTCGACGACCGCCGTCAGCTTCTCGGCATCCGCGCCGCCGGGCGCCAGGCCGGCGAAGACGCGGCCGAGGCGGCCGTTGACCTCGGCCCGCTCGACGCCGGGCACCGCGCGGAGCCGCTTCTCCAGGGCGGCCGCCGCCTTCTCGGTGCCCGGCCCGCCGATGCCGTAGAGCTCGACGTGGACACCGCCGGGGCACGGGACGGCCCTGCGGGGAGGCGGCGGAAGGAGAGTCCCCAGGGGACCGGGCAGCGCGGTCCGCAGGAGGAAGGCGGAGGAGGCCAGCACGTGGCTCAGCGCCGTACGGCTCACCAGCGGGCGCACCCCATCACCCCTCCACGCGGCAGGGGGGCACCTGGAAGCGCGGCCGCGAACGACCAGGTCGGACGCGGCCCGCGGCGGCCGGTCGGCCGTCCCCGACACTGTTCCTCCCTGTGCGACCGCATAAACCCGGACGGTCGTACAACGCCTGAATCGCCCGGTCTTCCGGGCGTGGCGGCCGTGCGCGGCCGGCAGGCGTAAGGGGCCGGTCCGGGGGCACGGGGACGGGGCGGCAGGCCACGGCCGCCCGCCGGCGCCCGGAAAGGACGGCGGCACGTGAGGCGGGGAGCGGGGTGTCATGGGACTTCGGAAGTCGGCCGGCGACTGGGTCGGCAAGGTGCGCGCGGGGCGGCGGCTGAGCGCGGTCGCCCGCCGGACGTTCGGCTGGCGCGAGCTGCGGCCCGGACAGCGGGAGGCCATGGAGTGCCTGCTCGCCGGGCAGGACGTGCTGCTGGTGATGCCCACGGGCGGCGGGAAGTCGGCGGTGTACCAGGTGCCCGCGCTGCTCATCGACGGCCCGACGGTGGTGGTGTCGCCCCTGATCGCCCTGCAGCGCGACCAGGTCGCCGGGCTGGCCGCGGCCGACGCGGGCGGCGCGGTCGCGGTGAACTCGGCGCAGCCCGACCGCGCGGGCGGCGCCTCGCTGGACCGGGTGCGCGCCGGCGACGCCGAGTTCGTCTTCCTGTCCCCCGAGCAGCTCGCCAAGCCGGAGGTGATCGACCGGCTGCGCGCCGCGCGCCCCTCGCTGATCGCCATCGACGAGGCGCACTGCGTGTCGGCGTGGGGGCACGACTTCCGACCCGACTACCTGCGGCTCGGCCAGGCGATCGAACGGCTCGGGCACCCGCCGGTGGTCGCGCTGACCGCGACGGCCGCGCCGATGGTGCGCGACGACATCATCGAGGCGCTCGGGCTGTCCGGCGCGAAGGTGATCGTCCGCGGCTTCGACCGGCCGAACATCCACCTGGAGGTGCGCAGGTTCGTCACCAAGGAGGACAAGCGCCGCGCGCTGATCGAGGACGCCGCCGCCCGCCCCGGCCTCGGCCTGGTGTACGTCGCGACGCGGCGCGCCGCCGAGGAGTACGCGGAGGCGCTGCGTGAGGCCGGGCGGCGCGCCGAGTCCTACCACGCGGGCATGAAGCCCGCCGACCGGCACCGGGTGCACGGGCTGTTCCGCGACGGCGCCGTGGACGTCGTCGTCGCCACCTCGGCGTTCGGGATGGGCATCGACAAGCCCGACGTCCGGTACGTGCTGCACTCCGACCCGCCGGACTCGCCGGACTCCTACTACCAGGAGATCGGCCGGGCGGGCCGGGACGGGGAGCCCGCGGAAGCCGTCCTGTTCTACCGGCCGGAGGACCTCGGCGTGCGCCGGTTCTTCGCCGGAGGGCGGGCCGACGAGGAGCTGCTGCTGCGCGTGGCGACGCTGGTGAGCGAGCACGGCGGCGCCGTCCCCGCCCGGGAGCTGCGCGAGCTGCTGGACATCGGGCCCTCGCGCCTGACCGGCGTGGTCAACCTGCTGGAGCGGGTGGGGGCCGTCACGCTCACCGACCGCGGCGACCTGCGTCCCCTGCCCGACGGGCCGGACCCGGAGCGCGCGGCGGCCGAGGCGGCCGGGCTGGACGACACGCGGCGGCGGGTGGACGAGTCCAGGATCGAGATGATGCGCGGCTACGCCGAGACGACGGGATGCCGCAGGCGGGCGCTGCTGGAGTACTTCGGCGAGCCGTACGAGCGGGCGTGCGGCAACTGCGACACCTGCCGCGCGGGCGCGGCGTCCACGCCGCCGGCCGGGCGGGCGGAGGAGGGGCCGTTCCCGATGCACGCCAACGTGGTCCACAAGGAGTGGGGTGCGGGTGTGGTGATGAGCCGCGACCCCGACCGGGTCACGGTGCTGTTCGAGGAGGTCGGGTACAAGACCCTCTCGCTGGCGGCGGTGCGGCGCGACGACCTGCTGGTCCTGGCGTCCTGAGCCCGCGCGGAAGCCGGTCCCCCGATGACCGGCACGGCCCCGTCTACGGCTGGAAGCGGTAGCCCATTCCCGGCTCGGTGAGCAGGTGGCGCGGGTGGGCGGGGTCGGCCTCCAGCTTGCGCCGGAGCTGCACCATGTACTGCCGCAGGTAGTGCGTCTCCTTCACGTAGTTGCTCCCCCAGACCTCGGTGAGCAGGCGGCGCTGGCTGATCAGCTTGCCCGGGTTGCGCAGCAGGATCGTCAGCAGGTGCCACTCGGTGGGCGTGAGCCGCACGCCGCCCGAGACCGTCTTGGCGACCAGGTCGACGACGTGGTCGCCGACGGGGATCTCGGCCAGTTCCTCGTCCTGCGTGGCCGCGCGCCGGGTGACGGCGCGGATCCTGGCGAGGAGTTCGTCGATCCCGAACGGTTTGGTCACGTAGTCATCGGCGCCCGCGTCCAGCGCGTCCACCTTGTCGGCGCTGCCGGACCTGCCGGACAGCACGATGATCGGCACCTTGGTCCAGCCCCGCAGCCCGTGGATCACGTCCACGCCGTCGATGTCGGGAAGGCCCAGGTCCAGCACGACCAGGTCGGGGTGCCACCCGGCGGCCTGGCGCAGCGCGGTGCCGCCGTCCCTGGCCACCTCGACCTCGTAGTGCCGCGCGAGGAGGTTGATGCGCAGGGCCCGCAATAGCTGGGGTTCGTCGTCAACGACGAGAATCTTGGTCATACGCCGCCCGCTCTGAAGTAATTCGGCAGAGTGAGGATCATAGTCAAGCCGCTCCCCCGAAGTCTCCTCTGGGTGGAGGGTGCGGCGTTTCCCCTCAGCCGATCGTGCCCGAGCGGGCGGCGTACGCCTGGTCGGACCCCGGAGCTACCGGGCGCCCACCGCGCGTCCTCGCCCGCCGGGGAAGAGCGGCGTGCCGAGCACGGCGTAGCCGACGACGGCCACGCACGCGAACCCGAGCAGCAGGCCCCACGTCACGTCCGTGAGGTGGTGCATGCCCCGGTACAGGCGCGAGGCCGCGACGATGAGCGGGCCCGCGAGCCCGAGACCCCACCACAGCGCCTTGAGCAGGGCGTGGCGGTGGGTGTGCAGGGCCAGGACCAGTGCCATGCCGCAGTAGAAGCCCACGGCGGCGCTGGTGTGACCGGAGGGGAAGCTGGAGGTCGGCGGCGCGGGGTCCAGGTGGTGGACCTGGGGGCGCGGCCGGTCGATGAACACGGTGGCCTGCAGGAACACCAGCGACTGCGACCACACGGCGAGGATGATGAAGATCGACTCACGCCAGCGGTGGAAGACCAGCCGGAAGGTGATCGCGGCGATCGCGGTGAGCACCACGATCACCGGCGTGTCCGACAGCATGGACCCGTAGTGCGTGAGGGTGTTGAACAGGGACGTGCGGTCCTGCTCCAGCCCCTGGTTGACCGCGAGCTCGCCCGCCACCTCGCTGTGCAGCGGCCTGGTGATCAGCCACCCGACGCCGTCGGTGACGAGCGCGAGCAGCACGACGGGGAGTAAGAGAAGTCGCGCGGCCCATGCCGCGGTGGAGGACCACCGGGAGCCGTCCGCGGTCCTGACCTGACTAGCCTCCGTGACCATGCTCTCTTCCCTTCGGGGATATCTCTTCCTTGGCCTCCGGTTCCACACCCTCGCGGTGCGGCGCGGCGGGACGGCGGCCGATCTCACGACGCCATGTCTCGAAGGCCGCGGTCGTGGCGGCGATCACCGCCACGCCGAGCACGATGCCCGCCGTCACGTCGCTGACCCAGTGCACCCCGAGGGCGACCCGCGTGTAGGCGACGCCGGCGACGATCACCCCGGCGACGGCCCAGGCGATCGTCCGCTGTCTGCCGCGGAGCATGGGCAGGATCAGCAGGACCATCACCCCGGCGCCCAGGGTGGCGTTGAGGGCGTGGCCGGACGGGAATGACGAGCCCGGCGCGATGGCCACGGGGTCGGGCAGGTGCGGCCGGGCGCGCGCGACGGCCACCTTCAGCGCCAGCCCGAGCAGCCCGCCGACGGCGATCGTGGTGACCGCCCACGCGGCGAGCCGCGGCGCGCGCCGCCACACCAGGTACACCGCGGCCAGGCCGACGACCACGCGCCAGACCTCGGGGGCGAAGACGTGTGTCCAGATCTGCAGGGCCAGCACCCAGCCGGGCCGGCCGACCGCGAAGGCGTGCAGGTCACGGGCGACGCTCTCGTCCAGGTCGTTCAGCGGCCCGAAGGAGGTCTGGACCAGGACGAGCAGCAGCGTGAACGGCACCAGGACCAGGAAGACCGCGCCGGAGGCGAGCGTGAGCCGGAGCCCGAGCCGTCTCTCGCGGTCGAACCGCTTGCCGAACCAGCCGCCCGTTCCACCTGGCCTCTCCACCGTGTCCGGCCCGGCTTCGTTGCCTTTGATGCTCTTGATCCCTTTGTTTCCCCGGTCCGCCCCGCGCGTCAGGCCGTCACGGCGCGAACCGACATGATCACCGTACGTACTCATCGCTCACCCTACCTCCGCCGCCTGCCTGACCTCGGACATCTCCACGCCACGCGCGTGCGGCCCGGCCGGGTCGCCCGCCGGTCCCGGGTCCGGCGTGGCGGGCCGCCCCACGCCGCCGCGGCAGGCCTCCAACTGCGCGGCGAAGGACAGGCCGAGGAACAGCGCCACCGAGCTGAGCAGGGACCACAACATGAGCGCCATGACCGCGGTCAGCGGGCCGTAGGTCTGGCCGAAGGAGCCGGACCTCTCCACGTACAGCGACAGGCCCCAGCTGAAGACCGTCCACAGCGCCAGCGCCACGATGGCGCCGCCCGCGAGCCAGGTGTGCCCGGGCTGCCTGCGGCGGGGCGCGGCGCGGAACAGGACAGAGGCCGACAGCACGGCAAGCAGGAATCCGGCCGGCCAGCGCAGCAGCGTCCACGCGGTGAGGGCCGTGCCGCTCCAGTGGTACACCTCGGCGAACGCGCGGCCGAGGCCCGCGCCGCCGACCAGGATGATGAAGCCCAGCGTCATGAACGACCCGGCGGTGACCGCCATGACCATCGCCTTCAGGTACTTGTGGCGGAAGGGGCTGTCGCGTTCGACGCCGTAGATGCGGTTGGCGCCCCGTTCGACCTGGGCCATGGCCGTGGTCAGCCCGACCACCGCGGTCAGCAGGCCGAACCACAGGGCGATGGCGCCCCCGTCGTCGGCGTGGCGGCGGCTGACCTCCAGCGCGTCCCTGACCACCTGCGCGCCGGACACGGGCGCGAACCGGTGGATGGTCAGTTCGAGGACGCGGCCGAGCCGCTCCTGGTGCAGGACGGAGCTGAGCCCCACGACGGCGATGACGCCGGGGATCACCGACAGGCAGATCTGGAAGGCCAGCGCCCGGGAATGGCTGAAGCCGTCCCCGTAGCGGAAGCGGACGATCGAGTCGCGGACGAGGTGCCAGCCGCCGTAGCGGCGCAGCGTGGCCCACGCGTCGTCGGCGTCGAGCTCCTCGCCGGTCATCGACCGGGTCTCGGGCACCGTGTTGGCGGTTCCCACCGGTCAGCCCTCCACCGCGCGCGGGACGCGCGGCACGGCGGGTGCGCCGTTCGGCGCCTCAGCGATCACTCCGGACATGGCAGTGCGTGCTACCCGGAAAGTCGCTATTTGAACGGGTTTTGCGGATGTAAGCCGCCGCGCCCTACGCGCCGGCCGTGACCTCCGCGACCACGCAGCTGATGTTGTCCGGCCCGCCGCCCTCCTTGGCGAGGTCGATCAGCCGCTGGGCCGCGACCCCGAGGTCGCCGCCCGCGCTCAGCGTCTCGTGCAGGGCCGCCGCGCCGACGACGCCGCTCAGGCCGTCCGAGCAGATGAGGTAGCGGTCGCCCGCGTAGGCCTCGCGCATCGACAGGTCGGGCTCGACCGAGCCGCTGCCGCCGAGCGCGCGCATGAGCAGCGACCTGCGCGGATGCGCCGCCGCCTGCTCGGCGGTCATCTGCCCGTCGTCCACGAGGGACTGGACGAGGGTGTGATCGCGGGTGATCTGGTAAAGGTATCCGTCGCGGAGCATGTAGCCGCGGGAGTCGCCGATGTGGGCGAGGGCGAACCGCCTGCCGTCCCAGAGCATGGCCGTGAGGGTGGTGCCCATGCCGGTGAGCTTGGGGTCGCGGTCCGCCATGTCCCTGAGCCTGCGGTCCGCCTCGGCGATGGTGGTGCCCAGGGCGCCGAGCACGTCGGACCCGGGCGGGTCGCCGTCGAGGACGGACAGGGTGGCGATGACCGTCGCGCTCGCCACCTCGCCGTGGCTGTGCCCACCCATGCCGTCGGCGACGGCGAGCAGCCGGGGCCCGGCGTACACCGAGTCCTCGTTGCGCTGGCGGCGGAGGCCGACGTCGGTGCGAGCCGCGTAACGCAGCGTGAGCGTCGCGTTGTTCGACATGGCCTCAGTAAATCATTGGTTGAATCACTTCACAAGCATCTAATTCGTGGAGCGCAGCGGCATGGTGGACTAATCTGACCGTGGGGACGCGGTGGCCCCTTCGGTGAGCAGGGAGATGTGCGACAAATGGGACACGACGCCATGGTGAACGCGGGCGACATCGCCCGGCTCGCCGACGTCGGCCGCGCCGCCGTGAGCAACTGGCGGCGCCGCCACGACGACTTCCCGCAACCCGTCGGCGGCACGGCGGCGAGCCCGCTGTTCTCCCTTCCCGAGGTCGAGGACTGGCTCCGCCGTAACGGCAAATCGTACGAGATGTCGCTCGGCGACCGGGTGTGGCAGCGGGTGCGGGCCTCCGGCGACGACCTGCGCCTCGGCGACCGGGTCGGCTGCGCGGGCGCCTTCCTGCTCTACCTGCACCGCGACCCCGGCGGCTGGAAGCGGCTCTCCACCTCCCCCGACCCCGTCGCCCTGCTGCCCGAGGCCGCCGCCACCGCCACTGCCGACCTCCCCGTCCCCGCCGCCTGGGACCTGATCGACGCCCGCCTGTACCACCTCCTCGCCGACCTCGCCGCCGAGCAGGGCCCCGCGTCCGCGTTCGAGCTGCTCTGCGAACGGTACGCCGAGGCCCACTCGCGGCGGCTCGCGGTGACCCGCCCCGAGATCGCCGGCCTGCTCGCCCGCCTCGCCCGGCACGACCTGGAGGACCTGGTGGACGGCCCGCTTCCCGGCGACGCCGCCGAGAACGGCCCGGTTCCCGGCGCCTCCGAGGAGAGCTCGGTTCCCGGCGATGCCCCCGAGGACGGCGAACCGGCGGCGCCCACGGTGCTGGACCCTGCCTGCGGCATCGGCGAGCTGCTGCTGCCCCTCGCCGGCGCCCGCGTACTCGGGCAGGAGGTCGGCGAGACCGCGGCCCTGCTCACCGCCGTGCGCCTGCTGCTGCGCGACACCCGCGCCGAGATCGTCGCCGGAGACTCGCTCCGGCTGGACGGCTTCCCCCGCCTGCGCGCCGACGCCGTCGTCTGCGACCCGCCGTTCAACGAGCGCGCCTGGGGCTACGAGGACCTGACCGCCGACCCCCGCTGGGAGTACGGCCTGCCGCCGCGCGGCGAGCCCGAGCTGGCCTGGGTGCAGCACTGCCTGGCCCACGTGCGCCCCGGCGGGCTGGTCGCGATCCTCATGCCCCCGGCCGCCGCGAGCCGCCGTCCCGGCAAGCGGATCCGGGGCAACCTGCTGCGCGCGGGCGCGCTGCGGGCCGTGGTCACGCTGCAGGCGGGCGGGCCCGACCTGTGGCTGCTGCGCCGGCCGCGGCTCGGCGACGCGCCGCCGTCGCAGGTGCTGCTGATGGACGCCGCCTCCCCCACGGCGCGGGAGGCGTCCGTACCGGGGTTTTCCGCACCGCCGTCCCCGCCCGGGGAGGACGGCCCCGCCGCCGTGGAGGCCGCCTGGCGCGCCTTCACGGCCGACCCCGGCAAGCCGCCGCCCGGCCACTGCCGCACGGTCCGCATCATCGACCTGCTGGACGACGAGGTGGACCTCGCCCCGGCGCGTCACCTGCCGCTGCTCGCCGACGACGAGGACCCGGCCGCGGTGTTCGTCACGACCGCCGAGCGTTTCCGCGCCCTGGCCGCCGCGCTGCCGGACGCGCCTCCCGCGCTCGACGCCCTCCCTCGGCCGCTGGACCTGCCGAGCACGACCATCGGCGAGCTGGTCAAGGCGGGCCTGCTCACCGTCCACCAGGGACCGCCCCGGATGCCCGCGGACGAGGGCACGGCGCCCGTGCTGACCGCGGCCGACCTCACCGCGGGAGGCGCCCCGACCGGGCGCGGCTCCCCCGGCCCCGGCGCGGTCACGATCCAGGCCGGGGACGTGGTCGCCGCGGGCGTCACCGGCGACGGCGCGGCCCGCACGATCACCGAGGGCGGCGCGATGCTCGGACCGCAGCTCTACCTCTACCGGGTGGACCCCGACCGCCTGGACCCCGACTTCCTGGCCGGCTGCCTGCGGTACGCGGGCGTGTGGGCGACCTCCCGCTCCCACCCGGGGGCGAGCCGCGTCGACGCGCGCCGGGTGCGCATCCCCCGGCTCTCCCTGGCCGAGCAGCGGGTGTACGGCGCGGCGTTCCGCCGGCTCGTCGAACTGGAGGACCGGCTGCGCGAGACGGCCGCGCTGGGCGAGGCGCTCATCCGGTTAGGCTTTGACGGACTGGTCGGCGGACATCTGCGGCCCAGCGGCTGAGGGTGTATTTTTCCCCCGATAGATCATCAGGAGGGGCGAATGGTCATCGGCGACCGCTATGTCCTTGACGACCTGCCCCTCGGCCAGGGCGGCATGGGCGCGGTCTACGCCGGGCACGACAAGCACCTCGACCGTCGTGTCGCGGTGAAGTTCCTGCGGTTCCCCGGCGGGCCCGACGCCGAGCTGGAACAGCGCTTCATGCGCGAGGCTCGTATCCTCGCCCGGCTCGAACACCCCGGGGCGCCCGTCCTGTACGACTTCGGCACCTTCGACCAGCGTCTCTTCCAGATCCTCCAGTTCATCGACGGTGTCACCGTCGCCGACCTGGTCAGCGAGCACGGCCCGCTGCCCGTCCCCTGGGCCGCCGCCATCACCGCCCAGGCGTGCGCCGTGCTCTCCGCCGCGCACTCCCTGTCGATCTGCCACCGCGACCTCAAGCCGACCAACCTGATGCTGTGCCCCGACGGCAGCGTCAAGGTGCTCGACTTCGGCCTCGCCATGGTGCGCGAGGCGGACGTCACCCAGTTCACCCGCATCGGGCAAATCCTCGGCACCCCCGCCTACATGGCGCCCGAGCAGATCCAGCGCGGCCTGGCGAGCCCGCGCAGCGACCTGTACGCCCTCGGCTGCGTCCTGCACGAGATGCTCACCGGCCGCCAGCTCTTCGTCGGCCCCACCGAGTACGCCGTCTTCGAGAAACAGGTCAACGAGCGCCCGCCCGCCGTCCCCGGCGCCCCCGCCCCGCTGAACCGCCTCATCGCCGACCTCCTGGAAAAGGACCCCGGCGCCCGCCCCGCCGACGCCGTCACCCTGTACGACCGCCTCACCCCTTTCGCCACCGACCTCCCCCTGCTCCCCGGCTTCCTCACCCCACCCTCGACCTCCAGCCCCGGCCGCATGTACGCCCGCATCCTCGGCCGCGTCCTCCCCTGACCCGCCTCATGACGCGTCCGCTCTTCTCTTAAGCGTCTGGGTCGGCGATCTCTATGACGTGCAGCCGCTCGTCCGTGGCCTGGGACGGCTGCTGCCACTTGGCGGCGTCCAGGGTGAGGATGGGGCAGACCGCGACGTCGGCGATGGCGGCCACGTGCGCGTCGAAGATGTCCAGGCCGGTGGTGGCCATCATGTCGGTGAGCTTGGCGGCCTGGAGTACACCGTCGAGCGGGGCGACGGTGGCGCCATCGAACGCGGCCAGGCCGGTGAGGAGAGCTTGGGCGTCCGGTGCGCCCCGGCTGCCCGCCAGCGCGCCGGCGACGGCCAGCGCGGGAACGACCAGCGGCTGGCCGGCCTGGTCCAGGCCCTGCAGAAGGCCGATCAGATCGGCGTCTCCGCGTGCGACGTCGCCGAGGACACTGCTGTCGAGGATGTACGGGGTAGGGGTGAAGTCACTCACCGGACGCCTTGGGGAGACCGTGGTCGGCGAGCTGGCGGTTCACGTGAGCCATCATGCGGGCCACGCGAGCGGGGTCGGCCTCTCGGGCGCGCTCGCGGAGCAGGGCGAGCGCACGCTGGTCCGCGAGGCGTTTCGCCGCGATGGCGTCGTTGAAGACGGCGGCCACGCTGGTGGCTTTGCCGGTCTCGACGAGGTGTTCGGCGTATTCCACGACCTCGGGGTCCACGGTGATGGTGATGCGAGCTTTCCTGTCTCCGCTCATACCCCGGATCATACTCGGCGTGCGGCACGCCTATCCTGAGAACGCGGGAAGGCGCGGGCCGTCAGCACGGCCCGCGCGCCCTGCCGAACCCGCCTCAGCCGCTACAGATTCGCAGAAGGACGCCAGGTTCCCGATCCCGGATGTCTGCTGGAAGCTTCCGGCGTCTGGCCCACGTCCGAGGAGGCGAGAGTGTCCAGTACGTTCTCGAAGATTTTCTGGAGTTGGTGGACCTGGTCGGGGGTGAGCTGGTCGAACAGGGCCCGCCGGACTTCCTCGACGTGGCCGGGGGCGGCTGCCGCCAGTGCGGCGAAGCCCTCGGGGGTCAGGGTGGCGACGTTGGTGCGGGCGTCGCCGGGGCGTTTGCGGCGGGTGACCCAGCCCTGGGCCTCCAGTTTGGCGACCGCGTGGGAGAGCCTGCTCGGTGAGGAGCGGACCAGGCGGGCGAGGTCGGTCATCGTCATCGCCCGCCCGGGCGCCTCGGAGAGCATGGCGAGGATCATGTAGTAGGTGTGCGGCATGCCGGCGTCGCGCTGGAGCTGCCGGTCCAGCGACTCGTGCAGCAGCCGCGACGCCCACAGGAAGGTGCGCCACGCCCGCTGCTCGTCCTCGTCCAGCCACCGCGTCTCACCCACACGCCAAGTCTAGCCATTTGGTTGAGCGTTCAATTGAGTTGTGGCGAGGACACCGTGAGCGGGGAGACGCGCAGGCGGCCCAGCGCCGCGCGAAGGGTCTCACGCGAGGCCGGGTGAACGATCCGGCCGCCGGCGTCGAAGACGGCCGTCCCGGCGGGGGCCACGAGCTCGGCGGAGTGGACCGAGGCGCCGGCGGCGCCGAGCGCCCGGTGCAGGACGGTCTGGGTCCACATCGACTCGTAGGGGCGCAGGCCGCACGTCACCACCACGACCGGCTTGCCGAGCAGCGGCCAGGCGCCGTGCGCGGACGACGTCCACTCCAGGGCGTGCACGAGCTCCTGCGGCAGCACGCTGTGGGCCGGGGCGGCGATGATCGCGCCGTCGGCCGCGGTGAGGGCCTGGCAGAGGTCGCGCACCGGCGGCGGGATCTCCCCGTCCGAGACGGGCGGCACGCGGTCAAGCCCCTCCCAGATCCACAGGTCCGCGGGCGCGGGCAGTTCCGCGCCCGCCGCCTCCAGCAGCCCGCGGACGTACGCCCCGGAGAGCAGGCTGCCCGCGATGCCGACGATCTTCATGGTCCCCCCAGCGTCCCGCGCGCCATTGCGCGTCACCGATCGAGTCGATCACTCGCAGGACGGCTGCCCGGGAGAACGGCGGACGAACATGATCGCGGCACTGCGTCCGATCCGTTATCCGGGATATGTGCGCCCGGCCACGCGACGGTCATCGGTCACTCTGAGGCATCAGAGCAGGCACAACGGACAAATGGCGATTTGCACCAGTAAGATGCCTGCCCTGAGGGATCCCGGCGATTCGGAGGAGAACGTGCGGCGCCGAGTGCGGAGGCTCGCATTGAGAGCGCCCTCGATCTTCCAGTGCGCGGCCGCGGCCTCCGTGGCGTGGGTCGTGGCCAAGGAGCTCCTCGGACATCCCCGGCCGTTCTTCGCGCCGATCGCGGTCGTGATCTGCATCGGGGTCGCGCTCGGCCGCCGGGTGCGCCGCATGCTGGAGATGGTCGTCGGCGTCGGGCTCGGCATCGGCGTCGGAGACCTGATCATCGCGCGGATCGGCTCGGGGGCGTGGCAGATCGCGCTGGTCGTGGCGTTCGCGATGGCGGTGGCCGTGCTGCTCGACGAGGGGCCGGTGATCGCCCTGCAGGCGGGGTCGTCGGCCGTGCTGGTCGCCACGCTGCTCCCTCCGTCCGGCACCGGCGGCGCCGACCGCATGGTGGACGCGTTCGTCGGCGGGTTCGTGGCGATGGCCGCCGTGGCACTGCTGCCCGCCGACCCGGTCGCGCTGGTGCACCGGCACGGGCGCGTGGTCCTGGACGCGCTGGCCGACGCCCTGGAGGGGGCCGCCGAGGCCATCGCCGGGCGGGACGTCGCGCGCGCCGCCGACGCGCTGGACAAGGCGCGCGGGTCACAGGCCGCCGTCGAACGGCTGCGCGACGCGCTCCAGACCGGGCGCGAGACGGCCGTCCTGAGCCCCCTGCGGTGGCACACGCGCGGCAGGCTGGCCCGCTACCAGGAGGCCGGCGTCCACATCGACCACGCCCTGCGCAACACCCGCGTGCTCCTGCGCCGCACGCTCGCGGCGCTGCGGGACGGCGAGCCGATGCCCGGGGAGCTGACCGCCCATCTGCACGGCCTGGCCGACGCGGCACGGCTGCTGGGCGAGGAGCTGGCCGCCGGGGCGCCGTCCGAGGGCGCGCGGCGGGCGGCGCTGGCCGTGGCCGCGCACGAGGACACCGCCCCGGCGTCCGGCGGCTTCTCCACCGGCGTCGTCACCGCCCAGCTCAGGTCCATCACCGTGGACCTGCTCGTCGCGACCGGCCTGGACCGCGACACGGCGATGGCGTCCCTGCCCGCGGCGCACGGAACCGTAGAGGAGCGCGAGCAGGAAGCTCCCCGAGCCGACTGACCCGCGGGGTCGGCCGGAAGGCCGTGGCCGGGCGACACGTGGGCTCCCGGCGACTGCCGAACCACTCGCACGGCGGCTTCGGCGACGTGGTCAGCGGGCGCGGGCGCCCTCGGGGGTGCGGCGCAGGGCGCGGCCGGGGAGGGCGCCCGTGGGGCGGCCGTCGGAGATGACGGCCACGCCGCCGACGAAGACGTGCGGGATGCCGTCGGGCGTGCGGCGGGGGTCCTCGAAGGTGGCGGTGTCGGCGACGGCCTCGGGGTCGAAGAGGACGAGGTCGGCGTGGTACCCGGCGCGCACGAAGCCGCGCCGCTCCAGCCTCAGGCGCCGGGCGGCGCGCCCGCTGAGGTGGGCGACGCATTCCTCCAAGGTGAGGACGCCTTCGTCGCGGACGTAGTGGCCGAGGTAGCGGGCGAACGTGCCCCAGGCGCGCGGGTGCGGGCGGGCGCCGGTCAGCAGGCCGTCGCTGCCCCCGGTGTGCGCCGGGTGCCGCATGATGGCCCGCACGTTCTCCTCGTCGCCGACCAGTTGCAGGATCGTGGTGCCGAGCTCGTCGTCGAGGAGCTGGTCGCGGAACACCTCGAACGGCGCGCGGCCGGACTCCGCGGCGAGGTCGGCGATCGTGCGCCCGGCACGGACGGCGAGGGCGGGCGAGCGGGTGCCGGAGATCTGGATGGTGGCCCAGTCCACCGGCACGCCGTGGCAGCCGTCGGAGCCGGTCTCCTCCAGGTCGTGCCGCACGCGGGCGGCGGCGTCCGGGTCGCGCAGCCGGGCCAGCGTGGCGGCGGGCCCGCCCTCGGAGGCCCAGCTCGGCAGCAGCGCGGCCAGGGTGGTGGAGCCGGGCAGGTAGGGGTAGGTGTCGAGGGTGATGTCGCGGCCCTCGGCGATGGCCGCGTCGAGCAGGTCCAGCAGGTCCTGGGCGCGCCCGGCGTTGACGCCGAAGTTCATGGTCGCGTGGGCGAGGTGCAGCGGGCAGCCGGATTCGCGCGACACCGCGACCATCTCGGCGTAGGCGTCGAGGGCCCCGGCGCCGTAGGAGCGGTGGTGCGGCGAGTAGTAGCCGCCGTGCCGGGCGACGACCGCGCACAGCTCGGTCAGCTCGCGGGTGCCCGCGTACATGCCCGGCGTATAGGTGAGCCCGCTGGACATGCCGACCGCGCCCTCCCGCATCGCGGTGGCGACCAGCTCCTTCTGGCGCCGCAGCTCGTCCTCGGTGGCCAGGCGGGCGTCCCAGCCCATGACGAGCGCGCGCACCGTCCCCTGGGGCACCAGGTAGCAGGCGTTGACGGCGATGCCCTGGTCGAGCCGGTCGAGGTATTCGCCGACCGTGCGCCAGTTCCAGTCGAAGCCGTCCGGGTCGCCGTTCCACCCGGCGATCTGGCGGCGGAGCTGCGCGAGCGTGTCGTCGTCCACGGGCGCGTACGACAGGCCGTCCTGGCCCAGCACCTCGCAGGTGACGCCCTGGGCGACCTTGGCGAGGTGCGCGGGCTCGGTGAGCAGGGCGAGGTCGGAGTGGGCGTGCATGTCGACGAAGCCGGGCGCGAGCACCAGCCCGTCGGCGGGCAGGACGCGCCGCCCGTCGGCGACGGCCCTCCCCAGCGGGTCGAGGGCGGTGACGCGGCCGCCGGTGACCGTGACGTCCGCGGCGTAGGCGGGGGCGCCGGTGCCGTCGGCGACCATGGCCCCGCGCACGACCAGGCCGGTGGTACCCGGCCGTCGTCCGGCTGCGTCGCTCACCGCTCACATCCCTTCGGGAAGGCGCCCCGGTTCAGAAGAAGGTTCTCACGAGGTCCACGACCCGGGGCTCGGCGGCGTCCACGTCGTCGACCACGGGGATGAGCGTCCACTTGTCCAGGGCGGTGCAGGGGTGGGACAGGCCGAGGCGCACGATGTCGCCGCAGTCCAGCTCGGAGGCCGGGTCCAGCTCCAGGAAGGTGTGCTGGTCCTTGAGCGAGGTGACCCTGGCCCCGCGCAGGGCCGCCGTGCCGGGCAGGCCGCGCGCCGCCTGCGGGACCGGCAGGTCCTCGTCGAACGGCAGGTCCCGCTTGCCCGCGTCCAGCAGCGCCAGCCCGGGTTCCGGGCGCGAGATCACCCGCGCCCAGCCGTGCATGGCCGACCGCAGCGGCCCGGGGCCGGTCCCGCGCGAGAACGGCGAGATGTGGCGGTAGAAGCCGTCGTCGTGGACGACGTAGGCCCCCGAGCGCAGCACCACACGGCCGTGCAGCCCGCCGAGGACGTCCACCACCTGGTCGAAGTAGGCGCTGCCGCCGGCGGTGAGGACCGGCTCGTCCACCTCGTAGGGCAGCTCGCCGTGCAGGACGGCCATGCGCTTGAGGAACGCCCCGACCGCGCCGGTACTGGACGGGGACGCGTCGTGGCCGATCGCGCCCTCGTACCCGGCGAGCCCGGCGAGCCGCAGCGTGGGCGCGGCGCGGACCGCCGCGGCGACGGCCCTGGCCTCCTCCTCGTCCCTGACCCCGGTACGGCCGCCGGGCGCGCCGAGCTCCACGCAGACGTCCACGGGCCGCTCGGCGCCCGCCTCGCGCAGCGCGGCGTCCATGATCTCGACGGTGCGGCGGGAGTCGGCCCAGCACAGGAACGAGAAGGCGGGGTCGCCGTCGAGCTGGGCGGCGACCCAGGCCGTGCCGAGCGGGTCGAGCAGGCCGGCGGCCAGCATGAGCCGGCCGACGCCGAAGGCGCGCGCGACGCGGAGCTGCGGCAGGTTCGCCAGCGTGAGGCCCCAGGCCCCCGCGGCGAACTGGCGCTCCCACAGCGCCGGGGCCATCGTGGTCTTGCCGTGCGGGGCCAGCGACACTCCCGCCTCGGAGGTCCAGGCCGCCATCGTGGCGAGGTTGTGCTCGATCGCGCGCCGTTCGAGGGTGAGCAGGGGCGTGCCGAACCCGGTGAGCGCCGGGCGGCCGGCGAGGAACTCCCCGGCCGTGACGCCGGAGAGGCCGGGCGGCGCGGCCTTGAAGCGCCAGTCGAGCGGTTCGTCGCGCAGCGCGGCGACGGCGGCGGTGTCGATGAGCACGGGGCCTCCTCGAAGGGCGGCGGCGGGCGGGCGGCGGTTCGTGGCCCGCCAAGTGATCTGCGCTATTTTCTACCCGCCATGCCTAAGCGTGGGAAGCCGATCTTGGGAGACGTCATGAGCGACAAGACCGCGATCCGCACCGACGGCGCGCCCGCGCCCGCGTGGGTGTTCTCGCAGGGGGTGCGCAAGGGCCCGCTGCTGCAGGTGTCCGGCCAGGGCCCGCAGGACCCGGCGACCGGCGAGTACGTGCACCCGGGCGACGTGGTCGCCCAGACGCGCAGGACGCTGGAGAACGTCAAGGCCATCCTGGAGGCCGGGGGCGCGAGCGTCGAGGACGTCGTGATGTTCCGCGTGTACCTCACCAAGCGCGAGGACTTCCCGCTGATGAACGAGGCGTACTCGGCGTTCGTCCAGGAGAACTGCCCGAGCGGGGTGCTGCCGTGCCGCACGACGGTCTTCGTCGGCCTGCCGCACGAGGCGATGCTGGTGGAGATCGACGCGCTGGCGTCCGTCTGACCCACGGCGCGCGGTCCCGTTTGCCCAGGGGTCTCGGGGTATGGCACCCATATACCCGAGTACCCCAGGAGGCGACGATGACCACCTTCGGCTACTTCCTCTCCAGCGAGGAGCACGGGCCGCGTGAGCTCGTCCGCCAGGCCAGGCTCGCCGAGCGGGCCGGCTTCGAGGCGCTGTGGATCTCCGACCACTACCACCCGTGGGTGGACGAGCAGGGGCAGAGCCCGTTCGTCTGGACGGTGATCGGAGCGCTCGCCGAGGCCACCTCGCTGCCGATCACGACCGCCGTCACCTGTCCGCTGGTCCGCGTGCACCCGGCCGTCGTCGCGCAGGCCGCCGCGACCAGCGCCGTGATCACCGAGGGCCGCTTCCGGCTCGGCGTCGGCACGGGCGAGGCGCTCAACGAGCACATCACCGACTCGCGGTGGCCTCCGGCCGCCGAGCGCCTGGAGATGCTGGAGGAGGCGATCGGGCTGATGCGCGAGCTGTGGAGCGGGGAGCTGGTCACCCACCGCGGCCGGCACTACTCCGTGGACACCGCCCGCGTCTACACGCGGCCCGACACGCCGCCGCCGGTGTACATCTCGGGCTTCGGCCCGAAGGCGGTGGACCTGGCCGGCCGGGTCGGTGACGGCTACATCCTCACCGGCCCGAGCGCCGAGCTGATCGAGAAGTTCCACGAGTCCGGCGGGCAGGGCAAGCCCGTGCAGGGCGGGCTCAAGGTCTGTTACGACGAGGACGCCGGCCGGGCGCGCAAGACCGTGCACCGCCTGTGGCCCAACCAGGGCATCACGGGCGAGGCATCGCAGATCCTGCCGCTGCCCCGGCACTTCGAGCAGCTCGCCGAGATCGTCACCGAGGAGCAGGCCACGGCGGCCAGCCCGTGCGGCCCGGACCCCGAGGAGCACGCCGAGGCCATCAGGAAGTACGTGGACGCGGGCTTCGACGAGGTCTACGTGAACCAGATCGGCCCCAACCAGGAGGCGTTCTTCGAGTTCTACGCCCGCGAGGTGCTGCCCCGGCTGCGCTAGGCGGGCACGCCCGCAGACCGGTGCCGGCCCTCGGGTTTATCCGTCCACGCAGGGGCAGACGCCTCTCACCCGGCGGGCGAGCCGACGGGCCACCCCAGAAGGTGAGGGAGACCCGTGATCTTCCCGGAGACCAGGCACGAAGAGCGCGACGACGCGCAGGACGCCCCTATGAGCCCGCTCTGGTCCCGGCTCGGCTGGGAATGACGCCACGCCCGGCTCCGCGCCGTCGCGGCTAGTCCCGCGGCTCGCGCCACTCGGCGTCGAGAAGGCTCATGTTGATCGTCGACCACCATTGGCCGCCGGCCAGTGTGGTCTCGCGGAGCACGCCCTCGCGGCGGAAGCCGAGCCGCTCGTACAGGCGGATCGCGCCGGCGTTGTGCGGGTAGACGCCGAGGTCCACGCGATGGACCTGCAGTTCCTCGAACGCCAGCCGCAGGGCGGCGCGGATGATCGCCGCGCCGTGGCCGCGGCCCTGGCCCGAGGGCGCGACCAGGACCAGGCCGATCCTCGCCGACCAGCCCCGCCGGTCCGGGAGCACGATGAGGTGCGCGACCGGTGTGCCGTCCGCCTCGGTGCCGACGATGACGTGCCTGGCGGGGTCGGCGGCGTGGGCGTCGACCAGTTGGTCCGGCGTGAAGGGCCAGGTGAAGCCGGAGTTCCCCGACCAGGTGGCCAGGGCGTGCGGCCCGTCCACCCAGGAGGCGATGACGGCGGCGTCCCCGGGCTCGAAGCCACGAAAAGCGATCACTCCGTCATATCTACCAAATCACCGCGGCATCGTCCGGGGGGGGCGTCACCGTAGCGTGGAGGCGACGACCTTCGGCCGGCCCGCGCCGAGGAAGAAGACGCCCGGGAATCCCTTGGTCTCGAACCCGGCGCTGCGGTTGCGGCGCAGCCGGGACCCTTCGATCGCCAGCGTGCCGGTGCGGTCGTTGCTGACGAAGAACACCGCGCCGCCGCCCTCGCGCGCGGAGTCGTCCTCGACGACCGACCCGGCGATCCGCACGCTGAAGCGGTTGCCGTCGGTGTAGATCGCCCCGCCGCTGCCGCCGCCGGGGGTGCCGGAGCGGGCCGGGTTGGCGCCGCGGCCGACCGCCTTGTTGCGGGTCATGACGCTGTTGAGGATCACCCAGGACACGCCGATGCTGCTCAGCGCCCCGCCGTTGGAGCAGACGCCGTTCTCGAAGGTGCTGCCGGTCACGAAGACGGGCTGGTCGCGGTACTGGTCGAGCACGCGGACGGCGGCGCCGCCGACGTCCGGGCCCGTGGCGTCGCACCGGTTGCGGGCGAACCGCGTGTTGACGATCTTCAGGCGCCCGCCCCGGACGAAGAGCGCCCCGCCGCCTCCCCCCTCGGCCCGCAGCCCGGTCGCGTTCCCGTCGGCCAGCGTGATGTTCTGGACGGTGAGCCGGGGCCGCGCCTGGTCGTCACAGTGCGAGGTGGTCCACCCCTGCGCCTTGTCGCAGGTGTTCATGTAGAGGACGCGGCGCTTGCCGCCGCCGCTGAGCGTGACGGTGCCGCCGCCGTCCAGCACCACGTCGGGGCGGGCGTTGACCACCTTGGCGGTGTCCCGCATCGTGATCGTGACCGGGCGTGACCCGCAGCGGAAGACGATGACCCCGCCGGCCGCCACGGCCCGGACCACGGCCTGGGAGGTGCAGCTCGCGGGCGTGCCGTCGCCGATCACCCGGTTCGGGCGCGAGACGTCGGCGGCGCGTGCCTCGGCGGGCACGGGCGCACGGCCGCCCGGGTTGCCCGGCCGCGCCGCGAGGGCGCCCCGCGGCGCGGAGGCGTGCGCGGAGCCCCGCGTCTGCGCCGATCCGGCTCCGCCGGTCACCGCGGCGACCGGCACGGCGACCGCCATGGGGACCGACGTGATCGTGGCCACGAGGGGGGCCGCCCACCTGATTCGCACGCGGCCGATGCTACTGCGCCGCATGTGGCTGGATTTCCGGAATACAGGTATTCGCCGGTCAGGTCCGGCGGCCGTCCTCCAGGTAGTGCAGGACGGCGGCCACGCGGCGGTCGGTGCGGTCGGTCGGGGCCAGGTCGAGCTTGGCGAAGATGTTGCGGATGTGCTTGTGCACGGCGCCCTCGCTGACGAACAGCTTCTCGGCGATGGCCGTGTTGCCGAGCCCCTCGGCCATCAGCGCCAGCACGTCCAGCTCGCGCGGGCTGAGCCGGTCCAGCCGGTTGTCCGGCCGGGTGCGGGACAGCAACTGCGCGACGACCTCCGGGTCGATGGCCGTGCCCCCGCCCGCCACGCGGTGCAGCGCGGTGAGGAACTCCGCGACCCGCCCCACCCGCTCCTTGAGCAGGTAGCCCAGCCGCGCGCTGCCGTGCGCGAGCAGATCGGTGGCGAACGCCTGCTCCACGTAGGCCGACAGCACCAGCACGGCCAGCTCCGGGCGGCGGCGCCTGGCCTCGACGGCGGCGACGATGCCCTCGTCGGTGTGGGTCGGCGGCATGCGGACGTCGACGATGGCGACGTCCGGCGCGTGGGCGTCCACGGCGGCCAGGAACCCGTCCGCGTCGGAGGCGGTGGCCACGACGTCGAGCGACTCGGCGCGCAGCAGCAGCGCCAGCCCCTCGCGCAGCAGGGGGTCGTCCTCGGCGATCACGATCCGCATGGCAGGCTCACCTTCAAGATGGTCGGTCCCCCCGGGGGGCTGGTCAGCGTGAACGTCCCGTCGTGCGCCTCGGCCCGGCGGCGGATCCCCCCGAGCCCGGACCCGGCGCGCTCGTCGGCGCCGCCGTGGCCGTCGTCGGTGACCCGCAGGCGCAGCCGCTCGCCGTCACCGTGGACGGCGACGGAGACGCGCCGGGCCCCGCTGTGCCTGGCGACGTTGGTGAGGGCCTCGGCCACCACGAAGTAGGCGGTGGCCTCCACCGACACGGCGCACCTGCCCGGCAGGTCGGCGGTGACCGTGCAGGGCACCGGGCAGGCGGCGGCCAGCCCGGTGAGCGCGTCGGCCAGGCTCCGGTCCTCCAGCACCGGAGGCAGGATCGTGCGCACCACCGCGCGCAGCTCGGCCAGGGCCTGCTCCGCGGCCCCCTGGGCGCGGTCGAGGATCTCCCCGGCGGCGGCGGGGTCACGGGCGACCGCTCGGCGCGCCGCGCCGAGCAGGACGGTGACCGCCACCAGCCGGTTCTGGGTGCCGTCGTGCAGCGACCGCTCGATGCGCCGCAACTCGGCGGCGTGCGCGTCCAGCGCCGCCGCCCGCGTCGCGGTCAGGTGGGCCACCCGCAGCGCCAGGTCGGCGCCGGCGTCGGCGGCCAGCAGCCGCCGCCCCGGCCATGCCTGCAGCCGGGCCAGGCCCGGCAGAGCAAGGACGCAGACCGCGATCCAGCCCACGCCGAGCGCGGCAACAGCGGTGGCGCTGAGCTGGTCGTCCACCACCCAGAGGTTCATGGCGCTGTCGGCGATCTCCTCCGGCGGCGCGAGGCGCCACCAGAGAGGGAGGCTCAGGTCGCGTATGGCGCCGAACGGCAGCGTGAAGCCGATCAGGCCGAGCAGCAGGCCGAGGCTCGCGTGGATCGCCATCCAGCCCAGTTCCCTGCGCACGGCGCGGTCCGCCAGGGCGGCGCGCAGCCCGCGCGGTGTGGGCGCCGGGCCGATCACCTCCGGGCCCCAGCGGGAGAGCCGCGCCCGCTCGCGGTCGGTGACGACGCGCAGGGCGCGCAGGGCGGCGGGCGCCATGAGCAGTCCCACCCCGGCGAGACAGAGCACCGCGGTGACGGCCAGCAGGAGCATCACGAACAGCGCCAGCGTCGCGGTTCCCGCCCCTCCGATGAGATGTTCGAGCGCGTCCAGGGTGGCTTGGGAGAGGGCGCGCGCACTCCATCGTCGGGCGCGCCCGCCCCGTGCGTGGGTCCGCATCCTCAGATCTTGCCTCAGGCGGGGCCGCGCCGCGCCGGCCGTGAACCACACCCGGTAAGAGCGGGCTCACCGCGGGTGGTCCGGCTCGCGGTCCGCTCTCGTGCGCGCGCGCAGGTGGGCGCGCTCGCCCTGCCTGCCGAACAGGCTGAGGAACTCGACCGGTTCGTCGTCGGCGGCGCCGAACCAGTGCGGCAGGCGGGTGTCGAACTCGGCGGCCTCGCCGGGCGAGAGCACGAGATCCTGTTCGCCGAGCACGAGCCGCAGCCGTCCGTTGAGCACGTAGAGCCATTCGTAGCCCTCGTGGGTCTGCGGGTCGGGTTCTCCCTGGCCGCGGCCGGCCGGGATGACCAGCTTGTACGCCTGGATGCCGCCCGCCCTGCGGGTCAGGGGCAGCATGGTCATGCCGTGCCGGGTGATCGGGCGCAGGTGGATGCGCGGGTCGCCGGTCGGCGGGGCGTCCACCAGCTCGTCCAAGGTGACGCCGTGCGCCTTGGCCAGCGGGAGCAGCAGTTCGAGCGTCGGCTTCCGCGCGCCGGACTCCAGCCGCGACAGGGTGCTGACCGAGATGCCCGTCGCGGCGGACAGGTCGGCCAGCGTGGTCTCGCGCCGTCGTCGCAGCGCGCGCAGCCGGGGACCGACCGCGCCGAGCGCGCGATCCAGGTCGTCGCCCATATCCGACATGTTGCCATATCAGCAACAAGGCTTGCCACTACGAAGGGTGGGAGCGCAGAGTCGTCGTGGAGGTGGTCACGGTGACCGATCTGCGAGAAGACGGCTACGACGTGGTGGTGGCGGGCGGCGGAGCCGCCGGGTTGAACGGGGCGCTGATGCTCGCGCGGGCGCGCCGCTCGGTGGTGGTGATCGACGGGGGCGCGCCGCGCAACGCCCCCGCCGAGGGCGTGCACGGCCTGCTGGGCAGGGAAGGCACGCCGCCGGCCGAGTTGCTGGAGCGCGGGCGGGAGGAGGTGCGCGGCTACGGCGGCCAGGTGGTGTCCGGCGAGATCCGGACCGTGACCCGTGACGGCGGCGGCTTCGCGGTCACGCTGGCCGACGGCCGCGTCACCCGAGCGCGCCGGCTGCTGGTGGCCACCGGGCTGGTGGACGAGCTACCGGACCTGCCGGGACTGCGGGACCGCTGGGGCCGGGACGTGCTGCACTGCCCGTACTGCCACGGGTGGGAGGTCCGCGACCGGGCCATCGGCGTACTGGGCGGCGGTCCGCTGTCCGTCCACCAGGCCCTGCTGTTCCGGCAGTTGAGCGACGACGTCACGTTCTTCTCCCACACCGGGCCGCCGGCCGGGGAGGACGCCGAGAAGCTGGCCGCGCGCGGCGTCCGCGTGGTGGACGGCGAGGTCGCGGCCCTGGAGGTCGCCGGCGACCGTCTCACCGGCGTGCGACTGCGGGACGGCACGGTGGTCGGCCGCGAGGCGCTGGCGGTCTCGCCGCGCATGGTGGCGCGCGCCGGCTTCCTCGCAGGGCTCGGGCTGCGGCCGGCGGAGCATCCGAGCGGGGGCGGCGAGCACATCCCCGCCGACGCGACCGGCCGTACCGAGGCGCCGGGGGTGTGGGTGGCGGGCAACGTCACCGACCTGACCGCCCAGGTCGGCACCTCGGCGGCGGCGGGCGCGCTGGCCGGGGCCCACATCAACGCCGACCTGGTGGCCGAGGAGACGAGCCGGGCGGTGGCCGCCCACCGGGAGCGGGCGAAGGCACGCCTCTAGCCCGGCGGGCGGCCCTTTCCGGACTCAGGGGGCGGGTGCCGGGGGAGATATGTTCCAGGCGAATAAGCCCATTCGATGGCCCTATAGCCTTTCAGTATGAGTTGCGGCGTTACGTGGCTTTACGGCGTTTCACCTGTTCACCCGCCACACCCCTGCCGTCCGGGTCAATAGACCGGACAATCCCCAGCAATACCGGCTTAAATCTGCCAATGTGAGCGTATGGATCTCAACGACGCCAAGGGGCTGGCGCGGGCACTCAACGAACTGTTGAAGAACGCCGGTCAGGCGATCGATGCGGCACGCGAGACACCCGAGCTCATCGCGCGGGTCACGGGCCACCTGGGCTGCGAGCTCAACCACGTCGTCAACGTCGTCAGCACGTTTCCGGGCTGGGAGCACGTCAACCTCCAGCGCGGCCTGGACGCCTACCTGGCCGCGCACACCCCCGACGCCGAGTGGTTCGGCATCAGCGGTCATGGCCGCGAGCACGAGGAGTTCGTGAACATGCTGGCCGGCCTCGCCCGGGGCTGGGAGCGCTACGAACCCGGCGCGGTCGACTACGCGACCGCCGCGATAGGACCAGACGAGACCACCGAGGTCATCTCGCTCGGCCTCGTACTGACCCGGGCGCCGGACGGCGGCCCGGTCGTGGTCGGCCTGCGCGGGTCCCAGGACCACCACGGCCCCCAGTGCCAGGTGGTCGTCCTCGCCCCCGACCGGCCGAGCGCCACCGCCACCCGCGACGAGATCGAGCGGCTGATGCGCGAGCACGACATCTACCGGGGCCAGGTGCTCTCCTTCATGTGGAGCGAGCACCGCGGCAACGACCTCGTCACCTTCCTGCCCCGCCCCGACCTGCCCGCCGACCAGGTGATCCTGCCCGAGGGCGTGCTCGCGGGCATCGAGCGGCACATCGTGGGCATCGCCGAGCACGCCGTCCGCCTGCGCGAGCACGGCCAGCACCTCAAGCGCGGCCTGCTCCTGCACGGCCCGCCCGGCACCGGCAAGACCCACACCGTCCGCTACCTGCTGGGACGGATGCGCGAGTGCACGGTGATCATCGTCACCGGCACCGCGATCAGGTACGTGGCCCAGGCCGCCGGGCTCGCCAGGCGGCTGCAGCCCGCCATCCTCGTCCTGGAGGACGTGGACCTGGTCGCCCAGGACCGGGGCCTGGACGAGACCGGCAACCCGCTGCTGTTCTCGCTGCTCGACGCGATGGACGGGGTCGGGGCCGACGCCGACGTCACGTTCGTGCTCACCACCAACCGCGCCGAGGTCCTGGAGCGCGCGCTGGCCGACCGTCCCGGCCGGGTGGACCTGGCCGTCGAGATCCCCAAACCGGACGAGGACGGCCGCGCGGCGCTCATGCGCCTGTACGCGCGGGGCCTGACGCTCCGGGCCGACCTCGGACCGATCGTGGCCAAGACGGAGGGCGCCACGGCGTCGTTCTTCAAGGAACTGCTGCGCCGCGCCGTGCTCGACGCGCTGCGCGCCGGCGAGACCGCCCCCGTCGTGACCGACGAGCACCTCGGCCGTGCCCTGGAGGACATGCTCGACGAACGCGAGTCCCTGACCAGGTCGCTGCTCGGCTCGGGAGAGCACGTCTCCGGCGACCAGCCCTTCGGCGACGGCTTCGGCTACGGCGGCCCGCACGGCCACGGGGACCCCTCCCCCGGAGGCTCGTCCAGCGCCTTCATCGGCTTCTACGAACCGTGACCCCGCCGGGCCGGTCGCGGCCGGGTCACGCGGCCGGCGGCCGAGCGGCCTGAAGAGGACAGCAGGGATCTGACCAGGGCTTGCGCGTCCTTTAGATGCGACCTTCGGGCCATTCGCCGTTCTCGCCGCGCCGGGACCGATAGCATCGCGACGCGCGGCCGGTCTCGCCCCGGCTCCCCCGCGGGGCCGATTCGCCGTCCCGGCATGTGATGTCCATCCGAGGTGAGTAGGTTCCGGCGCGTGCGAGACGTGGCTGATCCGCGAAGGGCGATACCCGGCACGGCCCTGACCATGACCTGGCTCTGGCTGGCCACCCGGGCGTTCCTGCTGCTCACGGTGCTCGACATCGTGCCGCTCTTCCGCACCGTCACCTGGGACGTCACCGGCGTCTACCACGGCTGGCACGAGACCATGCTCCGCGGCGGCTTCCCGGTCGACGACGTCACCTGGCAGTACCCTCCGGCCGCCGCGCTGATCATCATGGCCCCGTCCATGCTGCCCTTCTCCTACCTCGGCGGCTTCCTGGTCATCACCGTGGCCTTCGACGCGCTGACCATGGCGTCCCTCCTGCGCGTGCCCGCCGGCGAGGAGGGCCGCACGCGCGTGGGCGCCTGGGTGTGGCTCGCCGGGGTGCCGCTGCTCGGCCCGGTGGTGTACGCCCGGTACGACCTGCTGGTCACCGCGCTGGCGGTGTCCGGCCTCCTGCAGGCGCGGGCGTCCGCGGCGCGCGGAGGGCTGGCGCTCGGGGTGGCGGCGGGGCTGAAGCTGTGGCCCGCGCTGGCGCTGATCGGCATGCCGCGCGGCCAGGAGACCCGCCGCGCGCTCGCCGGGGCGGCGGCGGGCGGCGCGGTCTCGACCCTGCTGATGATGCTGGCGCTGGACGGCGGCCTCGGCTTTCTCACCGCCCAGCAGGACCGGGGCGTCGAGGTCGAGTCGGTCTGGGCGCTGGCCTTCCACGTCGCCCGGTGGTTCGGCTGGCCGGGCATGGTCAGCTACAGCTACGGGTCGATGGAGATGATCGGCCCGTACGCCGAGGCGGCCGGCCGCGTGTCCCTGGCCGCCACGCTGCTCGGCCTGGGCTGGCTGGTCCTCTGGCGTGTCCGCGCCCGCACCTGGACCGCGGCCACGCCCTACGACGCGGCCCTCGCCGCCGTGCTGATCTTCGTGGTCACCAGCCGTGTGATCAGCCCGCAGTACCTGGTGTGGCTGGTGGGCCTGGCCGCGGTGTGCCTGACCGTGCGCGCCTCCACCCAGCGGCCGGTGGCCGTCCTGGCGCTCGCCGCCACGGCGGTGACGATGCTGGAGTTCCCGACGCTGTTCGAGGACGTCCAGCAGAGCACGCCGCTCGGGGTGACGGTGCTGGTCGTGCGCAACGGCCTGCTGGTGGCCGCGACCACCGTGTCGTGCCTGCGGCTGTGGCGGGCGACCGTCCCGGGCGCCGTGAGCGCCCGCCCCCGGGACCCCGGCCTCGCCACCGCCTGACCATGAACCGACCGGCCCCGCAATTGCCCCGATTTATCGCCTTATCGGCTGATATATCGGCTCAATTCAATGTTAATCTTGGTCTTCTTCCGTGGTTACCGGCAAACGAAAACCGTGCTGAGCGGCCCAGGCGGGACCCGACGACCCCAGGGAGACCTTCATTCGTGGGCGCGACGCAGATCGGAAGAAAGACCACCGGACCCTCCCTCACGTCCGGTCTGCTGCGCACCGCCCGTCCGCGGCAGTGGCCCAAGAACCTGCTGGTCGCCGCCGCCCCCGTCGCGGCCGGCGCCCACGACGGGACGACGCTCGCGGCCACCGGCGTGGCGCTGGCCGTCTTCTGCCTGGCGGCGCCCGCGGTGTACTTCCTCAACGACGTGCTCGACGCCGGCCGGGACCGCCTGCACCCGGTCAGGCGATTACGCCCGATCGCCGCCGGGACGGTGCCCGAGCCGGTCGCGCTCGCCTCCTCCGCCGTCCTCGCGCTCGCCGCCCTGGCCCTCGCCGCCGCCTGGCGCCTGGAGGCCGCCGGGGTGATCGCCCTCTACTTGCTGGTCAACGGGCTGTACTGCCTCAAGCTCAAACACGTCCCGATCATCGAGCTGGCCACCGTGGCGAGCGGATTCCTGCTGCGGGCCGTCTTCGGCGGGGTGATGGCGGGGCTGGCGCTGTCGCAGTGGTTCCTCATCGTGGTCGGGTCCGCCGCGCTGTTCATGGTGGCGGGCAAGCGCTCCTCGGAGCTGGCGACGCTCGGCCCCAAGGCCGCCTCGACCCGGCCGGGCCTCGCGCACTACTCCCCCGGTTACCTGCGGTACGTGTGGCAGGCGTCCGGGACGGTCGCGATGACCACCTACTGCCTGTGGGCGTTCGAACTCCCCGGCCGCCAGCTCACCGTCGTCCCCCTCGCCCTGGCGTTCCTCCGGTACGGCTGGCACGTGGACCGCGGCGAGGCCGGCGAACCGGAGACGGTCGTGCTCAAAGACCGATGGCTGCTCGGGCTGGCCCTCGCGTGGGCGGTCCTCTTCGTAGTGGGGACGGCGCGTGTCTGAACGCATGGAAGAGACGGCGGCCGTCACCGAGCGCCGCGAACCGGCCGGCGCCGTGCGCGCGGCCACGCGAGACCTGGTGGGACGGCTGCGCGCCCTGCCGCGTCCCTCGCCGCGCGCCCGGCACGTCATCTCGCTGACCGCGATCGTCCTGGCCGCGACCGCCGTCTACGCGCAGCTCGGCCTGGTCAGGTTCGACCTGTACCGGGCGACCAGCCTGGACCTGACGCTCTTCGACCAGGTGGTGCGCGGCTTCTCGCACTTCAGCGCGCCGACGAGCCCGCTGCGGGGGTTCACCCTGGACAAGGGGATGGACTTCAACCAGCTCGGCGAGCACTTCTCCCCGATCCTCGCCGTCCTGGCCCCGCTGTACTGGATCTACGACGGCCCCGAGACGCTGATCGTCGCCCAGGCGGCGCTGTTCGCGCTGGCGATCCCGCCGCTGTGGGTGTTCACCCGGCGCGTGCTCGGCACCGGGCCCGCCTACCTCGTCGTCGTCGCCTACGCGCTCTCGTGGCCGCTGGCACGGGCGATGAACTTCGACTTCCACGAGGCGGCCTTCGCGCCGCTGATCACCGCCGTGATGATCGAGCGGTTCAGCGCGGGCAGGCACGGCCACGTCCTCACGGCGGCCGCGGCGTTGCTGCTGGTCAAAGAGGACATGGGACTCATGGTCGCCGGGTTCGGCGCCTACGTCGTGACACGGGGGCGGCGGCTCGACGGCGTCACCTACATCGCGGCCGGCGTGGGCTACACCCTGTACGCCCGGGCGCTGATGATCCCGGCCGTGGGCGGCGACCCGGCGATGTACTGGGCGTACGGCCAGTTCGGCCCGGACCTGCCGCACGCCGTGCTCAAGGCCGTGACCGACCCCCTCAACACCCTCGGCACGCTGATCAGCCCGCAGGTGAAGCTCGACACCTGGGCGTTCCTGCTGTGGCCGACGCTGCTGCTGTGCCTGCTCTCGCCGCTCACGCTGATGGCGGTGCCGCAGTTGCTGGAGCGCATGCTGTCCGACCGCCTGCACTGGTGGATCACCGACTTCCACCACAGCGCCTTCACCGTGGTCGTGCTGCTGTGCGCGGGCGTGGACGGCGCCGCGCGGCTCGGCCGCCTGCTGCGCCGCCGCAAGGAGGTCCCCGAGCGGTGGACGGCGCTGATCTGGGCGACGGGCGTCTGCCTGGTCGCGGTCACGCTCGTGCCCCGCTTCCCGCTCGACCAGCTCATCCGGCCGGAGTTCTACGAGAGGAAACCGGACGTGGCCGCGGCGGAGCAGGCGGTGGCCGCGGTGCCGTCCGGCGTCCTCGTGGAGGCCGTGAACCACGTCGGGCCGCACCTGTCCGCCCGCACGACCACCCTGCTGTGGACCGACAAGCAGCCCGCGGCGCCCTGGATCGTCGCCGACACCGACCGCTTCGCCTACCCGTGGGGCTCGGTCGACCGGCAGCGGCAGCGGGTCGAGGAACTGATGACGCTCGGCTACCAGGTCGTCTTCGCGCGCGAGGGATACGTGGTGCTCCACCGCCCCGGGACGGCTCCACCGTGACGCCCGCGCGGGGCTAGGTGACGAGTGCCGTCACGGCGAAGAACAGGTACAGGAACCCGCCCGCCGACACCACCACGCCCGCGACGACCGGCGCCCAGGACGCCAGCGCCGCCACGCCCCGGACGGCCCGCGGGACCGCGCCCGGCTGGCCGCCTTCGGCCGGCAGAGGTGCGGGCAGGGGTTCCGGCACTACTGGCCCGGCGAGGCGGGCTCGGAGCCGGCCTACTACCCCGTGCTGCCCACCGACGAGACCTGGGCCGACGGCGACCGCGACGTCATGTGCACCGTCTACGACCCCCAGGGCAAGCTGAAGGAGTCGATGCTTCCTCCCAGGTGAGGCGGACCTGCCGTGACATGGGGAAAGTGCTTGCCGAGCGTTTGATCTCACGCGGCGTGGCCGCCCTCCGGCGGGGCACGTCAATCCTTGGATCATTCACGAATGGCGTGACCGGTTCGGGGAGGCGAGCGTGGCTGACGGGCCGCAGGAGATGGTGGTGTTCTCCATCGAGAAGGAAGGCCGCCGGCTCCGCTACGCGGCCGGTCCCGGCTATGAGGGCGCGCTGCCCGAGGACGTCGACGAGCCGGATGTGCTCGTGCGGGTCGGCAGCGCCTCCCCGGACCCCGACGGGGGATATCGCGTTCAGCTGACCTGCCTGCCGCTCGACGGCGTGCTGATCATTCGACCGTCCGAGGGGTGAGGCGCGATGGAACTCAGCAGGAACTTCTGGCTGAACGCGCCGAGAGGTGGCATCTTCACGATCAACAACTGGGGCAACATGCACCGGAGGTCGTTCGTCGTGGTCGTCGCCTGCGAGGCCAGGAACGGCGACACGGGCAACCCGGACCGGTTCCAGGGAGACGCGTGGCCGGTGGTCGTCGGATGCATAGCCCCCAACGAGGGCTTCCTGCAGTTCACCCTGTGGTGGTACGGCAACTTCCCCCGGCTGAACATCTTCACCGACGCCTTTCTCTTCGCCTGATCCCGCGTCGGCTCCGGGTGGCCGCTCCTCGTGATGTGCCCTATGACCCGCGAGTCTCTACCGCGGCGCGATGCGCGGGACCCGTCGCCGGCAGCCGCGCGTTCTTCCAGGATCGGCCTCCGGCACCACCCAAAGGAGGATCTCATGGCCTCGCTTCTCAACCCGTACCTCAACTTTCCCGGCACCGCGCGGCAGGCCATGGAGTTCTACGAGAGCGTCTTCGGTGGCACGCTCTCGGTGAACACCTTCGGCGACTTCGGCGCCCCGGACACCGAACTGGCCGACAAGATCATGCACAGCACGCTCGAAACCCGCGGCGGCTTCACGCTGATGGCCTCCGACCTGCCGCCTGACATGGAATACACCCCCGGCACCAACATCTCGGTGAGCCTCAGCGGCGAGGACGCCGACGAACTGCGCGACTACTGGGAGAAGCTCTCCGCGGGCGGCCTGGTCACCGTCCCCCTGGAGAGGCAGATGTGGGGCGACGAGTTCGGGTCCTGCGTGGACCGGTTCGGCATCCCCTGGATGGTCGACATCACCGCGCCGCGTACCTGAGGCGCGCCGGCGCCTACTGGCGCGACAGCGTCCGGGTGACCGCGGCGACGATGGTGATCGCCAGCAGCCATCCGGCCGCGATGAGCCCGTAGCCGACCCACGCCGCGCCGCCGGTCGGCCGGAACGCGCCCTGCTGCCCGAAGTCGACGACCGGCAGCAGAAGGTCCAGCGCGTACATCACGGGACTGAAGACCAGGCCCTTGCCGGCCTCCGCGGGCGGCGGGTGGCTCGCGAAGAACACCGCACCCGCCGCCAGCAGCACCGCCAGCCAGGCCGCGGCGCGCAGCGGCCGGTAACCGTAGCCGACGGTCAGGTCCTGCAGGTGCCCCCAGAGCCGGGGCAGCGGGCCGACCGTGCCGCGCCGGCGCCGCTGCTTGGCGAGCAGGACGGTCCGGGCGTCCACGTCCAGCCCGAGACGGCGGTAGGTGGCCGCGAGCTGCTCGTAGGCGTGAGGCAGGAAGCCGGCCGGGTCCCGGGCGAGCCAGTCCAGGCGCCGGGCGGCGGGCAGGTGGGGTTCGAGGGCCTGATAGACGAGGCCGTCCTGGCTGAGCGTCGCCGGCCAGGTCTCGCGGGCGTCCCGGATGACCCCGACGCGGGCGTGCCGCAGGTCCACGTGGCCGTCCACGGGTGCGGTCACCGGCAGGACGAACTCGTCCGCCTTGAGGTGACGGGCCCGCAGCGCGACGCCGCCGGGGTTGCCGAGGTGCGCCTCCTTGAAACAGACCTTGCTGCGCACGTCGGCGAACGACAGATCGATCTTGCCGTCCACGGCGAAGCCCTCACAGCAGTTCATGATCGCGCCGACCGTCAGGTCCATCGCGCTGAGCGCGGTCCGGCCGGGATTGCTGAGCGCGGCGCCCTCGAACAGCACCGAACCGCCGACGTTCGCCCGTTTGATGTCGAGCCGTCCCCGGCAGCTGAACGGAATCCCGTCGCGCCGCGGGCGCGCCACGAAGTCCGTGCCGACCTGCAGGCCCGTGGCGTCCAGCCCCTCCAGCCGCGAGCCGTCCAGGATCACCGCGCCGCTGATGCGCGCCCCCGGCAGCACGGTGGGGCCGGTGACCGTGCAGTCGGCCAGCACGAGGCTGCCCTCGATCTGCGCGGTGGTGGCGTCCAGCCCGGGAAAGGAGCAGGTCACCAAGGTGAACTGGCGTAATCGGGCGCCGTAGAGGTTGATCGCCTCATCGAAGTCACAGTCCTCCAGGCGGATGTGATGGCGCACCTCGGTGAAGCGCAGGTCGAAATGGCCGACGACGCGCGCATTGTGGACGTACAGCGCCGGTACCAACACCGACCCCGCCTCCTGCGCCCCGACCAGCAACGGCCGCAACACACCAGCCCGAATCGTCCGATCCGCCCACCCCCCAAGATCAACCCGCCCCCCGCCTCCAAACGCCTCCCAAACCGCCTTCTCCCCCGCACTAAGCTCACCCATCACCCCCAAATCCTCCCCCCACCCACCCCCTCTGCCCAGCCCTCACCCGCCCAGCCCTCACCGCGCCAGCCCCACCGGCCCAACCCTCACCCCGCCAGCACTGCCCCTCTCGACTCCCAATCGCCCGTCCTAATCCCTGCCAACTCTCACCCTCCAACTCCTCACCGCCAGCCCCATCCCGCCCGTTCCGCTACCAGCTCACCCCTCCGGCCGTATCCCTCTCGACCTCACTGACCAGCCCTGTTCCCGCCAGCCTCATCTCCGCCGGTTCGTCCTTGCCCTTTCTCCACGCCGACCCCATCCCCATGACCTCATCCCTGGCTGTCCTATCCCATTGGCCCTATCCACCAGCGCCCTGTGCCCGTGGGGCTCTGTATCCATAGGCCTTGTCCTCTTCTTGCGGCCGCCCCGCATGGGTGCCGCTCGCACGCACGCCCCGTCCGCGCCGGCCCTCCGCGCGAGCAGACCGCCTCCCACCGACCTCGGTGCCACTCGCCGGCAACCGCTCCACGGCGGACATGCCGGACGCGAGGAACTCGAATGCATCCCGCACCTCCCGCCACTTCGTTTCTGACGGCGGCGAACAGCCTCGTGAGACATTTCACGTATTTGATCTCCAGACTCCCGCACACCCTCGGTAATTTCCTACCTGGATGCCATAAATCGAGGCGGCAATAGTCCGCTCGACAGACTTTGGAACCGGCCAGAACCCGCGATCTACCAGCGGCGCTGCCATCGTGGCAAAAAGCGGTCAGCAATATTGTCAGGACCCGGACATCGGCCGACACTCATCGACATGAGGCGCGATCCCCACCAATGGAGGCGCAATGAGCCGAGCCATCCTCAAAACTGCTAGACGCCCGAAACCGATGATCCGGCGCCTGATATCAGCCGCCATCGGAATCCTCACCGTGGCCGTCCTCACCGCGCCACCCGCCATCGCCCTGGCCCTGCCCACCCCGAAGGATTTCGTGTCGAACCTCGACCTGGAATGCTTCAAGACCAGCCCCTACCAGCCGCCGGCCGTCACGCTCACGCTGCGGCACCTCAACCCCGTCCTCGGCCACCTGCCGACCGAGCAGGTCACCCTCGGCCCGCGCGAGCAGTTGTGCGTGCCGGTCGCCAAGAACAACGCCCTCCCGCCGACCCCGGTGCTGCAGTTCATCAGGTTCGTCGACCTGGCCTGCTACCGGATCAAGGGCGCCACGGCGAACACGCAACTCGTGCTCAGCCACCTCAACCCGGTGCTCCAGACCCTGCCGCGACAGCAGGTCACCCTGACCTCGCCCCAGCATCTCTGCGTGCCCGTCGCCAAGAACGACGTGACACCTCCCCCCGAGGTCCTGTCGCTGGTCTCACACATCGACCTCAAGTGCTACGACATCACCCCGAACACGCCGATGAACCGGCAACTGGGGCTGCGGCAGCTCAATCCGCTCCTCGTCGACCGGATCCCCGCGCACGCCGCCCAGGTCACCGCGGCCCAGCAGCTCTGCGTGCCGGTCTTCAAGGCGGGAGACACCGTCCCGAGCGCCGTGTTCAACATCCTCAGGTGGATCGACCTGGAGAAGTACGACATCCTCACCTCGACGACGCCAACGATCTCCCTGACCCTGCGCCACCTCAACCCGGTGCTCGGCCATCTCCCACCCGAGCAGGCGACCCTGTCCAGCGCCGTCCAGCTCGCCGTCCCCGTCGCCAAGAACGGCCAGTTCCCCCCGAGCTGACCTGACATGACCATCGGGCCCCGGCGGCCCAAGACAACGCGGCCCTACCCGTCCCGCACCGTCCCTCCCCGCCGGGGCCCACCCGTGCGCCCCACCCAACGCCACCCCCGGCCCCAATAGGCAACTCACCAGGACAACCGAGACACCCGCAAGCACCATTAACGCCTGTCCGATTCACTCCCTTCCGGGCTTACGTTGTGCCGGCACAGAAGACCAGAGTGGAAGTGCTGCGGGAGGCATCCCACTACAACGTCGGCATTTCACATCTCGGCTCGTAAATCTCTATTGTCACGATTCGCCGAGGGATGGACACTTGTGGCTTGACCGTTGCCGGCCGGACAAAGGAATCCGAGTGCGAGGGCTGCGCGCAAGGCTGACCGTATGCGTCGTCTCGATGATCGCTGGCGTGGCGTCGGCCACGGCACCCGCGCTCGCCGCGGAGACCACGGGATGTGCGGACACGTCGATACCGCTCACCGTCGAGGAGCAGCGCCTCGCCGGCGCCGTACCGCAAGAGATCCTGCGGCGCTCCGGCTTCGACTCGGCGGCCCCCCGGTTCGCGCGTGCCCTGTGCGGGGCGAGGTCGTACCGCCAGGCGGAACAGGTCATCACCACGCATGGGCAGCGACTGTGGCAGCGCGCGGTCGACCGGGCGCAGGGACGCGGCGCGCCGGGCGGCGACCTGAGCCGGGACGACGACCGGCCGCTGTACTGGGCACGGCTCGGGTTGACCGGCGCGCTACGGCAGTGGCGGCCCGCGTTCGACCTCACCGACGCCGGACGCGCGACGCTGCTCGACCGCCTGGAGCGCGGCTCCCGCGGCCAGGAGGCCATCCGCTTCCCCGCCGGGAAGGGCGTGCGGCGGGTACTGGTCACCGGCTTCGACCCGTTCACCCTGGACCGGGACATCCGCATCAGCAACCCGTCCGGCGCCAACGCACTGGCGCTGGACGGCACGACCGTACGGACGGACGCGGGCCTCGTCAGGATCGAGACGGCCGTGTTCCCGGTCCGCTGGGGCGACTTCGCGCGCGGCGCGGTGGAACGGGCGCTGCGCCCGCACCTGCCGCAGGTGGACCTTTTCACCACCGTCAGCCAGGGCCGCCCCGGCCGCTTCGACGTCGAGCGCTTCAACGGAGCCTGGCGGGGAGGCTTCCCCGACAACGAGAACCTGTCCTCGACGGGGCCGATCCCGGTGTCCGACCCCGCCTCCCAGCCCCATTGGACGGTGACCACGCTCCCGTACCAGGCGATCGTGGCCGCTCCGACGGGCCGCTTCCCCGTGTACGACAACACCCAGGTGACCGAGATCCCGGCGGGCGCGACCACCCCCGTGGTACGTCCCGACGGCCCCACCGAGGGCTCCTCCGCCCGCAGCGGCAGCGGCGGCGACTACCTCTCCAACGAGATCGCCTACCGTGCGACCCTCCTCCGCGACCGCCTCCACCTGAACATCCCCGGCGGCCACGTCCACACCCCGGTCCTCCAGTTCGGCCCCGACAACACCGACCCGAAGACCGGCACGATCACCGACCCCGACTTCCTCCAGAACCGCCACGACATCATCACCCAAGCCCGCGCCATCATCCTCACCGCAGCCACACAAAAACGCCCATAGTCTCCCGCGACATCAACGGCCCCGGTAGGTCACGGAGATGGGTATAGCCGCGCACATAGCAAGGCTTCGGGCCGTCGTCGGCCATGAGCTGCTGCTCCTGCCATCGGTGTCGGTCCTGCCCGTCGATGAGGACGGCCGTTTGCTGCTGGTCCGCCACGCAGGCCACGACGACGGGTGGGGCGTCCTCGGCGGCGCCATCGAGCCAGGCGAGTCACCCGCCGCCGCAGCCGTCCGCGAGGCCCGCGAGGAGATCGGCGCCGACATCCGGCTGACACGCCTCCTGGACACCCTCGGCGGCCCCGACTACGAGGTCACCTACCCCAACGGCGACCGCGCCGCCTACATCACCACCGTCTACGAGGCCCACATCACCCAAGGCTCCCCCACCCCCACCGACGGCGAACTCACCGAACTCGCCTGGTTCCCCCCACAAGACCTCCCCGCCCTACCGCTGAGCAATTTCGCCCGCGCCCTACTCCAAGCAACCCACCACCTCTGACCACAGCCGGAGGCCACGAGTTGGTGTCGCCGGTCCGGACACGTACGCCGAACGCTCGGGTCTGAGGTCCTTGGGCATCACCCGACGCGGGTGGAGTCCATGATTCAGCTGGTCTCCCAGGTCTGGCCGCCATCAGGTGCCGGCCCCGTCGACGAAACGGCCGACAACCGGAACGGGATCGAGACCGCGCCTGCTTTTGACCCAGCAAATGGACCACTCATCCAGCTTTGCGACAAATGTCCGGACCGTCGTGCCATCGAAGTCCTTGATGGGCAGCGTGAGCGTGTCGAAACTGCCCGCGCCGTCGAAGAAGCCGCACGCGACAGCTGCCACGCGCGGGAGGCTTCCGGGTCTTGCTGATCCGCGATCGAAATACGACCGTAGAAGCTGAAATCCATGAAGATGCAGGCGTGTCTCAGAAAGGATGATGTCTCCGGCTGCCCGCCTCACCGGCTAATCTCACCCGCTAGACACTCTCGGTTACCAAATGGGTACCGAAGTGTATGAAAGGGGATGAGTGGACGAGCTCTTCGACCTGGCCGGCGGCACCGCCGTGTCCAGGTCAACGACTTCGGCGGAACTCTCGGTCTTCGACCGTACCTTTCCCGCGCGGGTCGCGGTGCTCATGCGCTCCCGACCGATCATGGAAGCGATCGTCGCCGCGAACCGGCAGGACTGGCCGGCCGCAACCTACGACGTGACGACGTTCGCCCTTGCCGCGATCGATCTGGTCATTGCCCAGCAGGGCTTCGCGGAGGAAGCCACCTACGACGACCTTGTTGACGGACTCACCACGCTCGCCCGCCGTACCGCACCGGAGCGGCCGGCATCAGAACACCGTCGCGTCGGTGCGTACACAGTTGACGCTCTCCTGAACCGGGGCGAGCGCGAGGCACCGTTCACCTACCGAATCAGCGACTTCACTAACGAGGCCAAGAACCACCAGCGGCGGCAGGTACAGTTCCGGCTGCTCATCGAGCGAGAGGACCCGGCACGTGGCGAGGTTGTCCTCAACGCTACCCGCGACGCCATCAATGCGCTGGTCGGTGGGCTGGAGTTCGATGTCGAAGACGAGCAGGTCGCCAACGAGGTGCTCCTGGAACGCCAGCTGGCCAAAGGCGCGTTCGACGCTGCGGAACGCGCCGCGGTCCGGGCACGGCTGCTGTCTGTGTCGCTCGCCAAGGACCTCCACGAGCTGATCAAGAACACCCGGCGGGATCTGCGTGCCGTCATCCAGGAGTGGGCAACGGCCGTTCCGCAACGTCTGTCCACGGCCCGGGAACACATCGCGGGCCGGATGGAGGCCGAGCACCGCTTGCTCGCCAAGGTCCGCGAGTCGCTGGAATCCGACGACCAGCAGGTCACCATGGCGGCGGCCCGGATCGCTGCACTGCTCACCGAATGCTCGCGCCGGCACGACGCGCTGCACCGACAGGTCATCGCCGCCCGAAGCGTGTTCCTGGAGGAGCAGGATCGGCAGACGTTCCGGCCACCGGCAATGGGGTACCTGCCCGACATCAGCGGCGAGATCCTCACCCCGCTGCTCGGCATGGACAGTGAGACCGCCCTGGTGGTCACCGACAGATGGCTGTCGGATGTCACCGGTCCCCGCCCTCCGAGACTGCCCAGGCTGTACCGGCTGGTTTACGACCTGTGGGCCGTCCGCGACTCCACAGACGACGATCGTGACCTCGACGACGATGACGAGGCGGGAGACCCGGATCCGCCGACGATCGGACCGGACATCATGGACGCCGCGCGGCGGGTCGTCGTCAGGACCGGCCTGCCCGCTCGGCTGTCGGCGCTGCTCGCCGATGCCCTGACCGATCCCGGCTTGGACAGCGGCACCGACCGGCAGCGGGCCGCCGAGATCCTTGCGTTGGCCGCGCTGTGGTGCTTCGCACCCGAGCAGACCGATACCGAGCACACCACATCGGTCGACCTGACCACACGAATTCTGGGGCCCCGCGCTGTAGCGGACGCCGACGGCCTGAAGCTCAATCTGCCGGGATGGGACGGCGACGACCTGATCATCGTCCCGCATCCCGACGCCCTGGAGACCGCCCACCCACAACCGGTCACCGACCACCCCTGGATGCCCTCGGAGACGCGATGACCCTGACGCAGAACGATCACATCGACATCGGGACCCTCATCGCGTACGCGATACAACCCACCCAACGCCCCGGCCGCAGCCAGGAATATCGCCGAGTGCTCGGCCGGTACCGCACCGAATCAGACTTCCGCGTCGCCGCCGATGCCGTGCTGCAGGGACTACACGCCCGCGCTCTGTCCGACGGCGACTTCGGGCTCGTCCTCGGTGTCAGTCCCGAGTCTCCGTTCGCCTACCGGGTCGGCGACATGCCCAACGCCGGGCACCGGATCGGGCGCCTGATGGCCGGCCTCGTGCTGGTCGGCGTGGCCGCCCACGCCTATCCCACCCCGGCCGACCTGGAGGAGGAACGGATCCGCCGGGTCGCGGACGTCGAGTTCGAGCAGTGGATGCGCACGATGTGTGAACGCCTACAGGAACACGACGCTGCCGGCGAGCCGGTACCCGACGACGGCCTGAACGAGGCGTGGCGGACCTATCACGAGATGCCTTCTACACTCGTCGGCGACAAGGGCCGCAGCTCCGGACGGCTGTCGCCCAAGTGCACCCTGTACTGGGTCCGCAATGTCCTCGGATGGCTCGTGGAGCATGGCATGGCCCGCGCCGACAGCACCGGCGGAACCTGGATGCTCACCGAGAGGTTCCGCGTGCAGGTCAAGGACATGGCCGGTGAACCCGCGTACACCTTCCTGGCGGACATTGCCCGACGGCCACAGGCTCGGTCGTCGAGCCCGACAGTCCAGCCGGTCGGTGCGGATGACGAGGAGCGGGTGTGACCTACCATCTGGCCGCGTTCCGGCTTCACTCGATCGGGGAGAGATCGGCTCGCTTCACCGACGTCACGCTTGACTTAACCGGCCCGGATGGTGACAGTAGCCACCCCGCCGACTCAGTCATCTGGCTGAGGAACGGCGGCGGCAAGTCCTCGTTGTTGTCGTTGTTCTACGCGCTGCTGTTGCCGAGAGCTGTCGACTTCATGGGGCGAACGGTGAAACGCAGCCTCACCGACTACGTCGACAGCGGCGACACCGCACACACCGTCGCGGCGTGGCATCCCTCCACCTCGGACACGTTGGACGGCTCGCCGGACCGCGTCCTCATCACCGGCGTGGTCTACGAATGGTGCGACCTACGCCGTCCGGCCGACGCCGACCGCGCCCGGGACCGGCTCGACACGACCTTTTACGCGTTCTACGCCGTGCCGGGCGTACTCGACCTACACGCGCTTCCCATCCTCGACGCAACAAACGCGCCCCGACGTCGGGCGGCCTACGTCGCAGCCTTGAAGGAATATGCGGCGACCTATCCACAAGCCATGGATCTGGTCGCGACCGAGAAGCAACACGAGTGGACGACCGCGCTGACGAGCCGGGGCCTCGACCCGGCGCTGTTTCGCACCCAGAAGCAGATGAACCATGTCGAGGGCGGCGTGGAGGACATGTTCCGGTTCTCGTCCGCCCGCGAGTTCATCGACCTGCTCATCGACCTCACGGTCGCGCCGGAGGACGCGATCAGCGTCGCCGAGCGCCTGGCCTCGATTGCGTCGCTGCTGGCGACCAAGCCCGCCAAGACGGCCGAGCGTGACTTCTGCCTCGACTCGGCAACAGGTCTGGACCGCACTCACGTCTGCCAGCAGGAGGTCGACGCATCAGCGCTCGCCGTCCAACAGGCCGCCGACGAGGCAGCCAGACTGTCCGCAACCTTCGCGGCGGCGGTCACGCAGGCGAACAATCAGATCGAGGTACTCGCCGCGCAGCGCGACGCCATCGAGAAGCGCCGCGCTGCGGCAGTGACCGAGGGCGGCGCCGCGTACGAGCTCGTCTACCTGTACGAGGAACGCGCCGCCCAGATCCGGCTGGGTACCGCGCAGGACGAACTCAGCAAGGCCGACACCGCCGTCAGCGATGCCGCCGAACTCATCGCCGCCTGGGAAGCCGCCGGACATCTGGCGGAGAAGAAGGAACTGCAGGATGCGCTGGAGCGCACGCGCCGCGAGGCCGGCGAGGAACGCGAACGCACCGCGCCAATGCGGCACGAGCACGATGAACACACCGCTCGCCTGCGAACCCGCCTGCTCACACTCGTCGACGCCCATGAGACCACGGTGGCGATGGCCACCAAAGCCGCCACGAAAGCGAGGGCAGACGTCGAGGCCCACCGTGCAGCGGCGAAGAAGGCCGGCCAGGACGCACAGGCCGCCGACAAGGAAGCGGCGACCGCGACCGCCCACCTGGGGGAGCTGGACGCGGACCTACGCACGGCCGTCCGCGACGGCGTGCTTCCGAGCGAGCAGACCGACCCGACCGAGCATGACGCCGTTCTCGCCGAACAGCACGCCACCCTCGCGGGCATTCTTGACGAGATTCAGAGCCGTCGTGAGCAACGACCGGCGCTTCGGCGTGCTCTGACAGACACACTCGCCACGCTGGCGGGTGAGCACGTTCGGCTCGACGGGGAGCGGGCCCGGCTCGTGGAGGAGCGTACCGCGTTCGCCGAACGCGCATCCACGCTCGTCGCACGCGGACGTGTACAGGATCTGACCGAATCCACCGGCGAGGCGCCCGCAGACCTCTGGGCGGAGGCGGACACCCTGACCCGCCGGTTGTCCGACGCGATCGTCGGCACCGACGTGGCGCTGGTGCGGCTGGAAGCCGAACGCGTCGACGACCAGCGCATCCTCGACGTCCACGCGCGCACCGGACTGCTGCCCACCACCCTGGACGCCGAACAGGTCCAAGCCATTCTGGCCGAGCACAGCGTCATGGCCGAGACCGGCTGGGCACACCTGCGCACGCTGCTGCCCGGTACACGCCTGCTGGAGACGGTCACGGACCCGGACCTCGCGCGCCTCGGCGTCGGTCTCGTCATCCCCACTGCTCAGGCCGACGCCGCCGCGAGCGTGCTGGCCGGCGTCGATACGGCGACCACAGCACTCGTCGGCGTCTACACCGCGCAGGCCGCCGCCGCGATCGTCGGCTCCCCCAGTACGGACCCCGGCATAGTCGCTCCGGTATGGACCGCACTGCATCGCGGCTTGGTGGACCCGGCCTGGGCCGAAGGAGCCGTGCGCCAGGTCACGACCCGCGCCGAGGCATACGAGGAGCAGCAGGGTCGCTTGGCCGAGGCACGTGAAACCGACCGGGCACTGCTCCGCGAGCTCACCGACCTGCTCAGCGACTGCCCCGCCGGACACCTCGACAGCCTCAGCGGCCGCATCGACGACCTTGACAACACCCTGCTTAAGGTGGCCGCCGCACTCGAACAAGCCCGCACGGACCTCGCCGAACTCGACGAGGCGGAGGCGAAGGACGCCTCGATAGCGCAGCAGATCCAACGCCAGATCTCCGACATCGAGAAGTTCCGCTCCCGCCTGTCCAGCCTCATCCACAAGATGGAGGCAGCCGTGTCCTGGCGTAGCGAGCTCGCCGAGGCCGAGTCCCGAGCCAAGGACGCCCACGACCTGGCCGTGCGCCACGCGGAAAACGCAGACCGGGCGCTCGACGATGCCACCGAGCAAAGCAGAATCGCCGATGTCGAGGGCAGGACCGCCAACACATACCGCAGCGAGGCGGCCGGCTTGGCATTCCTCGACTCTGCACCAGACGTTACCGACGATCCGGCGGTGTCCCTTGATGTCCTTCGCGCTCGGCGTCAGGAGGCCGAGCGCGCCTGGCAGGTCCAGGCATCCCAGTCCGTACTCGCCGAGCGAGAACGCACCCTCGCCGCTTCACTCGCGTCCCACGAACAGGCCCTCACCGCGGTCAGTGCCGAAACCTGTGAACATGCCAGCGCCCTGCTCAGCACCGCAGAGGGACAGACCAAGCCCGCCCGGGCCGTGGCCCTGGCCGCGGCCCGAGGGGCGGAGAAGGAGGCAGTAAGCCGTGAGGCCCGCGCCGCCGGCGACATCGAACAGCACTCGGCGACGCTCAAAAGGATCCGGGCGCGACGCACCGATCCGCCGAAGCGGGCACTACCTGTCGAACCAACCACAGCGGAGCAGGCCGACAATCTGGCTGCCGAATACGACGGGATCGGTCAAGCCTGCGTCGAGAGGCGAACAATCGCAGAGGGCGAAATCCGCGACCTTGAGGGTAAGCAAGGCGAATACCGGAGTCGGGCTACGGCGTTCGAGTTGCTCGCCGACGGTCTCCCGGACCCGGCCGACCAAGTCATCGCGCCGTTCGCCGGGAGCGAGGACGAGGCGAAGATCCACAAGCAGGCGGTCATGGCTGCGCTGCGCGGCGCGGAAAAGCGGGCAAGCGACGCGGCAGTCTCCCGGGCGAACGCGGTCGGGGACCTACGGACAACAGGAAGCAGGTACCCGGGCGTCGCCACACCCGCGAAGGACCGCGTCCTCCACGACAATGAGGAGGTGCTGGCCGAGCACGCGGGAACACTGGCCAAGCAGCTCAGGCTGCGCGCCGATATGATCAACGGGGAACTGGCCGACATCGCCGAGGACCAGTCGATCGTGACCGGTTCTCTAGCCCGCCTCGTCTCGAACACCCTCGATACCCTGCGTAAGGCCGAACGGTACTCACGAGTGGCAACGAAGACCGGAGGCTGGGCCGGGAAACAGATGCTCCGAATTGCCTTCGAACCCCCCGCGAGCGACGCGGACCTTCGCACCTACGTCACCCGGGTCGTGGAGCGGCGCATCGCCGACGGCGTCAAGCCGGAAGGACTGCCACTGCTCAAGGACGCCGTTCACGAGGCAGCCGGCATCAGGGGCTTCACTGTCAAGGTTCTCAAACCCGCCCTGGATCTGGTGCCCACGACCGAGGACATCACCCGGCTCGGCAAATGGTCCGGTGGAGAGAAGCTGACCGTCTGCGTCGCGCTCTACTGCACCATCGCGGCCCTGCGCGCTGTAAATGCCGGGCGCCGGGATCGCTCGGGCGGCGTACTGCTGCTCGACAATCCGATCGGCCGCGCCTCACACGGCAGCCTCGTCGGCCTCCAGCGAGCCGTCGCCGCCGCTCACAAAGTTCAGCTCGTGTACACCACAGGGGTGAAAGACCCCGACGCCGTATCCCGGTTCCCCAACGTCATCCGGCTGGACAACAGACCGGGTCGCACCCGGAACCGCCGTTACATCGTCCCGGACGGCACCCTCGCCGACGCATCCGATCAGCGACTCATCACCGGAGTCCGCGTCGCACACGACGAATCGCCCAGCGGTGCTGGGAACCACGCTCCGACGGACGCGTTGACATGACCGACCTCAATGAGCTCATTGCCGCCTACGTCGCCGGGCAGCCGACCAGCCGTGTCCGGGTCGACGGCCTCCTACGGCACGTCACCGCAGCCGACCCGACGCTCGTCGGCGACCCGACAGCACGGGCACGGCTTGCCACCGTCCTGACCCACCTCGCCGAAGCGGGCGCCGTCGTGCTGCCGAAGGCACGCTCCGGCTGGGACGATCGAACGAAACCGCCCCTGCCGCTTTGGGTCGGCAAGCCGACGAAGACTCGTCCGACCCGCGTGACCCCGACGCCGCGCGTCTGGCCTCAACCGCTGGAAGCAGCCGCCGCAATCGCCACCCGACCGGACGAACACCAGCTCCTCGATAAGATCGCTAAATGGCTGCAGAACAACCCCGGCGCTGAGCCCGTTCCTCTCGAAGAACGCTCGCTGGAAATCTTCGACGATGAGAAGGCACTCGGCGTGGAGATGACCAAACGGCTGTTCACCACGGGCACGCTGACTCTCGAACTCCTGGCGTGCTATCCGACTCCCATCCCCTTCCCCTCCCAGCACATTCATGGAACGGGTCCGACAAAGCTGCTGGTGGCGGAGAACAACGCGACGTTCCATTCGCTTTTACAGGCCGCCCGGCAACTCGACCCCGATGTTCGCCCGGACCTGCACATCGGATGGGGCTGCGGCAATCAGTTCCCCACCTCCATCACCGCCGTACCCCTGCTCGACCCCGCGCCGACCGCCCTGTACTACGTAGGTGACCTCGACGTCGCTGGACTGCGCATCGCCGTCAATGCTGCCGCGACGGCGAACGCTCACCGGCTGCCGCCACTTCAACCGGCGGTTGCTCTGTATGACTGGCTGCTCGCTCACGGCGCTCCTCGCCTGGACAAGTCGAACATCGGTGTTACGGATCCCAGCCCGCTCGTCGCGTGGATACCGGAGAAGTTGCGCGAGACGATCGCGGATCTTGTCCGTAAGCGGCAGCGCATCCCTCAAGAGGCTCTTGGCCTCCGCGTCCTACGTGACAATCCGGATCTGCTTCTTCGAGGCGTCGAAGCGGCCGACGATGTCCGTGCCGGGCGCCACCTGCCTGTACCGATTGTGGTTGACGGGGCACAGTCGGCGACGGCCCATCGGTGATCTGACGCACTCATGGTCGAGTCGGCCAAACACAACATCGGCAACAACGACCACGCCAGTGGCCTGCTCGGCGATCTTTACGATCGCATCCACAACCAGCCGTCCCCGTACTTCTACGAGGAAACCGACCAGAGCCCGCCGCGGCTACCTACCGCGCGCCCCACTGGGCGACGACGCCCGGAGCCGAACCCCAAGCGGATACCTGCCGTCTGGCCGACGTTGGAGTCCCCGACGCTGGGCTGCACCCATGCCGGTTTCACCCCGCCTGCCAGTCCTTGGACTCGGTGTCCTGTCCGGTCGCGCATCAACTCGACCGGCCGCTGACCGTGGCGCTCGCCGGCCGCGACAGCGACGCCGAGCTACAAGCCCGCACATGGATCTGGGCTACGGGCGCAGGCGGCGGAGGCCGTCCTCCAGATAGGCGGTGCGGCCGGCGTCTGCCGCCGAGATCGCCGCGTTCATCCTTCGCGCCAGACCTGGCAGCAGGAGCTTGTCCAGATCCGCGGGGCGAACGAATGCATACTCGTCGAGTTCCTCGGGCTGCAAACGTAGCGTCGCGATTTGGGAATCGGTGAGCACGCCTGCGTTGAAGACGAACATCAGCCCGGCGTCCCACGGCGGTGCCGGTGGCACCCAGTCGACACATGCGAGCCCACCCACCAGCGGCGCGATGCCCAACTCCTCCTGCAATTCACGGAGCAAGGCACTGACGGGGGACTCTCCCGCCTCGACGATTCCGCCGGGGATGTCCCAGTCGTCCTTGTAGACCGGGTGCACGACAAGCACCCGCCCCTCGTGGTCTCGGAGCAATGCGCCTGCCGCGGCACGAAGGCGCGGTACGGAGGCAACAAAGGCCAGGTATGACGCGGAGTCGCTCATGACGGCTCCGACACTATGAGCGGCGCAAGGCCTGGCGCCGGTGTATCTGCAAATCTTCTCGTACACCGCTGGGGAGGACGCCACCAGCCCACCGGAAGGGAAAGACGGCGTGTCGCCCCCGACCTGTTCGTACCCTGAGGCAGTCCCTACCGGCTCTCCCGACACCCATCTGATCATTCTTCGCGGGAACTCCGGCTCTGGGAAGACCAGCGTCGCCCGTGCCATGCGGACGGCCTATGGCCGCGGCCTGGCGCTGGTCGGCCAAGACGTCGTACGCCGGGAACTGCTTCGCAAGCGAAAGGCCAAACCCGAGCAGCTCGCCATCCTGGAAGCGCGACCGCCGCGGCAGGACCACGCGGAAGAGTTGCTCGACCGACTCCCCCACCTGACCGCCAACCTCGCCGACGCTCCTGAAGAACTCGAGCACAAGCTGGTTCGAGATCTTCCACTTGGAGGTCCGCTACGACGCCCACGCGAACACCACCCTGATCCGGGTCACGATGGACAGCGACACGATCAGTGACATCGTCAGCCTGAGCGAGAGGGTAGTAAGCAGCCCGTCACCATCAGGCAGGCCTCAAGCATCCGTGATCGAAGCCGACACCAGCTCAGGTGACCGCGAGCAGGCCTGCCCGCCTATGGCCTCGACCTCCGATGACAGCCAAGCAACGATCCCATATAACGCAAAAACGGGCACCTTCGCCCCGAGATGGGGTAGATGCCCGTAGCGCAGATCTGGTTGGTGCCCCCTGCAGGATTCGAACCTGCGCACCCGGCTCCGGAGGCCGGTGCTCTATCCCCTGAGCTAAGGGGGCTCAACGAGTGATAAGGCTACCAGCATCTGGATGTTGTCCGTCACCCGGAATGGGGATCGTGATCACGGGGTGCCTGTGGCCGGGGCGGTGGGGTGCGGTGCCGGCCACAGGCCCGGGTGGCGGGGCTATGGCGTTGGGCGGATGGCGCCTCGGTAGTGGGAGCGGTAGTACGGGGAGTGGAGGAAGTCGACTTTGCGGACTACGTCGCCGGTCTTGGGGGCGTGGATCATGATGCCGTTCTTGAGGTAGACGCCGACGTGGGTCGGTGCACCGGTGGCTCCGCCGAAGAAGACGAGGTCGCCTGGGCGGAGTCGGGAGAGGGGGATCTTGGCGCCTCGGGTGAACTGGCTGCCGGTGTAGTGCGGGAGCGAGACTCCCGCGCGGGACCAGGCGTAGAGGGCCAGGCCGGAGCAGTCGAAGCCGCCGCGTGTCGCACCCGCCGACGATCCCCCTCCCCAGACATACGGCTTCCCAAGCTGCCGGAGCGCTACTGACGCCGCCACCACCCCGGCCGCCCGCCGTGAGGAGGCACCCGAACCACCCCCACGGCGACCCGAGCCCGAGCCATCTCCACGACCCGAGCCATCTCCACCATGACTGGTGCCGGAAATCTCATGGTCGTTAGGTGCGGCGGTGTCGTGGGGGTTGTTCGGTGACGCGGTGGGTGCTGGTTGCGGGTTGCTGAGGGTCGGGAGGCGTTTTAAGAGGGGTGCGGGTGTGAGGGCGAGCTTGGTGGTGCCGGCAACGGGGCTGGTCAATGGAGGAAGTGGGGCTCGTCCTGCGTCTTGGTGAGGGGCGGGATGTCTGTCCGTGTTCTTTGCGGGGCTCGTCTCCTTCCTCGTGCTCCTCGTCTCGGCCTTCGTTCGGCTTGTGTGCTTCCTCGCGGGGCTCGTCTCGTCGTTTGTGGGGCTTGTCTTGGTGTTGTGGGTGGTTCGGAGGGGCGGCTTGTCGTTGAGGGGTTTGGGGAGTGGGCGGTGGGAGGTCCAGATGACTCCGGTCGGGACGAGAGCGATTTGGTGGGTGTGGCGGGGGGTGGCGCATAGGGGTGGTGTGAGGTGGAGTCGTCGGAGGGTGTGGGAGAGGCGTGGAAGGTCGGGGAGGGAGAGGGCGGTGGGCCAGCGGAGCTGGACACAGCGGCCGAGCTGTAGGCGCGGAAGGGCGTCGCCGGCGCCCGCCGACAGGGCGGCTCCCGTGACAAGGGCGGTGGTCACGAGCATTGTGATCATGAGTGTCCTCCTGGCTCGATGAGGCGTCGGAGCTCAGGATCACGCTGCGGGCGGTGCGGCTGGGGAGCCGAAAGCGGTTCTGTGGATTAGCTGGTCGGGCGGATACTCGGGCTGCGTGAAGGATCGTCGCCTGAGCTGGGACGATGAGGAATTCGCTTGTTGGGCGGCCCGGGGATCTGTGGATAACCGCCCAGCTCTACACCGTCCTTGCTTCACGCGGCCACACTGATTGCCCGGCGGAAGCTAGTAGACGACGTCCGTGGACAGGACCTCCTGGGCTCGCCTGCCCGTACTTACGTGTGGCTGGAAGACGCGACAGGTGAGGTACACCATGCGTGGTCGTGAGTGCGGGTGACCGAACGGAGGGGAAACGGGAAGCTTGTGGTCAATGTGATCGAGGGAAAGTTCGGGAAGTGCTCGCGGGCGGCTCTGGGAAGAGTTAGCCTCGCGGCCGTGGATGAGCTTCTGGGGCGCGTGCTGATCGTGGACGACGATGAGGTGATTCGGGAGCTCATCGCCGTGAACCTCAATCTGGAAGGGTTCCAGGTCGAGACGGCCACCGACGGGCAGGACTGTCTCGATCGGGTGCTTGCGGTCCAGCCGGACGTGATCACGTTGGACGTGATGATGCCGCGTCTCGACGGCTGGATGACGGCCACCAAGCTGCGCGCCGACGAGCGCACCAGCCATATCAAGATCATGATGATCACGGCCCGCGCCCAGGAGGACGACAAGAAGAGGGGCCTGGCCATCGGTGTCGACGCCTACCTCACCAAACCGTTCGATCCTGCGGAGCTCATCGAAATCGTGAGAGATCTGGCCCTGTCCGCCCGTACCCGGAGCTCATGAGTACCGGTAGCTCAGGTGGTCAGGCCCTCTTGGTGGGCGTAGGCGGCGGCTTGGGTGCGGGAGGAGACGCCTAGTTTGGCGAGGATGTTCGAGACGTGGACGCTTGCGGTCTTCTGGGCGATGAAGAGGCGGTCGGCGATCTCGCGGTTGGACAGGCCGGTGGCGACGAGGGCGAGGACTTCCTGCTCGCGGGCGGTCAGCGTGCTCGCAGGGCCGGAGGAGTGGGCCGGCGGAGCGGGGGCGTCGCCGTCGGCCGGGACTGAGAGGTCGTCGGACGGCGGGGACGGCGTGGGGAAGCGGGCCCGGCGGCCGAGTTCGGTGAGGGCGTGGGTGAGTGGCGCGGCGCCGAGCGCGGTGGCGGTGGTCAGGGCCTGCCGCCATTCGGTGAGCGCCGATTCGCGGTCGCCGGTGGACAGCAGGGCCTCGGCGAGCCGCCAGCGGGAGCGGGCCAGCTCGTAGACGGCCCCGTAGTCGAACGCCTCGACCACGACCCGCCACAGGACGGGGTCGGCGACGCCCTGGGCGCGCCGCCATTCGGCCTCGGCGCGAGCCAGCCATGCCTGCCCTTCGACGCCGATGGGGCCGCGGGTGCCGGAGCCGGGGCCGAGAGTGGTCGCGGTGCGGGCGCGTCGTAGCAGGTCGTCGGCTTCGGGGCCGCTCTCGCCGAGATCCGCCAGGGCCCACAGGCCGGTGGCGCAGATGCGGATTAGGGCGGGGTCGAAGGGCTCCAGCATCGGGATGATCACGCGGATGTGGTCGATCGCGGCCCGGGGGTCGCCGTTCCAGAGGGCGTGCTCGGCCACGAGCGCCCGGACGATCTGGGCGACGAACTCGTCGTCCCAGAAGGGCTTCAGCCAGGCGAGGCGCTCCTCGACGATCGGGTCGCCGCGCGCCACCTCGATGAACAAGGCATACCCCGACAGACGGGCCTCGGGCAGCCTGCCGACGCGCACCGCGAAACCGGCCGCGACGGCGGCGGCCTGCTTCCAGTCGCCGCCCGTGTAGTCGATGAGCAGGCGCAGGAAGCTGAGATCGGTGCCGTACACGCTCCAGGAGAGACCGGTCTCGCGGGCGAGCCGCACGCCGCGGTCGGCGGTGACCTCGGCGGCGGCGAGGCTGCCGCGCTCGTACTGCACCCGGGCGTGGTGGAAGATGGCGCGCAGGTCTATGGACAGGTCGCCGGAGCGGATGGCGCTCGCCTCGGCGAGGAGCCGCTCGGCGCGCTCGGTGTCGCCGTCGATGTCGGCGACCGTGGCGAGGCTGATGAGCGCGCTGGACTCGGCGTCGTGGACCCCTGCCGCACGCGCCACCCGCAGGGCGCGCCCGCAGAGCTCTTCGACCTCGTCGTGCCGCGTGGACCACAGCAGGGTGCGCGCGTAGGTGGCCAGCGCCCTGGCGTGCACGCGAGGGTCACCCCCGGCAGAGGCGGACGGGGCGGCGGCGACGGCGACGGCGGACATCGTGGCGTGGGCAGGAGTGGTGGCAAGGGGAGATGAGGGCGGCGTTTCGGGTGAATCCGCCGCTCGGAGTCGGCCGACCGTGGTCTCCGGCGCGCCGACAGGCGAAGCGGCGGCGGGCGAAGCGGCGGCGGGACGGGAGGACAGGTCGGGTGGAGCACCGGGTCGCCCGGTGGTCGTCTCTCGGCCAATGGTCGTCTCTTGCCCGGTGGGAGAGGCTATGGGGAAGGGGGTGCATTCTGAGGTGGCGAGGGTGACGGCGGACTTGGCGGCGTCTATGGCGGCGGCGGGCTCGTCGGCGTCGGTCAGGTAGTAGGCCAGGCGTTCCCACAGCTCGGCGGTCGGGGTCTCGGTCGCGAGCAGCTCGCGCATCTGGTTGACCGCGCGGTGCGGGTCGCCGCTCTCTTCGGCCGCGGCGGCCGACAGCAGCCCCAGCCGTACGCGGGAGATGCCGGCGACGCGCTCGGCGTCCGGGACGCGGTGCCACAGGGCGAGCGCCTGGTCGTAGTGTCTGTGGGCCTCGGCGGGGGCGCCCAGGCTCTCGGCGCGGCGGCCGGCCTCGACGGAGGCGGCGAGGGCGCCGGGCAGATCGTGGGCCGCGAGGTAGTGGTAGGCGAGCTCGGCCGGGGATCCGTCCAGCAGGCGGGTGAACTCGCCGTGCAGCCGGGTGCGCTCGCCCGGCAGCAGGTCAGTGTAGACGGCCTCCTGGAGGAGAGCGTGCCGGAAGGCGTACCCGTCGCCGTCGGGCAGGAGCACGCCGCGGGAGACGATCTCACGCATGGCCTCTTCGAGCCCGGGGTCGTCCAGGCCCGACACCTTCAGGAGAAGGGCGTGGTCGACGCGGCGGCCCGCGACGGCGGCGGCGCGCAGCACCCGCTGCGCGGGGTCGGACAGCTTCTCGACCCGGGCGAGCAGCAGGCCCGCCAGGCCGTACGGCAGCCCCTCCGCGGCGAGCAGTTCCTCGGCGTAGAACGGGTTGCCCTCGGCGCGGTCGATGATGTCGCCGATCACCTTGGCGTCGGCGCCGCCGAGGGCCACGAGGTGGTCGGACATCTCGCCGTCGCCGAGCGGCCCGAGCGCCAGGGCGGTGACGGAGGGAAGCCGTCGCAGCTCGGCGAGCAGGGGCCGGAGCGGATGCCGCCGGTGCAGGTCGTCCGTGCGGTAGGTGCCGATGAGGCAGACGCGCTCGCGCTGGAGCATGCGGCTGAGGAACACCAGCAGGTCGCGGGTGGATCTGTCCGCCCAGTGGAGGTCTTCGAGCACGAACAGGACGGGTCTAGCCTCGGAGACCTCGGAGAGGAAGGCCAGCGCGGAGCCGAAGAGCTGCTGCTGGGCCAGGCCGGAGCCCGCCTCGGGCTCGGGGTCGGCAGAGCCGCCGGGCACGAGCCTGCGGAGCATGGGCCTGGCGTCGATCGCCTGGGCGAGGCCCGGGTCGTCGCTGGCGCCGCGCAGCGCGTCGGCGAGCGGCAGGTACGGCAGCGCGTCGCCCAGCTCGGCGCACTGGCCGACCAGGACCGCGAAGCCCCGCGCGCGGGCGTGGGCCATGATCTCGGTGACGAGACGGGTCTTGCCGATGCCGGCGTCACCGCCGATCACGGCGACGCCCGACCGCCCGTCGGTGGCGGATTCGAGGACGCCCGACAGACGGTCGAGCTCTCGCGACCGTCCGATCAGGGGATTCTGCGCCTCACGCCACGCCACACCCGTGAGTATTACACGCCCCTCCGACACTCCCGGATCGGCGAACCCCCCGCGCCCGGTAGGGAAGGAACCGGTGCAATTGGATCCGAAAGCGGGGCCGAAATGGCTCTCGGCACAGGAGAGGCCCGCGCCTAGGGTCGAGGGCATGATCGCCCCCTCGACCCTGGTCGTCTTCTCCCTGGCCGCGCTCGCGCTCGTGGCCGTCCCTGGTCCGAACGCGCTCTACATCACCGCCCGGGGCATCGCCCAGGGGCGTGCGGCGGCCATCGCCTCGGCGGTCGGCGTCGAGACCGGCACGCTGGTGCACATCGCCGCCGCCTCGGCGGGCCTCTCCTACCTGATCGCCCGGTCGGCCGCCGCCTTCACCGCCGTGAAGTGGGCCGGGGTCGCCTACCTTGTCTACCTCGGCGTCCGCACGCTGGCCGACCGGGGACACCAGGCCGGGCAGGCCGCCACGCCCCAGCCTCTCCCCCGCGTGTTCCTGGAGGGCGTCGTCGTCAACGTGCTGAACCCCAAGGTGATCCTGTTCTTCCTCGCCTTCCTGCCGCAGTTCGTCGACCCCGCCGCCGGCTCCCCCGCGTTGCAGATCATCGTGCTGGGCCTGACCCTGCTGGCGTTCGGCATCGTCACCGACCTGGTGTACGCCGTGGGCGCGAGCATGCTGAGCCGGGCCATGCGCCGCCGGAGCGGCCTGCTCAGATACATCAGCGGATTCGTCTACCTCGGCCTCGGCGTCGCCACCGCCCTGACCGGCGGCGCCCGCTCCCACTGAGCCATCGGGATGCGGACCGAACAGGCCTGGGAACGGCGACGTGCGGATGTGGCGGCCATATCCGTCGAATCCCCGCCTTGGCTCCAAGAGTGGCACTACTCTCGCGTTCGGTTCATGGGCAGAGGAGGGTGCATGGCAGAGGGTGAAGATCACTTAGCGTTCGTACGCGCCCGGCTCCAGCGGGTCGCCGCCACCCGAGATCTCTCGCCGGTGTTGGACCGGGCCGCGCTGGTCGAAGCCGAGCGCCTCGCCACGAGCCTCCCCGACGACGGGGCCGGCCACGAAGCCCTGTACCTGCTCGGCTGGCTGCATTTCTACCGTTACCTGGGCCTGCCCAAGGAGCGGAGCCGCACCGATCTGATCACGGCGATCGCCATGTTCACCCCCTGCTTCATCACCGGTCACGGCGACCTGCCCGAGGCACTGCTGCCCGTCCTGGCCGATCAGACGGCCCCAGCGGTGGAGGAGCTTCTCCACCATGTGTCCGAATGCACGGATCCGGCCTTGACGTCAGGGCTGGTCCGGCTGTCGCAACGCGTCTGGGCCGCCACGCCGGACGACCATCCCGACCGTGCCGTGCGGCTGTCCCATCTAGCGAGTGCCCTGCTCGCCCGGTTCCATGAGACCCAGGCGATGAAGGACCTCGACCGCGCCATCGAGACATGCCACCGGGCGCTGTCCACCATCCCCATCGCCGAACCCGCTCGCGCCGCCATCTTGTCCGACCTGGCCAACGCGCTGTTCACCCGGTTCCGGCGCGCCGGGACGTCGATGGACCTCGACCACGCCATCGAAAGATCCCGTGAGGCGCTCACCATCACCCCGTCCGATCACGCGCTTCGCACCACCATCCTGTTCCATCTGGCGCAGGGACTGCAGAGCCGTTTCGAGCACGCCGGGGCCGTGACCGACCTGGACGACGCGGTGCGGGCCGGCCGCGAGGCGCTGGTCACCGCCGACGCCTGGTCCCCCGGCCGCATCGTGTGCCTGGCCGCTCTGGGGGGCACGCTGCTCGTCCGGTTCCAGCTCACCGGGGCCATGAGCGATCTGGACGAGGCGACAGAGAAGTGCCGCCAGGCGACGGCCGACGCCTCGCCCGGCGATCCCCACCTCGCTTTGTACCTGTCCACCCTGGGGAACGCACTGCGGAACCGGTTCACGCGCACTCAAGCGATGGCGGATCTGAACAATGCCCTCGAAGCCGGTCGTCAGGCGCTCGCCATCGCCCCGCAGGATCACCCCCACCACGCCACATGCCTGTCCGGCCTGGCAGGGTCGCTGTTCGCCCGGTTCCAGCGCACCGGCGTCATGGCCGACCTGGACGAGACGATCGGGGCCCAACAGCGAGCGCTGGCGGCCACCCCCGCCGGAAACCCGAACCATGCCCGGTTCCTGGCTAATCTGGGATACGCGCTCCGCGCGCGGTTCGAACACACCGGGGCCATGACCGACCTGGACGAGGCGATCGAGACGGGACGCGAGGCGGTGTCCGCCATCCCACCCGGCCATATCGAGTACCCCGGGATCCTGACCAACTTGACATTCACGCTGCTGGTGCGTTTCGAACGCACCGGGAGAACGGCCGATCTCGACGAGGCGGTCGAAGCCGGCCGCCAGGCGCTGGCCGCCTGCCCGTCCGGCCATGTCCAGGGCGCCGGGATCCTCTCCAACCTGGGGAACGCGCTGCGAGCCCGCTTCAACCACACGGGATCGACGACCGACTTGAACGCGGCGATCCACGTCACTAGGCGAGCGGTGTCCGCCACCCCGGCCGACAGCCCTGATCAGGCGGGATTCCTTTCCAACCTGGGCGCCGTCCTATGGGCGCGGTTCGAGCGCACCGGTATCTTGGCGGATCTGGACGAGGCGATCGAAGCCGGTCGGCAGGCCGTGGCCACCAGTCCCGCCGACCATCCCTGCCGTGCCATGTTCCTGTCCAACCTCGGCTATATGCTGCTGCTGCGCTTCGGGCGCACCAAGGGCACAACCGACCTGGAGGAGTCCGTCGAGGCCGCCCGCGAGGCGGTGACCGCCACCCCGCCCGGCCACATCGAGCATCCTGGGCGCCTGTCCAACCTGGCGGGCTCGCTGCAGGCCCGGTTCAAGCGAACCGGGACCGTGTCGGATCTGGATGACGCGATCGAGGCCGCGGGCCGTGCGGTGGCCGCCACCCCTGCCGACAGCCCTCATCGCGCCAAACGACTGCTCAATCTGGGTCACGTGCTGAAAGATCGATGCCGGCGGACCGGGACGGTGAGGGACCTGGACGCGGCGGTGTCGGCCTACGCGGACGCCGTGGCACTCGCCCCGGCTGCGGCGTCGCTTCGTGTCCAGGCGGCCCGGGCCGGCGCCCTCCTGGCCGCCTCGTCATGGCCGGGTATGGCCGCCGGCCTGTTGGAGCAGGCGGTCCTGTTGTTGCCGCAGATCGCCTCGCGGCGGCTGGAACGGCCGGATCAGCAGCACGCGCTAGGCGAGTTCGCCGGATTGGGCGCCGCCGCGGCCGCACTGGCGCTGTCCGACCCGGGAACGCCTGCGGGCGAACGGCCGTGGCGGGCGTTGCGGCTGCTGGAGGCGGCGCGGGCGGTCCTGCTCAGCCAGGCGCTCCACACCCGCAGCGACCTGACCGACCTGCACGCCCGTCACCCTGAGCTGGCAGCGCGGTTCGTCGACCTGCGCGACCTGCTGGACCGGCCCACCGATCCCGATGGAACGACGCCCATCCCCGCGACGACGGCCGGGCGCGGCGAGCGGAACCCGCGAGACCGCATCCGGGCGGCCGAGGAGTTCGCCGCGCTGCTGGAACACATCCGCCACCTGGAAGGGTTCGTCTCCTTCGCCCTTCCTCCGAGCGTCGATGAACTGGCGGCCCAGGCCGCCTCAGGGCCGGTGGTGGTGTTCAACGTCAGCGACCGCCGCGGCGACGCGCTGCTGCTCACGTCCGGCGGCCTCACCGCGATCGAGTTGCCCGGCCTCACCACCACCGCCGTGGCCACCCGTGTCCACGCCTTCCACCGGGCCCTGCCCGCGACCACCGCGCCCGACGTCCCCCCGGCTGGGCGGATCGGCGCCCAAGACGTGATCGCGAAGACCTTGGCCTGGTTGTGGGACGCGGTCGCCGGACCGGTGCTGGGCGCGCTGGGCCACCATGGCGCACCCGCGCCGGGCGAGGAGTGGCCGCGAGTGTGGTGGGCGCCGGGCGGGGTCCTCGGCCTGCTGCCCGTCCACGCCGCCGGCCACCACGCCGACCCCCCTGGCCCAGGACGGCGTACGGTCCTGGACCGGGTCGTCTCCTCCTACACACCTACCGTGACCGCCCTGCGCCACGCCCGTCAGCGCGCTGGCACCCGCGCTCCGGCGGCGACGCGGGACCTGATCGTAGGCATGCCCACCACCCCCGGCCTGCCCGGCCAAGGACTCCTGCCCAACGTGCCCGCCGAGATCGCCAAGGTCCGCGCCCGCCTCCCCCACGCCGTAATCCTGACCGCCCCCACCGCACCCTCGGACCCCACGCCGGTCGCACCTCACGGCGCCGGCCCGGTTCCCACCGCCGCGAACGTCCTGACGCACCTGAACGGCTGCGCGATCGCGCACTTCGCCTGCCACGGGGTCAGCGACCCCGTCGACCCCTCCAACAGCCGCCTGCTCCTCCACGACCACGAAAGCGATCCGCTCACCGTGGCCGCGCTGGCGCCCCTCACCTTGGACCACGCCCGCCTGGCCTACCTGTCCGCCTGTAACACCGCCTTGACGTCCGCGAACACGCTGGCGGACGAGGCCATCCATCTCGCCTCGGCCTTCCAGTTGGCCGGGTTCCCGCATGTCATCGGCACCCTATGGCAGATCAACGATCGGCTGGCCGCCACCATCGCCAACGCCTTCTACACCGGGCTGACCACCCGCGACGGAACCCTGGACACCGCCAGGGCCGCCCACGCTCTGCACGATGCCGTGCGTGCCGCCCGCGACCGCCACCCGGCCGATCCCTCATTGTGGGCTGCCCACATCCACGTGGGGGGCTGACGACCGGGCCCCGACGATCGCCAGGTGCGTCCGAGAGGGTTACGGGCGGAGCGCCAGGGCGGTGGGGATGCGGTTGAGGACGTTGTAGGGGACGAGGCCGTAGGCGTGGAAGTCGACGGCGTCGCCGCCGGCGGCTCTGACGGCGCGGACCTTGGCGGCGAGGCGGTCCTCGGAGTCGGTGTCGGGGCGGCCGGGACGTAGCACCACCCGCAGCTCGCGGTCGTTGCCCACCGAGCGGCGGTACGCGCCGACGTCGTCGGCCACCCGGGCGGCGTCCCTGGCGTAGGCGAGCACGCCGAAGGACGGCACCAGGTCGCCGAGCGCGACCAGGTCCACGCCGAACTGCCAGGCGTCGTGCGCCGCGAGCCCCGCCGGGGGCAGGCCGTCGGCGTACCCCTTGGCGTGCCCGGTGCCGTCCACGAAGGTGAGCCGCGAGCCCTCGCCCGCCACGGCGGAGGAGACCTCGCTGACCAGGGACGTCACGGTCTCGGAGCGGGCGCGGGCGTAGGCCACGACCTCCGGGCCCGCGTAGGCGGTGAGCGCCGCACGGGTGACCTCGCCCTGCGCGGGCGGGTCGCCGTCCAGCACGCCGCCGACGATCCTCGCGCACTCCTCCCGCGCGACCTCGGCCTTGACGCCGAGGTCGGTGGCCCGCCGCATGCACCAGCCGCAGAAGCACAGGCCGAGCAGGAACTCGTCCATGGGGCCGAGCGGGACGTACGACCGTTCCAGCCGGTAGCCGTGGGCGAACGTCCCGAAGTGGAGGGACTCGGCGACGACGCTGCTCACCCCTTGGCGGGCCACGGCCCTGGCGAGCGCGACCGCGTACCGCCGCACGTCGGGCTGCGCCGGGCACAGCGCCCCGGGCGAGCCCCTGCCGCCGAAGCAGTCCTGCACGGTGAGGTCGAGGTTGGCCAGGCCGAGCGTGACGTTGTTCAGGAACACCGCCCAGCCGTGCAGGGGCATGCCACGGTCGGCGGCGGCCTCGCGCAGCGCGGCCAGCGGCTCGTCGGCCGCGCCCGGCTGCACGGGCGGCGTCAGGCGCAGGCCGGCGAACAGGTCCTCGGGCGGAGGGAAGTGGACGCCGTCGGAGCGGAGGGTCACCCGCGAGGCGCCGTGGGGGGTGATGTCGCGGGCGGCGTGGGAGGCGACGGCCACGGTGACCTCGCGCACGCCGTACCCGGCGATCCTGTCGAGGACCTCACGGGCGCCTTCGTCCCTGACATCCTCGACATGGACGTGTACCGAACCCTCCAACGCAGCCGTGCCTTTCAGGGTGCCCGCTGTCTGACTATGTCCCAGGCGACCCTATATCTTCACAGCTGAGCAGAGACCGGTCCAGCAAAGGTCGGGCATGGAGCGATTCGCGGGCCTCGCGGCGGGCGAGGTTCCAGCCGTTCCACGGGTCGGCCTTGCCGTACCTGGACGCGGCGGCCATCTCCTCCAGCAGGCAGCTCCGGGCCGGCTCGGGCAGCCGGTCCACGGCGGGCACGGCCTCGGCGCCGAGGTCGCCGAGGTAGTCGATGTCGAGCCGTGCGACGCCCCGCTTGTCGATCTGGCTTTCGGCGACGCGCAGGTCGGGGTTCCAGGCGGCGAAGAGCACCATCGTCAGGGCGGTGACGAGCACGAGCGTGCGGGGCAGCCAGGACGCGCCGCGCCGCGCCATCCGCAGCGCGCCGGCGGCCAGGACGAGCGCGAACACCGCGCCGAGCCACCAGATCGCCGCGACCACCGAGGCACGCAGCCGCGACAGCCCGTAGGCGTCGATGTACAGGTCGAGGCGGTGCAGGGCGGAGGCGAGGACGACCATGGTGAGCGCGCACAGCAGGCCGAGCAGCCCGGCGAGCGCCCAGCGCGCGCGGCCCTCGGGGGCCAGCAGCCCGGCCGCGACCGCGACGATGGCGAGCACGAAGACGCTCACCGCGACCAGCTCGAAGAAGCCGGACCTGGCGTACTCGGCGTAGGTCAGCCCGGCCGTCTGGACGACCTTGCGGTTGCCGCCGAACAGCGTCGTGATCTGCACGGTCACGAACGCGAGGAACAGCAGGTTCACCGCCACCAGCGGGGTCGTCCACAGCGTGGGGTTGACCCGCCTGCGCCGGGCCCGCACCCGCGGCTCGGCCACCGGGCGCAGCGCGACGAGCGTGGCTCCGGCGACGAGCGCGGCGAACAGGACGAACACCAGCAGGCGGAACGGCAGGGTGGCGGCCCAGTCGGGGGCGGTGAACAGGCGTTCCACGAACGAGGAGAAGACCGCGTCCGCGGAGGCGAACAGCAGCCCGAACAGCAGGATCAGGACCAGCGACAGGGCCAGCCCGGCGGCCACCGGCCCGAGACGGCGGCGGTCGATCGTCTTGAACGGCTTGGCAAGGAACCACGGGACCGGCGGGAGCGCGAGCAGGACCGACATCCCTCCCCTGACGACCCCGAGCCAGCTCCGCCCGCCGCCGGAGACGGCCAGCGCCGCCATGGCGAAGCCGGCGAGGATCATGGGGCCGACCAGCCAGTCGCCGTCCCGGAACAACGCCACCGCCACCAGCGAGTACGCCAGCAGGCCGAACGCCGCCGTCCACGGGGTGACGCGCCGGCGGGCCCACGGCAGGACGGCCGCGCCCACGGCGATCGCCACCAGCACGAACCCGAGGCCGGGCCTGCTCTCCGGCAGCGTGATCGCGGCGAAGAGGCCGACGACCGCCGCGAGCGCGGGGACGAACCTGGGCGTGTCCGGCAGGGTCGGGCGCGGCAGCAGGGGCGGCGGCACGTAGACCTCGCCGGGCCGCGCCCCGCCGTGGTCCGGCGGCGCGGTGGCCTCCGACGATCGGGCACTGCGGTAACTCAGTGACGCGCCCAGCACCGTGCCTCCCGCGGAGAAGAGCAGCGTCGCCACGACCCCGTAGCCGCCGCCGAAGAAGTAGACGAGGAAGAACGCCAGCGAGACGCCGACGACGAACCCCCACACCAGGCCCAGCAGGCCGCCGGCGAAGCTCTTCCCCCATCGCGTGGCGGCCTGGGGAGTGCGCTCGGACGGGCGGTAGGGAGCCCGCAGCACGGGATACGGCGGCGGTGGCGGCATGGCGTACCCTTCCGGGCCCGGGTACCGCGACGGCCCCGCGGCCGGGGGCCCGGCGGGGCCGGGCACGGCTCCGGAGCCGGCGGTGGCGGGGGTTTCGGCCTCCCGGACGGCCGGGGCGCCCGTCTGCCCGCCCGCCGGCTCCGGGACGGCCGGGGCTCCCGGGTCCCGCCCAGGTGTGGTGGCGGAAACCTCGGCGGCCGCCGGGGCGGAGACGACGGCAGGGGTGGCTTCCCGGGCGTGAGAGAGGGGCGCGACGCGGACGTCCGAGGTGCTGGAGGCGGTGGTGCCCGCCGCTACGCGCGGCTCGCCGTGGCCGGGCTCTCGGCCTTGGCCGTGGCCGGCCCCGGTGCCCTCGGAGAGTTCGCGCGGCCCGTGTGCCGCGCGAAGCCCTGAAACGGACGCGGGGGCGAGGGCGGAAGTGGAGACCGAGGATGGAGCGGGGGCGAGGGCGGAAGCGGACGCAGAGGATGGAGCGGGGGTGCGGATGGACGCAGGGGGCGGTGGGGGGTCGGCGGGGGCCGGCATGGTGGTGGTCCTTTCCGGGAGGTCGACCACCATGTGGCAGCCGGTCGGCGTGTCGGCGACCTTGATCGAGCCGCCGTGCACTTCGACGATCTCTTTCACGATGGCCAGCCCCAGCCCGGCCCCGCCCGCGTCGGCCGCGCGGGCCGCGTCCAGGCGGGAGAAGCGCTCGAAGACGCGGGGCCGCTCCGGCTCGGGGATGCCGGGCCCTTCGTCGGTCACGCGGAGCCGCACCCCCGTGCCCTCGGCGCGTGCCCGGACCCGCACCCGGCCGCCCGGCGGGCTGTGCCGGACGCCGTTGTCGAGCAGGTTGGCGAGCACCTGGGCGAGCAGCGCCGGGTCGGCGTGGACGCCGAGCCCCGCGGGCACGTCGCAGGTCAGCGCCACGTCGTCCCGTTTCAGGGCGGCCTCGCGGACCGCCTGGCCGCAGAGCCCCGCCAGTTCCACGGGCTCGCGTTCGATGGACCGGGACCCGGAGTCCAGGCGGGACAGATCGAGGAGCTGGGCGACCAGCCGGCCGAGCCGCTGGGTCTGGGCGAGCGCGGTGCTCAGCGTCGCCGGGTCGGGCGCGGAGACGCCGTCCACGACGTTCTCCAGCACGGCCTGCAGCCCGGCGATGGGCGTGCGCAGCTCGTGGCTCACGTTGGCCACGAGCTCGCGCCGCTGCCGGTCCACCTCGCCGAGGTCGGCGGCCATGGCGTTGAAGGCGCGGGCCAGCTCGCCGACCTCGTCGCGGGAGGTGGCGCTGACGCGCATGCCGTAGCGGCCCTTGGCGATGGTCTGGGCGGCGGCGGCCATCTCGCGCAGCGGCAGCGTCATGCCCCGGCCGAGGAGCTGGACCATGCCGACGCTGAGCAGCGCGGCCAGGCCCATGCGGGTGACGGCGTCCACGCCGAGCGCGCGGCCGTACTCGTTGATGGCGAACGCGGTGGCGACCGCGAGCAGGATGACGAGCCCGAGCTTGATCTTGATGCGGCCGAGGAAGTCGAGGGGTCTCATGGCCGCACCAGGGCGTAGCCGACGCCGTGCACGGTGCGGACGACGCCCGCGCCGAGCTTGCGGCGCAGCGCCCGCACGTGGCTGTCGACGGTCCGCGTCGCGGCGGCCTCGGAGAAGCCCCATATGTCGGAGAGCAGCCGATCGCGCTCGAAGACGTGCCCGGGGCGTTCGGCGAGCCGCCGCAGGAGGTCGAACTCGGTGCGGGTGAGCTGGGCCTCCGTGCCGCGGACGAACACCCGGCGCTCGGCGGTGTTGATCTCGACGTCACCCACCCGGATCACCGTGTCCTCGTGGACGAGCTGGGCGGCGCGGTCCACGCGGCGCAGCAGCGCGTGGATCCTGGCCACCAGCTCGCGCATGCTGAACGGCTTGGTCAGGTAGTCGTCGGCGCCGACGCCGAGCCCCACGAGCACGTCGGTCTCCTCGGCGAGCGCGGTGAGCATCAGCACCGGCACCGGGCGGGCGGCCTGCATGCGGCGGCAGACCTCCAGGCCGTCCAGTCCCGGCAGCAGCCGGTCGAGGATCACCAGGTCGGGCTCGGCCCTGCCGTACGCGGCCAGCGCCTCCTCGCCGTCACCGGCGACGCGGACGTCGAAGCCCTCGGCGCCGAGCCGGTCGCGCACGGCCAGCGCGATGGTGGTGTCGTCCTCTACCACGAGAATGCGTCGCTGGTCAGTCACGTCGAGAAGCCTAGGACGGGCCCGTGCAGACAATCCCTGGCGAAATGTGTAGATCTTATGCAGGGCTTGGTTAGCTTGGCCGGTGACCGATTCTCTGGACGCGACCATGACGCCCATGGCGCCCCTGGCTCCGCGGTATCTGCGGCGTCTCGGGCTGGACGACCTCACCGGCCCGCCGAGCCCCGAGTCCCTCGCCCGCCTGCACCGCGCGCACGTCGAACGGGTGCCGTACGAGACGTTCCACATCTGGCTGAGGCATCCGACGACCGTGGACGCCGTGGAGTCCGCCGGCCGCGTGCTGCGCGGCAGGGGCGGCTACTGCTACCACCTCAACGGCGCGCTGGCGCTGCTGCTGGAGGCGCTGGGGTACCAGGTGACCCGGCACATGGCCGGGGTGCAGGGCTCGGCCGACGACCCGGCGGGCGCCCGGGGCAACCATCTGGCGCTCACGGTGTCCGGCCTGCCGACCGCGGCCAACCCGGGCGGCGGGTGGCTGGTGGACGTGGGGCTCGGGGACGGGCCGCACGAGCCGGTGCCGCTGGTCGAGGGCGTACACCGGCAGGGCGGGTTCGCGTACGGGCTGCGGCCCTCGGCGGCCGAGCCGGGCGGCTGGCGCCTGGAGCACGACCCGTCGGGCAGCTTCCTCGGCATGGACCTGCGGCCGGGCGCCGTGCCGATGCCGGCGTTCACGGCGAAGCACGAGGAGCTGTCCACCTCGCCGGCCTCGTCGTTCATGAAGGCGCTGTGCGTGCAGCGGCGCGACGCGGCCGGGGCGGACACCCTGCGCGGCCTGGTGCTGACCAGGATCGGCTCGGGCGCGACACGCATGACGCTGCCGACCTCGCGCGACTATTTCGAGGCGCTGGCCGACGTCTTCGGCCTCACCCTGGAGGACGTGGACCCGCGCGAGAAGGACGCGCTGTGGGAGCGGCTGAGCGAGGCGCACGAGAGCTGGCTCGCCGCCACGGTGTCCTGAGCGGGTTCAGAGCCGGTCGCGCAGCTCCCGTTTGAGGATCTTGCCGACCGCGTTGCGCGGCAGACCCTCCACGATCTGCAGCCGTTCGGGCAGCTTGTAGGAGGCGAGGCCCTTGTCGCGCAGGAAGGAGACCAGCGCGGGGAGGTCGACGTCGTCCCGGGGCACGACCACCGCGCACACCCTCTCCCCCAGCACCTCGTCCGGGTACCCCACGATGGCGACCTCCATCACGGCGGGGTGCCCGGCGAGCAGGCCCTCCAGCTCGGCGGCGGAGATGTTGGCGCCGCCCCGGATGATCAGGTCCTTCGTGCGGTCCACGTACCGCAGGTACCGCCCGCCGGGCCCGGCGATCTCGAAGACGTCCCCGGTGACCAGGTAGCCGTCCTCGTCGAACGGATCGGCCGCGGCCGTGCCGGGCAGGTAGCCGGCGAAGACCGTCGGCCCGGACAGGCGCAGCTCGCCGGGCCGCCCCGGCTCGGTGATCTCTTCTCCCGACGAGGGGTCCACGAGCTTCACGCGGGTGGCGGCGAGCGTGCCGGGCCAGTCGCCCGCGGCGCCGGGCCTGGGGAAGAACCGGGCGCGCTCCTCGGGGTCGGGGATGTTCACCGGGTCGGACAGCAGGGCGATGCCCTCGTTGGAGCCGAAGAAGTTGATGATGGCGATGCCGTGGCGTTCCTGCCAGCCCTTGACCATCCACGGCGGCAGCGGCGCCGAGCCGGAGCCGATGCGCGTCAGCGACGCGATGTCGTAGCGCTCCAGCATCTCGGGCTTCTGCAACAGCATGGTGAGCAGGGCCGGCGGGGCGAGGGTGTAGGTGACGCGCTCCTCGGCGATCTGGTCGAGGTAGACGAGAAGGTCGAAGGGGTGGTGCTGGACCAGCACGAACCCGGCGCGCAGCCAGGGCAGGAAGACGCCGCCGATGCCCGCCATGTTGACCATGGGGAAGGGGTTGAGCACGACGTCGTCGCCGGTGAGCGCGGGAGCCGCGGTGGTGGTGTTCTCGACGGCGAACCAGTCGTAGTGGCAGCGGGGCACGCCCTTCGGGGTGGCCTCGGTGCCGGAGGTCCAGCAGATCGTCACGCAGTCGTTGGGGTCGGTCTCCAGCCCCTTGAGGTGCGCCGCGAGCACGGCCGGGTCGGCGGTGGCGGTCTCCAGGTCCCGCGCCGGGTCGCCCCAGGCCAGGACGACCGGGGGCGCGGGGACCTCCAGCCTGCGGACGATCTCGGCGTTCTCGCGGTCGCCCACCCGGTCGGCGGTGACGAACACCTTGACGCCGGCCATGGTGATCACCTGGGTGAGCTCGTACTCGCGGTACTGCACGGGCAGCGGGGTGATCACGGCGCCGATCCTGGCCGCGGCCAGGAAGGTCACGGCCAGCTCCACGCTGTTCGGGAGCTGGACCGCCACCACGTCGCCCGCCGCGGCGCCGGACTCCAGCAGGACCGCGGCGATCCTGTCCACCTCGACGTCGAGCTCGGCCCACGACAGGCGACGGACCGCGCCGTCCATCAGGCTCGGCTTGTTCGGCGGGTCCACGATCGCGACGGCGCCCGGCCGCGCCGCGACCTTGTCCCGGAACAGCCGGTCGACGGTGTCTCCGGTCCACCAGCCGTCACCGGTGTACTGCTCGACACGCTCGTGCGGGTGCAGCCCCATCGCGACTCCCATCGCAGGATGGGCCGACACTATGGATCCCGAAGCGGGCGGGTCAATGGGTCCGGCGAGATCTTCACCGAGCCGACTCCGACGCCGGAATTCAGCCCCGATCGGGGGTGGCGGACAGGTCGAAACGGACCTCGCGGCGCGCCAGCACCTCGTCGCAGTGCCGGCACTGGAGCACCGGGCGCAGCGGCGATCCGCACGGCTTGTGCGTGATGTCCAGATCGGACCCCTCGGGCCCGGGGAGCTCACGCTGGCCCCAGTACACGAGGAACGCGAAGACCTCGAAGAACGCCAGCCCCCGGTCGGTGAGACGGTACTGGCGGCCGGTGGCGGGCTGGAGCGCACCGAGCTCGACGAACCGCTTGAGCCGGTCGGTGAGCACCGAGGGCGCGATGCCGAGCTCGTTCTGGAAGTCCACGAACCGCCGCACGCCGAGGAAGGCCGCCGCGAGGACGCTGGTGCTCCAGCGGTCACCGAGGATCTCCAGCGACGACGGCAGGTAACCGAGGAAGTCGGTGCGGACGTCGCCGCGCGCGGTGGTGCGGCGGTGCTGGCGGGCCAGGCCGATCCGGGAGAACGTGGCCAGGGGGCCGCGCTCGGTGTGGGTGTCGCGGGCTGTCATCGGCTTGTGGCAGGACCCGCAGGCCAGGTAGGGGTGGGCGTCGTGGCCGCAGGAGTGGTGGATCAGCGGCGGCAGGTCCGCGCGGCCGGCCCAGTCGCGCTCCCAGCTGTAGATGGCGACGAGCAGGGACCACAGCCGCAGGCCGGCGTCGCTGAGCCGGTACTCCAGGCGGGTGCGGCCGTCGCGGTACGCCTGCTGGACGAAGATGCCGTTCTCGACGAGCTCTTTCAGGCGGGCCGCGAGGACGGACTCGGAGATGCCGAGCTCGTCGCGCCAGCCGGCGAACGTGCGGATGCGGAGCAGGAACGCCCGCTGGAGGATCAGCAGGACCCAGCGGTCGCCGAGGATGGACAGCGCCCGCCCGATGCCGCTGAGCTCGGGCGCCCCCTCGGTTCCTGGTCCGCCGATCGTGGTCTCGCCCGCGGGGGCGCCGTCGGCGGCGTTCCCCTCGGGCGCGTCGATCGGGTCGACGGCGCTCACCCCCCGTCCGGCCGCGACGCGGGTGGCCCCGACCTCGGCCGGTGTTTCCTTGGTCTTCACCGCGCCCACTTTAAACACCGCCGGTGAACGGCGGGCCATGGTCGCGCGTTGACTGGCTGACTTTCTTTATCATAGTTTCCTGGAATGAGGGAACAACCGATGGCGGCCGCGACGGTCCTGGACCAGTCCGGCGAGCCGAATCCCTATCTCCTCGGCGTGTACGCGCCGGTACATGAGGAGATCACCGCCGGGGACCTCACGGTCGTCGGCGAGATCCCGCGCGACCTGAACGGGGTCTACCTGCGCAACGGGCCCAACGCGCGCCACCCGGCGCACGGCCGCTACCACTGGTTCGACGGCGACGGCATGGTCCACGCCATGCACTTCGAGAACGGCACGGCCCGCTACCGCAACCGGTACGTCCGCACCCGCGCCTTCGACGCCGAGTCCGCCGCCGGCAGGTCGCTGTGGACGGGCGTCATGGAGAACCCCAAGGGCAACCCCTTCGGCAACAGCCGCGGGATCAACCTGAAGGACTCCGCCAACACCGACCTGATCTTCCACCGGGGCAAGGTGCTGGCCACCTGGTACCTGTGCGGCTCGCCGTACGCCCTGGACCCGCTGTCCCTGGAGACCCTCGGAGCCGAGACCTTCCTGGACACGCTGACCGGCGACTTCATGGCCCACCCCAAGGCCGACGAGCGCACCGGCGAGCTGTTCTGGTTCGACTACGGCCCGCGCCCGCCGTACCTGCGCTACGGCGTCGTCGGCGCGGGCGGGACGGTGGAGCACCTCGTCGAGATCGACCTGCCGGGGGCGCGCCTGCCGCACGACATGGCGATCACCGAGAACCACGCGGTGCTGATGGACCTGCCGCTGTTCCAGGACCAGGACGCGGCGCGGCACGGACGGTACAAGCTGACCTTCGACCGCGGACTGCCCTCGCGCTTCGGGGTGATCCCCCGGCGGGGCGCGGCCGGGGACGTCCGCTGGTTCGAGGCCAAGCCCTGCTACATCTACCACGTGGTCAACGCCTGGGAGTCCGGAGACGAGATCGTCATGGACGTGTGCCGGGTGTCGCGCCCGGCCCCCAGCGGCTCCGGCAGCCCGCTGTCGCGCATGCTGTCGTACCTCAAGCTGGACGCCCGCTTGTACCGGTACCGCTTCGACCTGCGCACCGGGCGGACGTCGGAGGGGTTCGTGGACGAGGAGCAGAACACCGAGTTCCCCTCGATCGACACCCGCAGGACCGGGTACGCCACGCGGTACGCGTACAACGTGACCGTGAAGAAGGCCGACACCAACCTGTTCGACGGCATCGTCCGGTACGACAACGTGACCGGCGAGCGGCAGCACCACCGCTTCGGCGAACACCGCTACGGCAGCGAGGCCCCCTTCGCGCCCCGCGACGGCGCCACCGGCGAGGACGACGGCTACCTGGTCACCTTCGTCACCGACGAACGCGAGGGGACCTCGGAGGTACAGATCCTGTCCGCCGCCGATCTCACGGCCGGGCCTCTCGCCCGTGTCCTGCTCCCCCGGCGGGTGCCGCTAGGATTCCACGCCACCTGGGTGCGCGCGGACCAGCTCAGGTGAACCGCATCACCGAATGCGGGGGGCGGCGTCCGCACGGGCTCTGGTAGGTCCGGCCCCTATGGGGTTGACTAGGCGTCAGGCATGCCCGGGGTGGACGGCATGCCTGACGGGGCACGGCGCCTCCCGCGGCTGAGGGCAGGTGTTTCACGGATGAGGCTCAGCGTCTCGCTGGGGCTGTGGCAGGACCGTCCGGCGGACGAGGCGGTGCGGACCGCGCAGATCGCGGACGAGCAGGGTTACGCCGAGGTGTGGGTCGGCGAGATGGCGACGTACGACGCGTTCGCCCTCGCCACCGCCATCGGCATGCGCACGCGCCGCGTGGGGCTCACCGTCGGGCCGCTCGCGGTCACGGTCCGCGACCCCATGATGATCGCCATGGGCGCGGCGTCGGTGGCCGACCTGACGGGCAGGCCGGTCCACGTCGCGCTCGGCACCTCCAGCCCCGTCGTGGTCGAGGAATGGCACGGCAGGTCCCGCGCGGGCGCGAGCACGGCGCTGCGCGAGGCCGTCCAGGCGCTGCGGCCGTTGCTCGACGGCGACAAGTCCGCCTTCTCCGGCGCGCAGGTCTCCTGTGCGGGATACCGGCTGCGGCTGCCCGCGCCCCGATGCGAGCTGACCGTCGCGGCCTTCGGGCCCGCCGCGGTGGGCGCCGCCGCGCTCGCCGACCGCATGGTGCTCAACCTGCTCACCCCCGCCTCGGCGGCGCGGCTCATCACCGACCTCAGGCTGCTGAACCCCGCCACCCGGGTCGCCGCCTGGGTCGTCGCCGCCGTCGACCCCGACCCCGCCGCCGTCGAACAGGTCCGCCGCGGCGTCCTGCCCTACCTCGCCGCGCCCGGCTACGGCGAGATGTTCGCCGAGGCCGGGTTCGCCGACATCGTCGCCTACGCGCGTACCCGGCCGCACCCGCGCGACCTGCTGCCCGCCATCCCCGACGAACTACTCGAATCGGTCGCGCTGCTCGGCGACTCGGTGGAGATCATGGACCGCCTCGACGCCTACGCGGAGGCCGGCGTGGACGAGGTCGCCCTCGTCCCCGTCAGCACCGACACCGACCCCTACGGCGAGACCACCCTCAAAGCCCTCGCCGAAGGCCCCTCATCCTGAAGCGTCGATGGTTCGTGCCCGTGCCCGGCCTGATCCCCCGATCGGGAGGCGACGCCGGCCTCTCGTCACGCGGCCGCGCGAACGGCCGGCCACGTGACGGAAAGCCATGGCGGCGGGTCAGCGGCCGATCTGGCGGCGGCGGATGCGGCGCAGGCGGGCGCGCTGGGACTCGTCCAGCATGAAGTACACGGCCACTGGCGCGCCCAGGATCGCCACCACGAGCAGCAGGTCGATCGGAGTCGGCAGCAGCAGGAAGACGAGCACGGAGGCGATCGCCGCGCCGACGTAGTACTTTCCGAGTGGCGACATGGCCGGGCCTTTCTCTTCGCCGAGCGGGGGACCTCCCCACACGCCATTCTGCGTCGTCACCTCAACGAGCGGCTGACGGGCGCGAGTTCCGCCACACGACGTGAACGGCCACATCCCTTTCCGGGCACCGGGTCCGGCGAGAGGCCGGGGCGTCAGCGGGTCGGGTCACGCGGCGACGGCGTCGAGCTGCTCCTGCACGCGCTGGGCGACCTTGCGCTCGATGAAGAACGACAGGAAGGGGATGGTGCCCGCGAGGAGCACTCCGACGGTGTACGGCCAGGACCAGCGGGCCTTCAGCCCCAGGTTGAGCGCGGTCAGCAGATAGACGGCGTAGACGAAGCCGTGCACGGGGCTGACGATGGCGGTGGGCGTGGCGTTGCCGAAGCCGTACTTCACGACCATGGCGGCCACGAGGGCGAGCAGCATGCAGCCGACGACGTAGGCCATCACCCGGAAGGGCTTGAACGCGGATTCCACGACGATCATTACCTCGCTAGCGAAACGGTCCCCACACGATATCCCGGCCCCACCCCGCCCCCTCCCCCGGGACACACTCCCCCCAACGCCCCCCACCCGCCGACAGGCGTCCCGCCCCCACCCATGTGACCAACCCCATACACCACCGACCAACGAAGCCCACCCTTGGAAAGAGACGCGATCACAAGGCGCCCTGATCCCCCCCATCACCTGCACAACCGCCGTACGCGAGGTGCAGGGAGAACCGCCGTCACCCCTGGAACCACCAAACAGCCCCGCCCGAAGAGACCATCCCGGTCAGGTGCGGTGATCCAACCCGTACACACCGCCCTGGCCGGGCACCATGATCGCCCCGCAGCCTGCGCAACAGCCGACACACCGCCGAGGATCTTCGCCGTGGAGATCGGACCGGGGGCGGGACCATGAGGCGGGGCGGATAGCGTGGAGGCATGCTCCGGACGCTGTTCTCGCCACGCCTCGTGGGACTCCACCTGGTGACGATCGGGGTGCTGATCTCCTTCACCCTCCTCGGGCGCTGGCAGCTCGGAGTCTTCGAGGAGTCGGGCAAGCCTCACGCGGCCACCGATCCCGCGCCGGTCGCCCTGTCCACGCTCGTGCAGGAGGGCAAGCGCGTCCCGGTCGAGGCGCTGAGCCGGCGGGTCACGGCGGAAGGCACGTTCGACGCCTCCCGGCAGTTGCTCGTCGCCGAACGCGCGCCCACGGTGGAGACCGGCGGCGGTGCCCAGAAGGACGCGGGCTTCTGGCTGCTCACGCCGCTGCAGCTCGCGGACGGCAGCCTGATGCCGGTCGTACGCGGCTGGGTCGCCACCGCCTCCGATCCTGCGGTGGCCGTCCCTTCCGGCCAGGTCCGGTTCTCCGGGCGCGTCCAGCCGTCCGAGCCGAGCGACTTCGCCAGGCGCAGAACCGCGCCTCTGCCCGAGGGTCAGATCGCCACGGTCACGACCGCCCAGCTGATCAACGTCTGGCACGGCACCCGTCTCCAGGACGGCTTCGTGGTCGCCACGAGCCAGGTGACCCCGGTCCCGCCCGGCGGCCCCGGCCAGACCACGGCCGCGCCGCCCCAGACGCCTGAAAGCGCGCAGGCCGGGAGCCAGGGCCAGGTACAGGACATGCGACTGGTCGCGGTACCAGGGCCTACCGCGGCGGGCGGTTTCACCTGGCGCAACCTGGCCTACGCCGCGCAATGGTGGATCTTCGCCGCCTTCGCCGTGTTCATGTGGTTCCACTTCGTGCGAGACGCCGTCCGCGCAGCCCGCGCCACCGAAACCACGGACACATCCACCCCAGCCCTCGGCACCTCCCCCCAGGCCTGACCCCCGAAGAACATCGGCCGCACGGCACCCAAGCCACCGGACATCTTCCGCAGCAGGCCGCATCAACAGACCTCGACAGACAGAGCATCGCGAACAGCGTCTGGTGTTTCTGACCAGGCCGTTTCAACACCCCGAGGTAAGACCGCGATCCTCTTCCCTCGCGCCTCGCGTCCGCGTCCCCCGCGCCTCGCGTCCGCGTCCCCCGCGCCTCGCGTTCGCCGGTCGCGCAGGTGATGGGTGGGATCGCGGTCCTCAACCACGACGGCGCGGTACGGGTGGGATCAACACACCTCAACCACAACAACCTCTCCCCTGACCGGGAAGATCTGATGTTCCAGGGTGGGCCCGTTTCGATGACCCGGCCTGGGACCGCGCTCCTCGGTTCTGGTGGGGAGCTGGGGTTGGGGGTCGGGGTTGTGCCTACGCCTAACTGGCATAAAGGGCGTCAAGCAGGGCTTTGGATGGCTAAAGTCGAGGCATGTCCGAACCTCAGATTGACCCTGCCGGGAACACCCAGCAGTTCAAGGCCTTCGCACAGCGCCAGGAGCCCGAGGCGGCGCCGCCGCAGCGGTCCTACCTGGTGCCGGCCATCGTCGCCGTCGCCGCCGTCATCGTCATCGCGGTGATCGTCTTCCTGGTCGTCCGCTGAGAAGCGGTACCTCTGGCTGATCGTCCGCAGGGAACGCGCACCTGACCGGTCGTCGGCCAGGAGTCCTTCCGGCCGCCCTTCCGGTGGGAGCACGTTTCCGCCCGGTCGCCGGCTGAGGACCCCCCTCAGCCGTTCGTCCGTCGGGAGTGCCGTTCTGGTCGGGCGTCGGCTTGGGAGTTCTTCCGCTGATCGCCCAGCGTGAAGTTCTGCCCGCTGATCGCCCGGTGACGACCGCCTTCCGCTCAAGCCGCCAGCGCCGCCGGAATGCCCCGTCGGCGCTCTTTCCCATGCCCGGACGCCGAGGGTGCCCCAAGGTCGGCGCCCGCTTGTCGGACGTCTCAAGGGCGTCAGGGCGAGGGCCGGAAATCAAGGGCGAGGAGAGAGGACCAGGGCGCTGCCGCCGCCGCGGCGGGCGGGCTCGGCCACGGCCTGGATCTTGCCGCGGGCGAGGAACTCCAGGGCCGTGGCGGCGCCGAGTTCGCCGGCGGGCGGGCCGGGGGCGGCGACGAACGTGTGTCCCTTGGCGTTCAGGTCGATGCCGTAGCGGTCGACGAACGCCTGCTCGGCCTGGGTGTCCCGGATGTTGCGCTGGCTGGCCCTCGGTGCGGCGACGGCGGCCGGCAGGGACATGCCGAACTCGAAGCGGTTGACGAGGATCTGCAGCACGGTGGTGATGATCGTCGCTCCGCCGGGCGAGCCGACCGCGAGCAGCGGCTTGCCGTCCTTGAGGATGATGGTCGGGGCCATGGAGGAGCGGGGACGCTTGCCCGGGGCCGGGAGGTTCGGGTCTCCGGGGGCGGGGCCGAAGGTGAAGTCGGTGAGCTCGTTGTTGAGCAGGATGCCGCGCCCGGGGACGACGATGCCGCTGCCGCCGGTCTGCTCGATGGTGATGTTGTAGGCGGCGACGTTGCCCCAGCGGTCGGCGACGACCAGGTGGGTGGTCTCGGGGCCCTCGGGCTTGTCGGGCTCATCCGGGGTCGGGGTGACGGAGTTGCCCTCGAACTGGCAACCGGTGTAGGCGCCGTCGGGGGACCCGGCCGAGGCGGGGTGCGGCATCGCGAAGTCGCCGATCAGGCAGGCGCGCTCCTTGGCGAAGCCGTCCGAGAGAAGTTCTTTCAGCGGGACGTTGACGTAGTCGGAGTCGCCGACGAACACGTTGCGGTCGGCGAAGGCGAGCCGCGAGGCTTCCAGGTACTCGTGGAGCCCGACCTTGGGCAGGGCCTCCAGGATGTTGAGGGCCTCCCCCACGGTGGAGCCGCCGGAGGACGGCGGCGCCATGCCGTAGACCTCCAGGCCGTTGTAGGTCACCTTGGCGGGCTCGCGCTCCAGGGCGCGGTAGGCGCGGAGGTCCGAGGTCTGCATGAGGCCGGGGCGGACGACGCGGGTGCTCCCCGGCTTGAGCGGGGGCGCCTTCACCGTGGCCACGATCTCGTCGCCGAGCCGTCCCTTGTAGAGCCAGTCGCCGCCGCGGCGGCCGAGCTCGCGGTAGGTGGCGGCGAGATCGGGGTTGCGGAAGGTGGACCCGACGGGCGGCGGGGCGCCGTTCGGCAGGTAGAGCGCGGCGGTGGAGGTGAAGTCGGCGAAGCGGGCGGCGTTCAGGACGGTCTGGTCGTAGAAGGTCTGGTCGACGGTGAAGCCGTGCTCGGCGACCTCGGCGGCGGGCTTGAGCGCCTGCTTGAGGGAGACGGTGCCGTAGCGGCGCAGGGCCAGCTCCCACTGCGCCACGCTGCCGGGCACGCCGACCGAGAGCCCGCTGGTCACGGCGTCGCCGAACGGGATCGGGGCGCCGTTCTCCTGCAAGGAGGTCTCGGTCATGGCCTGGGGGGCCTTCTCACGGCCGTCGATGGAGGTGACCCTGCGCCGCTTGGCGTCGTAGTAGACCAGGAAGCCGCCCCCGGCGAGGCCGGCGGAGTAGGGCTCGGTGACCCCGAGCGTGGCGGCGCCGGCGACGGCGGCGTCCATGGCGTTGCCGCCCTGTCTCAGGATGGAGAGCGCGGCCTTGCTGGCGTCGAGGTCGACGGTGGCGACCGCGCCGCCGTAGCCCTCGGCGACGGGAACCTTGGCCGGCCCGCCGTGCTGCCCCGCCTGGACGGCCCGTGCCGTCTCGCCGGGGGCCGCCTGGGCGATGCCGGGCGGCACGACGAGAGAGAGGGACGCGGCGACGCCCACGAGCGGCACGGCGAGGCGACGGAAGATCATGGCGGACCCCATTCCCCTAGATCGCATCAGCATTGACTCACAACTTCACAAGAACGGTCAATCGCGGCCGAGAACCCTGGGGAAACATCGCAGGCACGGGACCACGAGCCCCATGCCGTAAAGGACGCAGCGGTGATGCGGACATGTACGACTCCTCGCCTGTGATCACACGGTCACCATCCGTCATGGAGTGTAACCGCCGCCTCCGACAGGAGTCCGCCGAGAACCCGCGGGGAAGCTACGCGAGAATCCGTGCGGGAGCCAGGGATCGCCCTGACGGTCCCCGGGTCGGTGCGCGGGCCGTGTACGACGACGAACGTAGGCGGCGCTGCCACGGCGGGACGATGCGGGCGGTCGTCCGGCTGGCATACCGTTCAGGACGTGCGCGCGAAACCTCCCCGTCGGCTCCTCGAACCTCTGCTCCCGCCGATGGTGGCAGCGTTCCAGCTCATGGGGTCGGTGGGCGCGCAGAAGGTGCAGATCCACCCCTCGGACCCGTTCACCCGTGTCCCGCTGGAGTTCCCCGGCTTCGCGCTGCTCGCGCTCGGCCCGATGATGTTGATCATCCGGCACGTGCGCCCGGTGCTGGCGATGTGGGGGGCGATCATCGCGACGCTGGTCTACATCCACGGCGGTTACGCCTACGGCCCGGTCTTCCTCAGCCCGGTGATCCTCATCTTCAACGCCGTCGTACGCGGGCACCGCCGCGCCGCGTGGATCGCCTCGGGGTGCCTGTTCGCCTGGGTGATGGCGTACATGATCTGGGTGGTCGGCAAGCGGCCGCTGGACTGGACCCACCACGCGGGGCTGGCGGCGGGCATCCTGGTCGTGCTGACCGTCGCCGAGGTCGTGCGCACCCGGCGCGAACAGCGCGCCGAGCGGGAGCGCACCGAGGAGGAGGAGTCCAGGCGCCAGGCCAGCGAGGAGCGCCTGACCATGGCCCAGGAGCTGCACGACGTGCTCGGGCACAGCATCTCGCTCATCCACGTGCAGGCGTCCACGGCCCTGCACCTGATGGACGAGCATCCGGAGCAGGCCCGCACGGCGCTGACGACGATCAAGCAGGCGAGCAAGGACGTGCTGACCGAGATGCGGTCGGTGCTCGGCGTGCTGCGCGAGGGCGCCCCGCGCTCCCCGACGGCGGGGCTGGCCCAGTTCGACGAGCTGATCGCCCGCAGCGGCCCGTCGGTCGTCAAGAAGATCGTGGGGAGGGCCCGGCCGCTGCCGCCGGGCGTCGAGCGGGCCGCGTACCGCATCGTCCAGGAGGCGCTGACCAACGTCACCAAGCACGCGCCGGGCGCGCGCGCCACCGTGACGCTGATGTACGGCGGGGACGTCCTGACGATCCGCGTGGACGACACCGGGGCGACGGCGCCGAGCGTGTTCGGCGGCGAGGGCGGCGGCAATGGCGTCCCGGGGATGCGGGAGCGGGCCGCGGCGCTGGGCGGCTCGCTGTACGCCGGCCCCCTCTATCCCGGCTTCCGCGTCGAGGCCAGGCTTCCGGTCCCGCCCGTCGAGGGCCCCGACTCTTCCGAGGACACCGAGTGATCAAGGTACTGCTGGCGGACGACCAGGCTCTCGTCCGCGCGGGGTTCCGCGCCCTGCTCGACGCCCAGGCGGACATGACCGTGGTGGCCGAGGCGTCCGACGGCGCCGAGGCGATCCGCCTGGCCGGGGAGCACGGGCCCGACGTGGCGCTGATGGACATCCGCATGCCCGGCATGGACGGCCTCACCGCGACGCGCGCGATGCCCCCGGCGGTGAAGGTCATCATCCTCACCACCTTCGAGCTGGACGAGTACGTCTTCGAGGCGCTGCGCGGCGGCGCGAGCGGCTTCCTGGTCAAGGACACCGAGCCGGCGGAGCTGATCCAGGCGGTGCGCGTGGTGGCGGCGGGCGAGGCGCTGCTGTCCCCGAGCGTGACGCGCCGGCTGATCGCCGAGTACGCGAGCAGGGCCAAGGAGCCGAGCGTGACGGTGGGGATCGACCAGCTCACCGAGCGGGAGCGCGAGGTGCTCAAGCTGGTCGGCGCCGGCATGACCAACGACGAGATCGCCGCGAAGCTGTTCATGGCGCCCGCGACGGCGAAGACCCACGTGAGCCGGGCGATGATGAAGCTGCAGGCCCGCGACCGCGCCCAGCTCGTGGTCATCGCCTACGAGTCGGGGCTGGTGAGGCCGGGCTGGCTCTGACCCCTGCGGGGGCCGGCGGGGCGTCCGCGTACCACCCGGGGAGTACGGCGGGGGGCGGCGGGACCCGCCCCGCGCGGTAGGGGAGGACGCGTCGCCGGGCCGATGCCGCGCCCGCCGCGGCGGAGAAGAGTGAAGGGCATCGGATGACTCCGACCGACGAGATAGCGAGGAGAACGCAGATGCCCTTCGCGCATTGGGGCGCGGCACCGTGGTGGCCGGTCCTGCCGCTGTTCTGGGCCGCCTTCTGGGTCACGATGGCCACGCTGTTCCTGAGAGCCCGCGGGCGTGGCTGGAGCCCCCGTACGGCGCCCTGGGCGCCCGGCGGCGGCACGCAGGTGTCTCCGACGGCGGCGGCCGAGAAGATCCTCGCCGAGCGGTACGCGCGCGGCGAGCTGGGCGACGACGAGTACTTCCAGCGCCTGGCGGTGCTCAGGGGCGGCTTCGACTGACCCCTGGGCCGGTTAGCGAACTGTCACTGGCCGCCTCCGCCGCGGCCGGTTACCTTCCGTAAGGGTTCGCTGACGCGCAGGGCACAGGGAGGACACGAGTGCGCTCACACGTACGGTCCGGCTCCGTCGTGGCCGCCGCGCGGTGACGCCCGCCGCGCTGTTCGCCGGCGGTTTCGCCGCCGGGCTGGTGGCGGGGGGCGCGTCGTGCGCGGCGGTGCAGGGGGGCGTGCTCATCGGCGTGGCGCGCACGAGCGGGCGCGCGGCCGTCCCGGCGTTCGTGACCGGCCGGCTCGTGGCGCACACGGCGCTGGGGGCCCTGCTGGGCGCGCTGGGCGAGGTCGTGCGCATCCCTCCCGTGGCGCGGGCCCTGCTGCTGGTGGGCGCGGGCGTCACGGTGATCGTCTTCGCCGTGCGGCTGCTGCGCCGTCGCGGTTCCTGCGGGAACGAGCCGAGCGGTGACGAGCCCGCGCGAGCGCGGCCCTGGACGGGGGCGGCCGCGCTCGGCGCGGGCACCGTCCTGATCCCGTGCGGGGTCACGCTCGGCATGGAGGCCGTGGCGGTCTCGTCGGGGGGCTGGCTCGGCGGCGCGGCGGTGATGGCCGGGTTCGTCACCGGCACCTCGCCCGCGTTCGCGCTGCTCGGCCTACTGCTGCGCCGGGTCGCCGCGACCAGGCTGAACGTCCTGGCCGCGGCGGTGGCGATCGTGGCGGGGGCGGTGACGATCGTGGCGGGCCTGCGCCTCGGCGGGTGGCCGCCGGACCTGGACGCGCCCGCCGGGGCCGCCACGGCGGGCGGGCGCGTCCTGCCGGACGGGACGCAGGTCGTCACGGTGTGGTCGACCGGGCACGGCTTCCTGCCGGGTGTGGCCGGCATCGAGGCGGGGCGGCCCGCCGAGATCGTGTTCCGCACCCGGGACAACCACGGGTGCACGCGCACGCTGACCATCCAGGGGCAGGACGTCGCGCTGCCGGTCACGGGCGAGCGCGTCGTGCGGCTGCCGCCCCAGCGGCCGGGGAGGCTTCGCTACGTATGCGGAATGGGGATGTACGTCGGATTTATCAACATAAACACACCCCAGCCCACCACCTCGGCAGCCGCGCCGCACGGCGGATCGCCGCACTGACAGGCGGGTCAAACGCGTTCCGCCGGACGGCAAGAAGCCGTCGATTACGTTCCATCTCTTTGGATCACGTGCGACTCTGTCCCCCATGAGGTGGTGGCATGGGGAACAGGAGGCGGCGGTCGCGCGGCCCGCCGTGCCGAGACCCCGTACGCCGGAACCGCCCGCCGCGCCCGGCGAGGGCGACCTGATCGCCGCCGCCCAGGCCGGCGACCCCGGGGCCGCGCACCGGCTCGGCCGCATGTACGCCCAGCGCGGCGACCGGTCGGCGGCGCGCCACTGGTGGGAGCGTGCCGCGGGCGCCGGCAACATCGACAGCGCCTACAACCTCGGTGTCTGGCACGAGAAGCACGGAACGCTCGACGAGGCGATCACCTGGTACGAGCTCGCCGCGGGCGCCGGCGACGCCGAGGCCGCCGCCAACCTGGCCATGCTGCTCCTGGAACAGCGCGGCGACGTCCCCGGCGCGCGCCGCTGGTTCGAGACCGCGGCCGCGGGCGGCTCCCGGCCGGCGGCACGCCGCCTCGCGCTGCTGTGCGAGGACGCCGAAGACGACGCGGCGGCCCGCGCCTGGCACCAGTACGCGGCCTCGGCCGGCGACCTCGCCTCCGCCCACGATCTCGCGTTCCTCTTCTACGCCGCCGGGGAGGAGGCCCAGGCCCGCGCCTGGTGGGAGTACGCCGCCCGCGCCGGGCACACCGACGCCGCGTACTGCCTGGGGCGGCTGCTGCACGCCGTCCGCGACCCGGAAGGCGCGGAGGCGCTGTACCGGCTGGCCGCCAGGGCCGAGCATCCGGGGGCGGCCTCCCAGCTCGGCAGGCTGGCGCTGGCGCGGCGCGACCTGCGCGCGGCGCGGGCGTGGTTCGAGCGGGCCGCCCATTCCGGCCGGGTCGAGGACCAGCGCATGGCCGGGTTCGTCTGCGTCGAGCTGGAGGATCCGCGCGCGGCCGGCCACTGGTTCGGCCGCGCGGCGGCGGGCGGCGACCCCGAGTCCGCCTACAACTTCGGGCTGCTGCTCATCGTCGAGCACGACGACCTGCGCGGCGGCCGGCACTGGCTGCGCCAAGCGGCCGTGCGGGGCCATCGCAAGGCCGCCGAGGAGCTGGCCACGCTGGAGTCGGTGATGGGCCCGGAGGCGGGCGGGACGGCCGCCGGCCGCCGGGCCGCCGGTGGGCCGCCCGTCTGGGACGGGCCCGTGGAGCCTGAACCGGCCGCGCGCGCCGAGCTCGCGGTCGCGGCGGCCTCCCGGCGCGGCGGGACCGCGCCGCGCCTGGCCGACCTGACCGAGATCCTGGGCACGTGGGACCTGCTCACCCGGCGGCTGCGCGAGCCCGCCGACCCGGCCGGCGTCGTCGCCTGGCTGGCCGAGCGCGGCGGCCTGCGTGCGAGCGCGGTGGAGCACCTCGCCTCGGTGCGCGTGACGGTGCTGTGCCCGGGCACGGCGCCGTGGCCGACGCCGGCCGAGGCCGAGCACGTGCTCGCCACCGCGCGGCGCCTGCGCGAGCGTCTCGGCCCGGCCTGACACGCACCGTGCCATCCGCACGGCGAGCGGTGGCGGGCCGCCTGGACGCGCGGTGTGGGAGGCCCGGAGCCGGCGGGCCACCACAGGGCGTCGTGGGCCGGAGCCCGCGTGCTAGGCCAGGACGCCGGAGGCCGCGGTGAACGGCAGGCCGTGGGCGTCGGCGACCGGCTGGTAGGTCAGCCGGCCGTCGTGGGTGTTCAGGCCGAGCGCCAGGGCGGGGTCCGCGCGCAGCGCCTCGCGCCAGCCGAGGTCGGCCAGCTTGACCGCGTAGGGCAGGGTGGCGTTGGTCAGCGCGTTCGTCGAGGTGTTGGCCACCGACCCGGGCATGTTGGCCACGCAGTAGAACACCGACCCGTGCACCTTGTAGGTCGGGTCCGCGTGCGTGGTGGGACGGGAGTCCTCGAAGCAGCCGCCCTGGTCGATGGCGATGTCGACGAGCACAGAGCCCGCCTTCATGCGCGAGACCAGCTCGTTGGAGACGAGCGTCGGGGCCTTGGCGCCCGGGATCAGCACGGCGCCGATGACCAGGTCGGCCTCCAGGACGGCCTGCTCCAGGGCGTAGGCGGTGGAGACGATGGTGCGCAGACGGCCCTGGTAGATGGCGTCGATGTGGCGGAGCCTGTCGATGTTGACGTCCAGGATCGTCACGTCCGCGCCCATCCCGACCGCGACCTGCGCCGCGTTCAGGCCGGAGACGCCGCCGCCGATGACGACGACCTTGGCCGGGGCCACGCCGGGCACCCCGCCGGGCAGCACGCCGCGGCCCCCGTTGAAGCGCATCAGGTTGTAGGCGCCGACCTGCGGGGCCAGCCGGCCCGCCACCTCGGACATCGGGGCCAGCAGCGGCAGGGAGTTGCCGACCTGGACCGTCTCGTAGGCGATGCCGGTGACCTTGCGCTCCAGCAGGGCGTCGGTGCACGGCCGGGACGCGGCGAGGTGCAGGTAGGTGAACAGCACCTGGCCCTCGCGCATCCGGTGGTACTCCTCGGCGATGGGCTCCTTGACCTTGAGGATGAGGTCGGCCTCGCCCCACACGGCGTCGGCGCCGTCGAGGATCTTGGCGCCGGCGAACAGGTACTCCTCGTCGGTGATCTGCGAGCCGAGACCCGCGCCACGCTGGACGTAGACGTCGTGGCCGTGGCGGACGAGCTCGTGCACGCCGGCCGGGGTGGCGGCGACGCGGTACTCGTGGTTCTTGACCTCGGCGGGCACGCCGATCTTCATCGCGGATTCCTTTCTGGTGCTCGGATGACCGTCGGCGCGAGCCGGGCGCGGACGTGGGACGTTGAGGCCTGGCGCTACAAACGCTTCCAGGCCTCGGTGAGGACGGAGCGCAGGATCGACTCGATCTCGTCGAACTGCTCCGGGCCGCTGATCAGCGGCGGCGCGAGCTGGACGACCGGGTCGCCCCGGTCGTCGGCCCGGCAGTACAGGCCGGCGTCGAACAGCGCCTTGGACAGGAAGCCCCGCAGCAGCCGCTCCGACTCCGCCTCGTTGAAGGTCTGCCTGGTCTCCTTGTCCTTGACCAGCTCGATTCCGTAGAAGTAGCCGGAGCCGCGGACGTCGCCGACGATCGGCAGGTCGCGCAGCTTCTCCAGCGTGGCGCGGAAGACGGGCTCGTTCCGCCGCACGTGGCCGAGGATGTCCTCGCGCTCGAACAGGTCGAGGTTGGCCAGGGCGACCGCCGCCGAGACGGGGTGACCGCCGAAAGTGTAGCCGTGGGCGAACATGGCCGTGCCCGACTCGAACGGCTCGAACAGCCTCTCGGAGGCGATCATCGCGCCGATCGGCGAGTAGCCGCTGGTCAGGCCCTTGGCACAGGTGATGATGTCGGGCACGTAGTCGAACTTCTGCCCGCCGAACATCGTGCCGAGCCGGCCGAAGGCGCAGATGACCTCGTCCGAGACGAGCAGCACGTCGTGGGCGTCGCAGATCTCGCGCAGGCGCTGGAAGTAGCCGGGCGGCGGCGGGATGCAGCCTCCGGCGTTCTGCACCGGCTCGACGAAGACGGCCGCGACGGTGTCGGGGCCCTCCATCTCGATGGCCTTGCCGACCTGGTCGGCGGCCCACCGGCCGAACTGCTCGGGCGTCATGCCCGGCACGCCGGTGATCTCGTCGGCGCGGTAGTGGTTGGTGTTCGGCACGCGCACCGAGCCGGGGACGAGCGGCTCGAAGAACTGCTTGAACGCCGGGATGCCGGTGATCGACAGGGCGCCCTGCGGGGTGCCGTGGTAGGCGATCGCCCGGCTGATCACCTTGTGCTTGAGCGGCTTGCCGGTGAGCTTGAAGTACTGCTTGGCGAGCTTCCACGCGGTCTCGACGGCCTCGCCGCCGCCGGTGGTGAAGAACACCCGGTTGAGGTCGCCGGGGGTGAGGCGCGCGAGCCGCTCGGCCAGCTCGGCGGCCTTGGGGTGGGCGTAGGACCATAGAGGGAAGAAGGCGAGTTCCTGAGCCTGCTTGGCGGCCGCCTCGGCGAGCTCGGCCCGCCCGTGTCCCACCTGGACGACGAACAGCCCCGCCAGGCCGTCGAGGTAGCGCTTGCCGTGGATGTCGTAGATGTAGGCACCGTCGCCGCGCACGATGGTCGGCACCTCGCCGCCGCCGTGGGTGCTGTGACGGGTGAAGTGCAACCACAGATGGTCTTGTGCTGCCTTCAGGACGGCGGCCGTGTCGGTCTCAGGCTGCGTCATGGCTATCTTCCTCAGTGATCTCGGCTCTTCCTCAGTGTGCATGCTTCACACGAGTGATTACAACTGGTTACGTAGTGACACTATGCAAGAACCTCGGAATCCGCGATAGCGGTATGTAAAAACGACGAAATCCGTTTGAAGCGACCAGGGAATCCGTATCCCGCGCCCCGCGCGGGGAAACCGGACACGCCGGGGGGAGACCCCGATCTTTCGGGGAGTGGCACGTACCGGCGCAGGCCACTCCCGGTCTGTGGTGCAATGTGTCGGATCAGACAAAGACGATGCGGGGGGACATGCAGTCGTGACTCCTGAGGAAACCGGTACCGGGAACACAGGGGCCTCCGAGGCCTTCCACTACCTGGAGGCCATCGAGAAATCCATCACGGCACAGATGCCGAGGGCCGTCGACGAGCTGATGCGGCTCGTCTCCATCCCCTCGGTCGCCTTCCCCGGTCACCCCGAGGAGCCCGTGCTCGCCGCCGCCGCGGCCACCGAAGAGCTGCTGCGGAGCACCGGCCTCCCCCACGTGCGGCAGATCCCCGTCGAGGGCAGCTTCCCGGCCGTGTACGCCGAGGCCCCCGCTCCCCCGGGCACGCCCACCGTCCTGCTGTACGCGCACTACGACGTGCAGCCCGCCGGGGACCCGGCGCTGTGGCGCACGCCCCCGTTCGAGCCCACCCTGATCGACGGGCGGCTCTACGGGCGCGGCGCGGCCGACGACAAGTCGGGCATCATGGCGCACGTCCTCGCGCTGCGCGCCTTCCAGGGCCGGTTCCCGGTGGGCATCAAGGTCATCATCGAGGGTCAGGAGGAGTACGCCGGCGAGCGCCTGGAGGAGTTCGTCGAGCGGAACCCCGACCTGCTGCGCGCCGACGCCATCATCGTGGCCGACGTCGGCAACCCCACCGTGGGCGACCCCGCGGTCACCACCTCGCTGCGGGGCCTGGCGGCGTTCACGATCGAGGTGCGCGCGCTGAAGGAGTCCCTGCACAGCGGCTCCTTCGGCGGCGCGGCCCCCGACGCGCTGGCCGCGCTGATCCGCATGCTGGCGACCCTGCACGACGACAGGGGCGACGTCCGCGTGCCCGGCCTGCCGCGCGGCATATTCCCCGGCGCGGGACCCGATGAGGGCTCGTTCCGCCACGCGGCCGGGGTGCTGGACGGCGCCGCGCTGGTCGGCTCCGGCTCCCTCGCCGACCGTCTGTGGTCGTCCTACGCCATCACCGTCACCGGCCTGGACGTGCCGAGCGTGAACGGCGCGATCAACGCCGTCCAGGCGGTGGCGCGGGCCCGCGTGACGGTCCGCGTCCCTCCGGCGGGCGACCCGGGCAAGGCCGCCGCCGACGTGCTGGACTACCTGCGCACCGTCGCGCCGTGGGGCGTCCAGGTGTCGGTCACCGACCAGGTGCTCGGCTCGGGCTACCTGGCCGACGGCGGCGGGCGGGCGCGCACGGCGCTGAACCGCGCGCTGGAGCGGGCGTACGGGCGCGCGCCGCGCGACATCGGCGCGGGCGGCTCGATCCCGCTGGTGTCCACGCTGGCCAAGCAGTTCCCCGCGGCCGAGATCCTGCTGTTCGGCGCCGAGGACGAGGCCGCCGCGATCCACGCGCCGAACGAGCGGCTGGTCCTGGACGAGCTGCGCCGCACGGCGATCGCCGAGGCCCTGTTCCTGGCGGACTACGCCGCCTTCTGAGTTCCCGGCCGCCACGCCGCCTTCTGGCCCGCCTGCTCGTCCCCGTCGCCCTCGGCGCGGGGACGAGCGCCGTTCTGCGGGCGTCCGCCGCGTCAGGGGCGGGTGAAGGAGCGGAGCAGGCGGCGGCACTCCTCCTCGACCGCCTCCGGGCCCGGCGCCCCGGCGGGCAGGATCTCGCCCAGCGCCCCGGCGACGAGGTCGCGGGCCTTGCGCTCGGCGTCGTCCTGGGCGCGGCCGACCGCGAGCAGCAGTTCCTCCGCCAGGGTGCGGCTGTCCGCGCGCGTGGCGCGCGGCGCGAAGACCACCTCGCGCACCAGGCCGTCCGCCGTCGTGGTGACCCGGACGCGGCCGTCCCCGGCCTCGCCCTCGCCGACGATCGCGGCCAGCTCCTCCTCGGCGTCCTCGGCCCACGCGAGGACGCGCGCCGCGCGCTCGGCGTCCTGTTCGATCTCGCCGTCCCGCCAGGCCGCGGGATCGGGGTTCAAGCCGTACACGATCACTCCTTGGCCGCGTGGGACGTCATCCGGTCTCGTGGGCGATCCGCTCGACCCGCTGCCGGACGAAGCGTTCGTCGAGCGCCTCGGGCAGCGGCGCGGCGCGCTCGGCCGCCCGCTCGGCGATCGCCCGGGCGCGCCGGCCCGCGGCGTCCTGTGCCCGGCTGATCGCCGCCAGCGCCTCCCGGCCCAGTTCGTCGGGGCTCAGCCGCATGACGCGCGGGTCGAACCGGACGGACGTGAGCCGTCCCCGGCCGTCGGCGACGACCGACATCAGGCCGTCCGCGCCCTCGCCCTCCCCGGTGACCCGCGCGATCTCGGCCTGCGCCTCCATGAGACCGCGCAGCGCGTCCTCGGCGCCGCGGACGATCAGCTCCAGGTGGTCGAGGTCGTCGGTCCACGGGGTCGGCGACGAGGGTGACGACGGTGATGACACGGCTGGCTCCCTCCTCGGGCGTCGGCGTCTCGTCAGGATGCTAGCGGCCGATCATCGTCCCGGCGGCGAATCCGGACGCCCACCCCCTGAACCGGGCAGTCCCGACGAACGCCGTAATACCCAGCGAACCGCATCGATCATGGCTAGCCTGCGGGGCATGGAACGGGGCTTTGACATGACGCACGAGACCCTGGAGGCGTCCGCGACGCGCCTGCGGGTCCACGGGGCGGAGTACGCGTCGGCGGTCCGCGCGCTGACCGCGCAGGGGGTCGGCGCGGCGTCGTGGGGGGACGACGGGCTGATGGGCCCGCTGGTCGCCGCCTACATCCAGTGCAAGGACACCGCGCTCGCCGCGTTCACGCACATGGGCGACGTGGTCGGCACGACCGGCGACGCCATGGGCGCCGCGACGGGACGGGTCAGGTACGTGGAGGACGACGTGACCGGCGGCCTCGGCGGCTTGACCGGCCTGACCGGGCCGGACGGCACGGGTGCCACATGGACGTGACGCTGCCCCCGTGGGCCGCGACCGTCCTGAACCTGGCCGGGGTGCCCTGGCCGAACATCCGCGAGAGCGCGCTGCGCGCGGAGGCGCAGGCGTGGCGCGACCTCGGCCGCCTCTCCGGCACGGCCGCGCAGGGCGCGGACGGGACCGTCGTCCGAACGTCGGGGACCTACCAGGGAGCGTCCGCGACGGCCCTGGCCGGCCACTGGGACAGGACCGGCGGCGGCGGGCACCTGGGCCTCGCCGCGCACGCGACCCGCTACGCGCCCGTGCTGCTGGACGGCGCCGCGACGGTCGTCACCGGCACCAAGATCGCGATCATCTCGCAGGCGGCGGTCGCCGCCGTGCGGCTCGCCTCCACCATGCTCGCCGGCGGCCCCCTCGCGCTCGGGACGGCCACCGCGACCGTGCTGGCCACGCGCTACGCCATGGCGAGGATCCTGCGCGAGGCCGGCGAGGGCGGGGCCCGGGTGCTCGCCCCCGGCCTCACCCGCCGGGTCACCGAGCCGCTGGCCAACATCCTGAGGAACGCGCGCGGCCCGGGCGGCGGTCCGGCCCTCGCCGGGGCCGGGGGCCGGGTGGTCACGCCGCGGGGCCTCGGCGCGCCGGGGCGTGGCGGCAACCCGCTGGACGACCTCATGATGACGATGGGGCGCGGCAAGAAGGGCGGCGGTGGCGGCACCTCCGGGCACGCGCGCAAGCGCCAGAGCCAGCGAGGCATCAGCGACGACATGGTGCAGCAGGCCATCGCGACCGGACGGCAGGTCCCCGGCAAAACCGCCGACACCGTCGTGCACCTCGGCCGTAATGTCGCCGTCGTCAGGAACAAGAAGACCGGCAAGATCATAACGACGTACCGCCGATAGGGAGGGGACTTCACCCGTGCGGATCGAATACGACCAGGAGAACGACGTCGCGTACGTCTACCTGGTCGACCACATCGGCCAGGGCGAGGCGGGGACGCAGATCCCCGTCGAGGCCGGCGCCCTGCGGGGCGAGGTCATCCTGGACCTGGACGCCCAGGGCCTGCTGCTCGGCGTCGAGATCATCGGCGCCTCCCAGGTGCTGCGCCCCGAGCTGCTCGCCCAGGCCCACGACCCCGAGGAGTTCTGACCCCGCGCCTCAGACGGTCGCGGCGGCCTCGCGCAGCGCCTCCAGCAGGGCCGTGGTGGCGGGCGGGTCGGGAGGCTCGCCGTAGGTCGCGGCGAAGACCCGCCGGGACGACCTGGGCAGCGCGCTCACCCGCACGCCCGGGTGCCGGTGCGCGGACAGGGCCAGGGCGGGCAGCACCGTGACCCCGAGGCCGGCCGCGACCATGGCCTGCACGGCCACGTAGTCGTCGGTCGTGAACGCGATGGCGGGCTCGAAGCCGGCCGCGGCGCACAGGTCGAGCAGGTGGCCGCGGCAGCGGTCGCACCCGGCGATCCACTTGGCCCCTGCGTACGCGGCGGGCGCGTCGTTCCCGTGGTTCTCCGCCTCCCGCGCCGCGGGATCCGCCGCGCCCGCCGTCACGAGGAGGGTCGGGTCCTCGAAGAGGGGCGTGAGGCGGACGCCGCCGTCCTCGGCGGGCTCCGGACGGCCGTAGCCGAACGTCACCGCCACGTCGGCCCGGCCCGCGCGCAGCATGGCGAGCGCCTCGGGCGGCTCGGCCTCGGCCAGCCGCAGGTCCAGGCCGGGGTGGGCACGCGCGAGCCGTACGGCGGCGGCGGGGACGAACGTGCCGAGCGCGGAGGGGAACGCCGCGAGCCTGACCCGGCCCGCCCGCATGCCGACGTGCGCCGCCAGCTCGGCCGAGGCCGAGTCGAGCCGCCCGATGATCTCGGCGGCGCGGTCGGCGAGGAGCCTGCCCGCCTCGGTGAGCCGGACGCCCCGGCCGGCGCGCCGGATCAGGACGGCGCCCGTCTCGGCCTCCAGCCGGGCGAGGTGGTGGCTGACCGACGGCTGCGAGTAGTTCAGCTCCCTGGCCGCCGCCGTCACCGAGCCGGTCCTGGCCACGGCGTCGAGGACGCGCAGCCGCAGCATGTCGAGCATTCATCAATGGTATCGATGGGTTCGCCCGGGAATTGGCATTGGACTTATGGGTGGGCGATGGCCGACCGTGGGGACGTGACTCCCACGCCTCCGTCCATCACCGCCGTCCTCGACGCGGCCCGCCTGGTCGCCGCCCACCTGCCGCAGACCCCGATGTGGTCCTATCCCGTGCTCAACGAGCGGCTCGGCGCCGAAATCCACGTCAAGCACGAGAACGTCCAGCCCACCGGGGCCTTCAAGGTGCGCGGCGGCGTCAACCTGCTCGCCCGGTTGCCGCGGTCCCGGCGCGAGCGCGGGGTGCTCGCCTACTCGACCGGCAACCACGCCCAGTCCATCGCCTACGCCGCGCGCCTGTTCGGCGTGCCGTGCACGATCGTGATGCCGGAGAACCCGAACGAGGCCAAGGTCGCGGCCGTGCGCGCCCTGGGGGCCACCGTCGAGATCAAGGGCGCCACCATGGTCGAGGCGGGCGAGCACGCGGCCGCGCTGGCCGAAGAGCGCGGCCTGCATCTGGTCGGCGTCGCCGACGACCCGGACCTGATCGCCGGGGTCGGCTCGCTGTACCTGGAGATGCTGACTCGGCGGCCCGACCTGGACGTGATCGTCGTGCCCGTGGGGGCGGGCACGGGGGCCTCGGCGGCGTGCCTGGTGGCCTCGGCCGTCGCGCCGCGCTGCCGGGTCGTCGCGGTGCAGTCCGCGGGCGCCCCCGCCGCGCACGATTCCTGGCGCGAGGGGCGGCTGGTGCGGCGTCCGGTGCGGACGGCCGCCGACGGGCTCGCCACGGGCTCGGCCTTCGCCCTGCCTCAGGGGATCATGCGCGGGCTGGACGACTTCGTACTGGTCTCCGACGACGACATCAGGGCCGCCCAGTGGCTGCTGCTCAGCGAGGCGCACACGCTGGCCGAGATGGCCGGCGCCGCGCCGCTGGCGGCGCTCATCGCCCGCGAGGACGCGTTCGCGGGCCTCAAGGTGGGCCTGGTCTGCACGGGCGGCAACGCCGGGCCGGCCGAGCTGCGGCGCGTCCTGGGCTGACGCGCGGAGCCGGCGAGGCCGGCGCCCAAGGGGACCGGCCGCGGGAAATCGCGTGGACGGCGGGGCGGGCGGGTTCCTAACATCTGCGGCATGCCATCCGTCACCACGCTCGCGGTGTTCGCCGCCGCGGCGCTCGCGCTGCTGCTCGTGCCCGGTCCCGCCGTCGTCTACATCGTCACCCGCAGCGTGGCGCAGGGCCGCTCGGCCGGGCTCGTCTCGGTGGCGGGCGTCCACACCGGCTCGGCCGTCCACGTGGTGGCCGCCGCGCTCGGGCTGAGCGCGCTGCTGGCCGCGTCGGCCACGGCGTTCACGCTGGTGAAGTACCTGGGCGCGGCCTACCTGGTGTGGCTCGGGCTGCGCAAGCTGCTCTCCCGGCCCGGCGGCGAGGCCGAGCGGGTGACGCGCTCGGCGTCCCGGCCGCGGCTGTTCGCGGAGGGGTTCGTCGTCAACGTGCTCAACCCCAAGACCGCGATCTTCTTCCTCGCCTTCCTGCCGCAGTTCACCGACCCCGCGCGCGGCCCGGTCGCGGCGCAGATCGCGCTGCTCGGTGCGATCTGGATCGTCCTCGGCATGGCCAGCGACGGCACGTACGCGCTGCTGTCGGCCGCGCTCGCGGGCCGCCTGCGCCGCTCGGCGACCGCCACGCGGCGGCTCGACGTGGCCAGCGGGGTCGTCTACCTCGGCCTCGGCGCGGTGGCCGCTTTCGCGGGAGACGGCCCCCGCAAGGCGTGAGGCGGCGCCGGGGGCGGGTTCACGCCAAGGACGGCGCCGGTCACGCGGATGTGGCGACGGCGCCGGCCCAGCGGTAGTCGGCCTTGCCGGACGGGGAGCGCACCACGTTCTCCACGAAGGCGTAGCTGCGCGGCACCTTGTATCCCGACAGGCGGCCCCGGCAGTAGGCGTCCAGCTCGCCGGCGGTCGGCGCGGCGCCCCGGCGCGGCTCGACCACGGCGGCCACCCTGCTGCCCCAGCGCTCGTCGGGGACCCCGGTGACGACGGCGTCGAACACCTCGGGGTGGCCCTTGAGCACGGCCTCCACCTCCTCGGCGAAGACCTTCGCGCCGCCGCTGTTGATGCACTGGGACCCGCGCCCGAACACCAGGACGGCGCCGTCCTCCTCGACCGTGGCGAGGTCGCCGGTGAGCAGCCACCGCGTGCCCGCCGCGTCGGTGACGAAGGCGCGCGCCGTCTTCTCGGGGTCGTTGTAGTAGCCGACGGCGATGTTCCCCGCCGTGGCGAGCGTCCCGATCTCCCCCGAGCCGGGCCGTACCGGCCGCAGCGCGTCGTCGAGCACGGCCAGCGTCGCGGTCCCGAGGGGCCGGTACCGCAGGCCGGACTCCGGGGACGACCCGGGGACGGCGGCGGCGGTGAAGCCGGACTCGGTGGAGCCGAAGCCGTCCCGGATCAGGACGTGCGGCAGCAGCTCGCCGAGCCGTTCCCGCACCGCGCCGCTGAGGATCGCGCCCGTCGAGCTGATCGCCATCAGCGACGACAGGTCGTACGCGCCGTCGGCGATCGCGTCGGCGAGGGGCCGGGCCATGGCGTCGCCGGTGATGGTGACGCCGAACACCTTCTCGCGCTCGATCGCGCGTAGCACCTCCACGGCGTCGAATCTGCGCGTGTAGACGACGGTCCCTCCCATCCACCAGCTGATGAAGGTGGCCATCTGCGCGGCGCCGTGCGCCAGCGGGGCCGCCGGCATCATGACGACCCGGCGTGGGCCGCTCGCCGACTCGATGACCTGGCGCGGCTCGGTGAGCGGCGGGCCGAACGGGTTGCCGCCGCCGAACGCCGCGAACAGGTCCCTGGTCCGCCACATGACGCCCTTGGGCATGCCGGTGGTGCCGCCGGTGTAGATGATGTAGAGGTCGTCGCCGGACCGGCGGGGGAAGCCGTCGCGCCCCTCCGGCCGCCCGGCCAGCGCCCGCTCGTACGGGACGGCCCCGGCGACGCGCGTGGGCCCTCCGACGGCGATGAGCGTGGCGAGCTTCGGGCAGCGGGGCGCGGCCGCGGCGACGCGGTCGTCGAACTCCACGTCGTACAGCAGGGCGACGATGTCGGAGTCGGTGTAGAGGTAGACCAGCTCGCGTTCGACGTACCGGTAGTTGACGTTGACGGGGACCGCCCTGATCTTCAGGACGGCGAGCAGTGCCGCGATGTGCTCGACGCCGTTGTAGAGCTGGACGCCGACGTGCGCGCCGGGGCGCACGCCGCGCCCGGCCAGGTAGTGGGCGAGGCGGTTGGCGTGCGCGTCGAGTTCGGCGAAGGTGAGGCGGCGCTCGCCGCAGACCACGGCGACCCGGTCGCCGATCGCGTCGGCCAGTCCTTCGAAGAGGTCGGCGTGGTTGAACTCCATCGGGGGGCTCCTCGTGTCCTGGGGATGGCGCGGGTCCGGGCCTCGCCGCCTCCGTGCCTCGCTCTCCTCCCGCGAGCCCCGGGTTCGCCGGCCACTTCGCTTCATATCAGGGGGAAGGCCCATCCGCCCCGGCAATGGCCGATCTCCGTGCCGGGCGGGCCGGCGCCGGGTCAGATGGCACGGTCACGGCCCGCCCAGTACGGGTCGCGCAGCTTGCGCTTGAGCAGCTTGCCGCTCGGGTCGCGCGGCATCTCGTCGATGAAGTCGACGGAGCGCGGCCACTTCATCCTGGCGACGCGGCCCTCAAGGGACCGCAGGAGCTCGGCGGCGAGTTCCGGGCCGGGCTCGGCGCCGGGCAGGGGTTCGACGACGGCTTTGACCCGCTCGCCCCACTCCTCGTCCGGGACGCCGAAGACGGCGACGTCGGCCACCTTGGGGTGGACCATCAGCTCGTTCTCGATCTCGGCGGGGTAGATGTTGGCCCCGCCCGAGATGATCACGTCGGCCTTGCGGTCGTGGAGGAACAGGAAGCCGTCCTCGTCCAGGTGGCCGACGTCGCCGACCGTGAAGTACTCGCCGTCCTCCCTGGCCAGCCGGTTCTCGCGGGTCTTGACGGGGTCGCCCTTGTAGGCGAAGCCGCCCCGGCCGAGCTTCATGTAGACGGTGCCGTGGGCGCCCGGGGGGACCGGGCGGCCCTCGTCGTCCACGACCAGCAGCGCGCCGGACGGCCACGCCTTGCCGACCGTGCCGGGGTGCTTCCTCCAGTCCTCGGGCGTGGCGATCGCGCCGCCGCCCTCGGTCGCCGCGTAGTACTCGTACACGCGGTCGCCCCACCAGTCGAGCATGGCCCGCTTGACCGGGACGGGGCAGGGCGCCGCCGCGTGGATGATCCACCGCACCGAGGACAGGTCGTGGGCGTGCCTGACCTTCTCGGGCAGCGACAGCAGGTGCTTGAAGTGCGTGGGCACCATGTGGGAGCTGGTCACCCGGTACGCCGCGCAGAGCCGCAGCATCTCCTCGGCGTTCCATTTGTCCATGTAGACGAGGGTGTGGCCCATGTGCAGGGCCGTGCCGCTGAACAGCGTGACCGCGGTGTGGTAGGCGGGCGAGGTGACCAGGTGGACGTTCGGCCTTCCGGGGGTGACGCCGAACATCGTGAGCAGCGCCGTCGTCATCTCCGCCGCGTCGTCGGGGTCGAGGCCGCTCAGGGGCCGCCTGACGCCCTTGGGCCTGCCCGTCGTGCCGGAGGTGTAGTGCATGGTGGCCCCGGCGGTGCGCCCGGACGGCGGGGTGCCGGGATGCCGGCCGGTCAGCTCCGCGACCGGGCGGAATTCCGGGGCGGCGCCGAACGAGAACCGCCGGTCCGGGGCGATGGGCTCGCCACCGCGCGCGCCCTCGGCGGCGTACCGCTCGTGGACGAAGAGGGCCTTGGCCTCGCTGTCGGCGACGATGTGGGCGATCTCGGGTCCGGTGAGGTGCCAGTTGACCGGCGTGTAGTACCAGCCCGCCCGCAGGGCCGCGAGGTAGAGCGTGAGGCCGTCGGCGCCGTTCGGCACGAGCCCGCAGAAGCCGTCCCCCGTCCTCAGCCCGAGGGCGCGCAGCGCGTGGACGAGCCGGTCGGCGCGGGTGAGCAGGTCGCCGGCGGTGTGCTCCGTGCCGTCGGGGTCGACCGCCGCGATCCACCCCGGGTCCGCCTCCGCGAGCCTCCAGAAGCCGAGCGATCCCATCGGGCCTCCCTGGTCCGGCGTCGATGCCGGGGACCTCCCCCGGATCGGCCGCGGCGAACCGGTCGCTGCTCCCCCGCCCCGGACCTGACAGGACGGGAGGATCTGCGGCGGGACTTCGTTCCGGTCCCGGCCGCGGGAGCGCTTGGGCGATGTGGCCGGAACAGTCCGTTCACCTGGGATGGATGCGCACGGAAGGGGCTGCTGTGGAGAATGACTTCGGCGTTACCCGACACATAACTGTAAATTTTCATGACAAGGCGGTATTGCGACCATATCGCGGTGGTCGTACGTTTCCGGTATGGATCTGGAGCTCCGACACCTCAAGATCGTGCGCGCGGTCGCTGAGGCCGGGAGCGTCACCAAGGCGGCCACCCAGTTAGGTCTGGCCCAGCCGTCACTAACCGCGCAGCTGAAACGCATCGAACGCACACTCGGCGGCGCTCTCTTCGAGCGCGACCGGAACGGCGCGCGCCCCACCCCCCTCGGTCAACTGGTCCTCACCCGGGCACGCGTCCTGCTGCCCGCCGTACGGGAACTTCAGGAAGAGGCGGTGCGGTTCGCCAACAGCTACGAGGGAATCCCCGGCTTCCGGATAGGCGCCACCCATGGCCCGATCCTCGGCGGCCTGGTGGAACGCCTCACCGCCGCGCATCCCAACACCCCCGTCAGCACGAGCACGTCCTGGTCGGCGCGGGAGCTGACCTCGCTCGTCAGCGCCGGGCGGCTGGACTTCGCGCTCATCGGCACCTGCGGCGACACCCCGCCTCCCTCGGCCGAGGCCATGATCTGGAGCGTGGTGGGAACCGACCCCGTCTTCGCCCTGCTCAGCGAGCGGCACCCCCTCGCCGGAGAGAAGGAGCTGGAGCTGGCGAGCCTCGCCGACGAGGGATGGGCCGTGGCCCCCGGGGACGGCTGCTTCGCCGACTGCTTCGCGGGCGCCTGCGCGCGGGCCGGCTTCGTCCCCAAGACGGTGTACGAGACGGACGTGGCTACCTGCCTCCACCTGGCGAAGGTGGGCAAGGCCGCGGTGCTCTGCCAGGCGACGTTCGAGCTGACGGCGGGCCTGGTCATGATCCCGCTCGTGGGGGCGCCGCTGCGCTGGAGGCATCTTCTCGGCTGGCACTCCGACTCGCTCGCCGCCCGGGCCGCGCGGGCCATCGCGCACCACGCGCGGGACGCCCACGACGACGCCATCAGGCGCAGCGCGCCGTACGCCGAATGGTTGGTACGAAATCCCCATTTTGGGACGGTTCCATAATGCGGCGATAGGACCGAAACGATAGTTCCGCTCGCAACGGGTTCGCGGGCTACGGTGGCGGCGCATCCCCCAAACACCAGGGAGTACTCATGCTCCGTAGCCGCGCGATCACGGCAGCGTGCGCCGTCACCGCTGGCGTGCTGGCATTTCTCGCTTCTCCGGCCAGTGCAGAACCCGAATTTTCGGGCCAGTCCGCAAACTCCACAGCCAAGCCCCCGGCGGGTATGATCCAGGCCCTTCAGCGTGACCTGGGTCTCACCGCCGAGCAGGCCGAATCCCGCCTGATCAACGAGTCACGCCTGACGAACGTCGAGGCCCGGATCCGCAAGCAGCTCGGCAGCCGTTACGCCGGCTCCTGGCTCAGCGGCCCGACCTCCTCCACGCTGACGGTCGCCACCAGCGATTCGGCCTCGACGTCGTCGGTGTCGGGCGCGGGCGTCCAGGCCAAGGTCGTCCGGCACAGCCTGGCGTCCCTGAACGCCGCCAAGGACGCCCTCGACCAGGCCAGCAGGAAGACCTCCACGAAGTCCACCCCGGTCTGGTACGTCGACGTGCGCACCAACGCCGTCGTCGTCAGGACCCCCCAGGTCGCGGACGCCGAGGGGTTCATCGCGGCCAGCGGCGCCGACAGGAGCGCCGTCCGCGTCGAGGTCTCCGACGAGGCGCCGCGGACGTACTACGACCTGCGCGGCGGCGAGGCGTACTACATCGGCAGCGGCAGCCGCTGCTCCATCGGCTTCCCGGTCACCCGGGGCACCCAGGGCGGCTTCGCCACCGCCGGCCACTGCGGCTCCACCGGCGCCTCCACCACCGGCTTCAACCGGGTCGCGCAGGGCAGCTTCCAGGGCTCCTCGTTCCCGGGCAACGACTACGCCTGGGTCGCGACGAACAGCAACTGGACCCCGCAGCCGTGGGTCATCCAGAACGGCGCCAACATCCAGGTCGCCGGCTCCACCGTCGCCGTGGAAGGCGCCTCGGTCTGCCGGTCCGGCTCGACCACCGGCTGGCACTGCGGCACCGTCCAGCAGCGCAACAGCAGCGTGACCTACTCGCAGGGCACCATCTACGAGGTGACCCGCACCAGCGTCTGCGCCGAGCCCGGCGACTCCGGCGGCTCGTTCATCTCCGGCAGCCAGGCGCAGGGCGTGACCTCCGGCGGATCGGGCAACTGCTCCTCCGGCGGCACGACCTACTTCCAGCCGGTCAACGAGATCCTCTCGACCTATGGCCTGACGCTGAAGACCACCGGCGGCGGACCCGACCCGACGGGCTGCACCGGCTACCAGCAGAAGCTGTCCGGCACGCTGACGAGCAACCAGAGCCAGTACCAGCCGAGCGGCGGCTCCTACACCGCCAACGCCGGCGTGCACCGTCTCTGCCTCGACGGCCCCTCCGGCACGGACTACGACATCTACCTGCAGAAGCTCAACGGCTCCACCTGGACCGACGTCGCGAGCGGCACCACGCCCAACCCCGACGAGACCGTCAGCTACACCGGCACGGCGGGCACCTACCGGGTGCGCGTCCACGCCTACAGCGGCTCCGGCGCCTACACCCTGGGCCTGACCAAGCCGTAAGGCTCGGCCCGGCCCAGGCCGGGAAGAGCAACGCACGACAGTGAGCGGCGCCGCCGTCCGGCCCTGGACGGCGGCGCCGCGCCCTTCCGGCGCTCAGCCCACGGTCTGGAGCTTGAAGACGAGGTGCCGGTCGGCGATCGCGACCTGGGCCGAGCCGACCACGCCGGCGAACCGGCCGGTGCCGCCGACGATCGCGGCGGTGGTGTTCCACGGCGGCCCGCCGGAGCGGTCGTCCATGCCGAGCAGGACGACCTGGCCGCCGCGGGTGCGCAATACGCGGCTGCACTGCGCGATGACACCATGCTGGGTCACGGCGGCGGCGGAACAACGGGTGCTTCCGTCGCCGACGCGATTCTTCCGCACGTCGTGGAGCGTGAAATAGCCGACCCACGAGTCGCCGGTCTTCGGACGGGCGGGGCGGGTGTTGGTGATTCTGGTGCCGTAGTAAACGAGCTCGGCGGCCTTGGCGCCGGGCTTGAGCACCGAGACGGGCACGGCGGGCCGGGGCTCCGGGGAGGACGCCGCGGCCGAGGCCGATATGGGCGGCAGAACCGCGACGGAGGCGCCGGAGAGGGCCGTGACCAGCACGGCCACGACCTGGCGCCAGCGGGGCGTGAATCCTGACATTTCAACTCCAAATCGGAGGAGAGGGAATGCGAGAGGATGTCCATTTCGCCATGAAGTGGCGAAACACGGTGACACATTCTGCCCGCCCCTTCATCGCCCAGGCAACGCCCATATTCGCGACATAGGCCCATCCATTTCACATTCGCGGATCAAAATTCTGCGACCCCGGCGGGTTCCGGTCGCGTAAACCCGAAGCCCCTGGCGTCAGGGAGATATATATGCCTCCGACCGATATGTCCGACAGATAGTAATTAGGCTGGTCATAACTCGATGATATGGGCGAAACGATAGCTCCGCGTCCTGCGCGCCGCCGGTTACGGTGACGGCACCCCCCGAACATGAGGAGAGCCCATGCTTCGTAGACGCACCGTCACCGCCGGATGCGCCTTGGCGATCAGCACTCTCACCATCCTGGCCACCCCGGCGCTCGCCGACCGCGACCCGCTGGCGGCCGGCTCGGCCCCGTCGCAGCCCGCGCCGACCATGGTGGACGCGATGAGCCGCGACCTCGGCATCACCAAGGAGCAGGCCGAGTCCCGCCTGCTCAACGAGGCGCGCCTCACCGGCACCGAGGCCAAGGTCCGGGAGAGCCTCGGCGGCGGCTTCGCCGGCTCCTGGCTCAGCGGGCCCACCTCCGCCACGCTCACCGTCGCCACCACCGACGCCGCCGCGGCGTCCAAGGTGTCCGGCACCGGCGTCCAGGCCGTGGTCGTCGAGCGCAGCCTCGCCCAGCTCAACGCCGTCAAGGACGCCCTGGACAACGCCGCCGCCAAGGCGCCGAAGTCCACCCCCGTCTGGTTCGTCGACGCGCGCACCAACAGCGTCGTCGTCCAGTCGTCCCAGCCCGCCGAGGCCGAGGCGTTCATCGCGGCCAGCGGCGCCGACAAGGCCGCCGTCCGCGTCGAGCGGTCGGGCGAGGCCCCGCGGACGTACTACGACCTGCGCGGCGGCGACGCCTACTACATCGGCAGCGGCAGCCGCTGCTCGATCGGCTTCTCGGTGCGGCGCGGCACCACGCCGGGCTTCGTCTCCGCCGGTCACTGCGGCAGGGCGGGCCAGACGACCTCCGGGTACAACAGGGTCGCGCAGGGCTCCTTCCAGGGCTCCTCGTTCCCCGGCAACGACTACTCCTGGGTGTCGGTGAACAGCAACTGGACCCCGGCCGGCGTCGTCAAGGGCAGCGGCGGCGCCAACGTCGCCGTCCGCGGCTCCACGGTGGCCGTCGAGGGCGCCTCGATCTGCCGGTCCGGCTCGACCACCGGCTGGCGGTGCGGCACCGTCCAGCAGCGCAACACCAGCGTGACCTACTCGCAGGGCACCGTGCGCGAGGTCACCCGCACCAACGTGTGCGCCGAGCCCGGCGACTCCGGCGGCTCGTTCATCTCCGGCAGCCAGGCGCAGGGCGTGACCTCCGGCGGATCGGGCAACTGCTCCTCCGGCGGCACGACCTTCTTCCAGCCGGTCAACGAGATCCTCTCGGTCTACGGCCTGACCCTCGTCACGAGCTAGCGCGCACCAGCCAAGGCGCCGCCGCCCCTCCCCCCAGGGCGGCGGCGCCTTCGTCGTTCCCGGGTGGCGGTTCTCCGGCGACCGCCACGGAACCCGCAGGTCGCAGCGCTCCCGTCCGCGCCCCGAGTGGCGCAATCTCCGCGTTATCCACCTTTTCCTACCTGCTAGATAGGATTAGGTGCGCAGACGCCGAGACGGACGGAGACGCCATGGAAGCGAGCCGGGCGCGGGACGTCCCCGTGCTGACCGACGCCGCGCGACGCCGCGCCGACCGGGCCAGGCAGATCGCCGACCTGCTCCGCCGCCAGATCACCCACCGCCACTACGACGGCGGCCACCTGCCGCTGGAAGCGGCCCTCGCCCGCGAGTTCGGCACCTCGCGCAACACCATCCGCGAGGCCCTGGACCTGCTGCGCGAGGAAGGGCTGATCGACCGCTGCCCCGGCGTCGGCACGCGCGTGGCGGCCGAGAAGTACCCGCACGGGCTGCACCGGCTGCTCGGCCTGGCCGAGACCCTGCGCGAGCACGGCGAGGTGACCAACGAGGTGCGGACGATGGGGCTGATCCGCCCGCCCGCGGCGGTCAGCGCCCGCCTGGAGATCCCCGGAGGCGAACCGGTCGTCTACGTCGAGCGCGTGCGGCGGCTGAACGGGGTGCCCCTGTCCCTCGACCTGACCTACCTGGTGCGCGAGGTCGGCGAGCCGCTGTTCGAGGCCGACCTGGCGCACAACGACATCTTCGTGCTGCTGGAGCGGATCGCCGGACAGCCCCTGGGCATGGCCGAGCTCACGGTCGAGGCCGTCAACGCCGACGCCCACACCGCCGCCGTGCTGGACGCGGCCAGGGGGGCCGCGCTGCTCATGGTCGAGCGGCTCGCGCACCTGGCGGACGGGCGGCCGGTGGACCTGGAGTTCATCCGCTTCCGCGGCGACCGGCTCACCATGCGCGGCCATCTGACGCGGTCCGCCGGCGAGGCGTGACCGGAGAACCCCCCTGCGACCGGAGAACCCCTGCGAGGAGCATCGATGACCCTGGCGAACACCCGGCTCGACGTGCCGGTGACGATCAACGAGGCGCTGTGCATCGACGGCTGCACGCTCTGCGTGGACGTCTGCCCGCTGGACTCCCTGGCCATCCACGAGGTGAGCGGAAAGGCGTACATGCACGTGGACGAGTGCTGGTACTGCGGGCCGTGCGCCGACCGGTGCCCGGTCGACGCCGTCACCGTCAACATCCCCTATCTGCTGCGGTGAGAGGGCACACGATGCGCGCGAGGATCCGCGCCGCCGCGGCCGCCCTGGCGGCGGTCGCGTTCCTGCCAGGCTGCTCGGTCGCGGGGAACGCCTCCTCCAGCGACAAGATCACCGTGGTCGTCGGCTATCAGTCGAAGACCATCAACACCGTGACCGCGGGCACGCTGCTGCGGTCGCTCGGCTACCTGGAGCGGCGGCTCGGCCCGAAGTACCGGGTCGAGTGGCAGGACCACGACACCGGCGCGCCGATCACCGCCAAGATGGTCGCCGGGAAGATCGACATCGGCTCGATGGGCGACTACCCGCTGCTGATCAACGCCTCGCGCACGCAGTCCGCCGAGCCCGCGCGCACCGCGCTGGTGTCGGTCACCGGGTACAACCTGCGCGGCGGCCTCAACATGGTCGTCGTCGCGCCCGGCTCGCGCGCCACGACGCTGGCCGACCTGAAGGGCGGCAAGGTCTCGGCGAGCGTCGGCTCGGCGGGGCACGGCACGCTCGTCCAGGCGCTGCGGCGGGCGGGGATCGACGGCGTCGAGACCGTGAACCAGCAGCCGCCGGTGGGGGCCTCGGCCCTGCAGGCGGGGGACGTCGCGGCGTACGCGCAGTTCGTGGCCTGGCCGGGGCTGCTGGTCTTCAAGGGGCAGGCGCGCCTGCTGTACGACGGGTCCGCGCTCGGGGTGCCGACCTTCCACGGCGTCGTCGTGCGCAGGGCGTACGCCGGGGAGCGGCCCGAGGTCGTGCGGGCGTTCCTCGGCGCGCAGATCGACGCGACCCGGTACCTGCACGAGCACCCGCTGGAGGCCGCGCAGACCGTGGCGAAGGCGACCGGGCTGCCCGCCGAGGTGGTCTACCTCTACAACGGCCCGAACGGCATCGCGACGTTCGACGTCACGCTCAAGCCCCGGCTGGTCGAGGCGCTGCGGAACGACGTGCCCTACCTGGCGTCCATCGGCGGCGACTTCAAGCCCGTCGAGGTGTCGCGCTTCGCCGACGACTCGTTCCTGCGCGCCGCGTACGGCCCCTCGTACGGCGCCGACGTGGCCGCCACCGCGAACCCGGCGCGGATCACCGGCGCCGACTCGGCGTGTGGCGTGCCGGTGAACGACGCGGGCACGGCGGGCGAGCTGTGGGTCTCGGGGACGGCGACCCGGCCCGCCGCGACCCCCACCTGCCTGCTGCGGCAGATCCGCGCCCTCGGCGGGACCTACCGCGCCGCCTACGTCCCCGACGCGGCCACGGGCACCCGCTGGTTCGCCGACAAGGCGGTCTGGGTGCGCGACCCCGCCAGGGACGCCACCGCCCGGTTCCTGCCCTTCACCACCGCGGCCGGGGCCGGGGAGTACGTGTCCCGGCACGACGGGGCGCGGGTCGTGGACTTCCGCACCGCGCTGAAGGAGGCGTGATGCCGGTCGGCACGGCGCCCGGCCCGCTCGCCCGGGCGCGGCAGGCGCCGCCCGCCAAGGCCCGCCGGGCGGGACGGCGGAGCCGGCTCGTCAGGGTCGCGTCCCTCGCAGCCGCCGCGGCGCTGTGGCAGTTCCTGACCGCCGCGGACGTGCGGCTCTGGTTGCGCTTCGACCGGCTGCCCTCGCCCTCGGAGGTCGCGGGCACGTTCGGGCGGCGGCTGTCGGAGTCCGGCTACTACCTCGACCTGGCGCAGAGCGTGATCCGCATCCTCAGCGGGTTCACGCTCGCGGCCGTGCTCGGCGTCGCGGTGGGCGTCCTCGTGGCCCGCTCGCCGCGTGCCGGCGACGTGCTGCTGCCGCTGCTGGAGGTCGCGCGGCCGATCCCGGCGATCGCGCTGGTCCCCATCGCGATCCTCGTCTTCCCGCGCGACGAGCAGGGCATCGTGTTCATCACGTTCGCCGCCGCCTTCTTCCCCGTCATGGTGAGCACCCGCCACGCCGTGCGGGCGCTGCCCACCCTGTGGGAGGACGCGGTGCGCACCATGGGCGGCGGGCGGCGGCGCGTGCTGGTGAACGTGATCCTGCCGGGCGTGCTGCCCGGCGTCTTCGGCGGGCTGTCGGTCGGCATGGGCGTGGCCTGGATCTGCGTGATCTCCGCGGAGATGATCTCCGGCGAGTTCGGCGTCGGCTACCGGACCTGGCAGGCGTACACGGTCGTCGACTACCCGGGGGTGATCGTCGGCATGGCGACCATCGGCCTGCTCGGCTGGCTGACCTCGGCCGGCGTCGAGCTGCTCGGGCGGCGGCTCACCCGGTGGCTGCCGCGCGCCGAGGGTTCCTCGTGACCTCCGGCACCGCCGCCAGGCGGGCGGCGCCGGCCAGGACCGGCATGGGCGTGCGCCTCACCGGCGTGTCGCTGGGGTACGGCGGGCGGCGGGTGCTGGGCGAGGTGGACCTGGAGGCACGGCCCGGCGAGGTGCTGGTGGTCGTGGGGCCGTCCGGTTCCGGCAAGTCCACGATCCTGCGCGCCGTGGCCGGGCTGCTCGCGCCGGACAGCGGCACGGTGACCGCCGACGGTGTGCCCGTCACCGGCCCGGGACCCGACCGCGCCATGGTCTTCCAGGAGGACGCCCTGCTGCCCTGGCGCACCGTGCGCGGCAACGTCGAGCTGCCGCTGGACATCCGCGGCGTGCCGAGGACCGCGCGGCGCGCCGCCGCCCAGGACTGGATCGAGCGCGTGGGGCTCGCGGGCTGGGAGGACCGCCTCCCCCGCGAGCTGTCCGGCGGGATGCGCCAGCGTGTCCAGCTCGCCCGCTCCCTGGCGGGCGCTCCCCGCGCCGTCCTCATGGACGAGCCGTTCGGCGCCCTGGACGCCCAGACGCGCGGCGTGATGCAGCGCCTGCTCGCCCAGGTGCTGGAGGACGCGCCCGCCACCGTCGTCTTCGTCACCCACGACGTGGAGGAGGCGCTGCTACTCGCCGACCGCGTCGCCGTGCTCGGCCGGGGCGGGGTGCACGCCGTCCACGACAACGACCGCGCCCCCGGGGCCGGCGCCGCGCTGCGGGGCAGAATCCTCGCCGAACTGCAGGAGCTTTCATGATGGAGATCCCGTCCCTGGACGACCGGCTGCGCCTCTCCTGCGAGGTCCTGGTCGTGGGCGGCGGCACCGCGGGGACGATGGCCGCCATCACCGCCGCCGAGCGCGGCGCCGACGTGATCCTGCTGGAGAAGGCGCACGTCCGGCACAGCGGCGCGCTCGCCATGGGCATGGACGGCGTCAACAACGCCGTCATCCCCGGCAGGGCCACCCCCGAGGACTACGTCGCCGAGATCACCCGGGCCAACGACGGCGTGGTCAACCAGCGCACCGTCCACCAGACGGCCACCCGCGGGTACGAGATGGTGCGGCGGCTGGAGCGCTACGGCGTCAAGTTCGAGAAGGACGAGCACGGCGAGTACAACGTGCGCCGCGTGCACCGGTCCGGCAGCTACGTGCTGCCCATGCCGGAGGGCAAGGACGTCAAGAAGGTGCTCTACCGCGTGCTGCGGCGCCGCGAGATCCGCGAGCGCGTCCGCGTCGAGAACCGCGTCATGCCGGTCCGCGTGCTCGTCCGGGACGGCCGCGCGGTGGGGGTCGCCGGGTTCGACACCCGTTCCGGGCGGTTCGTCACGGTGTCGGCGGGCGCGGTCATCCTCGCCACCGGGGCCGGCGGACGCCTCGGCCTGCCCGCCAGCGGCTACCTGTACGGCACCTACGAGAACCCCACCAACGCCGGGGACGGCCACGCCATGGCCTACCACGCCGGAGCCGAGCTCAGCGGCATCGAGTGCTTCCAGATCAACCCGCTGATCAAGGACTACAACGGGCCCGCGTGCGCCTACGTGGCCAACCCGTTCGGCGGCTACCAGGTGAACAACCAGGGCGAGCGGTTCGTCGACTGCGACTACTGGTCGGGCCAGATGATGGCCGAGGTCGCCAAGGAGATCGGGTCCGCGCGCGGGCCCATCTACCTCAAGCTCAGCCACCTGCCCGGCGAGACGATCACGGCGCTGGAGGACATCCTGCACACCACCGAGCGCCCGACGCGGGGCACCTTCCACGCCGGGCGCGGGCACGACTACCGCACCCACGACGTCGAGATGCACATCTCCGAGATCGGGCTGTGCGGCGGGCACTCGGCGTCCGGCGTGTGGGTGGACGAGAACGGCGCCACCACCGTGCCCGGCCTGTACGCGGCCGGGGACCTGGCCTGCGTGCCGCACAACTACATGATCGGGGCGTTCGTCTTCGGCGACCTGGCCGGAGCCCACGCCAGCCAGGCCTTCGTCCCGCCGGGGTCGCTGCCCGAGGACCAGATCGCCGACGCCCACGCGCTGGTCTACCGGCCGCTGCGCAACCCCGGCGGGCCGCCGCAGCCGCAGGTGGAGTACAAGCTGCGCCGGTTCGTCAACGACTACGTGGCCCCGCCGAAGTCCGGCGCCAAGCTGCGGATCGCACTGGAGACGTTCGAGCGCATGCGCGGCGAGATCGCGGCGATGGGCGCGCGGACCCCGCACGAGCTGATGCGCTGCGTGGAGGTGGACTTCATCCGCGACTGCGCCGAGATGGCGGCGCGCGCCTCGCTGGTGCGCGACGAGAGCCGCTGGGGCCTCTACCACGACCGCGCCGACGTGCCCGGGCGCGACGACGAGCGCTGGCTCTACCACCTGAACCTGCGCAAGGACGCCTCCGGCCGCATGTCCTTCGTCAAGCGGCCCGTGGAGCCGTACCTGGTGCCCGTGGAAGGCTTCACGCCCCGCGCCACCGCACCGGTCGAGCTCGGCCCCCACGACCCCTCCCCCGCCGGGACGCCGGCCGCGCCGGACGGCGCCGGGCCCGCGCACGACGCCGGCGGGCCGGGGAACCCGCGCGGGCGGACCGCGGCGGCGCGGCGGCCGGCCGTCGAGACCATCGGGCGCTCCCCGCGCATCCTCGAACTCGTGCGGCTGGCCGAGGAGCAGCCGCCGCTGTCCCGCCTGGCCCCGTACCTGTCCGACCCCGACCCCAAGGTGCGGCGCGCCGCGGTGGTCACGCTCACCGAGACCACGCCGGACGGCGTCGGCGAGGCGCTGGTCCAGGCGCTCGGCGACGCCCACGGCACCGTGCGCCGGGCCGCCGCCACGGGGCTCAGGGAGCTTCTGGAGATCCTCCCTCCGTCCTCCGAGTTCGGACGCCTGCTCCACGGCGCCGCCACGGCCGGCGACCCTGTGGCGCGCGCCGCCGTCCTGGAGGCGCTGCGCGCCCTGCGGCTCGGCGGCTCGGAGGTGTTCGCGACCGCGCTCGCCGACCCCGACCCCGGCGTCCGCATCGCCGCCGTCCGCGGGCTGGTCTCCTTGGACGACGCCGTGGCGGTGGCCCGCGCCGCCGCCGACCCCTCCCGAGAGGTCCGCGTCACCGCCGCCAAAGCCCTCGGCACGATGACCACGGATGCGGATGCGGTCACTGGGCAGGAGACGGACGAGGACTTCGGCGGGGACATTCGCAGGGACGTCGGCGATGGTGGGGACGTTCGGTCGCCGGTGGTGGCGGCGCTCGCCGCGCTGGCCGAGGATCCGGAGCCGCTCGTCCGCGCGGCGGCCCTGGGGGCGTCCGCGGGCGTCGGCGCGCCTCCTCCGCTGCTCGGGACCGCCGTGCGCTGCCTGGCCGCCGAGGCGAGCTGGGAGGTGCGCGTGGGCGCGGCGCGGGGACTGTCGGCGGCGCCCGCCGAGGTGGCGATCGGCCCGCTGGCCTCTGCCCTGGCCGACCCGAACCTCGACGTCCGCAAGGCGGCCGTGCTCGCGCTGTCCGGTTTCGTGGCCGTCCACCCCGACGCCGCCGACGCCCTGCGCCCCGCCCTGGCCGACTCCGACGCGGACGTGCGCGCCTACGCCCGCCGCGCCCTCGACACCACGCGGCTAGCGGGGCAGGCGGCGCCATAGCGTGCGCGGCAGCACGCGCATCGCCGTGAAGACCAGGCGGAGCCCGCGCGGCACCCACACGACGGGGGAACCGTCCCGCAGGCCCTGGACGATCGCGACGGCCACCTCGGCCGGGGTCGTCGCCATCGGGGCGGCGGGGAGGCCCTTGGTCATGCGGCCCCGGACGAACCCCGGCCGGACCACCATCACGCGGGCGCCCGAGCCGTGCAGGGCGTCGCCGAGCCCTTGGGCGAAGCCGTCCAGGCCCGCCTTCGCGGCGCCGTACACGAAGTTCGCCCGCCGCACGCGCACGCCCGCGACCGAGGAGAGCACGACGAGCGTGCCGTGCCCCTGCTCGCGCAACCGGCGGGCCACCGACAGGCCGGCGGAGACGTGGCCGCCGAGGTTGACGGCCATCGACTCGGCCGCCGACACCGGGTCGTCCTCGTAGGCGGCCTGGTCGCCGAGCACGCCGAACGCGGCGATCACGACGTCGAGGTCGCCGGCCAGGCGCACGGCGGTGTCGATCACCTTGGCGTGCGTCTCGGGGTGGGCGGCGTCGAAGTCGATCTCGTGCACCTCGGCCCCGAGCCGCGCGAGCCGCCCGACGGGCCCGTTGTGGTGCGCGTCGCCGCCCCCTTCCCGGTCGGCGGCGCCGGCCGCGGGCCCGTCCGCGCCGGCGGGGCGCGACGCCGTGACCGGAGTGGGGCGGGTCGCCAGGACGACCGTGCGGGCGCCCGCGCGGACCAGGAGCTCGGCCGTCGCGAGGCCGATCTCGCTGCGTCCGCCGAGCAGCAGCACCGTGTCGACGGAGCCGAGGGCGTTCTTCACCGGTCCGGCCTCCTCGCCAGATCGCACGTCACGGGCCGAGCCTCCTCGCCGGGTCACACGTCACAGGCCGAGCCTCCTCGCGAGGTCGGAGCGGAACACGCCCTCGGGGTCCAGGCGCCGTCGTATCCTCGCCCATTCGGCGAGGCGCGGGTACATCACGGGCAGCAGCTCGGCCCGCATGCGGGCGTCCTTGGCCAGGTAGAGACGCCCCCCGGCCTCGGCCACCCACGTGTCGAAGACGCGCAGCAGGCGCGCGAGCCCCGGCAGACCGGCCGGGATGTCCAGCGCGAGCGTCCAGCCGGGCAGCGGGAAGGAGAGCATGCCCGGCGTGCCCGGGCCGAACCGCTTGAGCACGGGGACGAACGACACCACGCCCTCGGCCGACAGCCGGGACACCACCCGCCGCAGGGTGCCCTCCGCGCCGAACGGGACGGCGAACTGGTACTGGACGAACCCCCGTGATCCGTACATCCGATTCCATCCCTCCATGAAGTCCAGAGGATGGAAGAACGGCGCGATGTCCTGGATGACGCGCCGCTCACGGGCCTTGGCGTACCAGGCCTGGTTGAACGCGCGCACGGTGACCTGGTTGAGCAGCCCGTCCGGCGCCCACGGCGGGGCGGCCACCCGGGCCGCCGGGGCGAACGCCAGCGGGTCCCCGGCGTGGGGGATCTCGTCACGGCGGGCGTGGTCGCCGCGCGTCAGCACGCCGCGTCCCATGCGCGCGCCGCGCGTGAGCAGGTCGACCCACGCCACGGTGTAGCGGTGGCCGTCGTCGGTCGCGGCCATGACCTCCAGCGTGTGGTCCAGGTCGCGGGTGCGCGTCACCTCCACGGCCACCCGGGAGGTCTCGATGGGCACGCAGCCGAAGCTCGCCTCGACGACGACGCCGGTGAGGCCCATGCCGCCGACGGTGGCCCAGAACGCCTCGTCGGACGGCGTCAGCACGCGGGTCGTCCCGTCGGCCGTGAGCAGCGTGAGCGAGCGGAGGTGGGCGCCGAAGGAGGAGTCCAGGTGGTGGTTCTTGCCGTGCACGTCGGCGGCGACGGCCCCGCCCACGGTGACGTGCCGGGTTCCCGGCGTGACCGGGACGAACCAGCCCTTGGGCACCAGGCCGGTCATCAGGTCGTGCAGGCTCGTCCCCCCGGAGGCGGTGACGACGCCGGTGGCGGGGTCGAGCGACCAGCGCGGCTCCAGCCGCGTGAGGTCGGCGACGAGCCCGCCGGCGTTCTGCGCGGCGTCGCCGTAGGCCCGGCCGAGTCCGCGGGCGATGAGGCCGCGCGGCGGCGACCCGGCGACCAGGGCCGCGAGCTCGGCCACGGTGCGGGGCGCGACGAGCGTGGCGGGGGTGGGCGCGGTGCGTCCCCAGCCGGTCAGGAAGGTCATCTCGATGCCTCACCCTAGCCCACGCCCGGCCCGCCGACGCGTCCGCGCGCGGCCCCTATTTGCCCGGTTCGGGGTCCCGGGGAAGGCCGAGCATGCGCTCGGCGATGATGTTGAGCTGGACCTCGGTGGTGCCGCCGTAGATGGTCATGGCGCGGGTGGACAGCACGGCGCGGTTCCAGTAGCCCGCGTCGCCGAGCTTCATGTCGGCGGCGGTCACCGCGGACGTGCCGAGCAGGCCCACCGCGCACTCGGCGACGTTCTGGGCGTGCGAGGTGGACAGCAGCTTGCGCACCGAGGCGTCGGCGCCCGGCTCGGACCCGGCGAGCTGCTTCAGCGTGACGCGCAGGCTGAGCGCGTTGATGGAGTGGCTCTCGCAGACGACGTCGGCGAGCTGGAGCCGCTCGGCGGGGGTGAGGTCGCGGCCGAGCCGGGAGACCAGGCCGAGCAGGTCGGGGACCGAGGAGCCGGTGCCGCCCGACCCCGACGACAGGGACACGCGCTCGTTGGACAGGGTGTTGCGCGCGACCCGCCAGCCGTCGCCGACCTCGCCCACGACCAGGTCGCCGGGGACGAACACGTCGTCGAAGAACACCTCGTTGAAGAGGTTCTCGCCGGTCATCTCGGTCAGCGGGCGCACGGTGACGCCGGGGGCCTTCATGTCCACGATGAAGTAGGTGATGCCGTCGTGCTTGGGCTTGGACGGGTCGGTCCTGGCGACGCAGATGCCCCATTCGGCGACGTGCGCGATGGACGTCCAGACCTTCTGGCCGTTGAGCCGCCACCCGCCCTCGACCTTCTCCGCCTTCATCTGCAGGGAGGCCAGGTCGGAGCCCGCGCCCGGCTCGCTGAAGAGCTGGCACCAGATCAGCTCGCCGGACAGCGTGGCGGGCAGGAAGCGTTCCTGCTGCGCCGGGGTGCCGTACGCCGCGATGGACGGCACCACCCAGGCGCCGATGATCATCTGGGGCAGGCGCACCCGGGCGGCCTTCAGCTCCTGGTGGATGAGCACCTGCTCCAGCGGGGTCGCGCCGCGCCCCCACGGGGCGGGCAGGTAGGGCATCACGAAGCCCTTGGCCGCGAGGGCGCGCCGCTGCTCCTTGCCCTCCAGCGCCGCGATCTCGGCGATCTCGCCGCGGATCGCGGCGCGCATCGCCTCGGACTCCTCGGGGAGGTCGATGCGCATCTCGCGGGTGGTCCCCGACACGGCGTGCGCGGCCACCGCCTCCGCCCACGCGGCGGACGGGCCGAGCAGCGCGCGCAGCGTCAGCGCGCGGCGGTAGTGGAGGTGGGCGTCGTGCTCGAAGGTGTAGCCGATGCCGCCGAAGATCTGGATGGCGTCCTTGGCGCACCGGACGGCGGCGTCCGGGGCCATGACCCCGGCGACGGCGGCGGCGTACCCGAGCTCGGCGCCGGTGGCGCGGGTGGCGTCCCAGACGGTGGCGCGGGCCTGCTCCAGGGCGACGAGCATGCGGGCCGCCTTGTGCTTGACGCCCTGGAACTGGCCGATGGGACGGCCGAACTGCACGCGCACCTTGGCGTACTCGGCGGCGGCCCGCACGCACCAGGCGGCGACGCCGGCCGCCTCGGCGCCGAGCAGGATCGCCGCGGTGTCGCGGACGGCCGCGCCGGTCAGGCCGTCGAGCACCCGCTCCCCCGGCACGCGCACGGAGCTCGCCTCGACCCTGGCGACGCCGCGGGTCAGGTCGAGGCTCGCGAGCGGGGTGACGGTCAGGACGTCCTTGGACAGGGCCACCCATTCCTCGCCCCGGTCGGTGCGCACCGGCAGCACGAGGACGTCCGCGAGCGCGCCGCCGAGGACGGGTTCGACGGCGCCGTCCACGGTCAGCACGCCCTCGCCGGAGCGCACGCCGGTCAGCGCGCCGCCGAGGGCGACCGCGCCGGTCAGGGAGCCGTCGGCCAGGCCGGGCAGCAGCTCGGCGCGGGCCTTGCCGTCGGAGGCGAGGATCACCGCCGAGGCGAGCACGGTCGGCACGTACGGGCCGGGGGCGACGCGCTCGCCGAGCGCCTCGACGGCCACCGCGGTCTCCAGCAGGCCGAAGCCGGCGCCGCCGTACTCCTCGGGAACGTGCAGGCCGAGCAGTCCTTGGCCGGCCAGAGCGGGCCAGAAGGGGGGACGCTCCTCGGTCCCGGCGCCGACGGCCGTGCCCACCGCCTCGCGCACGGTCTCGGGCCGGATGGCGCGCTCGGCCCAGCCGGTCACGGACTCGCGCAGCGCCTCGTGCTCCTCGCTCAATCCGATCGCCATGACACCCTCCGATTCGGCCCTCAGAACGCGTGACAGAATCATATTCTAGAAGATGCTTCCATGGCCATGGCCGTCCACGGGCCGGGCCTCGCCCAACCTACTCACTACGCAGCGTCACCACCAGAGGGCCATGGACGCGACCATGCTCGGCGTTTGCCTGCACACGCTTCTACCCACGCCGCAGAGCGGTCACGGATCGTCGATCGTCCGCCCGGGAAGGGGTCAGAGGGGACGTACCGTCCAGAAGAGCATGTTGAGGTCGTAGTAGAGGGCCTTGCGGGTGTCCGGCACCGTGGCGAACAGCATCCCCGGCTTCTTGCCGCCGTTCGCGAGGACGATCACCTGCGCCTGCGAGGAGTGCTTCTTGCCCTGCACGACGTAGGTCACCTTGTACCCGAGCATCCACCCCAGGCCGTACGGGGTGCGCCGCGACGCCGTCCAGGCGAACTTCGACCCCGCGGGCTGGTGGCGCAGGCTCCACTTGACCGCCTTGCCCGCCAGCGCCCGGTACTCCTCGTAGGTGGCGGGCCGCTTCGGCACGGCGACGGGAAGCGGGGCCGAGCCGATCAGCGCCTGCCGCCCGGACGACCCGGTCCGCTGCGCCGCGGCGAAGCCGTCTTGGGACGCCTTCGCCCACGGGGCCGTGTAGCGCGGGTAGCTGAGGCGCGCCTTCTTGTCGAGCACGTACGAGGCCACCGAGGAGCCGGGGGCGGGGAAGACCGTCATCGGCTTGGCCGCGGGCACCGGAGGCACGACGATGGGCTTCGGCGCGGGCGGCGACGCCTTCGACGGCGCCGGACCGCCGCCCCCCGCGGGGCCGACCGGCACCTGCGCGGGCCGGTCGCCGGAGAACAGCACGAACACCAGCACGACGACCACCGCCGTGACCAGCGCCGCGCCGATGCCGTAGACCACCCTGAGGGGGATGTCGCCGACCCGCAGGAGCACCGCCCTCGTCCAGCGGCGCACCGGGCCCACCCGCACGGGGCGCGGCCCAGCCGGCCGGGAAGGAGGCTCCTCGCCCGCCCAGTACGGGAACCCCGCCGGCTCGGCGACCGGGGGCTCGTCCTCCGGCCGCGCGACCACGACCGGCCTGCCGGGGACGCGGAGCCTCGGCGTCGTCGGGATGCCGGACTCGTCGGGCGGGGCGCCGGCGGCGGGCTCATGGGCGCCGGACTCGTGGGCGGGGGGCTCGTAGGGGGCGACGCGTTCGTACGGATGCGGGAACGATCCACGCCCGCGCCGGACGTCCACCGTGTCGTCGGCCTGCTCACCGGCCTGGTCACCGGCGCGGTCGCCGGTCCGGTCACGGCCGTCGTCCGGGACGTCCTTCCCGGTGGCCCGGGCGGCGTCCTCGGCGGTTCCCGCGCCTTTCGCCCCGTTCCCGCCGGCCGCCGCGATGACGGCCGCCAGTTGGTCGGGCGTCATCCGGGGCATCGGCGTGGTGGGCGCGTCATAGGAGGGGACGTACGTCGGAGACCGCCCCGCACCAGGGCGGTCAGGGGTGTCTCCCGAGCCGTCCACCATGTCGGCAGACTACGTCACAAATGGCGATGCATGTGGCGCGCCACCCCATCAATATGCCGCGCCGGAGCAGGTGACGGGCAGGCGACCGACCGAGCCCTCGGACGAAGAGCGTTACTCCCGTTACCAAAGACCACACTTCACATAAGGCACACCAAGATCTACTCATTGTCCGAAATGGCGGGCATCTCGGGCGAGGCGGCCGGGAACCACATCATCCATGGCAATGACACCAGGTAACCGGCGTTCCGGGCGCGCCCGCCGCGTCGCCGCAGCCGTGCCCGCCGTGGCCCTGGTGGTCGGCGGCTGCGGCCTCGCCGGATCGCCCGCCGCGACGAACACGTCCTACACAGGGACGGACACGACGCCGCCGCCCGGCTCGACCACCGAGGAGCAGGCGTACGAGCGGACCATCGCGCAGGTGCTGCCGTCGATCGTGCAGATCACCACGCGCGGCGGCCTCGGCTCGGGCGTCGTGTACGACACCGCCGGGCACATCCTGACCAACGCCCACGTCGTCGGCAAGTCCAAGACCTTCGAGGTGACGCTCGCCACCGGCGGCAGGCCGCGCAAGGCCAACCTCGTCGCGTCCTACCCGCTCGGCGACCTGGCCGTGATCCGGGTCACCGACCGTTCGGGGCTCACGCCGGCGCGGTTCGGCGACTCCACCAAGCTCAGGGTGGGGCAGATCGTCCTCGCGATGGGCAACCCGCTCGGCCTGTCCGGCAGCGTGACGAACGGCATCGTCTCGGCCCTCGGCCGCACGGTGACGGAACCGCAGGGCGGGGGGTCGCCGGGCGCCACCATCACCAACGCGATCCAGACCTCCGCCGCGATCAACCCGGGGAACAGCGGCGGCGCCCTGACGAGCCTGGGCGGCGAGGTCATCGGCATCCCGACGCTCGCGGCGATCAACCCCGACCTGGGCGGCGGCGCGGCGCCCGGCATCGGGTTCGCCATCCCGAGCAGCACCGCCAAGGACGTCGCCGAGCAGATCATCAAGTACGGCCGGGTGACGAACACGCGCCGCGCGGCCCTCGGGATCCGGGTCAACACCGTGGTCGGACCGGACGGCCAGCCGGTCGGCGTGGGCGTGGCCCAGGTGGACCCGAACAGCGGCTCCGCCAAGGCGGGCATCCGGCCGGGCGACATCATCCTGAGCGTCAACGGCAAGCCGACGCCCACCGCCGCCGCGCTGTCGGAGGTGCTCGCGGGCCTCACCCCGGGGTCCACGGCCGGCGTGGAACTTTTGCACCCCGACGGGAAGACCACGACGGTGAACGTCACCCTCGGCATCCTGTCCGGAAGCTGACTCCCCTCACCCGCCCCGCGGCGTGACAGGGCGTCGAGCTGCGGGAGCGGGCCGGAGTAGAGCCTGCTGTACTCCGGGTCTCCCGTTGGCGGGATCGCCCGGCCACGCGGCGGATTCGTACGTTCATAAGAGTGACGAACGCACCGGACGACGAACAGGAGCACCGCATGTCCCATCACAGGCGGACCGGCCAGGTGAACCAGGCGCGGGGCACCGGCCCCGCCCAGCGGTGAGGCGCGATCGGCCGTGATCGACCCCAGCCGCATCCAGACGTCGAAGGACATGTCCGAGCAGTTGCGCGCGTTGTTCAAGGAGGGACGCTGGAGCCATCGCCGCCTGGGCGAGGCCGCGGGCCTCAGCCCGGCCACCGTGCACGCCATCGTCAGCGGGGCCACCGAGCTGCCCCGCACCGGCACCCTGGTCGCCTTCGTGACCGCGTGCGGCCAGCCCAAGGAGCCGTGGATCGCGGCGCGCCGCCGCGTGGCCGACGTCACCGTGACGAACCCGACGCGGGAGCAGCTCAGGCGCCAGGTGGATCAGCTACGGGCCCGCGCGGAACGCGCGGAGGCCGAGCTCGGTGCCCTGCTGAGGAACAGGACGGAGGTCTGCTCCGGCCCGCCCGTCAGCGGCGGAGGAAGGCCGTGACGGCGGTGAGGAACTCCGCCGGGCGGGTGCCGTGGATCTCGTGCCCCGCGTCGACCGTGACCAGCTCGGCGCCGGGGATGCGGGCGGCGAGCTCTCTGACCTGCTCCTGCGGCAGGTGGCTCGACGGGCCGCCCGCCAGCACGAGCGTCGGCGCGGTGATCTTCGCGAGCCCTTCCAGCCAGGCCGGGTCGGGGTCGTCGCGCTGCCGTGCCGTCTGCTCGACCATGGCCCAGTCGAACTCCAGCGGCCCCTCCGGACGCGGCGGGACCGCCAGGCCGGCCGGGACGGGCAGCGGCACGTCCTCCAGCACCAGGCGCTCGACCCGGTCCGGGTACTCCTGCGCGACCAGGTAGGCGACGAACCCGCCGAGCGAGTGTCCGACCAGCGACGCCCGTTCCAGGCCGAGCACGTCGAGCAGGCCCACCACGTCGTCGCGCATCGAGGTCAGCGCGTACCTGCCGGGCCGGTCGCTGCGGCCGTGTCCGCGCAGACTCAGCGCATGCACCCGGAAGGACTCCGCCAGCGGGCCGATCACCCGGTCCCAGTCGGTGTGGTCGTAGCCCCGGCCCGGCAGCAGCAGCAGCGGAGGCGCCGCCGGATCACCCTCCGTCCGATACGCGAGCCTGACCCCGTTGACGAGCGCGAACCGAAGATCCCCCATGCCCACCACCGTAAGCGCCGCCCCCGGCCCGCCGGACCGCGTTCGCGCGAAGAGGAAAACCGCCCCGGGAAACACGGAAGGCCCCGCCCATGTGGGCGGGGCCGTGTGGTGGAGGTGGCGGGAATCGAACCCGCGTCCTTCGGCACCACGTCAGGGCTTCTCCGGGTGCAGCTTGCTGTGATTTTCTCGGCCCCGGTGATCACGCAAGCAAGTCACCGACGGGCCCAGTCACTGTTTGGTTTCCCTACCGACCCCGTGACCGGGTCGATCGGTTTAGCCTCCTAGCGATGCCAGATCCCGGGCCGGAGGCTATCCCGGGCTGACAAGGGCGAGGTCCTCGCTCAGGCGGCGAGGGCCAGCTGGCCCTGAGTGCGCGTGTTATTGGCACTTATTGTGTGCGGTCACAGTGTTAACGAGGTTATGTCCGCAGTCCTCGACCCGCTTCCCCTGGCGTGACATGTCAAAGTCGAAACCGGTCACCCCCTGGCAGCCAGGCCCGTGAGGGCCCGGCTACTTCGAAGATACTCTAGACAACACCCTGGGCGTCAACTTGATTCCTTCGGGCATCGGCGGCCCCACAGGCCGCCCGGCATGCCGAAACCCCCGGAGACGTGGCACGCGGCGCACGCCCCCGGGGGCCGACCGGCAGGGTCGAGCCGGTCCGGACGGCAGGGCTTCCCCCGAGATGAAGCCCTGGTCTCATCACGGCGACTGAGACCGCAACCCCCAAGCGGTGCCCAGTCACTCAGGAAGACGCAGGACGGGGCCCGGATGGTTGCTCGCGTCCGCGACATTTTTCCGCGGGCCGCCCGGCCGCGCCCCCGAGGGCCTACGGCGCCGTGGCCGTCCCGCGGAAGAACTGCCCGGCGATCCTGGCGGACGCGCCGGGGTCGGCGGCCTCGGTCACCACGGCGACCGCGACGTCCCCCTGCCAGCCGACGAACCACGACAGCGGCCGCGGGCGCTTCTTGTAGACGTAGGCGACGCCGGACGAGACGCCGTAGACGTCCTCCCCTGGCGCGGCGGCGGCGGCCGCCGACCCCGAGGCGACGCCCGCGCGCATGAGCCCGCGCAGATCGTCCAGCGTCGCGGTGTCCAGCGCCATGGGACCCGGCTGCGGGGCCGGCGGGGCCTGGGCCGCGGCGTCGGGGGCGGACGGGGAGGTGACCAGCGTGGGCGGCCGCCAGGTGCCGGACTTCACGGCGGCCGCGACCAGGGCCATCGTCAGCGGGCTGACCCGCACGGTCTGCCCTGCGATGATCTTGGCCTTGGCGGCGTCGCCGGCCGCCTGCGGCACCGTGCCGCTGAAGGACCGCAGCGGCAGCGACCAGCCGACGCCGACGCCGAACCGCGCGGCCGTCTGGGACAGCTCGGCGGCGTCGACCCGGCGCGCCAGCGACGCCAGCGCGGTCACGCATCCCTGGGCGAACCCGGTTCTGATGGTGAGCGAGCCGCCCGAGGGAACCGACGCCTGCTGGAACCGCGCGCCGCCGACCGTGCGGTCGGCCGGGCACGGCACCTTCTGCCGCAGGTCCACCCCCGCCCGCAGCAGCGCCTCCAGCGCGACGATCGAGAAGGTGCTGCCAGGCGGGAACCTCCCGGCGAGCCCGTCGCGCAGCTGGTCCATCTCGTGGGCGCCGACGGCGAGGATCTCGCCGGTGGACGCCTTGACCGCGACCAGCGTGGCGGGCGCCGTGCCGCTGACGGCGAGGTCGGCCGCGCGCTGCACGCCCTTGTCGATGGTCGTCTTCACCGAGGTGGTGTTGGTCCTGCCCGGCCATTTGGCGAGCTCGGCGACCGGCTCGTTGGTCTTGAGGTCGTAGGTGATGACCTTGGTGCCGGTGGAGCCGGTGAGCTGGTCCTGGTAGGCCTTCTGCAGCCCGCCCTGGCCCACGGTGTCGCCGGCCAGCTGCGGGCCGCCGAGCTGCTGCTCGGTCTCCGGGGTGATCGCGCCGACCTTGCCGATGATGTCGGCGGGCTCGGCGGGCGCGACCGGCTGCGACTTCTTGTCGATGGTCAGGTCGGGGATCTCGTCCAGCCGGTCGCGGAGCTGGGCGTACTTGCGCCCGCCGAAGGTGACCAGCGGCACGAAGTCCTGCGGCGGGGCGGACCTGATGCGGCTGAGCAGACGGTCCTGGGGGAAGCCGGTCAGGTGGTAGAGCCGCTCGCAGACGCCGACCGGGTCCTTCACCCGGGCCGGGTAGACGCCGGCGACGTAGAGGGTGGCCTCGCGCTGGAGGGGGTCGCCGTTGCGGTCCTCGATGGGCTGGCGCCCCTCGGTGGAGACCTCGACGGCGAAGCGCTGGCCCGGGTGCAGCTCGGGGTGGATGACGCTGGGCGACCAGCGGACCTTCCACCTGCCGTCCACCAGGTGCAGGGGCAGCTTGTTGTCGTACTGCCACAGCGGGTTGTTGTCCCCGAGGTCGACCTGGGCGCGGAAGTCGGCGACCGCCGAGTCGCCGTCCGTGGTCAGGCCCTTGAGCGAGAAGCGGATCGACGCGGCGTCGAGCTGCACCCCGGTGTCCTCCAGGGCCTTGCCGACGACCTTGGGGTCGCCGTCGGTGCGGCCCGCGGCGTCGTCGTAGCGGCCGGTCTGCCAGCCGACGAGGAACTCGCTGACGGCGTCGTGCGGCGACGGCTCGGCGAAGCAGGCGGACGCCGTGGGGACGAGCACGGCGCACGCCAGCCCCGCCGACAACGTTCTTCTCATGCGCACGCCAAGGCTCCCCGGCGTCACCGGTTGCGGTACCGCAGGGCGCGGGCCATCTCGCGGGTCGCCTGCTTCTCGGCGAGGTCGTGGCGCTTGTCCCAGGTCTTCTTGCCTCGCGCGATGCCGATCTCGATCTTCGCCCTGCCGTCCTTGAAGTACAGGGCGAGGGGGACCAGCGTGAGCCCCGACTCCTTCGTCTTGGCGATGATCTTGCCGATCTCTTTCCTGTGGAGCAGGAGCTTGCGCGGGCGGCGCGCGGCGTGGTTGGTCCACGTGCCCATGTGGTACTCGGGGATGTGGACGTTCATCAGCCACACCTCGTCGTCCTTCACCTGGGCGAAGCCGTCCGCGAGGCTCGCGCGGCCCGCGCGCAGGGACTTGACCTCCGTCCCCATGAGGACGAGCCCGGCCTCGTAGGTGTCCTCGATGTGATAGTCGTGCCGGGCACGCTTGTTCTGGGCGATGAGCTTACGCCCGCTCTCACGTGGCATAGCTGCGAGCCTACCGGGGCCCGTCACACCCGCAGGTATCGCCGGAGCATGAAGAACGAGGCCACGATGCAGATCAGGACGCCCACCACGGTGGTCAGCGTGATCACCTGGGCGACGTCGCTCCAGCTTAGCTGGGTGGACAGCACGAAGTACTGTTTCATGCCGTCGAACAGCACGATCTTGGCGAACATCAGCAGGACCGCCGAGATCACGCCGCCGACCAGGCCGGCGATCGTGCCCTCCATCACGAACGGCAACTGGATGTAGAGGTTGGAGGCGCCGACCAGGCGCATGATGCCGGTCTCACGTCTGCGGTTGTAGGCGGACAACCGCACGGTGTTGCCGATCAGCAGGATCGCCGCGAACACCTGGATCATCGCCACGACGAGCGCGGCCCAGCGCAGCTTGCCCATGAGCCCGAAGAACTTGTCCAGCAGTTCCTGGTCGTTGACCACGTTGGACACTCCGGGGGCGCCGCTGAGCGCGTCCACGACGGCCTTGTAGTCGTTGGGGTCCTTGAGCTTGACGCGGAAGGACTCCGGCATGTCCTCGGGCTTGACCGCGGAGAGCAGGACGTTGTTGCTGCTGAAGGTCGCCTTCCAGTTGTCGTAGGCCTTCTGCTGGCCCTCGAAGAAGACGGTCTCCACCTGCTTCATTTGCTTGATCTGGGCCTGCAGCGCCTGCTTCTCCTGCTCGCTGACGGCCCCGCGCCCCTTGCACGCCTCGAACGGGTCGTTCTTCTTGCACAGGTAGGCCGAGAGCTGGACCTTGTCGGTCCAGAAGTTGCTCATGTTCCCGACCTGTGCGTTGATCATCAGCCCAATGCCGAGCAGCGCCATTCCGATGGCCACGGTCACGATGACGGCGATGGTCATCGTGAGGTTTCGGCGCAGGCCGATCCAGACCTCAGAGAAGATGAAGTTTGCCCGCATGCTTTGGGTGTCCCCTGTTGCTCTCGCTTGGTGATCAGTACGCCTGGCCGTAGACGCCGCGCGACTGATCGCGGACGATCTTGCCGTCCTCCAGCTCGACCACGCGCTTGCGCATGGAGTCGACGATGGCGGCGTCATGGGTGGCCATGACGACGGTGGTGCCGGTCCGGTTGATCCGGTCGAGCACCTTCATGATGCCGATGCTGGTCGCGGGGTCGATGTTGCCGGTCGGCTCGTCCGCCAGCAGGATCATCGGACGGTTCACGAACGCGCGCGCCATCGCGACGCGCTGCTGCTCGCCTCCGGACAGCTCGTCGGGCATGCGGTGGGCCTTGCCCTCCAGGCCGACCAGCTCCACGACCTCGGGCACGACCTTGCGGATGAACCGCCGGGGCTTGCCGATGACCTCCAGGGCGAAGGCCACGTTCTCGTAGACGTTCTTGTTGGGCAGCAGCCGGAAGTCCTGGAACACGCAGCCGATACGACGGCGTAGGTGCGGCACCTTGAAGTTGGACAGGCGCGCCAGATCCTTGCCGGCGACGTGGATGGCGCCCGAGTTGGGGCGCTCCTCCTTCAGGACCAGCCGGAGAAAGGTTGACTTCCCCGACCCCGAAGGACCGACCAGGAACACGAACTCACCCTTGTCGACGTCCACGCTCACGTGGTCGAGGGCGGGCCGGTTCTGGTTAACGTAGACCTTGGTGACATTATCGAAATGGATCACAGGCGCATCACGGCATGCCAGTCTAGGGGTTGGGACGGTCGCGGGAGTGGCCGCGTGAGCCACATCGCATTGCTCGCCGACCGGGGGGCGCCGGTCTTTACCATTGATCGACGTTCCGGTTGGCCGAGGCTCAGTCTAGGGGTAACACTGGCATGGAACGTCCATAACGGAAACAAAACGATTCCACACTCGCTAACGGCCTGGTAAAGCGATCATCGTGGAGAGGGAGATATCCCGTGAGCTGCGAACACCTCATCTGCGCACAGTGCGCCGGCCCCGTGGTCGAGGGACGCTGCCCCGCGTGCAGGGCCGCCAGGAGCAGGGTGCACCACCATGGGTTCGGCGGCCTGTCGCCCGTGCTCATCGCGGTCGTACTCGTCGCGCTGCTGGTCTTCACGCTGGCGCTCAGGCACCTGTACGGCGCCTGACGGACCATCCCCCGCGGCAAGGACGGCCCCGCGCCGCCCGTGACGGCGAGGGCGCGCGGACCTCAGGCCCTCGCGCCCGCCGTCACTGCGAGGCGCCGGTCTCCTGGCGGCGCATCCAGCGGATCTCGCCCTCGATGAAATCGTCCAGGTCACCGTCGAGGACGGCGCTCGGGTTGCCCGCCTCGACCGAGGTGCGAAGATCCTTGACGATCTGGTAGGGGTGCAGGACGTAATTGCGGATCTGCGTGCCCCACGAGGTGGTGGACTCGCCGCGCAGCTCCGACATCTTCTCCGCCTCCTCCTGCCGCTTGCGCTCCAAGAGCTTGGCCTGCAGGACGGTCATGGCCGAGGCGCGGTTCTGCAGCTGGGAGCGCTCGTTCTGGCAGGACACCACGATGCCGGTGGGCAGGTGGGTGATGCGGACCGCGGAGTCGGTGGTGTTGACGCCCTGGCCGCCGGGGCCCGAGGAGCGGTACACGTCGATGCGCAGATCGTCCTCGTTGATATCGATGTGGTCGGTCTGCTCGACGACCGGCACGATGTCGACGCCGGCGAAGGAGGTCTGGCGGCGGCCCTGGTTGTCGAACGGGCTGATGCGCACGAGGCGGTGGGTGCCGTGCTCGCCGCGCAGAGTGCCGTAGGCGTAGGGCGCCTTGACCACGAAGGTGGCCGACTTGATGCCGGCCTCTTCGGCGTAGGAGGTGTCGTAGACCTCGGTCGAGTAGTTCTTGCGCTCGGCCCAGCGCAGGTACATGCGCAGGAGCATCTGCGCCCAATCGGCGGCGTCCACGCCCCCGGCCTGGGAGTTGATCGTGATCAGCGCCTCGCGGGCGTCGTAGGGGCCCGACAGCAGCGTGCGGACCTCCAGCGCGTTGATGTCGCCGCGCAGGGAGACCAGCTCGCGCAGGGCCTCCTCACGGGTGTCGGCGTCGTCCTCGGCCTCGGCCAGCTCGTGCAGGACCGCGACGTCCTCCAGCCGGCGGCTCAGGCCCTCGACGCGGTTGAGCTCGCCCTGCAGGTGAGAGAGCCTGCTCGTGACCTTCTGGGCGGCCTCGGGGTCGTTCCACAGATCGGGCGCGGCGGCCTGCTCCTCAAGATCGGCGATCTGCTTGCGCATGCTGTCGAGATCGAGGACGTCCTGAATGCCCTTCAGGATGCCGTTAAGCTCGCGGATCTCTTCTGAGGGATCGATGGCTGCCACATCTGCCAAGGGTACGCGACAGCGCGGGCACCTCGCGCGTCGCTAGCATGGGCGGGGGACCGATCGGGAGGCGAGCGTGAAAAGGACCATGCGTGCCGCCTTCGTGGTGCTCCTGTTCGGCCTCGCGGCCTGCTCGCCGGGCGGTTCCGCGCCCGGCCGCGCGCCCGCCGCGGCCACCCCGGTGCGCGGCGCGGGCGCCGCCGCCACGAGCTCTGTCATCGCGTCCCCCTCCCCCACCGCCGAACCGCCCGCGGTGACGCTGGAGGAGGCCGCCGCGGTCGCCCGCGAGGTGCTCGGGGCCGACGACGCGGCGCGGGCCGCGGGCGCGGAGTCCTACGCCCTCGACCTGGCCCGTGACGCGCAGCGCCTGGTCACGGTGACGGCGTTCAAGTCCACGCGCATGAGCCCGCCGCGCTACACCTGGGGCGCGCCGAAGGTCATCGTGCCCCGGCTGGACCGCTACCCGTACTGGTTCGCCGCGGTCGCCGAGCGGCGCGACTCCGCCGGCGACGACCGCACGGCCGTGCTGGTCTTCATGAAGGAGTACAGCACCTCGCTGTGGCAGCTCGGCTTCTCCTCGCTGCTCTACCCCGGCGCCGAGCCCCCGGCCGTGCTGCTCGACGGCGAGGGGTACGCCACGCCGCTCGCCACCCGGGACGAGTCGCTGGCGATCAGCCCGCACCTGATGGCCCCGCTGCACGCGACCATCGCCGAGGAGGGGCCGGGCGGGTACGCCGCGAGCCTGATCGCGCCCGGCCCGCAGACGACCGGCTACTTCACCGAGGTCGGCAAGGTCCAGCCCGAGGAGAAGCGGCGCGGCCTGCTGTACGACTCGATCTTCGCCGCCACCACCTTCCCGATCTTCGCGCTGCGCGCCCCCGACGGCGGCGCGGTGATCATGTACTCGCTGACGCGCACGACGTCGCGGCAGGTCAAGACCGACAACGCGCTCGGCCTGGTGCCCGTGCCGAAGGACGTCCGCTGGGCCACCGACAGCCCCGTGGTGCGGCGCAGGCTCCGTGTCGAGGAGACCCAGCAGTACATCGGGCACATCTCGCGCAGGGGCGCCGCCGAGCCCGCCAAGGTGATCGGGTTCGACGGCACCCCGACCGGCGTGTCCAGCGACATGCCGGCCGGCGACTGAGGGGCCGCGCTCAGCCCTGTGGGTAGGGCAGGTTGCTGGTGGCGACCAGCGTGCGGATCGCGCGCAGCGCCACCGACAGCGTCGCGAGGTCGAAGTGGTCGCTCTCCCAGATCTCCGACAGCGTCTGCCGCGCCCGCGCGACCGCCGCCGAGTTGGCCTTCGACCACCCGGCCAGGCGCTCCTCGGGAGACAGCCCCGGGAGGCTGTGGGTGAGCACGTCCCTGGTCAGCGTCGCGTGCGCCGCGTACAGGTCGTCGCGCAGCGCGGCGCGGGCCATGGAGTTCCAGCGGTTGTCGCGCGGCAGGGCGATGACGCGTTCCCTGAGCCGGGCGAGCTGGAGCCGGTCGGCCAGGTCGAAGTAGACCTCGGCCACCTCCCCGACGGGCCGCGACGTCCGGGAGGCGATCTCGACCAGGTCGAAGGTCGAGTACGCCGGCACCATCACCGCCGCCCGCTCGGCCAGGTCGGCGGGCACGCCCCGCGCGACGAACCCGTCACGGCGCTCCTCGAAGGCCGCCAGGTCCGGCCCCGCGAGCAGCTTGGGCAGGTGCGGCAGCAGGCCGTCCGCGCCTTCGGCGAAGAACCGCGCGGTGGAGGCCAGGTCGATCGGCGGCCTGCGGTTGCCGAGCAGCCACCGCGCGCCCCGCTCGGCGAGCTTGCGGCCCTCCAGGAGCATGGCGAGCTGCGTCGCGGTGTCGACCTTGTTGTCCAGGGCCTCCACGGCGCGCCAGAAGGTCGGCAGCTCGAAGACCTCCCGGGACACCAGGTAGGCCCTGGCGATGTCGGGGACCGAGGCGCCGATCTCCTCGCCGAAGCGGAAGATGAACGTGGTGCCGCTGGCGTTGACCAGGTCGTTGACCACGCAGGTCGCGATGATCTCGCGGCGCAGCGGGTGGCCGTCCATGGCGGCGCGGAACCGCTCGCGCAGCGCCGAGGGGAAGTAGGACACCAGCCACGGTTCCAGGAAGGGATCGTCGGGGAGGTCGGAGGCCAGGAGCTGGTGGTCCACGGTGAGCTTGGTGTAGGCGAGCAGCACCGAGAACTCGGGGGCGGTGAGCCCGAGACCGGCCTGGCGCCGCTCGGCGAGCGTCTTGTCCGAGGGCAGGGCCTCCAGCTCACGGTTGATCACCCCTTCCCGCTCCAGCTTGCGCAGGTAGCGGGCGTGGATGTGCAGCATCTCGGGGGCCTGCGCCCGCGCGGCGGCGAGCACGACGTTCTGCGCCTTGTTGTCGCGCAGCACGAGCCCGGCGACCTCGTCGGTCATGTCCAGGAAGAGCTGGTCGCGCTCGCGGTCGCCGAGCCGGCCCTCCCGCACGACGCGGTCCAGGAGGATCTTGATGTTGACCTCGTGGTCGGAGGTGTCGACGCCCGCAGAGTTGTCGATGAAGTCGGTGTTGACGTACCCGCCGTTCAGGGCGAACTCGATGCGGGCGAGCTGGGTGAGCCCGAGGTTGCCGCCCTCGCCCACGACCTTGCACCGCAGCTCGCCGGCGTTGACCCGCAGGGAGTCGTTGGCCTTGTCGCCGACGTCGGCGTGGCTCTCGGAGGACGCCTTGACGTAGGTGCCGATGCCGCCGTTCCACAGCAGGTCGACGGGGGCCTTCAGGATCGCGCTGATCAGGTCGTTGGGGGTGAGCGCCGACACGCCGTCGGGGATGCCGAGCGCGGCGCGCATCTGCGGGGAGACGGGGACGGACTTGGCGGCGCGCGGCCACACCCCACCGCCCGAGGAGATCAGCTCGGGGTTGTAGTCGGCCCAGGAGCTGCGCGGCAGCGCGAACAGGCGGGCGCGCTCCTCGAAGCCGCGGGCGGCGTCGGGGGACGGGTCGACGAAGACGTGCCGGTGGTCGAAGGCGGCGACCAGCCTGATGTGGCGGGACAGCAGCATGCCGTTGCCGAAGACGTCCCCGGACATGTCGCCCACGCCGACGACGGTGAAGTCGGTGCTCTGGACGTCCACGCCCATGGACCGGAAGTGGTAGGCGACCGACTCCCAGGCGCCGCGCGCGGTGATGCCCATGGCCTTGTGGTCGTAGCCGACCGAGCCGCCGGAGGCGAAGGCGTCGCCGAGCCAGAAGCCGTAGTCCTTGGCGACGCTGTTGGCGATGTCGGAGAACGTCGCGGTGCCCTTGTCCGCGGCCACCACCAGGTAGGTGTCGTCGCCGTCGTGGCGGACGACGTCCTGCGGGGGCACGACGACGTTGTCCACGAGGTTGTCGGTGACGTCCAGCAGGCCGGAGATGAACTGCCGGTAGCAGGCCACGCCCTCGGCCATCAGCTCGTCGCGGCCCCCGCCCGCGGGCGGCCTCTTGACGACGAACCCGCCCTTGGAGCCGGTGGGCACGATGACGGTGTTCTTCACCATCTGGGCCTTGACCAGGCCGAGCACCTCGGTGCGGAAGTCCTCCATGCGGTCCGACCAGCGCAGCCCGCCGCGGGCCACCTTGCCGAACCGCAGGTGCACGCCCTCGACGCGCGGCGAGTACACGAAGATCTCGAACTTCGGCCGGGGCAGCGGGAGCACGCTGATCGCCGACGAGTCGAACTTGACGGATATATACGGCTTGCGCTTGCCGGCCACGCGCTGGAACGCGTTGGTCCGCAGCGTGGCGAGCACGATCTCCAGGTACGCGCGCAGGATGCGGTCCTCGTCGAGCGAGGCGACCTCCTCCAGCGCGGCCAGGATCTCCTCGCGCAGCGCCTCGCTCAGGTCCTCGCGGGCGTCGTCGCCGCGGCGCGGGTCCAGCCGGGCCTCGAACAGGCGGACGAGCAGCCGCGCCAGCCGCACGTTACCGAGGAGCACCTTCTCGATGTACCGCTGGCTGAAGGTCGTGCCCGCCTGGCGCAGGTACTTGGCGTACATCCGCAGGATCTGCGCCTGCTCCCAGGTCAGCCCGGCCGCGAGCACGAGCCCGTTGAAGCCGTCGCTCTCGATCTCGCCGCGCCACAGCGCCGCGAAGGCGTCCTGGAACAGGCGCTTGAAGTCCTCCAGGCCGAGATCTTCGGTGAGAGGGCAGCGCAGGCCGAAGTCGTAGATCCAGCCGGTCTCGTCGCCGGCCCGCGCGATCTGGTACGGCCGCTCGTCCACCACCTCGACGCCCATGCGGGACAACAGGGGCAGCACCTGCGACAGCGACACCGCCGCGCCGATGCGGTACACCTTGAACCGCAGGTCGCACTGGCCGCGGTCCCCCGGCTGGTACAGGTCCATCGCGATGCCGTCCGAGACCGCCAGCTCCTCCAGGCGGCGCAGGTCGGCGACGGCGGTGGCCGGGCCGAAGTCCGCCTTGTACCCCTCGGGGAAGGCCCTGAGGTAGCGGCGGGTCAGCGTGGCGACGTCCGCCGCGCCGAGCCCGGACTCCGCGGCGCCCGGGGAGGCGAGCTCTCCGATGGCCGTGACGAGGTCGTCCTCCCAGGAGCGGGTGGTCGCGGCGACGGCGGCCTCCAGCGCGGCCAGGTCCACCTCGGCGCCGGCCAGGCGCTTGCCGCGCTCGCCGCGGATCACCACGTGCAGGCGGGCCAGCGGCGACTCGTCGATCATGGTGCTGTAATCGAGGGTCTTGCCGCCGAGGGCGCGCATCAGGATGTCCTGCATGCGGACGCGCACGTCGGTGGTGTAGCGGTCGCGGGGCAGGTAGATCAGGCAGGAGATGTACCGGCCGTAGTCGTCCCTGCGGAGGAACAGCTTCACCTGCTTGCGCTCGCGCAGGCGCAGCACGCCCAGCCCGACCTCCAGCAGTTCGGCGACCGGGATCTGGAAGAGCTCCGAGCGCGGGTAGGTCTCCAGCACCTCGATGAGGTCCTTGCCGTCGTAGCCGTCCGGGTCGAACCCGGCCAGCTCCAGGACCTCCTCCAGCTTGCGGCGCAGCACCGGGATGTGGGAGATCGACTCGCTGTAGGCGACGTGGGTGAACAGGCCGAGGAACCGGCGCTCGCCGATGACCTCGCCCTCGGGTGAGAACAGCTTCACGCCGACGTAGTCGAGGTAGGCCGGGCGGTGCACGGTGGCGCGGCTGTTGGCCTTGGTGACGATGAACAGCTGTTTCTCCCGGGCCCGGGCCCGGATCTCCGGCGGCATCGCCGCGAAGCTCGCCGAGCCCGCCTTGTCGGCGCGCAGGATGCCGAGGCCGGTGCCCGGCAGCGCGCGGAGGCGGTCGCCGTCCGGCGCGCTCTCCAGGCGGTACTCGCGGTACCCGAGGAAGGTGAAGTGGCCGTCGGCCAGCCAGCGCAGCAGCTCGACGCTCTCCTCCACCCCGCCGGAGGCGGCGCCCGGCGGCAGGGCGGGCGGGCCGGCCTCCAGGTCCAGGGCGATGCCCTCGGCCAGGGCCCGCATCTTGGTGAAGTCCTCGACGGCGTAGCGGACGTCGCCGAGCACCCGCTGCAGGTCCTTCTCGACCTCCTCCAGCACCGCCGGGTCGCTCTGCCGGTCGATCTCGATGTGGATCCAGGACTCCTCCAGCGCCTGCCCGCCCGCGGCGTCGTCGTCGCGTTCGAGCATGCGGCCGGTGAGGTCGCGGCGGACCCGCATCTGCGGGTGGACGATCAGGTGGACGCCGATGCCGTGGCGGTCCAGCTCCATCGTCGCCGAGTCGACGAGGAACGACATGTCGTCGGTGACGATCTCGACGACCGAGCGGCCGGGGTCGTACCCGTGCTCCGCGACCGTGGGGTCGTACGCGCGCACCAGGGCCCGTCCCTGCGGGCGGTGGCGCGCGAAGCCGCGGTGCGCCATCGCCGGCCGGTACAGCCCGGCGGCGTCGCGTCCGGTCAGCTCCTCGGGCGCGACATGCCGGTAGTAGAGCCGCAGGAAGGCGAGGACGTCCTCTCCGTCCAGGCCGTCGCCGCCGGGGGGACCGGCGCACAGTTCGGCCGCGGATCGGAGAAGATGATCTTTCTCCTTGTCGAGGGGCATGTCGCTCTCACTCCTTTGTGAGGGATTCAACGTCGTCCAGATGGTCATGGCAGGCACCGTGCTTCCGGTCCGGGGGAGGTCGCCACGGCGGTGTGGTCCGGCCATGCCCGTGGTTGAGAGGAGGCTAGAGGAAAAACGCCGCCGGGAAGCGGGGCTCGCGGGCCGGGGCGCGCGTTGTCAGGGGCTTCCGCGGCCACGCCTGCAACGCCCCCGTACGTGCTCCCCGACACCGGACACCTCCCCCTGGCGGGCCGGCCTCCCGATCGTCGTTGACCCAGGCCGCGTTCCCGCCTACCCGATACCAGCCCATCACACATAAAACGTCAACCAGCGCGAAACTGCGCATTCCCCGCACCTTCGAGCCTGTCGCGTGTCATCCGCACGGCTTGCCCGATTTGTGATAAACCAACGTTCCTCTGGGGACGTCTGACGTAACGGGCGCGCCACGCGCCCGCCGATGACCGTCCTTTGGGGGCTTCGAGGCGATGCGCGAGATCTTCGACCGGCGGAACTTCCTGCGTGCCGCCGCCGTCACGGCGGCCGGAGCGGCGGCGGCGTGCGGGCGCACGCCCCCGGAGCACACCACCGCGACGCCCTCCTCCGGCGTCCCCGCGCCGCGAGCCGCCTCCTCCGCGCCGGGAACCGCCTCCGCTCCGGCGGCGGGCGCCCCCGCGGCCACGGGAGCCAGGACGGCGCCCTCCCCCGCCGACTGGAAAGCCCTCGGCAAGGGACTGACCGGGCGGCTCATCCGGCCCGGCGACGCCTCCTACGACGCCGCGCGCCGCCTGTTCAACACCTCCTTCGACGGCGTGCGGCCCGGCGCCGTCGCGTACTGCGCCGATCCCGACGACATCGCCGAGTGCCTCGCCTTCGCCCGGCGCACCGGCGTCCCCGTCACCTCGCGCTCCGGCGGCCACGGCTACGCCGGCTGGTCGACCGGCACCGGCCTGGTCATCGACGTCTCGCGCATGAACGGCGTCAAGGTCGCCGGCGGGCGCGCCGTGGTCGGCGCGGGCGCCCAGCTCGTGGACGTCTACGCCCGCCTGGCCGCGCGCGGGGTGAGCATCCCCGCCGGGTCGTGCCCCACGGTCGGGGTGGCGGGCCTCACGCTCGGCGGCGGCCTCGGCGTCGTCTCCCGCAAGTACGGGCTCACCTGCGACGTGCTGGAGTCGTTGAAGATCGTCACCGCCGACGGGCGGCTGCGCACGTGCGACGCGGACCACGACCCCGAGCTGTACTGGGCCTCGCGCGGCGGCGGGGGCGGCAACTTCGGCGTCGCGGTGTCGTTCACCTTCCGCACCCACCCGACGCGCGACGTCACCGTCTTCTACCTGCACTGGCCCTGGTCCCGCGCCGCGAAAGTGACGGCCGCCTGGCAGGCGTGGGCCCCGCACGCCCCCGACGCGCTGTGGTCGACGCTCCACCTGAGCCACGACCCCACGCCGGACGTGCTGGTCGCCGGACTGCACCTCGGGCCGCGCGCCGAGTGCGAACGGCTGCTCGCCGCGTTCGCCGCCACCGCCGGAACCCCGTCCCGCCGGACGGTCCGCCAGATGCCGTACCTGGCGGCGATGATGGACCTCGGCGGATGCGGGTCCCGCACGGTGTCCCAGTGCCACCGCCGGGGCGACCTGCCCGGGCAGACCCCCGACGGCACCTTCCCGCGCGACTCCTTCCGCGCCAAGTCGCACATGGCCTACCGGCCGCTGACGTCCGCGGGCGTCGCCGCGCTCGTCGCCCAGGTCGGGCGCGGCGGGCGCCACACCGTGCTGCTGGACGCGCTCGGCGGCGCCGTGGGACGGCCAGGCCCGGACGCGACCGCGTTCCCACACCGCGAGGCGCTGTTCAGCGTGCAGTACTACGCGCACACGGCCGGGGCGGCGACGTGGGTGCGCGGGGCGCACGCCGCGATGGCGCCGCACTTCGGCGACCACGCCTACGTCAACTACATCGACCCGGAACTGAAGAACTGGCGGCAGGCGTACTACGGGGCGAACGCCGCGCGCCTCGCCAAGGTGAAGGCCGCCTACGACCCCGGCCGCCTCTTCCGCTTCCCCCAGGCCGTCTGAGCGGCCCCCGAACCCTCGGGCGTCCCTGCCGCGTGCGACCGGCAGGGACGCCCGAGCCCGTCACGAACGTCACCGAGCCCCATGGGGAGGCGGGCGAGGACGCGTCAGGGTGGGCGAGGACAGGGCAAGGCGGGCGCGGGCGGGTCAGGGCAGGAAGTGCTTCAGCACCTCGGGGTTGGCCATCGCGCCGGTGTTGGCCGCCTTCTCCACCGGGGTGCCGAGCAGGATCTTGCGCACGGGAACCTCCAGCTTCTTGCCGCTCAGCGTGCGCGGGATGCCCGGCACCTCGCGGACCTCGTTCGGCACGTGGCGCGGGGACAGCTCGGTCCGCAGCGCGGCCTTCAGCTCGGCCACCAGCTCGTCGGTCAGCGACGCGCCGGCCGTCATCGTCACGTACAGCAGCAGGCGGCCCTCCTGCCCGAGCTGCCCGGTGTCGATCACCAGGCTGTCCTCGATCTGCGGGAACCTCTCGACGACCCGGTAGAACTCGCTCGTCCCCATGCGGACGCCGCCGCGGTTGAGCGTGGAGTCCGACCGGCCGTAGATCACGCAGCCGCCGTCCGGGAGGATCTTGATCCAGTCGCCGTGCCGCCACACGCCCGGATAGTCGGCGTAGTAGCTCTCGCGGTACCGCTCGCCGTCCGGGTCGTTCCAGAACATGACCGGCATGGACGGCATGGGCTTGGTCAGCACCAGCTCACCGACCTCGCCGACGACCGGGCGGCCCTCGGCGTCGTAGGACTCCACCGCCGCACCTAGGCAGCGGCACGGGATCACGCCCGCGCGCACCGGCAGCACCGGCACCGCGCCCACGAAACCCGTGCAGACGTCCGTCCCGCCGGAGAACGACCCGAGCTGGACGTCCGGCAGCACCCCGTACAACCAGGCGAACCCCTCGGGCGGCAGCGGCGAGCCCGTGGACCCGACGCCGCGCAGCCGCTCCAGCCCCGCCGGCTTCAGCTCCGCGCGCATCGAGGCGACGATGTACGGCGCGCCGGTGCCGAAGTAGGTGACGCCCTCCTCGGCCACCAGCCGCCACAGCGCGTCCGCGCCCGGATGCGTCGCGCTGCCGTCGTACAGCACGATCGTCGCGCCCACCAGCAGGCCGCCCACCAGGTAGTTCCACATCATCCAGCCGGTGGTCGTGTACCAGAAGAACACGTCCCCCTCACCGAGGTCCTGATGGAAGCTGAGGGCCTTCAGATGCTCCAGCACGATCCCGCCGTGCCCGTGAACGATCGGCTTCGGCAACCCCGTGGTCCCCGAGGAGTACACCACCCAAAGCGGATGCCCGAACGACACCGCCTCAAAGCCCAACTCCCCCCACTCCCCCCGCAACTCCTCCCAAGACTCCACCCACACCCCACCAGCGAGCCCCTCCAGGAACTTGCCCCGCGCCCCGCCGGCCAGCCCCTCCCGGGACTCGGCCCGCGTGCCACCAGGCAGCTCCTCCCCGGACCCGGCCCGCGCCCCACCGGGCAGGTCCTCTCGGGACTCGGCTCGTGCCCCGCCGGGAACCGCCTCCCCTGGCCCGGGTCGCACCCCGCCGGGAACTCCCTCCCCGAGTGCGGTCCGCACGACCACGGTCGCGGCCAGGCCGGGGAGCTTGGCGGCGACGCCGGCGACGATCTCCGAGCGGTCGAACCGGCGGCCGTTGTACGTGTAGCCGTCCACCGCGATCAGGACCTTCGGGCTGATCTGCGCGAACCTGTCGGTCACGCTGGAGGCGCCGAAGTCCGGCGAGCAGGATGACCAGATGGCGCCCAGGCTGGCCGTCGCGAGGAACGCGATCAGAGCCTCCGGCCCGTTGGGCAGATAGGCCGCCACGCGGTCGCCGCGCCCCACACCGAGCCGTACCAACCCCGTCCTTACCCGCGCGACCTCCTCGGCCAGCTCGCCATAGGTCAGCGTGCGCCGGACCCCCGTCTCGTCGCGGGCGATCACCGCCGGGCGGCCGGGGTCGCCGCGCAGCGCGTTGGCCGCGTAATTGAGGGTGGCCCCGGTGAACCATTCGGCGCCCGGCATCGTCCCACTGATGACGGGCCCGTCACCACGCTCGCCTGCGACCTCGAAGTAGTCCCAGACCGACGCCCAGAACTCCTCGGGAGACCCGACGGACCAACGCCAGAGCTCCTCGTAGTCCTGCCCGGCACGCCCGAGCCACGCGGCGAACCGCGTGATCCGCGCGTCCCTGACCACCTCCGGCGACGGCTCCCAAAGCAGCGCACCTTCCTCAACCATGCCCCCATCTTCTACGCCCCCCGCCCCCCACGCCATCCCGCCCACACCATCCCCGGACACCTCCACCACCCGCGATTTCCCGCCTCCCGCTCCCGTGGCACGCGAGCACACGCCACCTTCCTCATCGCAGGCACGAGCCCGCCCCCGCACCTCCTGAGCAAGTCGCGGACACCCTCACGTACGGCACGGGCACCCTCACTCGCCCTCGCGTACAAGGTCGGGACGGCCCAACGGCGAACAGCTTCCCCTTGAGGCCGCAGGCGTTCCTCCCTGATCCCGCGGTGTTCCGCGATGCGCGTACGTTGACTCTGCCCCATTCCGCGATGCGCGCGTTGACTCCGCGGTCGTTCCGCGATGCGCCCGCGCGATTCCGGCATGCGGCATGCGATTTCGGGGCGCACCGGGGCCGAAGTTTCGGACCCGAGCGCGGGAAGACCCTCGATAGCCGCGTTGACCTGCGACGACTCTCCTCACACCCCGCAGTGCGAAGATTCGGGGCCTGGGCGGCGATGTCCGCGGCCCTTAGCGTGGATCTCGCGACGGGCGAGGGCCGCGACCGGGCGGCCGTCCCCGTCGCCACCTCGCGGCGACCCCGCGAGCCCGACACCATGACGCCGACCGCGATCGTCCGGACACCCCCGATCGCCGGCGTGCGCCGCCGAGCCCCCACAGTGTCGTGACCTCGGCGACGCGAGCCTCGTGGAGCAGCCCCGCGGTATCCCTCATCTCGGGATACCGCGGGCCCCGGCCATCACCCGGCGCCTACGGCTCTTCGACTCCCCCCACAAGCGGACACTTCCCACACGGCACTCCGAAGCGTCCCTTGACCGTCCAGCGCACAGGGGCCATTGGCACGGTCGAGGACGCTTCACCCCGCGAAAAAGTCGAACTCCCCCGCCCGCACCCCGGCGACGAAGGCCTCCCACTCGGCCCTGGTATAGACGATCACCGGCCCACCCGTATGACGACTATGCCGAACCGCGACCCGCTCACTCCCATCAAGCACAGGCCCGGCCTCAACACAGTCGCCACCTCCGCCGTCAGCGCTGAAGGTGCTGATATGCCAAGCGGCAGAGAGGTTCGAGGGGATGGACATGGGACTCCCTTCAAGGCGTCAGCCACGCCCCTGGGCCACGGCCTTGATCAACTCAACCGACTCCGCACCCGGAAGCGCATCTCGACGAATCGCATCGAACTTGAGCATAAGCCTCTCGGCCTGATCGGCCTCGACATAAAGCGGCCCAGCAGGGCTCGGGACGTGAGCAACCACTGGGTACGGCTCAGGCATCTCGTACACCTTGAAGGATCCGTCCGGACTGGCATGCGCTCCGCTTGATCGCGAAAGCACTCGCAGATCGATGTTCGGTTGCCGGGCGACGTCCACGAGTCTGGTGAACTGCGCCCGCATCGTCTCGTTGCCGCCGACCGAGCGATGCAGCACGGCCTCATCGAGAACGACCACCACACGCGGCATGTTGCTCGCCAGCACCTGCTGACGGATCAGACGAAACTCGATCCAGCGCCGGATCTGTTCGTCGGGAGCCTCTGAGTCGGCGGCACGCATGACCGACTCCATGTACTCCCGCGTCTGCAGCAGTCCTGGGACGACCATCGCGTCGAAGGAGCGAATCACCTCGGCACGCGACTCCAGCCATGCGTTGTCCACGATGCTGATCGAAGCATCCTCTGAAGAAGACCTCGTGCGAGGAATCGCGCTGGTAGACGACGTCGATTCAGGACATCGCGGTACGGGTGCTCCGCTGCAGGCTCCCATCGAGTGAGCTGAGGACGCGGATCACGGCGCGATGAAGACGGGACTCGGCTGGAGGCCGTGGCCTCCCATCGCTCAATCGATGCCAGGCATCCGGGGGTTCAGGGAGCGCGAGGGGCGGAGCCCCTCGTTCGGGGGGCGAGGGGGGCGGAGCCCCCTGGGAAATACAGCCCGAGCCGGAGGGCCCCCGGGGCCCGGAGGCGAGGACCATGCCCGGGGAGGACCGGATCAGGCGGGGCGGGGGGTTAGGGGGGTGGTGAGGTGGGAGATGGCGGCGGCCAGTTCTGAGGGGTTGGTCAGGTCGTCGAGGACCAGGTTGGCGCCGGCTTCGCGGAGTTCGGTGGTGGTGGAGCGGCCGGAGGCTATGGCGATCATGGTGGCGCCGGCGATGCGAGCGGCCTGGACGTCGCGGGTGGAGTCGCCGATGAGGACGGTGTTGGAACCGTCGCAGGGGAAGCCGTACATCTGCTTGACGCGGCTCTGGGCGACCTGGAGCAGGGTGGCCTTGGGGTAGACCTCCTCGCCGTAGCCGCCGACCTCGAAGTCGACGAAGGCGTCCAGCCCGAACGCGCGGAGCTTGTGGACGGCGTTGCTCTTGATCGTGCCGGTGAGGACGGACTGGACGACGCCATCGAGGCGGGAGACCGCCTTGAGGGCGTCCTTGGCGCCGGGCATGGCGCGGCCGTCCTTGTCCAGGCGCCTGCGGCGGCCGGCGAACGCCCCGGCGAGCGCGTCGATGAACCGGGGCAGGTGATCGTCGTTCGGGACGATGCCGTTGATGGCGAGGGTCTCGAAGATGATCTCCGAGTCGGGGCGGCCCATCGCGGGCGCGAGCTTCACCAAGGGGCGTCCGGTGACCTGGCGGAACGCGTCGGCGTAGGCCTCACGGGTGACGATCGTGACGTCGACCAGGGTCAGGTCGACGTTCCAGAGCACGAGACGGTTAATGGGGGGCCTCCGAAGGCGCGTGACCGGTGCGCTCAGAGTACGACGATTGGCGACCGAGGGCGTCCGCCGATGCCGAACTCGTTTCGGGCGCGGGGACTCCACGCCGTCTCCACGGCTGCGGGAGGCCCGGAGCCGAGGGCAGGGCCGGAGGATGGGGCAGGGGTCGGGTCAGGAGGATGCCAGAGCGGATCCAGGAGCCGAGACGGGAGCCGCGGCGGGGTTGGACCCGGCCGATGGAGCCGGGGCCCGGGGTCAGCTCGCCCACTCCAGGGCGGTGGTGAGGGATTCGACGACGGGGAAGCCGGAGGCGTCCAGGTCGGCGCGGCTGGTCATGCCGCCTGTGTAGAGGACGGCTCTGGCGCCGACGTGCTCGGCGGCGTGGGCGTCGTCGATGCTGTCGCCGATGACGAGGATCTGGGACGGGTCGACGCGCAGGGCGGCGATGTGGGCCACCATGTGCTCGGCCTTGCCGCCGCCGGGGGCGCCGTCGTTCAGCCCGTCGATGCGGTCGAAGTAGTCGGCGATGCCGAGTTCGGCGGCCTTGGCGACCAGGCGGTCGTGCGTCCACATCGACAGCAGGGACTGCGTGCGCCCGGCGTCGGTCCAGGACCGCAGCGCGGTGAGCGCGTCCTCGGCGAGGGCGCAGGAGAGCATGAGGCGGTGGTAGTGGTCGTGGAAGACCGCGTCCAGCCTCACCCACTCGCCGTCGTCCAGCGGGCGGCCGAGGATGCGCTCGTAGGCGACCCAGATCGGACGGGTGTAGGCGGCGCGGAAGGCGTCCGCGTCGAAGGCCGCGAGGCCGTAGGGCTTGAAGACCTCGTTGGTGGCCTCGACGACGGCGTCGATGTCGTGGAAGAGCGTGCCGTTCCAGTCCCAGATGATGTGCTTCATGGCATGGTCAAGGGTAGACCAGCGCCGCGGAACGCCCCACCCGTTTTCCGGCCCGCCGGCTCAGCCGAGCAGGTCGGGGATCTCCTGGGTGGCGTACCACATCAGCTCGTGGGCCTCGGCGCCGTCGACCTCGAACCGCGCGTCGTCGTCGCCTCCGTCGGCGGCGAAGACGGCGGCCACGGCGGACTCGATGTCGGGGACGGCCTGGGCGTCGTCGATGTGGACCGCCGCGACGGCGGTCAGCGGCACGGGGAGGGGAACGCGGACGCGGGAGCGGTCCTCCAGGTCGACACCGGCGGTGACGGCGGCGTCGGGGACCTCGGCGGCGACGACGACCCTGCGGGCGGGGACCTCGACGCCGTCGGCGCGGTCGGCGGCCAGCATGCGCAGGGACGCCCGGGCGGCGTCGGTGAGGGCCACGTACTCCAGCTCCTCGGTGTCCCCGGAGACGTACCACTCGACCAGGGCGGGGGTGACCGCGTAGCCGGTCAGCGGGGCCGGGCCGACCTCTCCGGTCGCCGCCGCCCGGGCGAGCCCGGGCAGTGTGCACGGCAGGTAGACGCGCATGCGTTCCTCAATCACGATGGTCACGGGTCGCGGAGAACCCTTGATGCGGGATGCCGGCGCGTCAGGCGGGCGCCGGCCTCCTAAGAGTGTGCCAGCCGATCATGTGAGGCGGAGCCGCACCCGGCACAGCGCCTCCACCGCCGTGATCGTGGCGTCGGCCTCGCGGTGGTGCAGGCCGACCATGCCGATGGCCTGGGCCGCCACGATGTTGGCTTCGATGTCGTCGATGAAGACGCACTCCTCGGCGGTCAGGTCCACCAGCCCGAGGGCGTGGTGGAAGATGCGCGGCTCGGGCTTGCGCATGCCGACCTCGCCGGAGATGACGATGGCGTCGAAGCAGGAGTCCCAGCCGTCCCGGAGGTAGTGGTCGCCCCAGGAGTTGGACACCAGGCAGGTGGCGAGCCCGGCGGCCCGTGCGGCGCGCAGCATGGCGTACATGGGCTCGACGGGGCGGAAACCGGCGAACATGCGGGCGAGCAGCCCTTCCGCGACGGCCGGCGCGCCGTCGAGCGTGAGCAGCCGGGCGGCCAGGTCGCGCTCGAACTCGGCCGCGTCGATCTCACCGCGCTCCAGCGCGTGGATGGGGTTCTCGCCGTCGCCGCCGTCGTAGGCGTGGGAGATGAGCCGGCTCATCAACTCGCGATAGTGGGCGGCGTCGATGCCGTCGGCGCTGAGCCACTCGGCGATGGCCTCGTGCAGGCCGGTGGTGAGCACGCCACCCCAGTCGATCAGCACACCCTTCACCACATCTGCCCCCTTTTCACGGGTCGGCCTTTCAGCGTAAGCCGGGACGGCCGCTAGCGCGTCTCCAGCCCCACCGGAAGCCGTCCCTTAGGGGTGAGGTCACCGTTCAGCGCCTTGGCGGCGGCGCGGAGCGAGGCGTCGGCGTCGGCGTAGACGGCGAGGGCGATGTCGTACCCGCGCAGGCGGGTCAGCTCGTACGGCGCCCCCATCGACACCACCACGACCTTTTTGCCGGTGGCGGCCATCGCGGAGACGAGCCGGGTCTGGGCCGGGCCGGCGTCCTCCGTGGTGACCACGACGGTGTCGGCCCGGGCCGCCGCCGCGCGGGCCCGCGCGATCTCGGACGCCGTCGGCGTGTCCCCCGTGCCCACGGCCGCCGCGCCGTCCAGCATGCCGGCCAGGCGCTTGCCCGCCGGGCCGGTGACCAGGACGTCACCCGTGACCGGCAGCCGGTCGGCGCCCTTCACGGCCGTGACCGACCGGTCGGCGACGTCCTGCACGGCCTTGCGGTGCTCGGCCGAGCGCAGGACCTCGGCGGCCTCGTCCGCGTCGGCGGCGGGGGCGGTGAGGATGCCGCGGGCCTCCTTCAGTTCCAGCAACCGGGTGACGGACCGGTCGAGCCGCTCCTTGGAGATGCGGCCGGAGCGCACGGCGGACAGCACCGCGTCGCGGGCGGCACGGAAGTCGGGGGGCATGAGCAGCAGGTCGACCCCCGCGAGGACGGCGCGGACGGCGACCTCGGCGTCGCCGTACTTCTCGCGCACGCCCGCCATGTCGAGCGCGTCGGTGCTGACCACGCCGTCGTAGCCGAGCTTGTCGCGGAGCAGCCCGGTGAGGATCGGCTTGGACAGCGTGGCGGGATCGCCGGACGGGTCCAGCTTGGGCATCACGACGTGGGCGGACATGATGATGTCCACGCCGCGCCGGGCGGCCTCCTCGAACGGCGGGGCGTCGAGCCGCTCCCACTCGGAGCGCGAGTGCTGGATCACGGGCAGCCCGCTGTGGCTGTCGACCTTGGTGTCGCCGTGCCCGGGGAAGTGCTTGGCGGCGGCGCCGACCCCGGCGTCGTGGAAGCCGTCGACCGCGGCGCCGACCATGGCGGCCACCCGCCCGGGGTCGGAGCCGTAGGAGCGCGAGCCGATGACCGGGTTCGCCGGGTTGACGTTGACGTCGGCGACGGGCGCGAAGTCGAGGTTGACGCCGACGGCCCGCAGTTCCTCGCCGGTGACGCGCGCGGCCGTGCGGGCCGAGCCGGGGTCGCGGGTGGCGCCGAGCGCCATGCTGCCGGGCACGTCGGTGACCAGCGAGCCGAGCCGGGAGACCACGCCGTTCTCCTGGTCGGCGCCGACGATCAGAGGGATCTTGGACGCCTTCTGCAGGCCGTTGGTGAGCGCGGCGAGCTGGGCGGCGTCCTGCACGTTGCCGGCCCAGGGGAAGATGATGACCCCGCCGGGACGGTACTTCTCGACGACCTCGGCCGGGCTTCCCACGCCGTACCTGGCGCGGTTCTCGCCGTGGGCCGCCCCGGCGCGGGGGCCGTAGAGGACGGGCATGAAGAGCTGGCTCACCTTGTCCTCGACGCTCATGGCGGCCAGCGTCGCCGACACGGCCGGGCTCGGCGACGCACCCGGGGAGGACGGAGCAGGGCTGGGGGGCGGGCTGGGCGGGGCGGGTGTGGACGGCCGCACGGGCGACGGCGAGGAGGACGCCCGTGGCGGCGCGCTTCCGCACGCGGCCGTCACGATCGCGATCAGGAGAAGCGCCACCGCGCGCAGAGGTCCAGCCATGGCGTCAACCGTATCGGCGTCGTGACCGAACAGCTCCCGACATTTGACCTAAGACAGAACACAAGCATAGGAATCTCCGGTTCGCCGACTGCGAACACACGATCGAAAAGTGCCCTAGGCCAGGCCCGGAAGCCGGTCGCGCGCGGCGGCGCGGGCCTCGCCGGGTGTACGGGCGGCCCGCGCGGCGGCGGCGGCCGCGCGGCACTGCTCCAGCGTGTGGCGGGCCAGCGCGGCCCGCACCCAGGGCAGCGCCCGCGCCGTCATCGAGAGCGAGGAGACGCCGAGCCCCGCGAGGACGCACGCCAGGGCCGGGTCGGCGCCCGCCTCCCCGCAGACGCCGCACGGCACGCCGGCCGCGGCGGCCATGGCGACCAGGTCCAGCAGGGCCGGCTGCCAGGGGTCCTGGAGGGCGGCGAGCGCGCCGGCCTCCCGGTCGGCGGCGAAGGCGTACTGGGCCAGGTCGTTGGTGCCGACCGAGAGGAAGCCGGCGACGGCGGCGATGTCGGCGGCCCTGAGCGCCGCCGCCGGGACCTCGATCATGACGCCCGCGCAGGTCAGCCCCGCCTCCTCGCAGGCGGCGGCGAACCAGGACGCGTCCTCGGCGGTCGCGACCATGGGCGCCATGACGCGCAGCACCGCGGAGGTGCCCGCGGCGGCGCGCGCCAGGGCGCGGAGCTGGACCGCGAGCACGTCCGGGTAGGCGCGCAGAACGCGCAGGCCCCGCCGCCCGAGCGCGGGGTTGGGCTCGCGCCCCGGCGGCGGCAGGAAGGAAAGCGGCTTGTCCGCGCCCGCGTCCAGCACGCGCACGGTGACCGTCCTGCCGGGGAAGGCCGTCAGGACCTGGCGGTAGGCGGCGATCTGCTCCTCTTCCGAGGGCGCCTCCCCGCGGTCGAGGAACAGGAGCTCGGTGCGGTAGAGGCCGACGCCCTCGGCGCCGTGGCGCAGCGCGGACGGCACGTCGCCGGGGCCGCCGATGTTGGCCAGCAGCGCCACGGGGTGGCCGTCGGAGGTGGCGCCGGGGGCGGGGGCGGCGGGCATGACCGGCACGACCTCGCGCGCGGCGCGCAGCGTGGCGGTGACCTCCTCCCGCGAGGGCGCGACGCGGACGACGCCGGTGGCGCCGTCGACCAGCAGGGGCGTGCCGGGGGCGATCGAGGCCGCCCCGGGGCAGGCCACGACGGCGGGCACGCCCATCGCCCTGGCCAGGATCGCGGTGTGGCCGGTGGGCCCGCCCTCCTCGGTGACGAAGGCCGCGACGACGTCCGGCGACAGCAGCGCGGTGTCGGCGGGCGCGAGGTCCCGTGCGACGAGCACGTACGGGCGGCCGGCCGGGCGGGGCAGGCCGGGCATGGGCACGCCGGCCAGCTCGGCGATCACCCGGTCGCGGATGTCGTCGAGGTCTGCCACGCGGGCGCCGAGATAGCCGCCGATGCCGGACAGGATGTCGCGATAGTGGAGGAACGCCTCGAAGACCGCGCGTTCCGCGGCCGTCCCCGCACCGATGAGCGTGGTGACGTCGGTGGACAGCGCCGGGTCGCGGGCGATCATGGCCTGGGCCGCGAGCACGTCCTTGGCGTCGCCCCCCGCCGCCTCACCCCTGGCCTCCAGTTCGGCCGCCACGCGCTCCATGGCGGCCGCGGCCCGCACCGCCTCGGCGGCGGGGTCCCCGTCGTGCCGCGTCCCGGGCGCGGGTTCCTGGACGGCGCCGCTCATGACGTACGCGGGTCCGTATCCGGCGCCCGGGCTGACGCCGGCCCCTGCGAGCCTCTCCATCGCCGCGCGTGCGCCCCGGTCAGGGCACCGAGACGATCGCGGCCAGTTCGTCCAGCAGCCGCTCGGCCCCGTCGCCCTCGGCGTGGATCACGATCGCCTCCCCGTGCCGGACGTCCAGCGCCAGGATGGACAGGATGCTCTTGGCGCTGACCGGCTCACCGCCCGGCTTGGCCACGGTGACGTCGATGGCGGCCTTGGCGGCGGTCTGCACGAACGTCGCGGCGGGACGCGCGTGCAGCCCCACCTGCGACTCCACGATGACCTTGCGCTCGGGCACGGCTCCTCCTCAGGCGGGGCGGTCCAGACCACCCGCTCGAAGTTGGGTACAAATAGCGGGTTATACCGGAAATATCGCTACAGAGTTAACGGCCATTCCACCCCCGATAAATCGGTCACCACCATGTCGGCCGCGAACAACTCGCTCGCGTGATGGGTCGTCGCGACCCCGACACAGGTCATACCCGCCGCCTTGGCCGCCGTGATGCCCGCCAGCGAGTCCTCGAACGCGACGCAGTCCTCGGGACGCACGCCCACCGCCGCCGCGCCCGCCAGGAAACAGGACGGGTCCGGCTTGCCGACGATGACGTCCTCGGCCGAGACGATGGTCCGGACCACGTCGCCCACGCCGACGATCTCCAGGCAGCTCTCGGCCCACCACCGCCGCGCCGAGGTGACCAGCACCACCGGCAGGCCGTGGCCGTCGATCCGCCGCACCAGGTCGGCCGCGCCCGGCACCGGGCCGATCGCGGGCAGGCCCGGGGTGTCCAGGTAGGAGGTCAGCTCGGCCAGCAGGTCCTCGACCCGCTTGCCGGGGAACAGCAGGGACTTCTCGGCGAGCACGTCCGGGCCCCGGCGTCCCATGAACTCCCTGAGCAGGGAGTCGTCGTGGTCCACCCCGTGGTTGGCGAGCAGGAGCCGCCAGAGCTCCAGGCTCCGCCGCTCACTGTCGATCAGCGTGCCGTCGAGGTCGAACAGCGCGGCCTTCGCTCCCACCCGCCCGTCACCCCTTCCCGGGTCGCGATTCCAGCGGTACGTCCTGTCCATCCAACACGTCTTTGACCCGCGGAACATCCCTAGCCAGACGAAAGGCGCTCAATCCCAGGCGAACAGCCGCTCCCCCGCCCGGACGTTTCCCGTCGTGACGAGCGCGACCGCGTCCGGCTGCGCGTCCAGGGCGATCACCGGGCACATCGGGGACCGGCCGCCCGCCTCGACCAGCGCGGGGTTCCAGGCGACGATCGGCGTGCCCGCGCGCACCCGCCGGCCCTCGGTCGCCAGCACGCGGAAGCCCTCGCCCCGCAGCTCCACCGTGTCGATGCCGAGGTGGACCAGCACGCCGCGGCCGTCGCCGCCGACGATCACGTAGGCGTGCGCGTGCAGCTTGGCGACCGTGCCGTCGATCGGGGCCACCGCGACGCCCGGCACGCGGGCCGGGTCGATGGCGGTGCCGAGCCCGACCAGCCCGTGGGAGAACACCGGATCGGGCACGGCGGCCAGCCCCACGACGCGCCCGGCCACCGGGGCGAGAACAGTCGTCATGGCAGGTTCACCTTCGGGCGACCCCCGGCGGCGGGCTCGGCGTGGTCAGGAGACCTCGCGCGCCGTCACGAGATGAGGTCGCCGATGTCGGAGGCGATGGTGTCGGCGTCGGGCCCCACCACCACCTGGACGACGTTGCCCGCCGCCATCACCCCGTGGACGCCCGCCGCCCGCAGGACGGCGTGGTCGACCTTGGAGGCGTCCCGCACCTCGGTGCGCAGGCGCGTGATGCACGGCTCGATGTCGATGATGTTCTCGACTCCCCCGAGCCCGGCGATGATCGCACGCGCCTCTGCCGACATTTGGGACCTCCTCGATACGCCCGGGGCAACGGTAGTGACGCTAATCGGTCTGCGTCACCTTGTTGAGCCCGCGGGGGGAGTCGGGGTCGATGCCCCGCCGGCGGGCGAGCGACTCGGTGAGGAGCTGGGCCGGCACGATCAGGCCCATCGGCGCCACCCACTCGGGCAGCGAGGGCCCGTTGAGCGCCGCGGTCGAGGCGGTGGCGAGCTCGGCGCCGCCGCCGATGCCGTACGCGGACGCGCCCGCGCCGGTCACCCGCCGCGCCAGCGCGACCGTGCCCTGCAGCGTGGGGCCCTCGCCCGAGGCGACGAGCAGCGCCGGGGTGCGCTCGTCCACGACGGCGATCGGCCCGTGCAGCAGGTCGGCGTAGGACAGGCCCATGGCGTGCAGGTAGCAGGCTTCCTTGAGCTTGAGCGCGGCCTCCAGCGCGGTCGAGAAGGCCAGGCCGCGGCCGGAGACCACGACGCCCGCCACCTCGGCGAGCCCCTCGACGACGGCGTCGACGTCGCCGGGGTCGGCGATGAGCCGCTCGACGGCGTCCGGCACGCGCTGCAGGTCGTCGGCGTTCACGTCGGCGTCGAGGCCGAGGGCGAGCACGGCGAGCGCGGCGAGCTGGGTGGTGTAGGTCTTGGTGGCGGGGACGGCCTTCTCTTCCCCGGCGAGCGTGCACAGCGCGAGGTCGGCGGCCTGGGCGAGCGGGGAGTCCTCGCCGCCGTTGGTGACCGCGACCGTGGTCGCGCCGCAGGCCTTGGCCCAGACGAGCGTCTCGACGATCTCCTCGGTCCTGCCCGACTGCGACAGGGCGACGGCGAGCACGCCGCTCAGGTCGAGCTTGCGCTTGTAGGTCGTGGCGATGGACGGCGCGGCCAGCGAGGACATGCGCCCGGCGTGGGCCTCGATCAGGTAGCGGCCGTACACGGCGGCGTTGTCGGAGGTGCCCCGCGCGATGAAGAGGAGCTGCCGGGTGTCCCGGGCGAGCGCCCTGACCTCGTCCACCCGGGGGACGAGGGCGTCGAGGGTGGCCCGCAGGGCGGCCGGCTGCTCGGCGATCTCGCTGCGCATCTTGGTCGTCATCCGTACCCGTCCTTCAGCTTCGGTAGGGCGAGATCGGGCCGTTATCGATCCGTCGCCGGTCCGTACGTTGACACTGATTTCTGACGTGTGGTCTAGTCCGGACTAGACCAGCATGAACTTTAACTTATAACGACATAGAGATCGAGAGGAGAATAGGTGCCGCAGATCGACCCCGACAGCCCCGTCCCGAAGTACTTCCAGCTGCGCGAGATCCTCCTCGACCTCATCGAGAGCAACGAGCTTTCCATCGGGGCGGCGATCCCCTCCGAGCGAGAGCTTTGCCAGCGCTTCGGCCTGTCGCGGATGACTGTACGCCAGGCGGTCGACCACCTCGTCTCCGAGGGGCGCCTACACCGCGTCGCCGGCAAAGGCACCTTCGTCGCCCGTCCGAAGATCGAGATGGCGCTGCGGCTCACCTCCTTCAGCGACGACATGCGGGCGCGCGGCATGGAGCCCGGCTCCCGCGACCTCGACCGGCGCGTGGTCCGGGCCAGCGCACACCTCGCCAGGGAACTCGGCATCCAGCCGGGCGAGGCCGTCCACTTCATCGAGCGGCTGCGCACCGCCGACGGCGAACCCCTGTGCATCGAACGGGCTCACATCCCTGTATCTTTCGCGCCGGATCTGGCATCGTTCGACCTGTCCGGCCGATCCCTCTACGCGCTCCTGGAGACGCGGCACGGGGTCGTGCTGGACGCCGGAGAACTGACCATCGACGGGGGCATCGCCGACCCGGGCGACGCCGACCTGCTCAAGATGCCCAGAGGCGGGGCCGTGCTGCTGCTCCAGCGCCGGTCGTTCTCGGGCGGCGTCTGTGTCGAGTTCGGGGTGTCGACCTACCGCGCCGACCGGTACCAGCTCCGCACGGTGCTGGAGATACCGACACGGCGCAGCTGAATCCTCCCTTCCCCGACCTGGAGGAATAGCCGATGAGCTCCGCCTCGGCCGAAGCGGGCCTCCCCGCGCCCCCGCCCCCGAGAGCCGGCGTCATGTCGATCCTGTCGCGCATCGGCCGCTCGCTGATGCTGCCGATCGCGGCCCTTCCCGCGGCGGCCCTGCTGCGCCGGCTCGGCCAGGACGACCTCCTCGGCCGCACCCACAACGCGGCGCTCGACAAGATCGCCGAGGTGGTCGGCGGCGCGGGCACGGCGCTCTTCGACAACCTTCCCCTGCTCTTCGCGATCGGCGTGGCCATCGGGTACGCGCGGCGCTCGGACGGCTCGACCGGCCTGGCCGCGCTGATCGGCTACCTGGTGTTCGACCGGGTCTCCAAGCTCCTGTTCTTCGACGCCTCCGGCTACGCCGTCCACGACCGCGTCGCCCAGACCGTCCTGGACGCCGAGGGCAGGCCCGCCCAGGTGATCAACCTGGCCGCGGGCAACCCCACCGGCGTGCTCGGCGGCATCGTCATCGGCCTGGTCACCGCCGTGCTCTACCAGCGCTACCACCGCATCAAGCTGCCCACCTGGCTGGCGTTCTTCGGCGGGCGCCGGTTCGTCCCCATCGTCACGGCGTTCGCCGCCCTGGTGCTCGGCGTGGTGTTCGGCGTCCTGTGGCAGCCCGTCGGCGAGTGGATGACCGCCTTCGGAGGCTGGCTCGCCGACCACTCCACCGCGGGCGCCGGCATCTACGGCGTCGCCAACCGCCTGCTGATCCCGTTCGGCCTGCACCACTTCCTGAACTCGATGGTGTGGTTCCAGGTGCCGGACTGCACGGTCGGCGGCCGGCAGTTCGCCGGCGACCTCACCTGCTACCTGCAGGGCAACCCCGGCTCCGGCGAGTTCATGGCGGGGTTCTTCCCCGTCATCATGTTCGGCCTGCCCGCCGCGGCGATCGCCATCTGGCGCGCCGCGCCGCCGCACCGCCGCCGCGCCGTGGGCGGCATCATGATCTCGGCGGCGCTGGTGGCGTTCGTGACCGGCATCACCGAGCCGATCGAGTTCGCGTTCATCTTCGTCGCGCCGCTGCTGTTCGTCATCCACGCCCTGCTGACCGGGGTCTCGATGGCGCTGGTGGCCGCCATGGACGGGCACCTGGGCTTCGGCTTCTCCGCCGGGGTCATCGACGCGGCGCTCAACGCGACCAAGTCCAACACCGACAAGTTCTGGCAGATCATGGTGCTCGGCCTCATCTACGCGGCCGTGTACTACGCGGTGTTCACCTTCCTGATCAAACGCCTGAACATCCTCACCCCGGGCCGCGAGCCGGAACCCGACCCCGACGCCGGGGAACCCGCCGCGCCCGCGTCCAGAAACGGCCCCTGACGGCCGGTATCAACCCCGCGCCCCGAGGTCTCCTAAGTGGCGTCCCGACCGCCGACGACACCGGAGCCTCCCGCGATGCCCCCGTCCTCCCGACCCATGCCCCTCCCTCGTCTGGGCGCCGTCCCCCCGGCCGACCCGCCGTACGACGAGGAGCGCCGCGTGCCCGCCGCCCTGGCGCACGGCCCCCGGCCGCGCGCCCATGGCCCCGCCCACGACCCCGCCCATGACCGGGCCCGCGCCGCCCCGCGCGAGCGCCGCAGGGACGATCCTGGGGCCGCGCGGCGGGGCCACCGCGCGGACGGCGCCCCGCCCGGCGCGCGGGGGCTGCGCGCGCTCGGGCAGGCCCTGGCCGAGGTCCTGGCCGGACGCCGGCCGCCCGCCGGCGTGGCCGACCACCTGACCGAGCGCGCCTACGCGGAGCTGGTGCGCGCCGGCCGCATGATCGAGACGCGACGGCCCCCGCTGGCCGGCGCGCCGCACGTCCACCGGCCGCGGGACGGCGTGGTCGAGGCGTGCCTGCTGCTGCACTGCGGCGAGCGCAGCCGCGTGCTGGCGCTGCGCGTCGAACGCCGGGGCACTCAGTGGTTGTGCACGGAGTTCGAGACGGCCTGAACGCCGCGGCCCCGCGACCTGTGGAAGGTCGCGGGGCCGGTCGGCGCTCTGTCCCCGGCGCGCGGCCGGGGGACGTGCTCAGGCGGAGGCGTTCTTGGGGTCGCCGTGGCAGCGCTTGTACTTCTTGCCCGAGCCACAGGGGCAGGGGGCGTTGCGCTCGACGTTGCCGTAGGCGGCGCGCTCGGCGGCCGTGGTGCGCACCCGGGTCTGCTCGACCTCACCGCTCTCGCCCGGCGCGGTGTAGATCATCTCGCTGGGGCGCTGCGGGCGGCGCAGGGCCTTGGAGATGATGGCCTCGGCCTCGCTGACGCCGGCGTCCTGCGGCACCTCCTCGACGATCGGGTTGTCCTGCACCTCGACCTCAAGGTTGAACAGGTAGCCGACCGACTCCTCCTTGATGCCCTCCAGCATCGCGGTGAACATGTCGAAGCCCTCGCGCTGGTACTCGATCAGCGGGTCCCGCTGGGCGTAGGCCCGCAGCGCGATGCCTTCCTGCAGGTAGTCCATCTCGTAGAGGTGCTCGCGCCACTTGCGGTCGAGCACCGACAGGATGACGCGGCGCTCCAGCTCGCGCATGGTCTCGGAGCCCAGTTCCTGCTCGCGGCGGTCGTAGGCCGCCAGCGCGTCGGCCTTGACCCAGTCGCTGATCATCTGCGGCGTGAGGCTCTCGCGCTCGCCGCCGGCCTCGCGCTCGATGAGCTCGTCGGCGGTGCCGGAGATCGGGTAGAGCTGCTGGAACGCCTTCCACAGCTTGTCGAGGTTCCACTCCTCGGCGAAGCCCTCCTGGGTCTCGGCCTGGACGTACGCCTCGACGACGTCGGTGACGAAGGTGCGCACCTGCTCGTGCAGGTCGGCGCCCTCCAGCACGCGGTGGCGCTCGGCGTAGATCACCTTGCGCTGGCGGTTCATGACCTCGTCGTACTTGAGGACGTTCTTGCGGATCTCGAAGTTCTGCTGCTCGACCTGGTGCTGGGCCGTGGCGATGGCCTTGGTGACGATGCCCGACTCGATCGGGACGTCCTCGGGGATGTTCAGGCGCGTCATGATCATCTCGACGCGGGCGGCGTTGAACAGCCGCATGAGGTCGTCTTCGAGGGAGAGGTAGAACCGGGACTCGCCGGGGTCGCCCTGACGGCCCGACCGGCCGCGGAGCTGGTTGTCGATGCGGCGGGACTCGTGGCGCTCGGTGCCGAGGACGTACAGGCCGCCGAGGCCGACGACCTCCTCGTGCTCGGCCTTGACCGCGTCGCGGGCCTTCTCCAGGGCCTCGGGGAAGGCCTTCTCGTACTCGTCCGGGGTCTCGGACGGCGACAGGCCGCGCTGCTGGAGTTCGAGGTCGGCGCGGAACTCGGAGTTGCCGCCGAGCATGATGTCGGTGCCGCGGCCGGCCATGTTGGTGGCGACCGTGACGGCGTGCTTGCGGCCCGCCTCGGCGATGATCGCCGCCTCACGCGCGTGGTTCTTGGCGTTCAGGACCTCGTGCGCCACGCCGAGGCGCTTGAGCATCTTGGAGAGCTTCTCGGACTTCTCGACCGAGGTGGTGCCGACCAGCACCGGCTGGCCCTTCTCGTAGCGCTCCTTGATGTCGTTGACGCACGCGACGAACTTGGCGTCCTCGGTCTTGTAGACGACGTCGGCCTGGTCCTTGCGGATCATGGGCCGGTTCGTCGGGATGGGGATCACGCCGAGCTTGTAGGTCTGGTGGAACTCGTTCGCCTCGGTGGCCGCCGTACCGGTCATGCCGGCGAGCTTGGTGTAGAGGCGGAAGTAGTTCTGGAGGGTGATGGTGGCGAGGGTCTGGTTCTCGTCCTTGACCTTCACGCCCTCTTTGGCCTCGATGGCCTGGTGCATGCCCTCGTTGTAGCGGCGGCCGTGCAGCACGCGGCCGGTGAACTCGTCGACGATGAGGACCTCGCCGTCGACGACGATGTAGTCCTTGTCGCGCTTGTAGAGCTCTTTGGCCTTGATGGCGTTGTTGAGGAAGCCGACCAGGTGGGTGTGCTCGGGCTTGTAGAGGTTGTCGATGCCGAGCCAGTCCTCGACCTTCTCGACCGCGGCCTCCAGCACGCCGACCGTGCGCTTCTTCTCGTCGACGACGTAGTCGCCGGTGCTCTCCTCGCCGTCCTTGCCCTCGACGCCCCTGCGGAGGCGGGGGACGATCTTGGCGAACTCCTGGTACCACTTGCCGGACTGCTCGCCGGGGCCGGAGATGATGAGCGGGGTGCGCGCCTCGTCGATCAGGATGGAGTCGACCTCGTCGACGATCCCGAAGTTGTGGCCGCGCTGCACACACTCTTCCAGCGACCACGCCATGTTGTCGCGCAGGTAGTCGAAGCCGAACTCGTTGTTGGTGCCGTAGGTGATGTCCGCCGCGTACTGGCGCCGGCGCTCGTCCGACGGCATGTTCGCCAGGATGACGCCGACCTCGAGGCCGAGGAAGCGGTGGATGCGGCCCATCGTGTCGGCGTCGCGCTTGGCGAGGTAGTCGTTGACGGTGATGACGTGGACGCCCTTGCCGGAGATGGCGTTGAGGTAGGCGGGGAGCGTACAGGTGAGGGTCTTGCCCTCACCGGTGCGCATCTCGGAGATGTTGCCGAGGTGGAGCGCGGCGCCACCCATGATCTGGACGTCGAAGTGGCGCTGGCCGAGCACCCGGCTCGCGGCCTCGCGGACGGTGGCGAACGCCTCGGGGAGCAGATCGTCGAGGGACTCACCGTCGGCGTGGCGCTGCTTGTACTCCTCGGTGGTCGCGCGCAGCTCCGCGTCCGTCATGGTCTTGAAGTCGGCCTCGATGGAGTTGACCTGCTCGGAGATCCGCTTCAGCTTGCGCAGAACCTTGCCCTCACCGGCGCGAAGGATCTTGTCGAAGATGGCTGGCACTTTGTGTAAAGCTCCTCGCAGGTCTGTACCGCGGCCCGGCGGCCGGGACATGAGGACATAACAGAGTTCCCCGTAACCATGGTAGGCGGTTTCACCACCGCACACAGCCACCGTCAAAGACGCTGTCGGGGCCCGCCGAGTTCCCGGCTTTCCCCGCGCCGGGACGTTCATCCGGGTTACACCGGTACGGCCTGCGACGACCGGCGGGCACGTTGTATATCGTGCGACGTTAAGGGGAGGGAATCTTTGCCACTGGGCACGGCCCTCCCGGCACACGCGATACCGAAGCGAGATCAAGGAGTCATGATGGCCGAGAGCGCACCGGCGCAGGCACACGGCGGGCAGTCCCACGCGGGGCGTCCGACCTCATGGCTGGCCGTCACCGTGATGCTTCTTGGGTTCACGATCGGCGGGGTGGCGCTGTGCATGGGGCCCAACTGGTTCCTGTTCTGGCTCGGCGGCGGCGTCGTGGTGGTCGGCGGCATCCTCGCCCTGATCTTCGACATCTTCTCCGACGTCATCGAGGACGCCCCCCGCGAGATCGCCGTCCAGGAGCACCACTCCCCGTTCGAGCGCCACTAGCCTCCCGGCCCGGGCCCGCCCTCGCCCGCGGGCCCGGAGGTCAGAGGGAACCCGCCAGTAGGGCCGACTGGAGAGGCAGGGCGGCCTCGGCGGGCACCACGCGCTCCACGCGGATGTCGTCGCAGCCCACCCAGGTGGCCGCCTCCCGCAGGGCCTCGGCCATGGCCTCGGCCGCGCCGGCCCGCACCCGCCCGCCCGGTCCCGGCTCGAAGCCGACCTGGCGGGCCACGAACGTCCTTCCCTCCCGCGCGGGGTCGACCCGGCCGATCAGGCGGCCCCCCGCGAGCACCGGCATCGTGAAGTAGCCGTGCACCCGCTTGTCCTTCGGCACGTACGCCTCCAGGCGGTGGGTGAAGCCGAACACCCGCTCGGTGCGGGGACGGTCCCACACCAGCGAGTCGAACGGGGACAGCGGGGTGGTGCGGTGGCGGCCCCGCGGCGCGGACTCCAGCGCCGCCGGGTCGGCCCACGAGACGGCCCCGCCCCGCGCGGCCTCCCAGCCGGCCACCTTGACCGGGACCAGCCCCGCCGAGCCGTCGGCCAGAGCCGTGTCGAGCATCGTGGCGTGCCGGCCCCTGAGCCGCAGGAAGTCGATCAGGTCGGCGCGGGTCGCCACGCCCAGCGCCGCCCCGGCGACGCGGGCCAGCCGCGTGACGCACTCCTCGTCGGTGAGCGACTCCTGGAGCAGGGACGGCGGCACGACGCGCTCGGCGACGTCGTAGACCCGGCGCCAGCCGACGCGGCGGGTGCAGACGACCTCGCCGATGTCGAGCAGGTACTCCACCGCGATCTTGACGTCGGACCAGTCCCACCAGGGGCCGCCGTTCTTGGCGCCGCCCAGCTCGGTGGTGGTCAGCGGGCCCTCGTCGCGGACCTGGTCGAGCACCTTGCCGATGGTGGGCGGCACCTCGTGCCACCGGAAGCGCCGCTCGCGGTAGGCCTTGCGGCGGAACTCGTACAGCGGCCAGTGGTCGATGGGCAGGATGCACGCCGCGTGGCACCAGTACTCGAAGGCCAGGGCGGGCTCGTGCCAGTAGGCCCGCTCGACCTTGGCCCGGCCCACCGCCCCCAGCCGTGCGTACGCCACCAGCTCGTGGGAGCGGGCGAGCACCGAGATCGTGTCGAGCTGGACGGCGGCCAGGCGGCGCAGCACCGCCGCGGCCCCGCCCCTGCGGGACTCGGCGCCGAGGAAGCCCTGGGCGCGCAGGATGGCGCGCCGGGCGTCGTCGGCGGACAGTTCGGCCACGGGAACGGGGAGACCACTGGGCATGCGTCGATGGTAGGGCCTGCCACCGACAAAACCACTACGCAGGTGTCACCCCGCCGCGCCCGCGCGGGAGGTCAGGTGATCTCCAGCAGGCGCTCGCGCACGGCGTAGACCACGGCCTCCATGCGGGAGTGGAGCTGCAGCTTCTCCAGGATGTTGCGGACGTGGTTCTTCACCGTGTTCTCGGAGATGAACAGCTCCTTGGCGATCTCACGGTTGTTCATGCCCTTGGCGACCAGGCGCAGGACCTCCATCTCGCGGTCGGTCAGCCGGGGGACGGGAAGCTGCGGAGGACGTTCGGCCTCCTTGCGGCTCATGTTGGCGAACTCGCTGATCAGCTTGGCCGCCATCGCCGGGTTGATCAGGGACTGCCCCTCGTGGACACCGCGCACGGCGTCGGGGACCTCGTCGATCTGGACGTCCTTCAGCAGGTAGCCCGTGGCCCCCGCCTTGATCGCCTCGAAGAGGTCCTCCTCCTCGTCGCTCACGGTCAGCATGATGATCCGCGCGCTCGGCACCGAGGCCTTGATCACTCTGGTGGCCTCGATGCCGCCCTGACGGGGCATGCGGACGTCCATCAGGACGACGTCGGGCAGGAGGCGGTCGGCGATCTCGACCGCCTCCTGACCATCGCTCGCCTCGCCCACCACATCGATGTCCGGCTCCGCGGCCAGCGCCAGTTCGAGGCTCCGCCGGATCAGCGCGTGATCGTCAACGATCAGCACGCGGATCGGCTCTCGCCCGGAGCGGCCGGCCGTTTCGTCGGTCTGCGTCACGCCTCCTCCTCGTGGGGAGCCAGATCGCGCCGGGTAGGTCGAGCCCTACCGCACGACGCTCCCGCGCCGTCGGAACCGCCATCATTACACGGGTTTCCGGGTCGTGGGGTGGGTCGAGAGGATCTTCGAACGCCTTGGCTACTGTTCCACGAGTCGCAACACTCCGTACGCGTATCCGACACGTCGGTACACGACGCTGGGATGTCCGCTCTCCTTGTCCCTGAACAGGTAGAAATCATGGCCGACGAGTTCCATCTCCAGCAGTGCCTGGTCGATGGTCATCGGGTCGGCCTTGTGGAACTTCTCGCGGACGACGAGGGGGCCGTCACCGTCCATCTCGATGGGAACGATGGGCTCTTCGAAGACCTCCTCCTCGCGCGGGCCCTTGGCGGCCTCGGCCCGCTCCTTGGCCTGGGGCTCCGCGGGGAGCGGCTCGGGGAGCGGTTCGTAGGTCTCGGCGAGGGTGGAGGTCAGGGCGGCCACCGACGGGGGGCAGTGGTTGCCGTGGTGGACCTTGCGCCGGTCGGCGATGCGCCGGAGCCGGCCCTCGAGTTTGCCGAGCGCGATGTCGAGCGCCGCGAAGCGGTCGTCGGCGGACGCCTCGGCCCTGATGGCGGGACCCTTGGAGTGGATCGTCAACTCGACCCGTTCACGATCCTCGGTAGCCCGCACGTTCGCGTTCTTGGACACCTCCACGTCGACGCGGATCAGCTTGTTGTCCAGTCGTTCGATCCTGGCCAGCTTGGTCGTCACATGATCGCGGAACCGGTCACTCACACTGGTGTGCCGTCCCTTGACGATGATGTCCACTCAAAGGCCCCCCTTCGTATCGACAGCGAGGAGGACACCCGTCCGGCCGACCTGGTCTTCGTCCCCACATCCGCCTGCTGAGGGTCTCGCGGCTCTGTGCCACTACTGCCCTTCTCTTCTGACGGAGGACATCCGGACCTCCGGGAAGGCAGGACTTACCTCTAAGCCGCACCGTGATCGGTCGACGAAGAGTCGCCTTACGTGGGCCGTTTCGCCTGCGGCTGGCATCGGCTAGCCGGGCCGGCCCTCTTGCGGGGATCGGTCCGGTGCAACCACGGACCCGAACGGGTGCCATGCTCGAACGCTAGTCGCTGCCGGGCCGAATGTCAGCCGTGAGATCGGCCATAGGATCACATTGAGTGATTTCCTTGAGGATTCGAGCCCGGGGGCAGACCCGGTATTGGCCGTCCTCGTGCTCGGCACAGGCGACGTTTCCCACCCTCTGAACAGGAAGGTCAGCACGCGGGGGCATGGACATGCGGCCGTGCGGGGCGCCGGGGACTTTGACGCAATCATTACCGTTCGTAATCTTTTTGCGTCGGATGTCGCCGGGCGTGTCGGGCGTGTCACAAATGTCGTCGTGTGGCGGCGACGACCACCGCGAAGGGCACCTCGGCGCCCTCGGCGCGCAACGCCGCCGCGGCCGCCGCCAGCGTGGCCCCGGTGGTCACGACATCGTCCACCAGGACGGCCGTACGCCCTCTCAGACGGCCGGCGGCCGCGGGGGTGACCTGGAAGGCACCCGCCACGTTCCGTGCCCGCTCCGGCGCGCTCAGGCCCGCCTGGTCGCGCACGCGGCGGCGGTGCCCGAGCACCGGCGCGCAGGCCACGGCGCGGCCCCGCAGGCCCTGGGCGGCGAGGGCGGCGAGACCCGCCACGGGATCATGGCCGCGCCGCCGCACGGCCCCGCGGGCGCTCGGCACCGGGACCAGGAGGAACGGCGCCGCGGGCGGGCCCGCGGCGCGGATCGCGACGCGGAGGCAGGCCGCGAGCGCGGGACGCAGCGCGGTGCGCCCGCGCTCCTTGTAGGCGAGGATCGCCCGGCGCGCCGCCCCCTCGTACGCGGCGGCGGCCCAGCACTCCGGCGGGCCGCCCGGCGTGGGCGGCCTCGCGAACGGGTGGGCGCCCATGAGCGCCAGGCACGCGGCGCACAGCACGGCGCCCGTCCGGCCGCAGCCGGCGCAGCGCGGCGGGAGGATCAGATCCAGCAGGTCGAGCAGGGAGGCCGGCACCCGCCCAGCATCGGCCCCGCCTCCGACGGAAACCCCGCCGAGACGGGCCCGTCCACAGCCCGTGGCCGATCCCGGCCACGACGGGCCGTCCGTCCACAGCCCGTGGCCATCCGGCTACATCATGCCGTCCGGCCACAGCCCGTGGGCCCCCGGCCGCCGTCGGCGGAGAAGCGCACGGGACGCTCCCGGCGCGGAGGTCACCCCAGCGGATACTTGGGGGTCGCCGCGCCGTTCTTCTCCACGGAGGTCCACTGCCGCTTCTGCGGGTCCCACATCAGCACCTCGCCGTCCGAGGTGCCCGCGAACACGGGCGCGGCCTCGGGCGCGGCGGTGATCGTCACGATGCGGGCCGCCGCCTTGGGCGTGTCGGACCTGCTCCCCCGGGTGACCGACCAGGTGGCCAGCTCGCGGTCGGACTTGCTCTGGGTGAGCACCAGCAGCGTGCTGGCGTCCCGCCAGGCGATGTCGACGATCTCCTGCCCCTCGGCGGCGGGCACGAGCGGGCGCACGTTCTCGACCTCCGGCCGCGACCTGTCGATCGACCCGACCAGCACGCGGTCGCCGCGCCCGTCGTCGGCGATGACGGCCACGCGGGCCCCGTCGCGCGACACGCGGAACGCCTTGACGTCGGAGGACTCCAGGGCGGGGGCGGGCACGCGCTCGGCGCCGGTCGCGTCGCGCGCCCTGAGCACCTGGGATCGGCGCGGCCCGAGCTTGGCCACCGACCAGAGCTGGTCGTAGCGGTCCCAGGACGGCGCGGTGAGCCCGGCGGCCTGCATCCAGCGCTGCCAGGGGCTGCCCGGCACCTCGCCGGTGACCCAGACCGCGCCGGTCTTGTCCAGCAGCGCCAGCGTCGACAGCCCCTTGCCCACGGCCAGGGCGGTGAACTGCCGCGCGGGCTCGGCGCCCCGGTCCAGCGGCTGGTCGTGGTCCTTGTCGACCAGGTACGGCTTGCCCTGGCGCAGGAAAAGCGCCTGGGCCGAGGAGGTCACGACGTTGGGATCGAAGCTCGCGTAGGCGCGCGGGTCGATGACGAACGGCCCGCCGGGGAACTGCTCGCCGTTGACCCTGACCTCGATGGACCGCGACTCGGTGAGCGGCTTCAGCGTCCAGGAGAGCTGGGCGGACAGGGCCATCTTCTGCGCGGTGACGCGCGCGGAGTCGACGATGCCGTAGGTGAAGTCCACCACGACGGTGTCGTCCTCGACGGTGACGTCGTTGACGTCCACGTCGTGGCCGAACGCCGGGACGACGGCATCGCGCAGCGGGGTGGTCGGCCCGACGAGCATGCGCTGCACCAGCGACTTGGCGAGCCCCTGCTCGGGGTCGATGGGCACCAGCACCTGGTCGGTGACCAGCACCTTCTGGTCGTAGGCGGGGAAGTACAGGTCGTAGGCGCGGTAGGCGCGCTTGAAGTCGTCGTCGGACAGCAGCAGCCCGGTGGGCGCCGCCGAGATGCGCCACTGGCCGCCGACCTTGATCAGCTTGAACTCCTCGGTCAGCTCGCCGCCCGAGGAGGCGTCGGCGGGCACGTAGTGGCCGTCGGCGTCGAGGGCGCCGAGCTTGAGCGCCTTCATCGTGATGTGGGCCTGCGTCTCCTCGACGACCTGCGTGGGCGACTTCGGCTGGTCGTAGATCACCACGGCGTCGGTGGGGTCCCACGCGCGGCGGGCCTCGTCGGTGAGGTACTGCCGGGCCACGGTGCGCTGAGGGTCGTCGAAGCCGGCCGCGGCGGCCAGGAAGCCGTTGACGATGTCGATGGGCTCGCCGTTCGGCTTCGGCGGCGCGGCGAGGATGCGCACGTAGGGCTGGCTGAGCGGGTCCTTGGCGGCCGGACCGCGCGCCGTGAAGGGGTTGCCGCCGGTGGGCACGGTCGAGCACGCCGAGAGCAACGCGAGTGCGGCGCCGAGCGAGGCGCCGAGCGTGAGCCGGACGGGCCCGGACGGGCCGGTACGCCGGACCGGCCTGGCCGGTCGTGCCGGTCTAGTCGGCATCGAACGCCCCCTCGACGGCGGGCGAGAGCACCGGCGTGGCGTGGGCCCGCCAGGTGCGCCGCATCTCGACCTCCGGCGGCACCAGCGGGAGCGGCGAGCCGCGCAGCTCGGTGCCGGCCTGCCGGGGCAGCGACAGGCGGAACTGCGACCCCTCCCCCGGCATGCCCCACGCCTGCAGCCACCCGCCGTGCAGCATGGCGTCCTCGCGGGAGATCGCCAGGCCGAGCCCGGTGCCGCCGATCGTGCGGGCCCGCGACGGGTCGGCGCGCCAGAAGCGGTCGAAGACCATGTTCTCCTCGCCGGGCTTGAGCCCGACCCCGTGGTCGCGCACGGCCACCGCCACCGCGTCGCGGTCGGCGCCGAGGGTGACCACGATGTCGCGGCCCTCGCCGTGCTCGATGGCGTTGAACAGCAGGTTGCGCAGGATGCGCTCGACCCGGCGGCTGTCGGCCTCGGCCATGCAGGGCTCACCGGGCAGCCGCAGGTCGAGCCGGGTGGACCTGCGCTCGGCCAGCGGCTGGGAGTCGCCGACGGCGCGCAGCACGACGTCGCGCATGTCCACCGAGTCGATGTCGAGCGTGGCGGCGCCGGCGTCGTAGCGGCTGATCTCCAGGAGGTCGGCGAGCATCGACTCGAAGCGTTCGAGCTGGTTCTGCATCAGCTCGGCGGCGCGCGCGGTGGCGGGGTCGAAGTCCTCGCGGCTCTCGTACAGCAGGTCGGCCGCCATGCGGACGGTGGTCAGCGGGGTGCGCAGCTCGTGAGAGACGTCGGAGACGAACTGCCGCTGCACCTGGGACAGCTCTTCGAGCTGGTGGATCTTCAGGGCGAGGTTGGAGGCCATCTCGTTGAAGGACGTGGCCAGGCGGGCCAGGTCGTCCTCGCCGCGCACCTTCAGCCGTTCCTCCAGCCGTCCCGCGGCGAGGCGCTCGGCCGCCTGGCGGGTGAGCCGGACGGGCGTGACGACCTGGCGGGTCACCAGGGAGGCGACGGCGGCGAGCAGCAGCACCAGCGCCACGCCGACCACGACCAGCCACTGCTGGACGGCGGACAACGTCTTGACGTCGTCCTCCAGCGGGAAGAAGTGGTAGACCTCGTAGTCGCCGACGAGCGCGCCGATGGCCAGCGCGGGGATCGGCTGCGGCCTGCCCAGGTAGTACATCGGGGTGTAGAGCGCGCGGGGCTCGTCCCTGTTCTGCAGCACGGCGTCGCGCAGCTTCCAGGTGACGCTCCTGGGGTCCAGGTTGTCGGTGACGCGGTCCCGGCCGACCAGGTCGGCGTTGAGGATCACGACGCTGTAGCGCGAGTCCGCCCGCTGGGCCATGGCGTAGGCCGCCTGGTCGACCGGGTTGGCGAAGGCGGTGTCGGGGCCGCCGTCTCGGCCCGGCGAGACGTCCGGGGGCGGGGCGGCGGACGGCTGCTCCAGGTACCCGCCGAGGGTGGTCACGTTGGCCCGCGCCTCGGCGGTCGCGGAGTCCACCCGGCCCCGCAGCACGGCCGTGTCGATCATCTGCATGAGGAAGAAGCCGAGCACCGCGACCACCGTCATGGAGATGAAGAGGGTGCTGGTGACGACCCTGAGCTGCAGCGAGCGGCGCCAGACCCGGCGCACCCGCCCGGCGGCGCGCCGCGCGCGCCTCCGGACGCCGCGCACGATCTGGCGCGGCGTCCGCCGGGGCTTCTTCTTCGGCTTCGGGCGGGCGGGGCCCGCGCGGCCGGGAAGGGGCGCGGTGGCCATGGAAGGCGTGGAGGTCACGGCGCGGCCGCGTCCGGCTACGCCGGCCCGGCCTTGTAGCCGACGCCGCGGACGGTGACCACGATCTCGGGGTGCTCGGGGTCCTTCTCGATCTTGGCGCGGAGCCGCTGGACGTGCACGTTGACCAGCCGCGTGTCGGCGGCGTGGCGGTAGCCCCAGACCTGCTCCAGCAGGACCTCGCGGGTGAAGACCTGGCGCGGCTTGCGGGCGAGCGCGACCAGCAGGTCGAACTCCAGCGGCGTGAGGTTGACCGTGTCCTCCTCGCGCTTGACCGAGTGGCCGGCGACGTCGATCGTGATGTCGCCGATCTGCAGGACCTCGGGGGTCGGCTCGTCGGTGCGGCGCAGCCGCGCCCGCACCCGGGCGACGAGCTCCTTCGGCTTGAAGGGCTTGACGATGTAGTCGTCCGCGCCGGACTCCAGGCCCAGCACGACGTCGATCGTGTCGCTCTTGGCCGTCAACATCACAATGGGAACTCCGGACTCGGCGCGGATGCGGCGGCAGACGTCGATGCCGTCCGCCCCGGGAAGCATCAGGTCGAGAAGTACCAGGTCCGGCCGGGTGTCACGGAACGCGTCCAGCGCCTTGTCGCCATCGGACACGAACGACGGCTCGAAGCCCTCCCCCCGAAGGACAATGCCGAGCATCTCGGCGAGAGCGGCGTCGTCGTCGACGACCAGCACGCGTCCTTTCATGGCCCCTCATTCGTTCTGCACAGGTTCGAGAAGGTTGCGGCGAAAGCGGTTAGACCGACCGAAGGCTACCCGTGCGTCGGCGCCGGGCGATAAACGGTCGAACATTGGCGTCACCAAAGGCTGAATTTTAGGCGCACGTTACGCAACCCGCCAATGATCTGGCTCGATGAGCTTGCCATGTGGCGTGAGGCGGGAGCGCGGGCCCCTCCCCCAAGTCTGCGTCAAGCGGGTCGTATTCGGCCATCCCCCCGACGTGATCAGTGCGGTCAGAACCCCGGAGAGCCGTGCGACATGCCAGGATTGGGATATGTCAGACGGTCACGGCTCCGCGTCCAGCACCCCCGGAGGCTGGGCACAGAACCAGCCTCCGCCGTACCGCGGCCAGGCCGGCGCGCCGTGGACGTCACCCGGCGACACGCCCCCCGCCGACCAGGCGTGGCAGGTCCCCTCAGGTCAGGGCGCCCCTCCCCAGGACGGCCAGGCGTACGCGCCCCCGCCGGGGCAGCAGGACCAAGGGCAGTACGGCCAGGGGCAGTACCAGCACGGACAGCAGCACGGCGGGCAGGCGTACGGCCAGCAGTACGGGCAGCAGCAGTCCGGCTACTCGGCGTACGGGCAGGGCGGTCAGATGCCGCCCCCGGCCGCGCCGCGCCCCGGCATCATCCCGCTGCGCCCCCTGGGCCTCGGCGACATCCTGGACGGCACGATCAAGCTGATCCGGTCGAACCCGAAGGCCACGCTCGGCCTGTCGGCCATCGCCGCGGCGATCGGCACGCTTCCCCTGGCGATCGGCCAGGCGATCTACTTCAACGCGCTCGGCGGTGTGCTCGCCGACCCTTCGTCGCTCGGCTACGGTTCCGACGCGCCGGTCGGTGGCGTGATCGCGCAGGCGGGCGGCGGCGTCCTCTCGTACATCATGCAGTTCTTCCTGGTCACGATGCTGACCGGCGTGCTCACGCGCATTCTCGGCCGCGCGGTCTTCGGCGGGCGCATCACCATCGGCGAGGCCTGGCGGCTGACCCGGCCGAGGCTGCCGGCGCTGCTCGGCCTCGCCCTCCTGACCGCGCTGATCGTGATGGCCCCCCTGGCGATCGTGGTCGTGCTGCTGGTGGCCCTCGCGACGGCGGGCGCGTCCCTGGAGGCGGTCGTGTTCGCCGGGTTGATCCTCGGCCTCGGCTACCTGGTCTACGCGGTGATCATGACCACGCGCCTCGCGCTGGCCCCGGCCGCGGTGGTCCTGGAGGGCCGCGGCGTGACCGAGGCGATCCGGCGGTCCTGGGGGCTGGTCCGCGGCGCCTTCTGGCGCACGCTCGGCATCCTGGTCCTCACCATGATCCTCACCATGCTGATCGGCGGCATCCTGTCGGTGCCCGTCAACGTGCTGACCATGCTGGTCGCCTTCACCGGCCGCGACACCCTGATCGCCACGGTGCTCACGACGATCCTGCTCATCATCGGCGGCATCCTCACCTCGATGATCACCTATCCGCTGCAGGCGGGCGTCAACGGCCTGCTCTACACCGACAGGCGGATGCGCGCCGAGGCGTTCGACCTCGTGCTGCGCACCGCGGCGACCGAGCAGTACCGCCAGGGGTGGGTGTCCCCGGCCGCCGACGACCTGTGGCATCCTTCCCACGCGGCGGGCCACGCGGGCGGGTACCATCCCCAGGACCCCCGCCACCATCCCTACGCCCCGGGCGGCCCCGGAGGGCTGTGACCATCTCCGTGACCATCTCCGCGAGCATCCTCGCGCACGCCTCCTTCGCGATCTTCGACGACATCGGCCGCGACGAGGCGCGCCGCAGGGCGTTCGAAGAGCTCGTGAGGCCCGAGTACCAGCAGGAATCGCTGCTGGAGCGCCTGGTCAGGCTCGTCAGGGAATTCTTCGACGGCCTGCTCGACCAGGCGCCCGGCGGCGTGCCGGGCGGCCTCACGGCGCTCGCCCTCATCATCCTGCTCATCGCCGCGCTGATCGGCCTGATCGCCTGGCAGGCGCGGAAGGCCACCAGCGGCCGGCGGGTGGCCGAGGGCCTGTTCGGGACGCGCGAACGCACCGCCGACGAGCACCGGCGCGAGGCCGAGCGGCTGGCTGGGGAGTCCCGCTGGGCGGAGGCCATCCGCGAACGGCTGCGCGCCATCGCCCGCGACCTGGAGCACCGGGCGATCGTCGCGCCCCAGCCGGGCCGCACGGCCGACGAGCTGGCGGAGGCCGCGGGCGCCGAGCTGCCCGCGTTCGCGGGACGGCTGACCGGGGCCGCGCGGCTGTTCGACGACGTCACCTACGGGCAGCGCCACGGATCGCCGGAGGGCTACGCGACGATGACGACCCTGGACGAGGACCTGCGCGCCGCCAGGCCCGCCGCGCTCGCGGGACAGGCGCACGCCGGCGCGCCGCCCCGGACGGCCGCCCCATGACCGTGACCGCTCCTCCGCCCCCGGCCACGAGCGACCCCGCCGCGGTGCCCACGAGCGGCTCCGCCGCCGTCTCGCCGACGGCGCGGGGCCTGTGGCGCGGCGCGCGGGGCGCGGTGGCGCTCGGCGTGATCGTGCTCGCCGTCGCCGTGGTGACCGCGCTGATCGTGGGCGGTTCGGGCGAGAGCGGGCGGCTCGATCCCACCGACACCACGCTCTCCGGCGGCAAGGCGCTCGCCCGGCTCCTGGCCGGCCAGGGCGTCCGCGTCGAGCGGGTCTCCACCGTCGAGGAGGTCGAACGCCTCGACGGGACAGAAAGCCAGCTCCTGGTGTCCGGCACCTGGTGGCTCACCTCCGACGAGCACCGCCGGCTCGCCCGGACGCGCGCCGACCGTCTGGTCGTCGGCGCCGACCCGGCGCTGCCCACGCTGGCCCCGGGCCTGGAGACCACCGGCGAGGCATCGCCCCGTTCGCGGGAGCCGGCCTGCGAGCTGCCCGCCGCCGTCCGCGCGGGCAGCGCCTACATGGGCGGCGTGACGTTCCGCACCCCGCCCGGCGGCGCCGTCGGCTGCTACCCCGGCGCCGAGGGGGTGAGCCTGGTGCGCGTGTTCGGCAGCGGCGCCCCGACGGTGACGGTGGTGGGCGACGGCGCGTTCATGACCAACCAGCGGCTCGCCGAGGACGGCAACGCCGCGCTCGCGGTCAACCTGGCGGGGACCAAGCCGGTGCTGATCTGGCTGGTCCCCGGCGACAGGCCCGCGTCCGCCCCCGGCTCGGGGAACGCCTCGCCCGGCGACCTGATCCCCGCCGGGGTGGTCTGGGCGCTGGTCCAGCTCCTCGTCGCGGTGCTGGTCGTGGCGCTGTGGCGGGGCCGCAGGCTCGGGCCCGTGGTGGTCGAGCGGCTGCCCGTGGTCGTGCGCGCCGCCGAGACCGTCGAGGGACGCGGCCGCCTGTACCGGGCCCGCCGCGCGCGCGACCGCGCCGCCGCCACGCTGCGGGCGGCCTGCGCGGCGCGCCTGACGCCGAGGCTGGGGCTGACCGGGGACGCCACCCCGGAGGAGATCGTCGCCGCGACCGCCCTGAAGTCGGGACAGGACGCGGCCTGGGTCCGTTCGGTCATGTACGGGCCGGTGCCGGCCGACGACGCCGCGCTGGTCGCCCTGGCGGGCCAGCTCGACACCTTGGAAAGGCAGGTACGAGAGTCGTGACCACACCTCCGCCCGGAGGCCCACCGAGCGCTTCGCCCGACCGGCCCACCGTCTCGCCGGGGCAGCGGCCCCCGGAGGGGCCCGGCGGGCCTCCCGCGGCTCCGCCGTCCGCCCCGGCCCCCTCCGGCCCGCCCCTTCAGGGGCCCGCCCAGCCGCCCGCGCCCGTCCAGCCGTACGGCGCCGCGCCGGCCGTCGAGGCCGACCCGGCGCGGGACGCACTCGGGGCGCTGCGCGCCGAGGTCGCCAAGGCCGTCGTCGGGCAGGACGCCGTGGTGACCGGCCTGGTCATCGCCCTGCTGTGCCGGGGGCACGTGCTGCTGGAAGGCGTGCCGGGCGTGGCCAAGACCCTGCTGGTGCGCACGCTGGCCGCCACCTTGGCCCTGGACTTCAAGCGGGTCCAGTTCACGCCCGACCTGATGCCCGGTGACGTCACCGGGTCGCTGGTGTACGACGCCAAGACCGCCGAGTTCGCCTTCCGCGAGGGCCCGATCTTCGCCAACCTGCTGCTGGCCGACGAGATCAACCGCACGCCGCCCAAGACGCAGGCCGCGCTGCTGGAGGCCATGGAGGAACGCCAGGTCAGCGTGGACGGCTCGCCCGTCAAGCTGCCCGACCCCTTTGTGGTGATCGCCACGCAGAACCCGATCGAGTACGAGGGCACCTACCAGCTTCCCGAAGCCCAGCTCGACCGGTTCCTGCTGAAGCTGACGGTCCCGCTGCCGCCGCGCGACCAGGAGATCGCGGTGCTCGAACGCCACGCGCTCGGCTTCGACCCCAAGGATCTGTCGCACATCAGGCAGGTCGCCTCCGGCGCGGACCTGGCGGCGGGCCGCGCGCGGGTCGCCAAGCTGCACGTCGCGCCCGAGGTGCTCGCGTACGTCGTCGACCTGGCCCGGGCGACCCGCATGTCGCCCTCGCTGCAGCTCGGGGTCTCCCCGCGCGGCGCGACCGCCCTGCTCGCGGCGGCCCGCGCCTGGGCCTGGCTGTCGGGGCGCGACTACGTCACCCCCGACGACGTGAAGGCGCTCGCCAAGCCGGCGCTGCGGCACCGCGTGCAGCTCCGTCCCGAGGCCGAACTGGAGGGGGCCACCTCCGACGGCCTGCTGGACGGCATCCTGGCGTCGGTCCCGGTACCCCGCTGATGGCGCTGACCGGCCGCGCCGGGCTGATCGCCGCGCTCGGCGCGATCGCCGTGTACTTCGCGCCGCGGCCGGGCTACGCGGTGCTCGGCCTCCTGCTGCTGCTCGCCGCGCTGGTCGTGGTGGACCTGCTGTTCGCGGGCGGCGTGCGCCCGCTGCGCTTCCGGCGCGGCGGGGCGCGGCTCGTGCGCCTCGGCGAGTCCGTGGCCGTCGAGCTGATCGTGGAGAACCCCGGACGCCGCCGCGTGCGGGGGGCGCTGCGGGACGCCTGGCCGCCTTCCGCGGGCGCGCACCCGCGCCACCTGCGCGTGGACGTCCCCGCGGGTGAGCGCCGCCGTCTGGTCACGACGCTCACCCCGTCGCGGCGCGGCGACCGCGAGGCCGTCAAGGTGACCGTGCGCTCGCTCGGCCCGCTCGGGGTGGCCGCGCGCCAGGGCTCGCACGTGGTGCCCTGGAAGGTGCGCGTGCTGCCGCCGTTCCTCAGCCGCAAGCACCTGCCCGCCAAGCTGGCGAAGCTGCGCGAACTCGAAGGGACGCACCCGGCGCTGGTGCGCGGGCAGGGCACCGAGTTCGACTCCCTGCGCGAGTACGTGGTCGGCGACGACGTGCGGTCGATCGACTGGCGCGCCACGGCGCGGCGGTCGGACGTCGTCGTGAGGACCTGGCGTCCGGAGCGGGACCGGCGCGTCCTGATCGTGCTGGACACCGGGCGCACCTCCGCCGGCCGCGTCGGCGTCTCCCCCCTCGCCCCGCCCGCCACCAGTGCGAGCGCCGCCGCCCCGGCCCACGGCGGCACGGGTGCCGGCGCCTCCGGGCGGGGCGCCGCCGGGTGGCCGCCGCTGGACTGGTCGATGGACGCCGCCCTGCTGCTGGCCGCGCTCGCCACCCGCGCGGGCGACCGCGTCGACTTCCTCGCCCACGACCGGGCCACGCGCGCCTGGACGTCGGGCGCCTCGCGGACCGGCTCGCTGTCGGCGCTGGTCAACGTGATGGCCCCGCTCGAACCCGAGCTGGTCGAGGCCGACTCCGAGCGCATGGTCGCGACGATCATGGCCAGGGCCGGGCGGCGCTGCCTGGTCGTGCTGATGACCGACCTCAACCCCGCCGCCATGGAGCAGGGCCTGCTGCCGGTCCTGCCGCGGCTCACCGCGCGCCACCTCGTGCTCGTGGCCGCCGTGGCCGACCCGCGGGTGGCGGAGATGGCCGCGGGCCGGGGCACGCCGGAGCTGGTGTACGACGCGGCGGCGGCCGAGCACCTGCGCGGCGAGCGCGCCCGCCTCACGGCCCGCCTGCGCCGCCATGGCTGCGAGGTCGTGGACGCCACCCCCGACACCCTCGCCCCCACCCTGGCCGACGCCTACCTCGCCCTCAAAGCCGCCGGCCGCCTCTAGCGTCAGGAGGACGGTCGGCGGCGTGTCCCGCTCCTCAGGGCCGTTCTCCCTGCTTCGTGGCCATTTTCCGGTAGGTGTACGGATGTCGCTACGGATAGTCAGGACCCGGTCCGGCACCTAGCGTCGCGAACAAGCGCTGTCTCGTCACCCCCCACGATCCTCCGCACGCCGTCGGCCGCGACGTCCCTGCGCGGCGTGGTCCGCCGCCCCGCGTCCCCGGCGGCGGGCGGTACGGAAAGGAACGCGCATGAGGCGCAAAGCCTTGTTCGCGGCGGCCCTCGGCCTGGCCCTCGCGACATCCGTGACGCCCGCGACATCGGCCGCGGCGAAGCCCCCGCCCGGGGCCGCCGCCCGGCCCCTGTCCGCCGACCCGCTCACCCTCGCCACGCGGGCGGCGGACCAGGCGGCCGCCGGCCGGCTGGACCACCTGCGCACGGGTGCGGACGAGGTCTGGCACCGCACCAAGATCACCCCTGGTGCGGGCGGCCTCTACTACGCCGCCTACGAGCGCACCTACAAGGGCCTGCCCGTGATCGGCGGCGACGCGGTCGTGGTCGTGGACTCGGCCGGAGGCGTCCGCGAGACCATCGCGGCCTCCGGGCCCACCACCGGCGTGCCCACCACGCCCACCGTGTCCGCCGAGAAGGCCCTGGCCGCCGCCAGGACACGCCTGGACCGCGTGGACGACACCGCGTCCCCGCACCTGGTCGTGCTGAACCAGGGGTCCGGGGCGCGCCTGGCCTGGGAGGCGACGGTGGCGGGCATCGCCTCCGGCCGGCCCAGCGTCCAGCACGTGTACGTGGACGCCCGCACCGGCGAGATCGCCGGATCCCGGGACGAGGTCCACGCCGGCACCGGCACCGGCTACTACAACGGCCAGGTCGTCATCCAGACGTCCGGCTCCGGCGGCACGTACCGGATGGCCGACCCGCTCCGCCCGGGCGTGCAGTGCGGCGGACAGAACGGCACCGCCTACGCCGGGTCCGACGACGACTGGGGCGACGGGCAGGCCGCCAACCTGGAGACCGCCTGCGTGGACGCCCTGTACGGGATGCAGCGCATGTACGACATGCTGCGCGACTGGCTGGCCTTCAACGGCTTCGACGGCGCGGGCCACGGCTTCCCCGCACGGGTCGGTCTGAACGACCTGAACGCGTACTGGGCCGGCGCCTACGCCGCCTTCGGCCACAACGCGAGGAAGCAGCGCCAGCTCACCTCCATGGACATCGTGGCGCACGAGTACGGCCACGCGGTCTTCCACTTCACCCCCGGGAACACGGGCACGGGCTTGGAGGTCCCCGCCCTCAACGAGGGCACCGGCGACATCTTCGGCGCCCTGACCGAGCACTATGCCGCGAACGCCACCGACCCGCCGGACTACGTGGTGGGGGAAGGGGTCGACCTTGAGGGACGCGGCCCGATGGAGTACATGTACAACCCTTCGCTGACGGGCTACTACAACTGCTACTCCTCCTCGATCGACTGGACCAGGCCGCACCAGGCCGGCGGTCCGCTGAGCCACTGGTTCTACCTGCTCGCCGAAGGCTCCGACCCGGGCGGGGGCAAGCCCTCCAGCCCCCTCTGTTCCAGCACGCTCCCCAAGCTGACGGGGATCGGCGTCCAGAAGGCCGGCAAGATCTTCATGGGCGCGCTGCAGCGGAAGACCTCCACCTGGCGCTACTACGACGTCCGCAAGGTCTCCCTGATCGCGGCCGCCCAGCTCTACGGCGCCGGCAGCCCCGAATGCGCCGCCACCCGGAACGCGTGGACCGGGATCGGCGTCCCGGCCCAGTACGGCGAGCCCCAGTGCACCTACATACCGCCGGACTTCTCGATGGTGCCGCTCCCGGCCTCCGGGTACGTCCACCCTGGCGGCTCGGTCAGCCTCACCATCGCCACGCAGACCGTCACGGGCCCGCCGCAGACGGTCGCCCTGACCGCGTCCGGCCTGCCGAGCGGGATGACCGCGACGTTCACACCCACGTCCGTCGCCTCGGGCGGCTCCGCGTCGCTGACCATCGCCGCCTCGGGCGCCACGCCCGAGGGCGACCACCTCGTGGCGATCAAGGGTACGGGGCCCACCGCCACCCACACCGTGGCCTACGCCGTGGTGGTCTCGAGCGCCTTCGAAGAGCGGACGTTCCGCGACGACACCGACCACCCGATCCCCGACAACGCGACGATCTCCAGCTCGGTCACCTCGACCGCCACCGGAAACGCCGTCTCCCCGGTCCAAGTGATCGTCAGCATCGCCCATCCCTGCGCCGCGGACCTGGCGATCCGCCTGCGCGGACCGGACGGTCCGCCCTACACGCTGGTCGCCAGCGGCACCGCGTCCTGCACGCCGTTCGGCGTCCGCGCGTACCTGGTGCCGGTCACCCAGCAGGCGGCCGGCACCTGGACCTTGGAGGTCTCCGACGACTACCGCAAGGACACCGGCGTCCTGGAGAGCTGGAGCGTGACCGTCTGACGCGCGTGGCCGGCCCCGTCCCGCGACGGCTTCCGCCGACCTGATCACCACGCCGGGCCGCTTCGGCCAGGATGGGAGCATGCTGAAGAGGTTCCTGGCGCGGGCTTGGCGTGGCATGTCGGGGTCGGTGCAGTGGCGGGTGCTGTGGCTGCGGCACGCGAAGTTCATGGTCGGGGTGACCGGCGTCGTGCGGGACGGGGACGGCAGGGTGCTGCTGCTCAAGCACCGGTTCTGGCCCGAGGGACGGCAGTGGGGCCTGCCCAGCGGGTACGCGAACAAGGGCGAGACGTTCGAGGACACCTTCGCCCGCGAGGTGCGCGAGGAGACCGGCCTGGAGGTGCGGGTCCACGGGCTCAGGCATCTGAAGAGCGGTTTCCAGCTCCGGATGGAGGTGGCGTTCGAGGCCGAGCCGATCGGCGGCACGCTGCGGCTGAACGCCCTGGAGATCCTTGACGGAGGCTGGTTCCACCCCGGCGACCTCCCGGGCGAGCTCCAGCCGGAGCACCGCGCCCTGATCCACACCGGCCGCGTCGTCGCCGAGTGAGCCGACGCCGACGGCCCCGAGGACGAGAGGGCCACGGCCGCAGGCCCGCGTTCACGTTCGCCCTGCTCGGGCGACACCCCGTACGGCCCGGCCCAGGAGTCCGGGACGCCGTTCAGGTATGTGAACAGAATTCACCATATTGACCTGAATTGCCCAAAGAGGCTACTTTTCAGGTCAACCCGCGCGGTCACCCCCCACGCCCGCGTCCCGGAGCGTTCGACGGCGCCGCTCCGGCGGCCGGACCTTCCCCGAAGGGCCTCCGTCACCATGCCCACGCACCGAAGGGCGGCCGTCCTGACGGCCGTCTCCCTCGCCGCCACCGCACTCTTCGCCACGAACGCCGCGATCCGCGCCTCGGACGCGGCGGCCGTCCGATCCACCGGGACCGGACCGGCCTCCGCCGCCTCCTCGGCGGACGTCGTGAACCTGGCCTGCGGCAAGCCGATCACCGCCTCCGCCAACGCCGCCACCGCCGCCCGCGCCGTCGACTGCGACGCGACCACGGCGTGGCAGTCGGCGACGGTCAAGCCCGCCTGGCTCACGGTCGACCTCGGGGTCGCTCAGCGCGTCACCCGCATCGTGGTGAAGTGGGGCGGCGGGTACGGCACCTCCTACAAGTTCCGCAAGTCGGCCAACGGCTCAAGCTGGTCGACGTTCCAGGACGGCACCGGCCTCGACGGCGGCACCGACGAGGTCGCCGTGGACGTCTACAGCCGTTACCTGCAGCTCTACCTGAGCCAGTACGCGGGGACCAGCGGCTTCACGGTCAACGAGCTGGAACTGTACGGCCCGGCCGCGCCGACGCCCACCCCGACCCCGACCCGGACGCCCACGCCCACCCCGACCCCGACGGGCGCGGGCCGCACGGTGCGCGTCTCCACCCCGGCCGAGCTGAAGTCCGCCCTGGCCGGCGCACGGCCCGGCGACACGATCGCGATGGCCGACGGCGTCTACCACGACGAATTCGTGATCACGGCGTCCGGCACCGCCGGCGGGCGCATCACGCTCACCGGCTCACGAAACGCGATCATCGAGAACGACCTGACCGGCGGCGGAACCGGAGGCTGCCCGAGCGGGCACCTCGGCTACGGCCTGCACGTCAACGGGGCGAGCCACTGGAACCTGTCCGGCTTCACCGTGCGCGACTCCAAGAAGGGCATCGTCATGGACGGCGCCAGGAACACGGTGATCGACGGCGTGTACGTCCACCACATCCAGGACGAGGGCGTGCACTTCCGCAAGGGCAGCGCGGACGGCGTGATCAAGAATTCCACGGTGACCGACACCGGCCTGGTGCAGCCCGGCTACGGCGAGGGCGTCTACATCGGCTCGGCCAACGGCAACTGGGCGTGCTTCGGCGGGCCGGACGGCGTCGACCGCAGCGACAACGTCCAGGTGCTGGACAACACCATCGGCCCGAACGTCACCGCCGAGTCGGTCGACGTCAAGGAGGGAACGAGCGGCGGCGTGATCCGCGGCAACCGCTTCGACGGCGCCGGGCAGAAGAACGTCAACTCCGGGGACAGCTGGCTGGACGTCAAGGGCGACGGCTACCTCGTCGAGTCCAACACCGGCGTGAACCCCTACACCGAGGGCGCGCGCGTCCAGACCGTCTACTCCCCCTACGGCTGCGGCAACGTCTTCCGCTCCAACACCTTCACCCTGGGCACGGCGACCGGTTACGCGATCTTCGTGAACAACCAGCCCGCGTGCGTGTCCAGGAACGCCCCGAACGTCGTCCACGCCTCCAACTTCTCCACCGGAGGCAGGGGCCTGACCAACATCCCCCTCACCCCCTGACGGCCGCCGCCCGGCCGCGGGAACACGCGGCCGGGCACGCGGGTCCGGCGGGCCGGCTCAGGTCGACGGCGCGACGTCGGGGGCGCGTTCCAGGTCGCCGCTCTCCCCCGCGCGCAGGGCGCGGCGCCCGAAGTAGACGACGTAGGCGAGGAAGGCCGCCTCCGCCACGACGCCGATGCCGACGCGCGCCCAGGTCGGCAGCGAGGACGGCGTCACCAGCGCCTCGATCAGGCCGGACACCAGCAGCACCACGACCAGCCCGAGCGCGACGCTCACCACGGCCCGGCCCTGCTCGGCCAGCGCCTCGGCGCGCCTGCGCGGCCCGGGGTCGATGACGCTCCAGCCGAGGCGCATGCCGGCGGCCGCGGCGAGGAAGACGGCGGTGAGTTCGAGCAGGCCGTGCGGGGTGATGAGGCCGAAGAAGACGTCGAGCCGGTCGCGGGAGGCCATGAGCCCGGCGGAGACGCCGACGTTCGCGGCGTTCTGCCAGAGAATGTAGGGAATCGGGAGGCCGAGCAGGACGGACATGGCGATGACCTGCATGGACACCCAGGCGTTGTTGATCCACACCTGCCCGGCGAAGGCGGCCGCGGGATGCTCGGAGTAGTAGTCGGCGAAGTCGTGCTCGACGAGCTGCCGGATCTGCTCGGGCCCGGCGACGGCGGCCTGGACCTCGGGGTTGCGCGCCACCCACACGGCGAGGACCGCCGACACCGCGAGGAAGGCCACGGACGTGCCGAGCCACCACCAGCGGCCGCGGTAGGCCACCACCGGGAAGGACACGGTGAAGAACCGGGCGAACTCGCGCCAGGCGGGGGTGTGCGCCCCGGTCACCGCCGAGCGCGCCCGCGCGACCAGCGCCGACAGGCGGCCGACCAGCAGAGGGTCGGACCCGGACCTGACGATGGACAGATGGGTCGCCACCCGCTGGTAGAGGTCGACCAGCTCGTCCACCTCAGGGCCGGTCAGCGAGCCCCGGTGCCGCACCAGGGCCTCCAGGCGGTCCCACGTGGGCTTGTGCGCGGCGACGAAGGCATCGATGTCCACGCGAAAAGCCTATTGGCCCGGCGGATAGGGTGGGGGCGTGGCAGATGTCGTGACCGGCGAGGCCGTCGTCGTCGAGGTCCGGGTCGCGCAGCTTCCGAGCCGCGCGCTGGCGCTCATGATCGACATGGTGGTGCAGTTCGCGGGCGTCTTCGGCGTCGGCCTGCTGCTGAGCATGGTCACGTTCATCGCCGAGGAGGCTCTGGCCACCGCGTTCGGCATCCTGCTCGGCGCGCTGGTCGTCGTCGGCTACCCGGTGCTCTTCGAGACGCTCACCCGGGGCCGCAGCCTCGGCAAGCTGGCCCTCGGGCTGCGGGTCGTCAGCGACGACGGCGGGCCCGAGCGGTTCCGCCAGGCCCTGTTCCGCGGGCTCTCCGGGCTCGTCGAGTTCTGGCTGCTGTTCGGGGCCCCCGCGCTCATCTGCTCGCTGATCTCCGAGCGCGGCAAACGGCTGGGGGACGTCTTCTCGGGCACCATCGTGATCGCCGAGCGGGGGCCGCGCCAGGCCCCTCCGCCCGAGATGCCGCCCGCGCTGGCCGCGTGGGCGACGACGCTGGAGCTCTCGCGGCTGCCGGAGGGGCTGGCGACCACGGCGCGGCAGTATCTGTCGCGGTTCACCGAGCTGTCCCCGATGGTGCGGCACGAGATGGGCGCGCGGATCGTCGCCCGGTTCGCCGCGTTCGTCTCCCCGCCCCCGCCGCCGAACGCGCCGCCGTGGGCCTACCTCGCCGCCGTCCTGGCCGAGCGGCGCCGCCGCACGGAGGCCCGGCTGGCGCGCCAGATCCAGGGGTACTCCACCCGCCACGGCGCCGCGCCGGCCGTCCCGTACGCCACGGCGTTCCCGGCCGTGCCCCCGGCGCCCCCTCCGCTCACGCCGCCGACCGGAATTCCCGTCCCTTTCCCGCCGCCGGTCTTCGCCGCCTCACCTGCGCGGACGTCCGCGACGCCGGGTGGTTTCCAGCCCCCCGCATAGATTTTTCGCCAAGCCCGCGCATACATATGGCAATGCCGGGCAGAGGGACGTCCAGCGAGCCACTGGGGCATTGGTTCGCTACGTGGGAACGGGTATGGCCCGGCGCGCGAGGGAGAGGTCGCGCCGGCCATACCCACCCGCCCTTTCCCCGCACTCCCTGCTCAGCCGAGCCGCACCCGCGCGTCCAGCAGCGCGTACGCCAGGTCCACGAGCAGGTTGGCGACCACCACGGCGGAGGCCGTGATCAGCACGACTCCCATGATGACCGGCAGGTCGCTGCTGACGAACGCCTGGACGACCGCCTGCCCGACCCCGCCGAGCCCGAAGACCGACTCGGTGACCACCACACCCCCGATGAGCGTGCCGACGTCCACGCCGAGCTGCGACACGACCGGGGTCAGCGCCGAGCGCAGGCCGTGCCGGACGATCACCCGCCGTTCGGGGACGCCCTTGGCGCGGGCGGTGCGGATGTAGTCCTCGCCGAGGACGTCCAGCATGGAGCCCCGGGTGAGCCGCAGGTAGGTGGCGGCCTGCACGGTGGCGAGCGTGACCCACGGCAGGATCAGGTGGCGGGCCCACTCCGCCGGGTCCTCGGAGAAGGGGACGTAGGAGTCGGGCGGGAAGATCGGCGCCCCGGCCTTGGTGAGCTGGAAGAACAGCAGGTAGAGCAACAATAGGCCGATGACGAACGTCGGCATCGACACCCCGGCCAGGGCCAGGAACGTCATGAGCCTGTCGAGCGGCGATCTGGCCCGGGTGGCGCTCAGCACGCCGAGGCTGACGCCCGCGACGAACCACAGGACGGCGCCGCCGAGCACCAGCGACATCGTCGGCGGCAGGTCGCCTGCGACCAGCGTGCCCACCGACTCGCCGTTGAAGTACGACTTGCCGAGGTCGCCGCGCACCAGGCGGCCCATGTACTCGCCGTACTGCACGAGGATCGGCTGGTCGAGGCCGAGGTCGCGCCGGATCATCTCGACCTGCTCGGGCGTGGCCTGACGGCCCGCGAGCGTGCGCGCCGGGTCGCCGGGGGCCACGAAGAACATGAAGAACGTGCCGAGCGTGACCAGCCAGAGCACGACCAGGCCGAGCAGCACCCGGCGGATGAGAAAGCGCCGCAACATCGCCTCAGCCCTCCGTGGTGGTGGCGCGGGCGGCCCGGCGCCCGGCCTTCTTGCGGACGATGCCGCGGCGCCTGCTGAACAGCCGCTCGGTCCTGGGGTCGATCGCGTCGCGGATGCCGTCCCCGAGCAGGTTGAACGCGAGCGTGGTGAGCAGCAGGGCGCCCGCGGGGAAGGTCAGGTACCACCAGGCGACGCGGTAGAAGCCCTGCGCCTCGCTGAGCAGGTTGCCCCACGAGGGGGTGGGCGGGGTGATGCCGAGCCCAAGGTAGGACAGCGTGGACTCGAAGACGATGGCGGCCGGGATCAGCAGCGTGACCAGCACGATGACCGGGGCCAGCAGGTTCGGCAGGATGTCGATGAACATGATCCGCGTGTCGCTCGCGCCGAGCGACCGCGCGGCCTCGATGTACTCCCGCTCCTTGATCGACAGGGTCTGTCCCCGGACGATCCTGGCGATCGCCGCCCAGGAATAGAAGGCGATCACCCCGATCGTCGCGGTCAGCGACGGCCCGGCGATCGAGACGACCGCGATCGCGAAGATCAGGTACGGGAAGGACAGCACGACGTCCATGAGCCGCGACAGCAGCGTGTCGACCACGCCGCCGTAGAACCCGGCGAGCAGGCCCACCGCGACGCCGAGCGCCGCGGCGAGCACCGTGGACAGCACGCCCACCATCAGCGAGACCCGGGCGCCGTACAGGACGCGGACGAACAGGTCGCGGCCGAGGCGGTCGGTGCCGAACCAGAAGGTGCCGTTCGGCGGCACGGGCAGCCCCTGGTCGGTGATGCCGATGTCGCGGAACTGGTCGTCGGGGGCGTGGCCGCTCCACTGCGCGACGAGCGGCGCCGCCGCGGCGAGCACCAGCAGGACCACGACCACGACGGCCGAGGTCAGCGCGACCCGGTCGGTGCGGATGCGGGCCCAGGCCAGCGCCCACGGGCCGCGTCCCGCGATGGTCTTCCCTGGCACCGAGTCCGGGCGCATCTCGGTGAGCGTCACCGGGCCTCCCCTTCGCCGCCGCGCGGGCCGGGGCCGGGGGCGGGTCCTTCGAGCGGGAAATGGCAGGCGGTGAGGTGCGCGCCGCCCTCCAGCGGGGGTTGCGTGCTCGCGCACACCTCCTGGGCCCTCGGGCAGCGCGGGTGGAAGCGGCAGCCGGCCGGGGGGTTGATCGGCGAGGGCACGTCGCCGGTGAGGACGACGCGGGTGCGGCGGTCGGCGACGTCGGGGTCGGCCACGGCCGTCGCCGACAGCAGCGCGCCGGCGTACGGGTGGCGCGGCGCCTCGTACAGCTCGTCGGCCTCGGCCAGCTCCACGACCCTGCCGAGGTACATGACCGCGATCCTGTCGCTGACGTGCCGGACCACCGACAGGTCGTGCGCGATGAACAGGTAGGTCAGGCCGAAGTCGTCCTGGAGGTCCTTCAGCAGGTTGAGGATCTGCGCCTGGATCGACACGTCCAGCGCGGACACCGGCTCGTCGCAGATGATCAGCCGGGGGCGCAGCGCCAGGGCGCGGGCGACGCCGATGCGCTGGCGCTGGCCTCCGGAGAACTCCGCGGGGAAGCGGTTGTAGTGCTCGGGGTTCAGCCCGACCCGCTCCATCAGCTCGCCGACGGCGCGCCGCCGCTCGCGCGGGGTGCCGACGCCGTGGATGACCAGGGGGTCGGCGATGATCGAGCCGACGCGCCTGCGCGGGTTCAGCGAGCCGTACGGATCCTGGAAGATCACCTGGATGTCCTTGCGCACGGCCCGCATCTCCTTGCGGGAGAGGTCGGTGATGTCCCGGCCGTCGAAGACGACCCTGCCGGACGTCACCGGGTGCAGGCCGGCGACGCAGCGGGCCAGCGTCGACTTGCCGCAGCCGGTCTCCCCGACCAGGCCCAGCGTCTCGCCGGGCGCCAGCGTCAGGCTGACCCCGTCCACGGCGTGGACCTGGCCCACGGTGCGGCGGAGCACCGCGCCCTCGTTGATCGGGAAGTGCTTGACCAGCTCGTCCACTTCGAGAAGGTTCGGCGGGGTGGTGGGTTCAGGGACGTTCACTGGGACTCGCCTCCGCCGCGCGCAGCCGTGCCGCCTCGGCCTCCTGGTCGTGGCCGATGGCCTGGTGGGGCAGCCAGCAGGCCGAGGCGTGGTCGCCGTCGCCGGTGACCCGGGCGAGGGGCGGGCGCTCGGCCGCGCAGACCGGCATGGCGTACCGGCAGCGGGGGTGGAACGCGCACCCGGCCGGGACCGCGATCATGCTCGGCGGCTGCCCGGGGATCGGCCTGAGCCGGCCCTCGCGGGCGCCCGTGCTGCCGGGGATCGACTCCAGCAGGCCCTTGGTGTAGGGGTGGTGCGGCCGGTAGTAGAGCGTGCGCCGGTCGGCGCGCTCGACCGGGAGGCCGGCGTACATCACCATCACCTCGTCGGCGACGCCCGCGACCACGCCGAGGTCGTGGGTGATCAGCACCAGGGCGATGTCGAACTCGCGCTGGAGCCGGGTGATCAGCTCCAGGATCTGCGCCTGGACGGTCGCGTCCAGGGCGGTGGTGGGCTCGTCCGCGACGACGAGCTTGGGGTTGAGCGCGAGCGCCATCGCGATCATGGCGCGCTGGCGCATGCCGCCGGAGAACTGGTGCGGGTAGTCGTCCACCCGGCGCTCGGGCTTGGGGATGCCGACGAGCCCGAGCAGCTCGACCGCGCGGCGGCGGGCCTGCGCGCGGCCGACGCTCGCGTCGTGGACGTGGATCAGCTCGGCGATCTGCCAGCCGACCTTGTAGAGCGGGTGGAGGCTGGTCAGCGGGTCCTGGAAGATCACGCTGATCTCGGCGCCGCGGATCCGCCGCAGCCGCTCCTCGTCCAGCGCCAGCAGATCCACGCCCTCGAACAGCACGCTGCCCGAGATGTCGGCCTCCGGCAGCAGGCCGAGGATCGCCTGCGTGCTCACGGTCTTGCCGCTGCCGGACTCCCCGACGATCGCCAGCGTCCGTCCGGGGTCGACGCTGAACGACAGCCCGCGGACGGCCTGCACCAGGCCGTCCGCGGTCGGGAAACCGACCGTGAGATCTTTCACCTCTAGAAGGCTCATCCACCGGTCCTTCGTCCGTGGTCGTCGCTCACAGGTCCGTGCACCGCTCGCCGCCCCTCCTCGTCGCGGGGTGCGCGGCGGGAGGGGCGGGGTCACGCCCGGCCGGTCATGGGCTCGGCGGGTCCAGCCACAGGTTGGTGACGTCGTAGAACTGGAACGCCGTCAGGTAGAGGGCGTTCTTGACCCGCTTGGAGTGGTAGATCGGGTAGTTCTGGTTCTGGAAGGGCACGATGACGGCGTCGGCCATCACCTGCTGGTCCACCTGGTGCCACAGCCCGGCCGCCGCGGCCTGGTCGGGCGCGGTCAGCGCCTGCTTGATCAGGGCGTCGACCTTGGGGTTGCTGTAGCAGCCGTAGTTGCTGGTGCCCGAGGAGCAGTTGGTCTGGAACAGCGGCTGGATGATCGCCCGGCCGTTGTTGCCGTACCAGTCCGGGATCCAGCCCGGCGCCGAGATGTCCCACTTGCTCGCCTTAGCGTTGGACGGCGTTTGCAGGTAGGCGTAGAAGTCGCCCTGCCGGATCGGCGAGCCCTTGACCGTGATGCCGCACTTCTTCAGGTCGGCGGCGTAGGACTGGAACACCGCCGGGTGGTTGCCCGCGTTGCGGAAGGCGCCGGTCAGCGTCAGCCCGTTGGGATAGCCCGCCTCGGCCAGCAGCGTCTTGCACTTGGCCGGGTCGCCGTTGTCGCCGGGCGTCGGGTACGGGTCGTACTCCTGATAGCCGATGTTGCCGGGCGGGATGACGGTGTGCAGCGGCGTGTTGAGCTCCTTGCCCCCGTAGATCTTGTTGATGGCGGTCTTGCTGATGGCGTACTCGATGGCCTGGCGCACCTTGAGCTTGCCCATCGCGCCGTTCTCGTTCCCGCTCTGCAGGTTGAAGACGAGGTAGGGGTTGGTGACCGCGCCGGGGAAGATCTTGAAGTTGGGGTCGCCCGAGCTGGTGAGGCGGGGAAGCTGCGCGGTCGGGACCGGCAGGTCCCACGACAGGTCGGCGGTGCCGGCCTCCAGTTGCTGCTGCACGCCGTCCGGCTCGGTGACGCTCTCCTTGACCTCGATGGCGTCGACGTACTGGTGCCGGACCGGGTCCGTCTCCTGCTTCCAGGCCGGGTTGCGCTCCAGCCGGATCTCCTTGGTCGCCACGTACTTGGTGATCTTGTACGGGCCGTTGGAGATCACGTTCTGCCGGAACCGTGCGTCGTCAGGGGCGTACCTGTCGTACTCCTGCGGCGCCGCGGAGGAGAAGTTCAGGGCCAGGATGTTGAGGAAGTCGCTCGCCGGCTGGGTCAGCGTGAAGACGATGGTCAGGTCGTCCTTGGCCGTCACGCCCTCGATCTCGCGGGAGTTCTGGAAGTCCGCCAGCCCCTGCGGCGTCGGCTTGGCCGACGTGAACGCCTTGGCGTAGGCCGCGCAGTAGTCGGCCATCCCCTTGATCGTGCTGGTGTAGTAGCCCGGCGCGCCCGAGCCGGCCACGGGGTTGCAGATCCGCTTGAAGCCGCGGACGAAGTCCTGCGCGGTGACCTGCCGGGGCGGGGTCGTGTCCCACTGGACGCCCGGCCGCAGCTTGATGGTGTAGGTGAGCTGGTCGGCGCTGAGGCCCCCGTTGGCCGTCGTCGGGATCTCCGCGGCGACGTCCGGCATGATCTCCAGGGCCTTCTTGGCGTCGTTGGTGGCCGGCAGCGTGAAGAGCTGGCGGGCGTAGGCGCGCAGGATGCCGTTGGTGACCGTGTAGTAGGTGCTGGTGGGGTCGAGGTGGTCGACGTCACCACCTCCGACCAGGCGCAGCGTGCCGCCCGAGGTGGGCTTGCCCGCCTGCTCCGGCGTGGCCTGGCCGCTCGGGCCCGCGACGCCGCTGTCCGTCTGACACGCCGTGGCGAGCAACATCGCCGCGGCCATACCCGCGATGGTGAGATGGCGCCTGTTGGCCATCTTCCCTCCTCGTGCCGAGAATGGGTATCCGTGGTGGCCGGTCACCATGAAGGAACCCACTCCGGAGGGGTCGCTGTCGAGAGCGGTTACGCAACCGTTGGCGAGGCGCGATCCGCAAGTGATGCCGGTTCGGTGCGGAAACATCAGCGAATCGCGACATATACCGTCAATGCCGCGCTGTTCTGCGAAGACGCGCTCCGCGCGCCGAGGCGGGCGGCGCCGCGGGCGGCCTCAGGAGCCGAGCCGCCAGGAACGCAGGTAGTCCGTCTGCGCGGGCGTGAGGGCGTCGATGGCGATGCCGGCCGCGGCCAGCTTGAGCCGGGCTACCTCGGCGTCGATGTCCGCGGGCACGTCGTACACGCCCGGCGCGAGGCGGGCGCGCTCGGCGGCCAGCCAGGCGACGGCCAGCGCCTGCGCGGAGAACGACATGTCCATGACGGCCGCGGGATGCCCTTCGGCGGCCGTCAGGTTGACCAGGCGGCCCTCGGCGAGCAGCAGCAGGCGCCGCCCGCCGGGCAGGACGTACTCGTCGGTGTGCGGCCGCACCCCGCGGGTGACGTCCTCGGCCAGGCCCTCCAGGGCGCGGACGTCGATCTCGACGTCGAAGTGGCCGGCGTTGGCCAGGACGGCACCGTCGCGCATCTCGGCCAGGTGCTCGGCCCGGATGACGTCGCGGTTGCCGGTGACGGTGATGAACAGGTCGCCGGCGCGGGCCGCCAGCTCCATGGGCAGCACCTCGTACCCTTGCAGGCTGGCGTCCAGGGCCTTCACCGGGTCGATCTCGGTGACGATGACCCGCGCCCCCTGCCCCCTGGCCCGCTCGGCGACGCCGCGCCCGCAGAAGCCGAACCCGGCGACGACGACCGTGCGCCCGGCGATGAGCATGTTGGTGGCGCGCATGATGCCGTCCAGGGTGGACTGGCCGGTGCCGTACCTGTTGTCGAACATGCGCTTGGTGCGGGTGTCGTTGACCGCGACCACCGGGAAGCGCAGGGCCTGCTCCGCGGCCATCTGGCGCAGGCGGATGATGCCGGTGGTGGTCTCCTCGCAGCCGCCGCCGACCCCGTCCAGCAGGTCCAGGCGCTCGGTGTGCAGGGTGTTGACCAGGTCGCAGCCGTCGTCCAGCACCAGGTCCGGCGCGATGTCGAGCGCCTCGTTGATGTGCCGGTAGTAGGTGTCGCGGTCCACCCCCGCGCGGGCCCGCACGTCCACCTCGTAACCGCGCAGCGCCGCCGCCACGTCGTCCTGGGTGGACAGCGGGTTGGAGGCGGCGAGCGCGATCTCCGCGCCCCCGGCCCTGAGCGCCCCCATCAGCACGGCGGTCTCAGCCGTGACGTGCAGGCACGCCGCGATCCTCAGACCCTCCAGCGGGCGGGTCGCCGCGAACCGCTCCCCGACGGCGCGCAGCACGGGCATCGCGCGCATGGCCCACTCGATCCGGCGCTCCCCGGCCTCGGCGAGCTGCGCGTCGTCGGCTTCCACTGTCGTCGCGTCCTTCGGTAGTGCGGTGGTGCCCGATGTGGCGAAAGGTCCCCGCGCCAACCGGCGCGGGGACCTCGATGCCCGGCCTCGGCGGCCGGCGCCGCCGATCAGTAGCGGTAGTGGTCCGGCTTGTAGGGGCCCTCGACGTCGACGCCGATGTACTCGGCCTGCGCCTTGGTGAGCGTGGTCAGCTTGACGCCGAGCGCGTCCAGGTGCAGGCGGGCGACCTTCTCGTCCAGGTGCTTGGGCAGGACGTACACGCCGATCGGGTACTGCTCGGTCTTGGTGAACAGCTCGATCTGGGCGATCACCTGGTTGGTGAAGGAGTTGGACATCACGAAGCTGGGGTGGCCGGTGGCGCAGCCCAGGTTCATGAGGCGGCCCTCGGCGAGCACGATGATGGAGTGCCCGTCGGGGAAGGTCCAGGTGTGGACCTGCGGCTTGACCTCGGTCTTCACGATGCCGGGCAGCTTCGCCAGGCCGGCCATGTCGATCTCGTTGTCGAAGTGGCCGATGTTGGAGACGATCGCCTGGTGCTTCATCCGGCTCATGTGGTCGGCCGTGATGATGTCGAAGTTGCCGGTGGTGGTCACGAAGATGTCCGCGATGCCGACGACGTCGTCCAGGGTGGTGACCTGGAAGCCGTCCATGGCCGCCTGGAGGGCGCAGATCGGGTCGATCTCGGTGACGATCACGCGGGCGCCCTGGCCGCGCAGCGCGTCGGCGCAGCCCTTGCCCACGTCGCCGTAGCCGCAGACCACGGCCACCTTGCCGCCGATGAGGACGTCGGTGGCGCGGTTGAGGCCGTCGATGACGCTGTGGCGGCAGCCGTACTTGTTGTCGAACTTCGACTTGGTGACCGAGTCGTTGACGTTGATCGCCGGGAAGAGCAGCGTGCCGTTCTTGAACATCTCGTACAGGCGGTGGACGCCGGTGGTGGTCTCCTCGGTGACACCCTTGATGGCCTCGGCGACGCGGGTCCAGCGGCCCTCGGAGGTCACCGTGCGGCGGAGCAGGTCGAGGATGATCTTCCACTCCTCCGGGTCGTCCTCGGCGGCCGTCGGGACGGCGCCCGCCTTCTCGTACTCGGCGCCCTTGTGGACGAGCAGGGTGGCGTCGCCGCCGTCGTCGAGGATCATGTTGGGGCCGCCGCCGCCGGGCCAGCTCAGGGCCCGCTCGGTGCACCACCAGTACTCTTCCAGCGTCTCGCCCTTCCAGGCGAAGACCGGGACGCCCTTGGGGTCGTCCACGGTGCCGTCGGGGCCGACCACGACCGCGGCGGCCGCGTGATCCTGCGTGGAGAAGATGTTGCAGCTCACCCAGCGGACGTCGGCGCCGAGAGCCACCAGCGTCTCGATCAGGACGGCGGTCTGGATGGTCATGTGCAGCGAGCCCATGATCTTCGCGCCGGCCAGCGGGCGCGACGCGGCGTACTCGCGGCGGATCGCCATGAGGCCGGGCATCTCGTGCTCGGCGAGCTGGATCTCCCTGCGACCGAAGTCGGCGAGCGAAAGGTCCGCGACCTTGTAGTCCATCGTGTCTTCTCCTCAACCCGGATCATTCGTCTCTGCGAGTGTAAGAGCCCGTCAGGCCCCAATGCAGCCCCAGAACTGCGAACCTGACACAAGAATGTGAGAATCAGCTCTGTGCGTATCACTGAGGCGGCGAAACGACTGGGTATGTCTCCACGAATGCTGCGATACCGGGAGGCTCTCGGCCTTCTCCCCGCGACCCGCAGCAAGGGGGCTCATCGCCGGTACGGGCCCGACGAGCTCGCCGCCGTCACCCAGGCCATGGACCTGGAGCGGCGCTTCGACGTCTCCCCCGCGGAGCTGGCCTTCGGGCTGCGCGTGCTCAGCGAGCCCGCCGTCGCGCACGCCGTGCGCGAGCTGGGCCTGCGGATCGGGCGCATCCACGCGCCGCGCCGGGCCCTCGACTTCGAGAAGGAGAAGGCTCTGCGGCTGCTCCGCCAGGGACGGTGACCAGCATACCCGCCGGGCGGAAGGCGCCCGGCGGAAGCGTGCCCCGGAGTTCAGGAACGGTCGGCCTGCGCGGAGTCGGCGGGCGCCGGCTCCGCCTTGCCCGGCCGGTACAGATCGGGCTCCAGGTAGATGACCCGGGCGATCGGCACGGCGTCGCGGATGCGCCGCTCGGCCTCGTCGATGCCCTTGGCGACCTCGGCCGCGGTGTCGTCGTGCTCGACGGCGATCTTGGCCGCGACCAGCAGCTCCTCGGGGCCGAGGTGCAGCGTGCGCAGGTGGATCACCTTGGTCACGCGCTCGCTGGACTCCAGGGCCTCGCAGATCTGCCGCTCGGCCTCCGGCGTCGCGCTCTCGCCGATGAGCAGCGACTTGGTCTCGATCGCGAGGATCACCGCGATGACGGCCAGCAGGATGCCGATCATGAGCGTGCCGACGCCGTCCCACATGCCCTCGCCGGTGACCACGGCCATCGTGACGCCGAACAGCGCGAAGACCAGGCCCAGCAGCGCGCCCAGATCCTCAAGGAGGACCACCGGCAGCTCGGGGGCCTTGGCGCGGCGGATGAACCTGAACCAGGACTCCTCGCCCTTGACCTGGCGGGCCTCCTTGATCGCGGTGCGGAAGGAGAAGCCCTCCGCGACGATCGCGAAGATCAGGACGCCGAAGGCCCAGCCGGGCGACTCGACCGCGTGCGGGTTGGCGATCTTCTCGAAGCCCTCGTAGAGCGAGAACACCGCGCCGATCGTGAACAGCACGACCGCCACCACGAACGCGTAGAAGTAGCGCTCGCGGCCGTAGCCGAAGGGATGCTTGCGGTTCTCGCGCTTGCGCGCCCGCCTGCCGCCGAGCAGCAGCAGGGCCTGGTTGCCCGAGTCCGCCACCGAGTGAACCGACTCGGCGAGCATCGAGGATGAGCCTGTGAACAGGAACGCCACGAACTTCGCCGCCGCGATCGCCAGGTTGGCACCCAACGCCGCGATGATCGCCTTGGTACCGCCGCCCGCGCTCACCCTCTGTATCCACCCATCCGTCAGAACATACGATCGACCGACCGCCAAAGCGGTCACGGCAGATCTTATTGTGAAATTCTCGACTTAAGTTCCACGATGGCGCGCACCGAAGCCGGATCGATGCCGTACCCCAGTGCCAGGTACACACTCCCGTAATCGGCGAGACCGACCAGCGACGCCAGCCGCTCCAGCGGATGCGCCCCCTCGGCCGTCACCTCGCTGACCGCCACGCCCCGGTCACGCGCCAGCCCCGCCGACAGCACCCGCCGCTTGGCGACCTGCGGATGCTCGTCGAGGTCGCGCAGGAGGAACAGGCGCAGCGTCGTGGCGGAGGAGTCGGCGAAGACGTCCCGCTCGGCCAGCGGGCCCTCGAACGCCGCCACCTGGTCGTGGCCGGCCTCCGGAATCTCGCCCCAGATGGCCGGGTACTTGGCGTTCACGCCGAGCTGGGACGCCAGGCGGCGCGCGGCGGCGGCCGCCAGCGGCGAGGTGCCCCAGATCATCGGGATCGTGCCCGCCAGCTCCAGCGCCAGCGTCTTGCCCGGGTTGATGAACGACTCGCTCGACGGGCGGCAGCGGTGCGCGATGTCCTCCAGGCGCTTGGCCGCGGCCTCCACCGCGTCCTGGCCGATGTCGGCCAGCCCGAGCGCCGCGGCGACGCCCAGCAGCGGCATGGTCACGCCCCACAGGTTCGTGCGCGACCCGCTCACCGCGCCCGCCACCGGGACGACAGGCAGATGAAGGCCGGACGCCTGCTCGGCGATCGCCGCCAGCGGAGCGCGCGACGGGCCGACGGTCACCAGGCGGCAGCCGCGCCGCGCCGCCTCCAGGGCCAGCGTGCGGGTCTCCTCGGTGGTGCCCGAGGAGGACACCGCGACCACCAGGTCGGCCGCCCCCACCCAGCCGGGGAGCCGGTAGGACCGCACGGTCACGATGGGAATCGGGACGCCCGGGCCGCACACCGCCGCGAGCATGTCGCCCGCGACGGCCGAACCGCCCATGCCCGCCACGACCAGCGCCCGCGGGCGCCCGTCGGCCGACAGCCGCGCCACGCCCGCCTCCAGCGCGCCGCGATGGGACGTGCGCACCTGCGCGCCGGAGGTCGCCACGGCGGGCAGCATGCCCGACGGGTCGCCCTCGGTCAGGAACGCCGTGTCGTCCAGCCGCTCCGCCTCGAACGAGCTCACGCCTTGCGCGCCTCGTCGAGCAGCAGCACCGGGATGTCGTCGCGGACGGGGTAGATCAGCCCGCAGCTCTCCGAAGCACACGCCAGCTCGTCGCCCTCGGACAGGGGGGTGAGCGGCGACTTGCAGTTCGGGCAGGTCAGGATGTCGAGCAGCCAGTCTGCGATCTGCACGGTCAACTCCTCACGATGGCGAGGACCTCGTCGCGGACCGCCGCCATCAGCGTTTCGTCCGCCCCCTCGGCGTTCAGCCGGAGGAGCGGCTCTGTGTTGGACGGACGAAGATTGAACCACCAGCCGGGACCCGACACCGTGAGGCCGTCGAGATCGTCGGTGCTCGTGCCCGCACGGCCGGCGTAGGCGGCGCGGACCCGCGCCACGGCCGCCGCCTGGTCCGTCACGGTGCTGTTGATCTCGCCGGAGGCGGCGTAGCGGGAGTAGCTCGCCAGCATGTCGGACAAAGGGGCCTCGCGCTCGCCGAGCGCGGCGAGAAGGTGCAGCGCGGCCAGCATGCCCGAGTCGGCGAACCAGAAGTCCTTGAAGTAGTAGTGCGCGGAGTGCTCGCCGCCGAAGACGGCGCCCGTGCGGGCCATCTCGGCCTTGATGAACGAATGGCCGACGCGGGTGCGGACCGGGACGCCGCCGTGCTCGGCGACGATCTCGGGGACGGCCCGCGAGGTGATCAGGTTGTGGATGATCGTGGCGCCGGGGTGGCGGGCCAGCTCGCGCACCGCGACCAGCGCCGTGATCGCCGACGGCGAGACCGACTCGCCGCGCTCGTCGACCACCCAGCACCGGTCGGCGTCGCCGTCGAAGGCCAGGCCGACGTCCGCGCCCTTGTCCAGGACGGCCTTCTGCAGGTCGCGCAGATTGTCCGGCTCAAGGGGGTTGGCCGGGTGGTTGGGGAAATCGCCGTCGAGCTCGAAGTACAGCGGCGTGAGCTCGACAGGCAGCCCCTCGAAGACCGTGGGCACGGTGTGGCCCGCCATGCCGTTCCCGGCGTCCACCACCACCTTGAGCGGCCTGATCCCCGAAAGATCGACCAGCCCCCGCAGATGAGCGGCATACCCGTCCAGCAGATCCCGCCGAACCACCGCCCCCGCGCCGGAGCCCGCGCCCGGACCGCCCGGCCCTGAGGCGAGCAGTTCGGCGGCGCGGTCGCGGACCTGCGTCAGACCCGTCTCCGCGCTCATCGGGACGGCGCCCGCGCGGCACAGTTTCATCCCGTTGTAGTGCGCGGGGTTATGGCTGGCCGTAAACATCACCCCGGGTAACCCCAGGCTGCCGCTCGCGTAATAGAGCAGATCGGTCGAGCCGAGCCCCGTGTCGACCACCTCCGCGCCCCGGCCGGTGGCGCCCCGGGCGAACGCCTCGGCCAGCGGGCCGGACGACGGGCGCATGTCACGGGCGATGACGAGAGAACCGGCGCCGAGCACCTCGACGAAGGCCGCGCCGACCGCCTCGGCCGCGCGCTCGTCCAACTCCTCGGGCACGACGCCACGGACGTCGTACGCCTTGAAGATCTTGGCAAGATCGCCCACTGCCGCTCCGCCCCTAGTCACGTCTCATCGGGTCGAGCCTACTGTGTTCCACCGGGCCCGCCGACGAACCCGTGGCGCCTGTGGACAGCGGCCTCATCCGGCCACGGGCCTCGGTGAACGTTTGGGGAAACCATGCGAAGCGCGGAGCCACGCGTGGTAAAGACCGGACGCCGGCACCCCTCGGGACGGCCTCAGCGCTCGCGGTTCTGCTGGGCCGACCGCAGCACCCGCAGATGGCCCCTGCGACCGACCTCGACCCCCTGACCCACGGGCTCACCCGACGACGGCGCGGGCCTCGCGGCCTCGCGCACCGCGTTGGCCAGGGCCTCCAGATCGTCGGTGCTCGGCTGGCCCGCCTCCGACGGCAGCCGGACGACCTCCCACCCACGCGGGGCCGTCAGCCGCTCCGCGTGGTCCGCGCACAGGTCGTAGCAGTGTGGTTCGACGTACGTCGCCAGAGGGCCGAGAACCGCCGTGGAGTCGGCGTAGACGTACGTGAGTGTGAAGACGGCAGGCTGCCTGCAGGCGGTACGGGAACAGCTGCGGACGGGGCTCACGGAGGGACCGTATCCGGTCCGCGTTCACATTGCCACCACCCGGCACCTCTTAACGAGCGTGTCGCCACAATTCGGACACTTACCGAGCATTTACGGGCCCCGGGCACCCCCACGAACCCCCTTTGGTAGGCCCTATGGCCGTACCGATGGCCCCCCGCGTTCCGCGCCCGTCCCCGCGAACGCTCCCGGGCCGGAACGTCCCTCCCTCCCCCGCCCGCCCGGTTCGGGGCGCGGCGGTGTTCTGGAGCCGTCGGAGGGAAGGGTGAGGAACGATCCCTTCCCTCCGACGGCGGAAGAACGCCGCCTCAAAGGCGCCCCGAACCCGCCGAGCGAAGCGAGGCCATAGGCACGCCTGAAAGGCGCCCCGAACCCGCCGAGCGAAGCGAGGCCATAGGCACTGATCTAGTCTTGCTGTGTGAGTCCGGCCTCAGGCGGCATGCCCCGCCCTAACGGCCCGCGGCGGCGCGACCGGCACGGGCGCGGCATGCGTGGTCCGCTCGCTCCGCGGGAAGTGCCCATCTCGCGGACGCGCAGCGAGCGCTTCGACGATTTCGTGCTGGACGCGGTCGACCGTCTCAAGCCGAAGTGGGGCGGCCAGCTCTCCGCGGTCGAGTTCGCCGTCGAGGAGGTCCCGCCGTCGGACGAACTGCTCGACGGGCCCGTCCGGCTCTCCCCCGACCCGATTCCCTTCGGCCGCGCGCAACCCGCGGCGGGCGGCTCGCCGGCCGTCGTCGTGGTCTATCGCCGTCCCCTGGAGGCCAGGGCGCGCGACCGGGACACGCTGGGCGCGCTGGTGCACGACGTCGTGGTGGAGCAGGTGGCGAACCTGCTCGGCCTCTCCCCCGACACCGTGGATCCCGGCTACGACGACCGCCACTGAGCCCTGCCCTCCGTCCGACGGCGGCACGTCCCGACGCGAACCTCACGACCGGGCGTCAGGAACGCGAATCACAACAGGGCATCAGGAATGGCATCGCGTCACGACGCGGCCCGGCCCCGGATTTCTGCGACCGGGCCGGGCGGGGTGCTGTCACGGCACGACGACGGCCGTGGATTCGGCGATGGGGGGCACGAGGGCCGAGGTGCGCGCCTGGGCGAGTGGCTGGGTGGTCAGGTACAGGCCGTCGGGGGCCTTCTCGTCCAGCACCCGGCCGCCGTACACCGGTCCTGAGCCGGGCAGCGGCAGCACGATCAGGCTGAAGTCGCCTCGCCCCGCGGGGACGGCCGGCTTGACCTCCCTGGTGCGGGCGGCGGGGATGTCCACCTCGACGGGCGCGGGGGCGACGCCCTTGGCGGGCACGACCTGCACGCTCACCTTCCCCGCCGCGGCGGGGGCCGAGAGGATCAGCCGCGAGGACACCTTCTTGCCGGTCCGGTTGTCGGCGACCACGCTGCCGACGTCGATCGGCGGGGAGCCCGCGCTGAACGCCACGTCCTGCTTGGCGCCCGTGCCGGTGGCCATCAGCCCGGCCACGATCGGGACGTCCGCGGTGAGCACGAGCGCCGACGGCTGGCCGCCGATGCCGGTGGTCACGTCGAGCGAGGCCGTGGAGCCTGCGGGCACGTCGAGCGACTCGCGGTTCTTCATGGCGTAGAACCCGTCCGCGGTGAGCGCCTTGATCCGGACGACGGTGTCGCTCTCGCCGGGCGCGGTGACGAACAGCTCGCGCGGGCCGCCTCCGCCGGGGATGCCGGGGATGACGACGCTCGTGGCGGGGGCGGCCGAGACGGGCAGCCAGTCGGCGCCCTTGCCCGCGCCGAGCACGGCGCGGGCGGACGCCGCGACGCGCCCGCTGACGGTGCGCACCTCGACGGCCATCACCAGGGGCGAGGGCGCGAGGTCGCGCATGCGGATCGCGCGGTGCTCACCGGGCTTGAGCACCAGGCTGTTGCCGGAGTCGCCCACCACGGGGCCCTCGCCGGCGTACGCCATGATCGTGACGACGGCCTGGGCGGTGTCGGCGTTGGTCAGGTACAGCATGACGTCGGCGGCGGCGGGGCCTGGGCCGACGAACCAGGTGCTCGCGCCGGGCTCCGCGCACCGCACCGAGGCGAGCCCGCGTGCCGCGCCGTCCTTCTCGCGGCGGGTCTGCGCGGCCTCCAGCCCCGCGGCCATCGCCCCGGTGCCGTAGATCTCCACGGGGGCGGCCCTGACGGGCAGCTCACGCTGCCAGAGACGCCCCGGCTGGTCGAGCGTGACCTGCCCGGCCGGCTTCCCGCCGGACCCGGCCGGCTTCGCGCCGGACGTGCCCGCCGGAGCGCCTGACCCGCCCGCCGTGGCGCCGTCCTGCGCCACCGTGGCGGGCGAGACCTCCGTGACCGTGGCGACGCCCACGCCCTTGCCGCCGGGCGGCGTGATGGCGCTCACGCGCGTTCCCGCGGGGTCGGGGCAGACGGCGCTGACCGAGGCGACGGCGACCCTGCCAGGAGTCGCGGCGGGCGCGGCGACGGCGGCGGGCCGGGTGACGAACGCGACGCCGAACAGCGCGCCCAGGGCGACGATGACAAGCCCCAGGAACCCGAAGCGGTTCTCCACGAGCCCTCGGCCCAATCCCGCCGCTCCGGAGCCTCGGCCCTTTCTTGCCGCTCCCGAGCCCCCTCGGCGGCCTCCGGGCGTCTCAGCGGCACGTTTCTGCCGCGCCCCTCGCCCCTCGGCCCGCCGAGCCCCGGCCCGCCGAGTCCCACCCCGCCCACCGGAAGGGGAACCGGGTCCGGAGCCCGTCGTAGAGCCTGCCCCCGAGCCCGTTGCGGAGCTCGCCCCGGAGCCTGCCATCGGATCCGGTGGGGAGCCCGGTACGGGGCCTTCACCCGGCCACGACCCCATCCCGGACGCCGGTCCCGTCCCCGGGGTGGGGCCTGGTGTCCGGTGTGTCGCGGGGCGGAAAGCCTCCGGGAGTTCGGTGGGTTCTTCCTGCCACCCCGTCACCGGACCAGCACTCCCTCCGGTTCGCGTTCCACGGGCGCCTCGGCGTACTCCTCGGCGGGTTCGGCGCCGCGGGCGCCGGGCGCGGCGAAGACCAGCACCAGGGCGACGAGCGCGAGCTGCGCCCAGAGCCAGACCTCGTGCCAGAACGCCTCGTGGCGGATCGTCACGGCACCGCCCTCGGCGGGCGCCTCGAAGCCCTGCGCCCAGCCGTCCACGACCCGTCCCGCGAGCGTGGAGCCGCCCGCCGCGGCCGTCCACCCCTCGGCGGGCTCGGCCAGCACGAGCGCGCGCCCGGCGGGCCCCTTGGGCACGGTGGCCGTCAGCGCGCCGTCCGCCGTCTCGGTGAGGGCGACGGGCGTGCGCCCTCCGTCCGGGCCGAGCAGGTAGGCGCGCCCGAGCGGCCGGGTCATGCTCCACAGCCCGGCGTCGGACGACAGGTTGACCCGGGTCAGGGCGGGGTCGGAGTCGAGGGCCCGCTGGATCGCGGGATCGACGGGGCCGGGTACGGCGACGAAGCGGACGCCGTACGCGGCCAGGGTGAGCGCGTCGTCCCCGCCGCGTCCCGAGAGGACGCCCGCGACGACGTCGGTGAGGCGGGCGCGCATCGCGTCGGTCACGGGCAGGTCGGTCTCGCCGAGCAGCGGCGTGCGACCGCGCAGCAGGGTGAAGGCGACGCGCCCGCCGGGCTCCGCGCGGATGACCACGGTGCTCTCGGCGGCGCCGCCGGGCGCGGTGGTGGCGGCGGCGTAGTCGCTGACCACGCTCGGCACCCCGCGCCTGAGCGGCCCGCTCACGCCGTCCTTCACCCACAGCCCCGCGACCACCACGGGAGTGGCGGAGGCGACGAGCACGACGAGGACGGCGGCGGCGCGGCGCAGCCCGCCCGCGGAGCCGAACGCCATGACACGGTGGCCGGTGAGCGCGGCGGCGGCGATCAGGCCCGTGGCCGCGAAGGCCAGCGGCACCCCCGGCCAGGCGGGCACGCCGTCCACCGAGACGCGGGCGACGACGATGGCCACCAGCACCCCGAACAGCGCGACGCCCCAGCCCACCACCACGACGGTCTTGTGCCGCCGGAACAGCAGGGCGGCGAGCGCGGCGGCGATGAGCCCGCCGGTCGCCCACACCGGCGGCACTCCCGGGCCGCCCGGGTTGAGCAGCAGCAGGGCGTCGGCGGGAAGGCGCGGATCGGCCAGGCCGGGGACGTGCAGCCCCGCTTCGAGCAGGACGCGCCCGGGGTGGGTCACGATCTGCGCGAGCCAGGGGAACAGCAGGACGACGGGGACGGCCATCGCGATGCCGAGGGAGAGCCCGACGCCGCGCCGCACCCCGCCGAACGACACGGCGGCGAGCCCGGCCACGGCGGCGACGAGCACGTAGACGAGGGGCGCGAAGGCGGTGCCGACGGCGAGCAGCAGGCCGAGCGTCCAGGCGGCGCGGCGCGCGAGGCGGCGTTCCGCGGTGATGACGCGGGAGGCGAGCGCGGCGTAGGCGGGGAGCAGGACGAACACGACCGCGGTGCCGAGGCGTCCCGCGGCGACGGCTCCCGTGGCGACGGGCAGCAGCGCGTACGAGGCGGCCAGCCAGACCCGGGCCAGCGGGTGGGAGATCATGGAACGGGTGGCGACGTAGGCCGACACCCCGGCCAGAGGCACGCAGCCGAGCAGCAGCACCGACACCGCGAGCCAGGTCTTGCCGAGGAAGAGCGCCGACAGCCCGGCCATGACGGCGACGTACGGGGGCGGCCAGCCGTCCGAGCCGAGCCCGGCGGCGTGGTACCCGGAGGTGTAGAAGTGCCACAGGTCGGAGGCCCCGCCGGCGACGGGCACGAGCGCGCCGCCGCCGAGCAGCCCGCCGGTGAGCAGCGACCGCTCGGCGGCCAGCGTGACGGCCACGAGGGCGAGGCCGAGCAGCACGCCGGGGTTGCCGAAGACGCGTTGCAGCACCCCGGTGTCGGTGAGGAGCTCGTCCCCCTCCTCGCCCTTGGGCTCGGAGATCACGGCGTGGTGCCGTCCCGCCGAGTCCAGCGGGCCGGACCCGAACAGGAAGCCCTGCACCATGTCGGTGAGGCGTCTGAAAGCCATGCCGGGCGGGGTGAACAGCTTCTTCACCCGGAGGTAGCCCTGTTTCCTGCCCTGCTTCCTCGCCTTCCTGGCCTTCATGAGCCGGAGCGGCGAGGTGAGGAGGGAGAAGAGCGCGACGATCTCGTCCAGCGCGTTGGCCGGCTGTTTGGCGAGCAGCAGCAGGAGCGTGCGGAACAGGGACATCACGGTGTTGCGCAGCAGCGACCACACCAGGGACCTGAACGGCAGGTTCGCCATGATCACGAACATGGCGTTGCGGCGGTCCAGCCTGCGGGGATGGTCGGTGCTTGCGGTGATGCGGCGCCTGCGGCGGGCGGCGGCCTCGGCGTGCCAGGCGACGGCGTCGGTGACGTTGAGCACGTGGTGTCCGGCCGAGGTGGCCCGCCAGCACAGGTCGAGGTCGTCCCGGAACAGCGGGAGGCCGGGGTCGAGCCCGCCGAGCTTCTCCCACACGTCGCGGCGGATCAGCATGCCGGCCGTGGAGACCGACAGCACCTGCCTCACGCCGTCGTGCTGGCCCTGGTCGTACTCGCGGGCCTCCAGGCCGGTGTCGCGGCGGCCGGAGCGGTCGACCGTGACGCCCGCTTCGAGCAGGAGGCGGCGGTCGAGCCAGTCGCGCAGCTTGGGGCCGAGGATGACGGCCTTCTTGTCCTGGGAGGCGGCCCAGAGCAGAGCCTCCAGCGCGTGGCGGTCGGGCGCGCAGTCGTCGTGCAGCAGCCAGATCCACTCGTCGTCGCCCGCGCGCGGCAGGCGTTCCAGCACCTCGGCGACGGCCTCGCCGAACCCGGTCGAACGGGGAAGGGCGAGGACGCCGCTCTCGCCGAAGGCGTCGGTGAGAATGCGGCGGCTTCCGTCACGGCTGCCGTTGTCGACGCCGACCAGACGGTCCAGGGGGCGCGACTGCCGTAGCACCCCCTCCAAGGTCTCCTTGAGCCAGCGGGCGCCGTCATGGGCGACGACGATCGCGGTGACGGTGGCGCGCTGCGGGTGCACGGAGGTGGTGTCCTTGGAGGTTTCGTGTGGCTTGCGCCGATCACGATACGGCACCCCGGGCATGGCGGGTCCGCCACTCCGCGAAACCGGTCGGGCGATCCGCGACGTGGGCGGATGGCACGGTCCACCAGCGGAATCCGGGGAGCGGCGGGACGTCCGCGGCGCCGACGATCGGGCCCCCTCGCCGGCGGCCGGTCAGGGTTCCCTCGACCCGGACCCTCCGCCGTGACCTTGATCGCTCGGCGTCGTCTCACATGGTGTGCGCGTGGGCGCGGCCTCCGCGGATCTCAGCCGGCCTCACGCTTGATACGGCGACGCTCACGCTCGGACAATCCCCCCCAGATGCCGAACCTCTCATCATGCTGAAGCGCATATTCCAGACACTCCGCACGTACTTCACAGGACCGGCACACCTTCTTCGCCTCGCGGGTCGAACCGCCCTTCTCCGGAAAAAACGCCTCCGGATCGGTCTGCGCGCACAACGCGCGCTCTTGCCATCCCAGCTCTTCCGCGCCGAGCATCTGTGCCATGACCAGGTCGGCCACTGCACACCTCCTGCTTATCGCCCGCCCGCCCCGCAACGGAGCCCCCCTTTTTGAACACCTTCCTCAATACCCAGCAAGTGAAAGGTGTAACAACACAGCTGTAATTACACGCGTGTGCCGCGTGTGGCGTCAAGCAGCAGGACAGTATCCGGGGAAAGACCAGCTCACCCCGGTATGCGGGCCTCGGCGGGATATGCGGGCCCGTGGGCATATGCCGCCACCCAGGGGACCCGTCGACCTCGCATGATCCTCGATCTTCGATGGCTCAGCGGTCGGAACCGTACCAAGGAGCTCCCTGGTCCACACCCGGCCCGGCCTGATCTCTACCAGGACTTTCCTCCGGCCTTGCCGAGCGGTCCGGGGCGTAGATGGCCGTGGGGTCGATGGCCTCATCCTGCCGCTGCCGCGCCGGGGCGGGTGGCGGGCCGTCCAGTACGTCCGGTTGGTACGTCTTCTGGTCGTAACGGACGGTTCGCTCCGCGGGCCGGTCCTCCCAGCTCTGCTGCCCGGCCTGGGGGTGGCCCTGGTCCTGCGGGGGCCGGTACTGCTCCGCCGCGGGGCGCGGGTAGCCGGGCGTGTCGGCGGGGTTCTGCGGATGTCCGAGCGGGCCGCCGCCGTACCCGGCGGTGTAGTCGGGCACCCGCACCGGGTGCGTCCCGGTGTCGCCCGTGCCGGAGTACTCGCCCTGCTGCGCCGGGTCGCCCGACTGGGCCTGCTGGTAGCTCTGCGCCTGCTGGTACGCCTGCGCGAGCTGCTGACGGCGCGCGTCCGCCGGCTCGGCGTACAGCGGGGACTGCTCGTGCCCGGCCGCGTACCCGCCCTGGCCCTGCTGACCCGTCCAGGAGGGCGCGCCCGCCTGAGGATGGGCGGACGCCGCGTCCAGCGGGCTGGTCTGCGGCCCGGTCTGACCGTACGACGGGACGTCCAGCGGGCTGACCTGCGGCGCGGTCTGACCGTAGGCCGGGTCCAGGGGGCTGACCTGAGGACCGGTCTGACCGTACGGCGCGTCCAGAGGGGTGACCTGCGGTCCCGTCTGCCCGTACGGCGCGTCCAGCGGGCTCGCCTGCGGCCCGGTGTGGCCGTACGCCGGGTCCAAGGGGTTCGCCTGCGGTCCGCTCTGGCCGTATGCCGGGTCCAGGGGGCTGACCTGCGGGCCGGTCTGGCCATAGGACGCCGCGGGCGCGCCCGTCGCCCCCTGAGGAGCCTGGTCCCCGGCGGAGTGCTGCGGCAGAGCCTGGCGCGCGCCGGTCGTGAACGCGTCGGCGTTGCCGAAGTCGCCCCCCTGAGCGGCGTAGGGAGAGGACGCCTGGGGCGCGTGCGAGCCCTGCCCGTACGAGGGGTCGGAGGTCTGCGGCGCGTACACCGACGCGGCGGGCTGCCCGAAGGCGCCCATTCCCTGCCCCGGCTGCCCGTCGGCCGGCGGCGCGGCCGAGGGGGGCGAGGAGTAGCTCTTCTCCTGCCGGACGGTCGGCGTGTGGATGTCGATCGGCTGCGAGTGCTGCGGCGCGTACGCCCCGGTCCCGGGGGCCGCCTCCCCCGCGGCGGCGTACGGCTGCCGCTCCCCCGGCCGGCCGTACGGCTGGTCGCCCTGCGGGGCGTACGGCTGCTCGCCCTGCGGCGGGAACTGCGGCTGCTCGCCGGCGAAACGGGGGTCGCCGTGGTACTGCGGCTCCCCCTGCGGCGGGTACGGCTGGTCGCCGGACGGCGGGTTCTGCCGTGCGTACTGCTGCTGGTACGGGTCCGGCGCGCCCTGCGCGGCGGCGTAGGTCTCGGCGGGGGCGCCGCCGTAGGGCTGCTGCGGGGCGTACGAGGCGGGGGGAAGCGCGGGAAGCCCCGAGCCGGGCGCGTTCGGCGCGGCCTCCGCGGCCTGGGCCAGAGGCGCCTGGACCGGGGGAACGTGGGTGGGGTGCGCCTGCGGGACCTGGCCCGGGGGAACCGGAGCACCGGCAGGCTGACCGCCGGAAACCGGCCCGCCCGGAGGCTGACCGCCGGGGGCCGCGGGGAACCCGCCGGCCGGGGCGTTCTGGGGCGGTCCGTAGGGCGGCTGGTCGGGACGGCCTCCGTACGGGCCGTTCTCGCCGGGCGGCGGGCCGAAGCCGCCGGGCTGCTCGGCGTACCCTCCGGGTGGGGGGCCGTACGCGCCGGGGAAGCCGGCGGGCGCCTCACCGGGGCGCGCGCCGTAGGCATTGGCGCGGGGCCGGGCGGGCTGGAGCACCGAGAGGCCGTAGACCAGGCCAACGGCGACCAGCGCCAGGCAGGCGAGGCCGGTCACCAGACGCTCGACCGTGCCGGAGCCGCCGGTGAGCACGCCGACCAGGGTCACCAGTCCGAGCAGCGCCATGAGCCCGAGCGCCGCGACCGCGACGAGGTTGACCAGGCGGGCACGCGGGAGCGGGTCGCCGAACCGGGTGACGAGGACGACCGCCCCGATGGCCAGCGCGACGTTGACCGGGGAGAGCAGCGAGAGCAGGACCAGGGCCGAGCGCAGCCCGAAGGACAGTCCCTCGGTACCGGCGACCAGGTTCCACGCGCCGGTCAGTACCTCAGCGCACACCACCGCGAGCATGATCCACGCCGCCGGCTCCCGCAGCCGTCCTGGCTCGACCTTGACCACAACTACCCCCCGATGGGTTCATACGGCAGTCGCAGTTTCGCACATGTGCCCACTTTCAGGGCGCCAGACTCAACAACCTCACAAACCACATAAGGCACCGATCTCCGCGATTTACCCAGGTCATGGGCGTCTGAGCTGCGGTTACGCCCGGCATGGACGGCCACCACCCCGGCCCCGGACGTGGCGAGAAGATGGCAATGGAACACTTGACATCATGCGCATCGTGTCCCTAGCAGGGGGAATCGGCGGCGCCCGCTTCCTTCGCGGCCTGCGCGCCGCGGCCCCCGACGCCGAGATCACCGTCATCGGCAACACCGGCGACGACATCACCCTCTTCGGCCTCCGCGTCTGCCCCGACCTCGACACCGTCATGTACACCCTCGGCGGCGGCATCGACGAGGAACAAGGGTGGGGCCGGGCCGGCGAGAGCCACACCGTCAAGGCCGAGCTCGCCGCCTACGGCATGGAGCCGCAATGGTTCGGCCTCGGCGACAAGGACTTCGCCACGCACATCGTGCGCACCCAGATGCTCGACGCCGGCTACCCCCTCTCGGCCGTCACCGAGGCCCTGTGCGCGCGCTGGCAGCCGGGCGTGCGGCTCATCCCCATGACCGACGACCGCGCCGAGACGCACGTCATCATCGAGGACGAGCGGGGCAGGCGCGCCATCCACTTCCAGGAATGGTGGGTGCGGCTGCGCGCCTCGATCCCGGCCCGGCAGATCGCCCTGGTGGGCGCCGAGCAGGCCAAGCCCGCGCCCGGTGTGATCGAGGCGATCGGCGCGGCCGACGTCGTGGTGCTCCCGCCGTCCAACCCGGTCGTCAGCATCGGGACGATCCTCCAGATCCCCGGCATCCGCGACGCGCTCGAAGAGAAGACCGTGGTCGGCGTCTCCCCCATCATCGGCGGCGCCCCCGTGCGCGGCATGGCCGACGCCTGTCTCACCGCCATCGGCGTCGAGACCACCGCCCAGGCCGTCCTGGAGTTGTACGGCGCGCGGCTGCTCGACGGGTGGCTCGTCGCCGAGGAGGACGCCGGCGTCCGGCTCGACGGCGTCCGCGTCCAGGCCAGGCCCCTGCTGATGACCGACCTCGACGCCACTACCGCGATCGCCCGCGCCGCGCTGGAGCTCGCCGGATGAGCGCCGTCGAGATCCATCCGGTCCCGGGCCTGCCCGAGGTGCGCCCCGGCGACGACCTCGCCGCGCTCATCACCCGGGCCGCTCCCGAACTCGCCGACGGCGACATCCTCGTCGTCACCTCCAAGATCGTGAGCAAGGCCGAGGGCCGCGTGCGGCGCGACGACGACCGCACCCGGGCCATCGCCGAGGAGACCCAGCGCGTCGTCGCCCGGCGCGGCGACACCGTCATCTCCCAGACCCGGCACGGGTTCGTCATGGCCGCCGCGGGCGTCGACGCCTCCAACACCGAGCCCGGCACCGTCCTGCTCCTGCCCGACGACCCCGACGCCTCGGCCCGCCGCATCCGCGCGGGGCTCGCCGCCAAGGCCGGCGTGATCCTCTCCGACACCTTCGGCCGGCCCTGGCGCAACGGCCTCACCGACGTGGCCATCGGCGCGGCGGGCGTGCGTCCCTTCGCCGACTTCCGCGGCATGTCCGACGGCTACGGCAACCCGCTCGTCGCCACGCTCACCGCGCTCGTCGACGAGATCGCCGCCGCGGCCGAACTGGTGAAGGGCAAGCTCGACGGCGTGCCCGTGGCGATCGTCCGTGGCCTGTCCCACCTGGTCACCGACGAGGACGGCCCCGGCGTGCGTCCCCTCGTCCGCCCCGCCGACGAGGACATGTTCCGGTACGGCTCCGCCGACGTGCTCTTCGCGCGGCGCACGATCCGCGAGTTCTCGGCCGAGCCGGTCGACCCCGCGGCGGTGACCCGCGCCGTACGCGCCGCCATCAGCGCCCCCGCCCCGCACCACACCACCCCGTGGCGGTTCGTGCTGCTGGAGACGGCCTCCACGCGCGAGAAGCTCCTCGACGCCATGCTCGCCGCCTGGGTGCGCGACCTGCGCGCCACCGGCTTCACCGAGGAGTCCATCGCCCGCCGGGTACGACGCGGCGACGTCCTGCGCCGCGCCCCCTACCTGGCCGTCCCCTGCCTGGTCATGGACGGCTCCCACACCTACCCCGACGACCGCCGCAACGCGGCCGAACGCGAGATGTTCGTCGTCGCCATGGGCGCCGGAGTCCAGAACTTCCTCGTCCACCTCGCCGTCGAGGGTCTCGGCTCCGCCTGGGTCTCCTCAACGATGTTCTGCCGCGATGTGGTCAGAGAAGTCCTCGACCTCCCCGAAACCTGGGACCCCATGGGCACCGTAGCCATAGGCCACCCCACAGCCCCACCCCCCGACCGCCCCCCACGCCACCCCACCGACTTCATCCTCACCCGCTGAGTGTGCCGCCGCGCTGAGGAATGGTCCGGGCGAAGGCTGCGCTTCGCGCAAAAGTCGCCCGGGCTGCGTCCATCGGGGGCAAGCCCCCGAACCCCCGGCGAGGGGCCCCAGCCCCTCCCGCTCCCCGGACGCGGGCACCGCCCTGAGCACCCTTGAGTCATCGTCGGGAAAGAGGTCCGCCAGCAGGGCGAACGTGATCTCTGGAATGAGGTTGAGGCCGCATTTTTCGCGTGGGTGGAATGGGGCTGCCCTGGCCGGGATCGATTCGGGATGACCGTCACACCGGACAGCCAGTATGTCTGGCTTGAATCCCCGGCCAACCCGATCAAGTAGGTGGAGCGCGCTGCCCGCCGGCGCCCGAAGGGTGCGGTGGCCGATGTCGGGAAGCGCGAGGGCTCTTCGCCGCCGGGTGCCTTGATCATGTTCGAGGAGGCTCGGTGAGATATATCCAGAGGCGCGTGAGCTGGGAAGGCACATAGTGTTGTCGGGTGCTGAAGCCTTCGTATCCGCTTGAAACGGCTCGGTTGCTGCTTCGTCCCTTCACCATGGACGACCTCGATGCTTTGTACTCCTTCCACTCGCGTCCCGACGTCGCCCGGTTTCTCTACTGGGACGCACGTACGCGCGAGGAGACCAGGGCTGCCTTGAAGAACAAGATCGGCTGGGCAGAGCTGCGTGAAGGCGGTGACGCGCTGAACATCGGTGCCGAACTGCGCGAGACCGGGGCGCTGGTCGGTGACCTCACGCTCTTCTGGCGGAGTGCCGAGCACCGTCAAGGTGAGATCGGTTTCGTGTTCCATCCGGACCACCACGGGCGCGGGCTCGCCACCGAGGCGTCCCGGGAAATCCTGCGCCTTGGCTTCGAGGATCTCGGCCTGCACCGGATCTACGGCCGCTGCGACGCTCGCAACACCCCTTCGGCCAGGCTGATGGAGCGCCTCGGCATGCGCCGCGAGGCCCATCACGTGGAGAACGAAATCTTCAAGGGCGAGTGGAGCGACGAGCTCGTCTACGCGATGCTCCGGCGTGAGTGGAACCCCACGGCACAGCCGCCGGACGCGTGACTCGGCCTCACCGCACTGCACGTTCACAGGCGTGCGTTCAGCAGGGCGGAAACTCACTCGGTTCGATCGAACCGCTCCGCGAGTAGATCTTCGACCCGTTCCGAGAGATCGCCCTCCCCGGACGCGCCGATCCCAGTGATCGACAGGCGCCGCCGCCGGACCGGCTCGGAACGGTGTCGCTCTACTGCCGCCGCCGGTTCCGGGTTTGCTTCGACCGGGTCCACAGGCCGGCATGCCTGGTCGAGCGAAAGTCGATCCATCAGGGGATTGAGCTCCTCATACGCACGCCCGGCACTCATGCCACGAATCTACATTCGCGTTTCCACCGGCGCCGGAAACAGATTCGCGCGGCAACTGGCACAGCGGTCGCTGTCAAGACCTGCGGCAGGTGCGGTGGCCCGTGTCCCGGGGAGCGGGAGGGGCCGGGGCCCCTCGCCGGGGGTTCGGGGGCTTGCCGCCGATGGGCACAGCCCGGGCGGCTCTTGCGCGAAGCGCGGCTTTCGCCCGGACCATGTTGTGGGCGGCTCCGGAAATAGGCCCGGCCCTCGGCTTGAGCATGGTTCGGGCGGTCGGACGACGAGCACGGTCCGGGGGTTCGGCCGGACCGTGGGTGCCTCGTCTTGTGGGGTTCAGCCGGTGACCAATGGGAGGGTTTTGCGGATGCTGCCGCAGACGCCGTCGCTGGCCTTGGCGGCGGCTATGCGGTCGGGGGCAGGAGTGCCGTAGTCGGTGGTGCGTTGGCGGAGGGGGCGGGCGGTGGGTTCCACCATGGCGGCGATCTGGCTGATCGTCTTGTAGGAGCCGTTCTCCGAGCCGGCCATGCGGCTGATGGTCTCCTCCATCAGGGTGCCGCCGAGGTCGTTGACGCCGCCGGAGAGGACGGCGCGGCACAGGTCGTCGCGCAGCTTCACCCACGAGCACTGGATGTTGGCGATGGCGCCGTGCAGCATGATGCGGGCGAGGGCGTGGACGGCGCGGTTCTCGCGGGCGGTCGGGCCGGGGCGGGCGATGCCGGCGAGGTAGATGGGCGCGCTGTGGTGGACGAAGGGCAGCAGCACGAACTCGGAGAAGCCGCCGGTCTCCTCCTGGATGCGGCGGATCAGCCGGATATGCGCGACCCAGTGCGCCGGGGTGTCCACGTGGCCGTACATCATGGTGGCCGTGGTCGGGATGCCGAGCCCGTGCGCGGTGGTGATCACGTCGATCCACTCGCGGGTGGGCAGCTTGCCCTTGGTGAGCACCCACCGCACGTCGTCGTCCAGGATCTCGGCCGCCGTGCCGGGCAGCGAGTCGACGCCGGCCTCGCGGGCCGCCTGCAGCCAGTCGCGGATCGACAGGTTGGTCCGGCTGGCCCCGTTGACGACCTCCATGGGTGAGAAGGCGTGGACGTGCAGGTCGGGGCACCGTTCCTTGACGGCGCGGGCGATGTCGAAGTAGGCGGTGCCGGGCAGGTCGGGGTGGATGCCGCCCTGCATGCAGACCTCGGTGGCCCCGGCCGCCCACGCCTCGGCGGCGCGGTCGGCGACCTGTTCCAGGGAGAGGGTGAAGGCGTCGGCGTCGGTGCGGCGCTGCGCGAACGCGCAGAACCGGCATCCGGTGTAGCAGACGTTGGTGAAGTTGATGTTGCGGTTGACCACGTAGGTGACATCGTCGCCGACCGCCTCCCTGCGCAGGCCGTCGGCGACGCGGCAGAGTTCCTCCAGGTCGGCGCCGTCGGCGGACAGTAGCGTGAGGGCCTCGTCGTCGGTGAGGGCGGCGGGATCGGTCTCGGCGCGGCGCAGCGCCGCCCGCATGTCCGAGCCGGTCCCACCGGACCCGTTCAGCGAAGCGGCGGGAACAGCGGGAACAGCGGGAACGCGGTCGCGCAGCGCCTCCCAGTCGCCGTACACGTTGTCGAAGTCGTCGCGCCGGTCCGCCGTGCGTCCGGTGGAGTCGACCTCGACGTGCAGGTCGGTGCGCCCGGAGGAGGCGAGTCCCCCGAACCCGCCGTCGGGCTCCTGCCACGGCAGGCCGGAGGGGTTGACGTCGAGGGCGAGCCCGGTGCGCGGGTCGGCCAGGGCGCCGACGTGGGCGCGCAGGCGCGGGTCCAGCCAGGGCTCCCCGGCGAGCACGTACTCGGGGTAGATGGTGAGGCGTTCCTTGAGCGCGAACCCGGCGGCGGCGGTGCGGGCGGCCAGCTCGTCGATCTGGGGCCAGGGACGCTCGGGGTTGACGTGGTCGGGCGTCAGCGGCGACACCCCGCCCCAGTCGTCGATGCCGGCGCGGATCATGAGCGCGTACTCGTCGCCGATGAGGTTGGGCGGGGCCTGGACGCGGGCCTTGGCGCCGAGGACGAGCCGGGTGACGGCGATCGTCGCGGCGAGTTCCTGGAGGTCGGCGTCGGGCATGCCGCGCATGGCCGTGTCGGGCTTGGCGCGGAAGTTCTGCACGATGACCTCCTGGACGCCCCCGTACTCGCGGGCGACGCGGCGGATCGCGAAGATCGACTCGGCGCGGTCGGCGACGGTCTCGCCGATGCCGATGAGGATGCCGGTGGTGAACGGGACGTTGGAGCGTCCGGCGTCCTCCAGCACGCGCAGCCGCACGGCCGGGTCCTTGTCGGGCGAGCCGTAGTGGGCGGCGCCCTTCTCCTCGAACAGCCGCCGCGAGGTGGTCTCCAGCATCATGCCCATGGAGGGGGCGACCGGCTTGAGCCTCTGCAGGTCGCGCCAGGTCATGACGCCGGGGTTGAGGTGGGGCAGCAGGCCGGTCTCCTCCAGCACGCGGATCGCCATGGCGCGCACGTAGGAGAGCGTGTCGTCGTAGCCGTGGGCGTCGAGCCATTCGCGGGCCTGGTGCCAGCGGTCCTCGGGGCGGTCGCCGAGGGTGAACAGGGCCTCCTTGCAGCCGAGCGCCGCGCCCTGGCGGGCGATGTCCAGCACTTCGTCGGGACCGAGGAAGGCGGCGGGGAGCTTGCCCGGCGCCGTGGCGAACGTGCAGTAGCCGCAGCGGTCGCGGCACAGGCGGGTGAGAGGGATGAATACCTTGCGGCTGTAGGTGACGACGCCGGGCCGTCCGACCGCGGCCAGCCCTGCGTCCCTGACGCGGCCGGCGTATTCGAGGAGCCGTTCCAGATCGGCCCCCCGGGCGTGCAACAGAACCGTGGCCTCCGTCACGTCGAGCGCCTTGCCGTCCCTGGCCCTGGCCAGCGCCCGTCGCATCGCGGCGTCTGTGGGGTTCACGTCCATGGAGGCACATTACGGAACGGGACGGCGTGCGCCTGCGACCGGGGGCCCGCCGATCTCCATGGCTTAAGAGTCGCTAAAGGGTACTGGTCACGGATTCTCGATGGACGTTAATACATGCACGCGAACATAATTGAGGTGTCACGGAAAGTCCTCCCCGCAAGGAGTCCCCCATGTCTTGGTTGGTCCTCGCCTTCATCGTCGCCGTCGCCGTGCTCGCCCCGATCTTCGGCGCCGACAGCCGCGACGGGCGCGACTGGAAGCCCCGCGCTGTCCACGCCCCCCGGGTGACCGGCCGACTATCCGCGGTCAGAACGCGCGATAGTCGCGTGCCGGCATCCTCGGCCCGCGTGCCGGTGGCCGCCGCCCGCCGAGTTCGAGCAGGCGCGTGATCCGGTAGCGGTGCCCGCGGTAGGGGGCGAGCAGTTCGAGCATCCCGGCGTCGTCGGTCTTCCTGCCGGTGAGCGACCACCCGACCAGTGCGGGCAGGTGGTAGTCGCCGACGGAGACCGCGTCGGGGTCGCCGTGGGCCCGCTGCCGCACCTCCGCCGACGTCCACACCCCCACCCCCGGCAGCGCCAGCAGCAGGCGGTCGGCGTCCGCCGGGGCCGCGGCCTCCAGCTTGGCCGCGTGCAGGGCCGCGTTGACGATCGTCCGGGCCCGCACCGCCTCGGCGCCCGCGCGGTGCCAGTCCCACGACGGGATGCGCCGCCAGACCTCCGGCTCGGGGAACACGCGCATCCCCGCGGGCGCGGGTCCGGGGGCGGGGTCGCCGTAGGCGCGCAGCAGCCACCGCCAGGCCCGGAACGCCTCCCTGCCCACGACCTTCTGCTCCAGCACGGCGGGAACGAGCGCCTCGAACACGCGCGAGGTCGCGGTCAGGCGCAGGCCGCCATGCCGGGAGGCCAGCTCGGTGACCAGTGCGTAGCCGCCGGACGGCAGGCCCTCCAGCAGGTACGCGAACTCGGCCACCGGGTCGTCGGCGCCGAGGAGCCGGGGCAGCGTCTCCAGCATCCACGCGGCGCCCGGGCCCCACGCCTGCCCCACGACCTCGCCCTGACGGGCGTCCACACCGACCCGCAGCGTGCCCGGCCCTTCGGGGGTGCGGGAGGTACGCCAGATCGTGCCGTCCGGGGCGGCCTGCCACGCCGGGTCGCCCGCCCCGCGGCGGTGCGGGGCGAGCGTCGTCTTCACGTCCAATGGCCCGCTCGGCCGCCACCTGCGCTCGCGCACGACGTCCAGCGTATTGGCCCCGCGCGGCTCAGCACGTCACATATCCGGAAAAGCGGACAGCAGCCCGGTCGCGTACGGCGGCGCCACCTGTCGGCTACGGCCGGCACTCCCGCGGCGGACTCACTGGTCGGCCGCCCGCTCGTACGAGGCCAGGTGCGCCTCCGCCGAGGCCTCCCAGGTGAACTCGCGGGAGCGGGAGATGCCGGCCTCGGCCAGAGCCCGCCGGCGCTCCGGCGACAGCAGCAGGGCCTTCAGCGCGTCCCTGATGCTCTCGGCGTCCGGCTCGGTGTAGGCCACGGCGTCGCCGCCGACCTCGGGCAGCGAGGTGCGGTGGGTGGTGAGCACGGGCGCGCCGCAGGCCATGGCCTCCAGGACCGGCAGCCCGAACCCCTCGCCGCGGGAGGGGAACGCCACGACGACGGCGCCGCCGAGGAAGCCCGGCAGGTCGGCGAACGACAGGTAGCCGGGGCGCACCACGCGCACCGTCACCGGCAGCTCGCCGATCGCGGCGTCGACCTCCTCGCTCCACCCCGCGCCGCTGGCCAGCACCAGCGCGGGCGGCGCGGGGATGTCGCCCACGGCCTGGCCGAAGCCCCGCACCAGGTTCGGAACGTTCTTGCGCGGCTCGAAGGCGCCGAGGAAGGCGACGTAGGGACGGCCGTGCAGGCCGAGGCGCCCGGCGGCGCGGTCCACCTCGTCGGAGGACGGCTCGTGGAACAGGCCGCGGTCCACGCCGTGGTAGGCGACGTCGATGCGCGTGGGATCGGCGGCGAGCAGCCGCACCAGCTCGTCCCGCGTGGCCTTGGACGGCACGATCACCCGGGCGCAGTCGCGGACGGCGGCACGGGTGGCGGCGCGGAAGAACGACGCCTTCAGGTCGCGGTCGTGCTCGGTGAACCACGTGACATCGTGCACGGTGGCCACGGTGGGCAGGCCCGACTGCAGCGGGATCGAATAGTACGGAGCGTGGATGACCTTGGCCGCGACCCTGCGCGCCAGCACCGGCAGGCCGGTCTGCTCCCACGCCAGGCGCGCGCCGCGGCCGGCGATCGCGGGCGGGCCCGGCAGGATGCGCGCCGAGGCGGCGATCTTGCCGTACCGGTCGGCGTCGGAGCGCTGGCACACCACCGCGAGGTCGGCGCCGGCCCGGTCCAGCGCGCCGAGAAGACCGTCGACGTAGCGGACCAGGCCCCCGCGATCCGCGGGGACCGCTGTGGCGTCGATGAGCACACGGGGCGTCACGAGCCGCGCTCCTTTCGGGTCACCGGTTCACTCTATTGCGAGGCTCCCCCGAATCGGGGGCGTTATCACCGCCCATTTCCCCAAGTGCCCTGCCCGGTGCCATGACCATTAACCTGCGCGACGCCCCGGCGCGTCACTCGTTCCGGGCGGGCACGGGGACGGCACGGGCGCGGCGGGCGGCGGCGCCCGCCAGCGCGGCGCAGACGAGGTCGCCCGCGGAGACCACCAGGCGGGAGCACAGGGCCGCGACGATGGCCGTCCCGCCGTCCAGCACGGGGGCCAGCGCGGCGACCATGGCGACCTCGCGGACGCCCGCCCCGGCGGGGGCGATCACGACGGCGAAGCCTAGGCACCAGGCCAGCGCGAAGGCACCGGCCGACAGCGCGAACGCCCGTCCCCCGGTGACGCCGAGGCCCGCGACGATCAGCGCGAGGTGGACGCCGTAGGCGGCCCACCCGGCGAACGCCCACCCGGCCGAGGTGAGCAGGCCGCGGCGGGTCAGGGGGCGTTCGAGCGGGGGCCGCCGCAGCAGACGCAGGCCGAGGCCGAGCGCGGCGTTGACGACCTTGGGGTGGAGGCCGGCGACGAGCACCGGCAGCAGCAGGAGCAGCCAGGCGTAGCGGGTGACCGAGTCGCCGGCGAAGACGGGCAGGGTGACCAGGGCGACGAGCAGCCCGCTGGCCAGGTAGATCGGATATGTCAGGAAGAACGCGGCGGCGCTGCGCGGGCGCGGCACGCCGAGGTCCTTGCCCATCTCCATCTGCGCCAGCACCGGCCACAGCGAGCCGGGGATGTACTTGCCGAGCTGCCCGACGAAGAACACCTTGGCCGCGTCGGTGAACCGCAGCGGCGAGCCCAGGTCGGCGAGCAGCGCCCGCCACATGAGCATGCCCGCGGTGAGCGCCGCGAGCACCGCGACCAGCGAGCCGCCGAGCGCGGGCCACGACAGCCGCGCGAAGCCGTCGGCCACCCGGGACCACTGCCCGGAGATCGTCCACGCGCCGAACCCCAGCGCGACCAGCAGGAAGGCGACCCTGACGAGCTTCTTGGGCGTGATCACACGTGTCGCCGTGGGGCTCATGGCGTCGGGACGCGCTGGGGCGGCTGCGGCAGGGCCGGGCCGAGCGGCCTGCGCGGCGTCTTGGACGCCACCCACAGGTAGGTGGGGACGACGGGCAGCAGCGCGCGCAGGGCCGCGCGCGGCGCGCGGGCCAGGGTGGCCTGGGCGGCGCGGCCGGCGGGGCCGGGGAACAGCTCGGCGCCCGCGAAACGCTCCGGCGAGGCCAGCACGGGCAGCGAGTAGTCCCAGACGTGGAAGCCGGCCAGCATGCGGCGCAGCCCTCCGCGCGTGCGGAACCGCTCGTAGTAGTGGTCGGCCCGGCCGAAGGAGCGGACGTAGCGGTCGGCGAGCGCGGGGGGCAGGTAGGACAGGAAGGGCAGCTTGTAGTGCGGCTCGATCACCCCGAGCCGGTTGCCGAGCCCGAGGTACAGCACGCCGTCGTCGGCGAGCACCCGGCGCATCTCCTTGATCACGGCGTCGGGGTCGACCACGTGCTCGTAGATGTGGTTGAAGACCAGGACGTCCATCGACCCGTCGGGAAACGGCAGCGCGGTGCCGTCGGCGCAGACGAAGGCCACCCGCTTGCCGAACCGCTCGGCCGCCTTGCGCAGGCCGGGGACGTCGATGTCGATCCCGAAGGCGCGCTCGGCGCCCGCCGCGGCGAGCTCGTCGGCGATGAAACCGGCCGAGCAGCCGATGTCGGCGACGCGCCTGCCGTCGAGGACCGGGCCGTCGCCGGCGTCGCGCCCGAGGAAGTGCGCCAGCACGGCGATGATCTTGGCGGCCTTGCGCCGCCGCTTCGCCTCGTCCAGCATCGCGGCCTGAAACTCGGAGTACTCAAGCTGCGCCACGCGTTCCCTACCCACCCGGCCAAGGGTAGTGGGTGGGATCAGGCGCCCGGGGCCAGCAGCGTGCGGACGTACGTCGCCCAGTAGGGGGCCGGGTCCACGGCCTTGACGTTCGCACGGAGGCGTTCCGGCTCGCCAGGGGCGTAGAAGCGGGTGACGGCCTCGGCCAGGGCGTCCACCGAGCCGGGGACCCCCACCAGGCCGTCCACGCCGTCGGCGACGTGCGCGGCCAGGGGCCCCACGTCGGTGACGATGGCGGGAAGGCCGTGCTCGTGGGCGAGCCAGACGTTCTGGCTGGCGGTCGCCGAGCGGTAGGGCATCACGAGCGCGTCCGCCCCCGCGAACAGCGCAGGCACCTCGTCGGCGGGCACGTAGCCCGGCCGCAGCTCGACCCGGTCGCCGAGCCCCAGCTCCGCGATCAGCGCGCGCGTGCCGTCCAGGCCGCCCCAGAACTCGCCCGCGACGGTCAGCGACACGCCCGGCACCCGGGCGAGGGCGCGCAGCAGCAGGTCGAGGCCCTTGTACGGCCGGACGATGCCGAAGAACAGCAGCCGCCGCGTCACGCCGCCCGCGGCGTCCCCGGAGGCCCGGGACGGCAGGTGCGGCGGCAGGGCGGCGACGGCGACCGGCGCGGGGGCGAGCTCCCTTGCCAGCGCGGCCTGCTCCTCCGAGTGTGCGAGCACACGGTCCACCCGGCGCAGCAGCGTCCGGACCAGCGGCACGTCGTAGGGCTTGCGCTCGTGCGGCAGCACGTTGTGGCACAGGGCCACGACCGGGGCCGCGCGGCGCAGGCCGTACAGGATGCCCAGGTAGGCGGGCACCTGGACGGGGCTGAGCAGGGTGAGCACGACGAGCCCGGCGCCGCGCAGCCGCCGCCCGCAGCCGAGCCAGCCGGCCGGGTTGCGCCAGTCCAGCACCCGCCGGACGTGCGGGAACGGCTCGCCTTCCGGCGAGGAGATCGTCTGCTGCCCGGGGTACAGGAACGCGGGGTACTGCGCGCGCCAGGACTCGATCACGACGTCGTGCCCGGCGGCCGTGAGGCGGTGCGCCAGCTCGGTGGTGTGCTGCGCCCCGCCCCCCTTGTACGGGTACGTGGGCCCGGCGATCGCGATGCGCATACGGGCCTACTCGCCCCGGGAGCGGACGATCAGGTCGGCCAGCAGGGCCAGCGACCCGATGATCAGGCCGGAGAGGAACACCATCACGGTGCTGGCCGGGAAGTAGAAGGGGTGACGGAACATGTCCACGACGCCCTTGACCAGGCCGATCACCACCAGCCAGATCGCGGGCGGCATCAGCACCTTGAGCGGGTTGAAGTACATCACCATCCGCAGCACCTGGAGGATGTAGCGGTAGGCGTCGGAGATGAAGCTGAACTTGGACTTCCCCGCCCGCTTGCTGTACTCGATCGGCATGTACTGCACGTCGTGCTGGTTGGACAGGAAGGCCAGCGTGATCGTCGTGACGCAGGAGAACCCGGGGGGCAGCAGCCGCAGGTACGGCAGCGAGACCGACCTGCGGAACGCGCGCAGCCCGGAGTTCAGGTCGGGGATCTCCTGGCCCGCCAGCCGCTCGGCCACCTTGCGGATGAACCACTTGGCGGGCACCCGCAGGAACTTGTGCGACCCCTGCTCGCTGGTGCGCGCCCCGACGACCTGGTCGACGGTGGGGTCCTTCTCCAGGATCTGCACCAGCTCGGGGATGCGGTCGTTGGGGTAGGTCATGTCGGCGTCGGTCCACACGACGATCTCGCCGCGCGCGTCCTGCGTGCCGATGCGCCGCACGGTGCCCGAGCCGCCGTTGCGGTGGAAGGCCACGATGCGCATGTTGGGGAATCGGGGCGCGGCCTCGCGGAGCCGGTCGAGCGTGCCGTCGGTGGAGTGGTCGTCCACGGCCATCAGCTCGTAGGTGTAGCCGCTGCCGTCCATGGCGCCGCAGATGCGTTCGACTTCCGCGATGACGTGGTCCTGCTCGTTGTAACAGGGAAGGACGATCGTCACATAGGGCTTGGCGTCCACGGCGGGTCCAGTCTCAGGCGTCTCGGTCACACTCACGTCGGGCGAGGATACAGTGCCCGGCCGGCGAGGAAATCCACATCATCCTCATCAGCACAGTCTTTTCCGCCTCATCGCCACCTCACTCCGCCCGGCCCGCCCCTGTGGGGCACGCGGGCGTGACGGACCTGTCTACCAGCCCGTCCGTTGATTGCGCGGCGATTTCCCCAAGCGAACCACCCCGTTGCGGATGCCTTCCCCCTTTTGCCGGAATTTCACCGCGCCCCCCAGGCGGCGACGCGGCTTTCCCCGAAATACGCCCACGCCGTCCGGCCACGGCCCCCGAAACGGCTCCGGCGACGCGTAAACCCGCCAGATCTCCGGGTTTCCGGCCGTAGCGGTAAAGTTCCGTCATTCTATACGGCGCGTAGTCATGCGCTCACGCCTGGCGCCACCGGTCGGAGGTCCTCCGGCCGGCGCACCGCCCACTTTCCGAGCCCCGCGTACCGGTCAAGCACGGCGCTACGGCGTGGCCATCCACACGGTGACGCTCAGGGACCAGGTTCCGTCGGGGGGGCTGATCAGGGAGCGTTCGTCCTGGCGGGTGCGCAGGCGCAGGACCTCGGTGGCGGTGCCGTACGGGGCCAGTTGGCGGCGGTCGGCGGCGAGCAGGACCGGGTGGCGTCCGGCCGCGCGGATCCGGGCGATCAGGCGTTCGACCTCCGCACGCGGCGCGACGTCGCCCCCGCCCCGGACCATCGCCGTGGGCGCGCCGCACATGCCCCGCACGACCTGGGGAAGCCGGTCGGCCGTCACCCTCTCGACGATCAGCACGGCGGCGTCGCGGGGAAGCGCGGCGCAGAGCCGGGCGACCTGTGCGGCCTCCCCCTGCTCGATCGGGGTGAACGCCGTTCCGACGGAGGTCACCGCGGCCGGGACGACGAGCAGCGCGCCCGCCGCCAGCGCGCCCGCCCGCCGCGCCCGGACGCCGTACCCGGCGCGGCGCGCCCACGCCCACCCGGCCGCCACCGCCCAGACGGCGAGCACCACGAGGCCGGGGATCACCACCGGCACCAGCCGGCGGGAGGCGAACGGATGGTCGGGGGTGATGGCGGGCAGCCAGAGCGTCGTCACCGTCGTCCAGCCGACGAGGGCGAGCGGCAGCACCCAGGCGAACGCGCGGCCCCGCGCCATGCGGCCCGCCAGCACCGCCGCGCCGATCGTCGCCAGCGCCACGGCGGGCACGCCGAGGTACCAGATCACCCAGTACAGCGAGTCCTCGTAGTAGAGGCGGGTGTTGTCGGGGGGCAGGCCGTTGAACCGCTGCACCGACTCGATGAACGCCGCGTTGAACTTGTCGTCCGGAGTCGTGGCGACGCGGCGCACGGTCTGCAGCCAGGGACGGGCGGCGAAGCCCGCCATCACCAGGACGACCAGCCCGCCCGCCAGCCCGGGCAGCGCCGTCCTCACCCGGCGCGCCAGGCCGCCGGACCGCGAGACGCTCCACGCGATGACCCGCGGGCCGAGCGCCGCGCCCACCGCCGTCAGCGCCAGCACGGCCCCGCAGATGACCAGCAGCGGCGTCACCGACCCCGACAGGTACGCCAGGTAGGGACGGGCCAGCAGGAAGGCCGCGCCGAGCCCGGCGCCCGCGCCGACGACCAGGCCGCCCAGCAGCCACGGCCCCATCGCCGCGTACGCGGCGGCCCGGCCCGGCACGCGCCGCATCGCGATCAGCAGGCCCGCGTAGGCCAGGACCGGCAGGACGTCGCGCAGGCCGTCGATCCTGACCAGGACGGCCAGCCCGAACACCAGCCCCGCCAGGGCCGCCGCGCGCGGGCGCCCGCGCGCGTCCAGGGTGAGCGCGATGCCGCCGAACAGCAGGATCAGCGAAGGGATCTCGCTCAGCGTCGTGCGCGAGGTGTAGAGGATCGGCAGCGCGACGGCGAACAGCAGCGCCCCCAGCGTGGCCCACCGCGCGCCCGCGAGCCGGGCGACGACCCCGGCGACGGTCAGCACGGCCAGCGCCCCGAGCACCGCGGGCGTCACCAGCAGGCCGTCCACCCCGGCGAGCCAGTGGCCGGGGGCGTACAGCAGCGGCGCGCCCGGCATGAACTGCGGCACCACCGCGCCGCCGTGGTCGTAGAGGCCCACGCTGTCGAAGCGCAGCGCCGGGTCCGGGCCGCCGAACGCCTCCGCCTGGTACGGGATGGGCAGCGACCCGGTCCTCGCCAGCCAGACGGCGTACTGCGCGTAGGTGCTCGGATCTCTGCGGATGAGCAGTTGCTGGCTGTGGAGGAGCGCGTTGAACACCCCCGAGCCGAGCGCCACGGCCACCACGCCCGCGACCTGCCACGGGGCTGCCTCGGGCGCCCGGCGCGAGCGCCGCGCGGCGTACACGCACAGGACGACGGCAACCGCCGTGCCGAGCACGAACGCCGGTAGCGGCCGGAACCGGCCGAGCAGCAGCAGGGGAAGCCCGGCGAGCAGCCATCCGGCCAGGGCGAGCGACGGCATGATCGTGACCGCGGCGAGCACCCGGCCCGCCGGCGGCCGTCGCGGGTGGTCGCGCCAGGATCCGTCCATGTTGCCGCGAGCCTAACCGCCACCCCGCCCAGGAGAGACCCGGCGCATCCCCATAGGTCGTCCAACGGACCGACGCGCGGCTCTTTCCCAGCTCGACGTACTTCCCGGGCGCCTCCTCTCATAGGCTCGCCTCCGGCGATGAAAGTACGGGCGCATGCTCGTCGGATCAGCGGGGGATGCGTGGCAGCAGCGGGGTGGATCACCGTCGTACGCCGGCGCCTGCGCGCCGTGGCCGCCGTCCCCCAGGGCTCTGATGATCCCGGCGCCACGACGACCCGCCCCTCCGGTCCGGGTACCGAGGTGCGCGAGTCCCGGGCCGGCGGCAGCGGCCTACGCGCCGGAGCCGGCCACCTGGCCGCCCGGGCCCGGCCGCACCGGGTGTTCCTCGCGCTGCTGGCGGCGGGCACCGTGCTGCGGGTCGTGGCGATGCTCGGGTACCGGCCGGCGCTGTGGTTCCCGGACTCCTACACGTACGTGGTCACGGCGATGCGCCCGCGGCCCGACCTGGTGCGGCCCGCCGGGTACTCGATCTTCCTGCGCCTGCTGGAGCCGTTCCACGGGTTCATGGTGGTGACGGCCGTCCAGCACCTCATCGGCCTGGCGGCCGGGGTGCTGCTGTACGTCACGGTCCTGCGCGCGGGCGGGCCGCGCTGGGCGGCGGCCCTGGCCACGGTCCCGGCGCTGCTGGACGCCTACCAGATCCAGCTCGAACACCTGCTGGTGTCGGACTCGCTGTTCGCGCTGCTGGTCCTCGGGGCCGTGGTCGCGGCGCTGCGCCCCCCGACCTGGCGTTCGGCGTGCGCGGCGGGGCTGCTGCTGGCGGCGGCGACGCTGACCAGGACGGCGGGCCTTCCCCTGATCGGGCTCGTGACGTGCTGGCTGGTCGCCCGCGCGTGGAGGTCCCACCGGGGGCCGCACCGGCGGTCGGCCGTGCCGATCAGGCTGACCAAGCGGACCAAGTTGGCCGGGCTGACGCTGGCCGTGGCGCTGGTGCCGGTCGGCGCGTACGCGGGCTGGTTCGCCGCCACCTACCACCGGTTCGGCATCGTCGGGTCCAACGGGGTCTTCCTGTACTCGCGGACGATGTCGTTCGCCGACTGCGCCGTGATGCGCCCGCCCGCGGACCTCGCGGTGCTGTGCGATCCGACGCCCCCGGCGCGGCGCCCGCCGTCGCAGGAGTACATCTGGTCGGCGAACTCCCCGGTCGTGGCGCTGCCCGGCATCACCTTCACCGAGTCCACCGACCGGCTCGCGGGCCGGTTCGCCTCCCTGGCGATCCGCAGCCAGCCCGTCGACTACGCGGTGTCGGTGCTGGGTGAGGTCGCGCGCACGTTCGTCTGGGGCCGCCCGGTCTACCCGGACCGGGAGATCTTCGACTACTACCAGTTCCCGGCCGTGCCGCCCCCTCCGCCGGGGCGCTATCCGGCCACGGTCGGCGCGGAGTTCGCCGCGCGCTACGAGCGGGGGCCGATCGGCACGCGCGTGGTGGAGCCGTTCGCGGGGGTGACGCGCGCCTACCAGGACGTGGCGCGGCTGCCGGGCACGGTGCTGCTGGTCATCATGCTGGCGCCTCCTGTGGTCGTGGCGATGCGCAGGCGGCGGGGCGGGCGTACGGGGACGGAGTGGACGCTGCCGTGGCTGGGCTCGCTGGCGCTGCTGGTGATCCCGGCGGCCACGGCGCAGTTCGACTACCGGTACGTTCTGCCCGCGGTGCCGCTGGCGTGCCTGGCCGCGGCGCTGGTGGTGCGCGGCGGAGCTCCGGGGCGTGGCCGTCCTGCCGGATCGACGAACATCCAGTAAAGCCACGGATTACGATATTCCACCGAATATCCTCGCCTCAGTAAGCTAGGCCCCCCGGATCGACCCCTCTGGAGTACTCATGATCATGCGTCAATCACCCGATCATGGCCCCCAGAGCCGGGCCGATGACTAACCTCATGACGAAATGAGCGAGTACCGACACGCCCCGGTCAGGGAATACGGGGAGGAGCCGCGGCAGCCCGGCCGCAGGAGCCGCGGCCGTACGCAGGCTCCGCCCGGCGCTCCTCCGCCGCCCGGAAGCGAGCGCGGCCGCCGTCACCGGGCCTCTCCTCAGGACCAGCTCGTCGCCGGCGCCGACGAGCCCCGGCCGTACCACGCCCACCCGCAGCCCGGCGGACACCCGGTGCGGGACTTCGCGCCCGCCGACACCACGGTCGAGGCGCCCCGCCGCAGGAACGGCCCCTCCTTCCCGCCCCCGCCCGAGACCCCTCCCCCCGTGGAGAAGCACGGCCCCGGCGGCGGCGGGGGCCGCATGCGAGTCCTGGCGTGGGTGAGCATCGCGCTCACCGGCGTCCTGGTCGCCGTGTCGCTGACCGGCTACACGCTCTACCGCAACGTGCTCGGCGCCGTGCGCACCGAGGACGTCAGCGGCGACCTCAACGCCAACCGCCCGGTCAACAGCAGCGGCGCGCTCAACGTGCTGCTCGTCGGCTCCGACTCACGCGCGGGCGACAACAAGCGGTACGGCCAGCACATGCAGAACGAGGGCGAGCGCACCGACACGATCATCCTTCTGCACGTCTCGCCGAACCGCGACAAGGCGACGCTGATCAGCTTCCCGCGCGACTCGATGGTCCAGATCCCCGCCTGCAAGCACGTCAGGACCAAGGCGCCGCTCGTCCCACGCCTCGACATGATCAACTCGGCGTTCAACGAGGGCGGCATGGCCTGCACGATCAACACGATCGAGGCCAACACCAACATCCGCATCGACCACTACATCAAGGTCGACTTCACCGGGTTCAAGAGCATCGTGGACGCCCTCGGCGGCATCCAGATCTGCGTCCCGACGGTCGTGAACGACAAGCAGGCCAAGCTGTACCTGCAGCCCGGCAAGCAGATCGTCAAGGGTGAGACCGCGCTCGCCTACGTCCGCGCCCGCCACGGTTTCGGCGACGGCAGCGACATCAACCGCATCAAGCGGCAGCAGATCTTCCTCTCCCAGGTCGTGAAGAAGGCCACGAGCGGCGACACCCTGACCAACCCCACCAAGCTGCTCGGCCTGGTCTCCGCCGCGGCCCAGTCGGTCGTGATGGACCCGCAGCTCGACGTCGACACGCTGATCCAGATCGCGCAGAGCGCCCGCAGCCTCACCGCGAAAGGCGTCAAGTTCGTCACGGTTCCCTGGCAGCCGTACCCGGCCGACAAGAACCGCATCCAGTGGAAGCAGCCGGACGCCGGGCGCATGTTCGAGTCCCTGCGCAACGACATCGAGGTCACGCCCACGGCCAAGCCGAGCACCGCGGCGTCGGGGTCCGCGGCGCCGTCCAAGCCCGCGATCAAGCCCGGCCAGGTGCAGGTCCAGGTCTTCAACGGCACCAACACCGCGGGCAAGGCCAAGGAGGTCGCCGAGGCGCTGTCCGCCCAGGGGTTCAAGGTGACCCAGGTCGGCGACGCCCGGCAGGCCGACGGCACCGACCGGCCGCAGACCATGGTCCTGTACAGCAAGAACGCCACCGAGGGCGCCGACTACGCCGCCCCGCTCGCCGCCAAGCTGATGACCAAGGTGACGCCCGCGGCCGGCAAGGTGAAGACCGGTCTCACCACCCCCTTCACCCCCTCGGCTTCGTCCACTCCCCCGGCCGGGACGACGGCCACGCCCGCGCCCGGCAGCCCGGTGATCCAGCTCGTGATCGGCGCCGACTTCAAGGGCGTCAAGGTCCCCGTGACGATCCCCGACAGCGCCCGCGTGGTGGACTCCAAGACCGACGTGTGCAGCACCTGAGCCCGCCACGGAGACGGCCCGGTCCCCCGCGGGGCCGGGCCTTTTCATGATCGGTATCCTGTGAACTCGGCTCTGCGCCGCGACAATCGCCGGTGAGAGCGTTATGGTGGATGATCTGGTCGGCCCGTCCCCGACATTCCCATCCGCCATAAGACCCCAGGCCGTGCCGTCCAGACGCTACCCCTGGTCTCCCGACAGATAGCCGAGCTTTCCCCCGTGAGCGACACCAGATCCTCCTCCTTCCCGGTTCCGGCTCCCCGCGGCGACGACGCCTCCTCCGAGGCCGGTGAGACGACCGCCGGCGGCGGGCCAGAGGAGAGGCGGGCCGGTCCCGGGCCGGAATCCCGCGCCCCCGAGGAGGACGCCCCGACGGCCCGCTGGCCCGTCCCCGACTACGCCGAGCCTCCGACCGGCGCCTGGGACCGCCACCGCCCGCGGGTCGGCGACGACGGCGAGGGAGCGCTGTGGCCGGTCGCCGAGTCCTCCGCCCCGGCCCCCCGTCCCGGCCCGCACGACGACGACCCCGAGACGTTCACCTTCGACCGGCCCTCCTGGGAGACCCCTCCCCCGCCTTCGGGCGCCCAGACGTGGGACGGGGCACAGTCCTCCGGGCCGCAGGCGTGGGACCAGGCACAGGCGTCCGAAGCCCAGGCGTGGCAGCAGCCGCAGACGTCGGAAGCCCAGAGCCGGGACCACTCCCAGACATCGGGAGCCCAGGCGTGGGACCACGCCCAGACGTCCGCGCCCCAGGCATGGGATCCCCCTCAGGCATCCACGCCTCACACATGGGAACAGACGTCCGCCCCCCAGGCATGGGAACAGACGTCCGCCCCCCAGGCATGGGAACAGACGTCCGCACCTCAGGCATGGGAACAGACAGCCGCGCCTCAACCGTGGGAGCAGCGGCAGGCGTCCGGTCCACAGGGGTGGGACGCGCCCACCCCGCCGGCCGGACGGCCGCAGGCGCCGCCGCCCGTCCCCGCGTGGGAGGCTCCCCCGCCACGCACGCCCGCCGCCCCCGACGACGGCTTCTCGTACTGGGAGCGTCCCCAGCCCCCGCGGACGTCCGCCCCGCCGGCCCAGGAAGCCGCCCCCGGCCCGCAGGGCTTCGACGGCCCCCGCCATGGCGGCGGCCCCGCGCCGTCCGTCCCGGCCGCGGTCCCCGGATCAGTGGGCCCGGACGGCGTCCCCGTGCCGTACGGCCCGGCAGGAACCCCAGGACAGTACGTCCCCGCCGGAGCCCCAGGTCAGTTCGGCCCCTCCTCTGGAGCCCCCGCGTCATACGGCCAGGGCGCCGCCCACGCGCCGTACGGCCGGGCCGGCTTCCCGGGGGACGCGGGCGGCAGGCCGCCGGGTGCGGAGGCCGCGTGGGACGCGCCCGCCCCCGAGACCGAGGAGGCGCAGCCGGCCGGGCCTCCCGCCAAGCGCCCCCGCGAGCCGTATCTCGACAACGTCAAGTTCCTGCTCATCGCGCTGGTCCCGACCGGGCACGCCCTGGTCCCCACCTTGGCGACGCATTCGTCCCGCTCGGCGTACCTGTTCATCTACGTGTTCCACATGCCGCTGTTCGTGCTCATCAGCGGCTACCTGAGCAGGAACTTCTGGAACTCCAACGCCAAGACGAACAAGCTGGTCGACACCTTCCTGGTGCCGTACGTCGTCGTGGAGGTGGGGTACGCCGTGCTCCGCTTCGCGTTCGGCCACAAGTTCAGCCTGACGATCATCGACCCGGCCTGGCTGAACTGGTACCTGCTGGCCCTGCTGCTGTGGCGGCTGTCCACGCCCGTGTGGAAGCGCATGCGCTATCCGTTGCCGATCGCCGTCGCGGTGTACCTGCTGGCGGGCCTGTCGGACCTTCCCGGCGACTTCAGCATGGACCGCTTCTTCGGGCTGATGCCGTTCTTCGTGCTCGGGCTCCTGCTGCAACCGCACCACTTCGAGATGCTGAACCGCCTCTGGGTGAAGATCGTCGCGGTGGTGGCGCTCGTGGGGGCGGCCGGGGTAGCGATCCTGATCTCCCCGAAGGTCCCCCTCGACCCCATCTACTACAAGGACAGCTACGCCGACCTGGACCTGTCGTGGTGGATGGGCATGGCGATGCGCGTCGGCCTGCTGGTCGCGGCGCTCGTGGTCTCGGTGGCGATCCTGGCGCTGGTGCCGCGCAAGCGCACCTGGTTCTCCGACCTCGGCACCCGCACCCTGTACTGCTACCTGCTGCACGGCGTGCCGGTGTACATCGCCAAAGAGATGGGCTGGCTGTCGTTCCCGTGGCTGCACGGGCCGCTCGGCGTCATGGCGATCGCCAGCAGTTCCTTCGCCCTGGCCATCGTGCTGTGCCTGCCGGAGACGCGCACGCTCTTCAAATGGCTGCTGGAGCCCCGCCTGGTGTGGCTCTACCGCAGACCGTCCGCGCAGGCCGGCGCTCCCGAGCGCTAGGAGCGGATGTTCAGCCGCATTTTCACCCGGATTAACGAGGCGCATCCGGATCGGACGAGAACGGCGCCCAACATCTACATATGAAGGTATGTGTCGGCACGATCGTCCACCACCCGGAGGACGCCCGGATCATGCACCGGCAGATCCGCGCCTTGCTCGACGCCGGGCACGCGGTGACGTACGTCGCGCCGTTCACCCACTGCAACGTCACCCCGCCCGGTGAGATCACCGCGATCGACGTGCCGCGCGCCGTCGGGCTGCGGCGGGGCCGGGCGCTGAACGCGGCGCGGCGCGCGCTCAGGAGGGGCGTCAAGGACGCCGACGTCCTTCTCGTCCACGACATCGAACTGCTGCTCGCCCTGCCCCGGCGCCGGCCCACCACCGTGTGGGACGTGCACGAGGACCTGGTGGGCTCCCTCGACACCAAGGCGTACCTGCCGGAGCCGGTCCGGCGGACGCTTCCCCATATCGTCCGCCACGTCGAGGGCCGCGCCGAGCGGCGCCTGCACCTGATCCTCGCCGAGGCCGCCTACCGCGACCGCTTCTCCGGCGACCACCCGGTGATCCCCAACACGACGTACGTGCCCGCCACGCCGCCACCGCCGCCCGGCGCCGACCGGCTGGTGTACGTCGGCCATCTGTCCGAGGCCAGGGGCGCCCTGGAGATGATCGAGCTGGCCCGCAGGCTCCGGCCGGAGGGCGTCCGCCTCGACCTCATCGGCGCGGCCGACCCCGACATCCGTCCCGCGCTGCGCGACGGCCAGCGCCAGGGCCTGCTGGACTGGTACGGGTACGTGCCCAACGAGCACGCGCTGCGTATGGCCGAGGGGGCGCTCGCGGGCCTCTCGCTGCTGCACGACGTGCCCAACTACCGGCAGTCGCTCCCGACCAAGGTGATCGAGTACATGGCGCGGGGCATCCCCACGATCACCACCCCGCTGCCCATGGCGGCCTCGATCGTCGGCCGGTCCGACTGCGGGGTGATCGTCCCGTACGGCGACGTCGAGGCGGCCGCCCAGGCCGTGCTGCGGCTGCGCGACGCACCCGAGCGCCGCACGGTCATGGGCGCCCGCGGCTACGCCGAGGCCCGCGCCCACTACCACTGGCCCGACCACGCCCGAGACTTCATCACCCACCTGGAGGAATGGTCCCTCCCAACCCCCCTCCCCGCCCTCCGCCGCGCCGTCCCGGCCTGACCCGTCATACCCTGGGCCGCGCGGCGTGCTCGCTTGCCCTTACCCCTCCCGGCCCTACGGGTGACACAAGGGGCGCCGCGTCGGCGAGAAGGGTCTACGGCAATGCCGGCGCCCTGGTACGGCGAGGCGCCCGGCTGTGTTCATCGCGCGTGCGCCCACCACCGTCGGGGGTACGGGTGGCGTCTCGCATCCCGGGTTGGTGTACTGGGAGTCATGGCTAGCCATCTCGTCCAGGGGCGCGAGGTCACCCTGCCGGTGGAGATCAGAGACGCCACGGTCTGCGCGGTGGTCTACACCGTCCGCGCCGACGCCGCCCGGGCCGTGCTCGCCTACTCCCCCGACATGGACGTCACCGAGTTCCTGCCCGGCAAGGCCCTGTGCGTGCTCCAGTTCATCCGCTACGACGACGGCGACCTCGGCTCCTACAACGAGTTCGGCGTCGGCTTCATGGTCCGCCCCCCAGACACCCGCGGGCGCGCCGCAGGGAACCACCCCGACGCCTTCGGGCCCTCCTCTAGCGACGGCCCCGGCCGTTTCGGACCCACCTCCGGCAACGGCCCCGCCGCTTTCGTACCCTCCTCCGGGCACGGCTCCGGCGCTCTTGTGGGACGCCCTCGCACGGCCACCGGCACAGGCGTCCTGTCCGGCGTGCGCGGCCTGCGCGGCGCGGGGATGTTCGTCCACTGGCTCCCCGTGGACCAGCGCTTCACCCTGGAGGCCGGCCGCACGATCTGGGGCTTCCCGAAGGAAATGGCCGAGATCGACCTGCGCCTGTCCTCCCCGTACAAACGGTGCATCCTCCGCAAGGACGGCCGTCTCGTCCTCGACCTGCTGATCCGCCCCGGCATGCCGATCCCGGCCCCGTCCGCCGACCTGACGGCCTACACCCACCTCGACGGCACCACCCGCCGCATCCGCTGCACCGCCCGCCCCCAGACGATCCACGCCCGCCCGGGCGGCGCCCTGATCAGACTGGGCAACCACCCGATCGCCAAGGAACTCAGCGAACTAGGCCTCCCCAAACACGCCTTGCTGACCACCACGATCACCCACACGACCGCGACCATCCCCGAGGCGGAACCCCTCCCGCGCATCTGAGCGAACGACCATCCATGCGCCATTCTACTGAAGTACAGTTCAGTGAACTGTACTTCAGTATCTGGATGGTCACTCTTGGTATCGAAGCCGCCGCACATCTTCGACCGCGACTGGGAATGGGAGGCACTCACCACCTTCGCGACCGCACCGCACCCCGAGGTCTCGTTCGGCGTGGTCAGCGGCCGGCGCCGCCAGGGGAAGACCTTCCTGCTCAGATCACTGACCGAAGCCCTCGGAGGCTTCTATTTCGAGGCGACCGAGGGCACGGACGTCGAGGTGCTCCGCCTGTTCGGGATGGCGCTCGCCCGGCACACGGGGTCCCCCGTGGGATACCCCTTCGCGGACTGGCGAGACGCGTTCACCTTCTTCTTCTCGCTACCGAAAGATCGTCCGATGCCTCTGGTCATCGACGAGTTCCCCTACCTGATGAAGGCGAACCCGGCCATCCCGTCCCTGCTCAAGCAAGAGATCGACCTGCGCGGGCGCACACACGGCGGGACGAGCAACGCACGCGTGCTGATCTGCGGCTCCGCGCTCTCGGTGATGGGCAAGGTCCTCTCCGGTCAGGCGCCGTTGCGTGGCCGGGCACGCCTGGAACTGGTGATCCAGTCCCTGCCGTACCGTGAGGCCGCCGACTTCTGGGGCGTCACCGATCCGCGGCTCGCCGCCATGCTGCACGCGGTCGTCGGCGGCACCCCGGCGTACCGGGACGAGTTCGTGGCGGGCGACATCCCGGCCTCCGCCGACGACTTCGACGCGTGGGTGGCACGCACTGTGCTCAACCGCCGGACGTCCCTCTTCCGCGAGGGCAGGTACCTGCTCACCGAGGAGGCCGACATCCGGGATCCCGCGCTGTACCACTCCGTGCTCTCGGCGGTGGCGGAGGGCAACAACAACTGGGGCGGAATAGCCGGACATATCGGCCACAAATCTTCGGATATCGCTCATCCGCTGAACGTGCTGGAAGACTGCGGACTGCTGGTGAAGGAGAAGGACGCGTTCAGATCCGGGCGGACCCGTTACCGCATCGCCGAGCCGCTCATCACGTTCTACCAAGCGATCATGCGCCCCGAATGGACGGACCTCAGCCTCGGCCTCGCCGAGGAGGTCTGGGCGCGGTCACGGCAGCGTTTCCTCTCCAAGGTGGTGGGGCCCCATTTCGAGATGCTGTGCCGGGAGCACGCCCTGCGCTACGGCCGGACGCACTTCGGCGAGGGCGGCATCGGTGAGGTCGTGGCCGGAACCATCGCCGATCCCGCCAACAGGTCGCAGATCGACGTGGACATCGTGGTCCTCGGCGTGAACCACTCCGCGCAGCCCCGGCCGGTGAAGTCCCTGGGCGAGGCCAAGTGGGACAAGGTCATGGACCTTCGGCACCTGGAGCGCCTTCGCCGGGCCCGTGACCTGCTCTCCGCCAAGGGCTACGACACCGCGAACACCGTCCTCGCCTGTTACAGCGGCGCCGGCTTCCACGACACCCTCCGTGCCGCCGCCGATGACGACCCCTCCATCCTCCTCGTCGATCTCCCCATGCTGTACGGCCGATAGCGTGGGCCGATGACGGTTCAGCAGGACGAGGACTTCATGGCGCGCGTCGGCGGGCGACTCGCGGAGCTGCCGCATGTGGAGGCGGTCGCCCTGGGAGGCTCCCGGGCCTCGGGCACGCATGCGCCGGGCAGTGACTGGGACTTCGCGGTCTACTATCGCGGGGCGTTCTCGCCGGAGTCGGTGCGGGCGCTCGGGTGGCCCGGTGAGGTGTCCGAGATCGGCGGGTGGGGTGGTGGCGTCTATAACGGCGGAGCCTGGCTGGATGTGGACGGCCGTCGCGTGGACGTGCACTACCGGGACCTGGACGATGTCGAGTTCCACCTCGCCGAGGCGCGTGCGGGGCGTTTCCGGGTCGAGAGGCTGCTCTTCCACCAGGCCGGGATCCCGACGTACATCGTGGTCGCCGAACTCGCCCTCGCCCGGGTACTCCACGGGGAACTCCCCCGCCCCGAATACCCGGAGGCCCTGAAGCGCGAGGCCGCCAGCCGATGGTGGGGCGACGCCCAGGCCACCCTCACCTACGCCCGCACCGCCCACGCCCCCCGCGGCCACCTGACCGACTGCGCCGGCGCCATCGCCACCGCCGCCTGCCAGACCGCCCACGCCATCCTGGCCTCAAAGGGCCACTGGACCACCAACGAGAAAACCCTCCTCGACCAAGCAGGCCTAAGACCCATAGACCAACTCCTCGCCACCCTCACCCCAACCCCGACCTCCCTCACCACCACCCTCGACGAGGCGACGACCTTCCTGAAAGCCGCGCTCACTCTGCCCTAACTCAGTCAGACGAGCCCGGACTTGATCCCGCGGTGAACTCCCGCCAGCGTGCAGCAGAAACCGACCCCCCAGGCAAGACCGTGTGGGCGCGCCGGAGAACGCCCTTCGCGAGTGGGGGACCAGCTTCAAACGCCAGACGCCGCAGCCCTCAAGACCTTGCCTTCAGCGACACCGCGCGGCCGTGTGGGGAGTTCGAGGGGCGGCAGCCCTTGGAACGGGGGGTCGAAGGGGGCGGAGCCTCCCCTGGGAAACACAGCCCGAGCCGGAGCGCCCCCAGGCGCGGAGGCGAGGCCCGAGGGCCGACAGGGTCAGGCGTGGCTGAGGATGTTGAGGACTTGGCCGTTGGGGTCGCGGGTGAAGAAGCGGCGGACGCCCCAGGGTTCGTTTTGGAGGGGGTGGACGATCTCGGCGCCGGAGGCGCGTACGGCCTCGTAGACGGCGTCGACGTCGTCTACCTCGATGCTCACGTCCGCCACCACGGGGGCGGTCTCGTCGTGGGTGAAGACGCTGAGCTGGGCGAGCGGCTCAGCAGGAGAGGCGAAGGTCGTGATCCAGCCGAGGTTCATGACCTCTTCCAGGCCGAGCAGGCCGTAGAACTCGGCGCTCTTCGCCAGGGTCTCCGGGGACGGCGCGTGGATGTTGGGGACGATCCTGCGGACGGACATCGGCGGAGCCTCCTTGGCGGGTGGAGGACGGGCACGGGGCCGTCCCGTCGTGGACTCGCACGATCAGGTGCGGGCCTGGGCGTGAGGTCCAGGCCCGATCACCGTACAAGCCGGCCCGAGGCGTCAGACGATCGGGGGGCGGCCGAGGCGGAGCATGCGCCAGGCCGTGCGCCAGGCCATGGGGCGGCGTTCGCCCGCGGGCTCGCGCAGGCCCTCCATGAAGCCGCTGAACCAGGCGCGGATCGCCGCGACGGACCTCTCACGCACCAGCGTGAGGAGGATCCAGTTGAGCAGGTACAGCGTGGCGAGGGGCCAGGGCAGGTTGCGGCGGGCCAGCCAGACCCGGTTGCGCGCGTTGAGCCGGTGGAACCCGGTGTGCCGGGTGGGCGGCGTGCGCGGGTGGTACATGACGGCGTCGGCGTCGTACTCGATGCGGTAGCCCTCGCCGAGCAGGCGCCACGCCAGGTCGGTCTCCTCGTGCGCGTAGAAGAACCGCCCGGGCAGGCCGCCGACCTGCAGGTAGGCGGCGCGCCTGATCGCGCAGGCGCCGCCGAGGAAGGTGGTCACCGGGGAGGACCGCTGCGGGTCGCCGGCGCGGAGCCGGGGGACGTGCCGCCGCTGGCCGCCGCCGCTCTCCGGGTCCATGACGCGGAAGGAGATGACGGCGAGGTCGGGCTCGGCGGCGAATCGCTCGCGGATGTGCGCCGCGACCTTGTCGTCGGCGTACCAGCCGTCGTCGTCGAGGAACATCACGATGTCGCCGCTGCACTCGCGAACGCCGTAGTTGCGCCCCTCCGGGATGCCGACGTTGTCCGGGATGCGGACCGTCCGCACGGAGGCGGCGCCGGTGCCCGGCGCGACGGCGAGGGCGGGGACGTCCGCGCCGTTGCCGACGATGATCACCTCGACGTCGCCGTCGGTCTGCGTGAGCACGGACTCGACCGCGCGGTCGAGCTCGGCGATCCTGTTGCCCATGGTGAGGATGACACACGAGATCTTCAACGCGTCATCGCCTCGACGCATGGAGAACGCATGTGGTCATGATCACCGAGTCTGTGTAAGCGGGGGATCCCGGCCTTGTCTGGATACTGCGAAATAAGCGTATCGGAACTGCCAGGAAACCCCCACCGAACAGTGGATGCCGATCCGGTGGCGACTCTTGACAACCTTTCACCCGATAGATGTACGACGTCGATGAGCCGCCGGCGGTTCCGAGGCGTTGTCATGTCAGGCGAGCCGCCGGGACGCGAGGATGCTGACCAGGTGGAGGACGGTCTGCAGGGCCGCGAACACCACGCAGGCGACGGTCAGGACCTGCGTCGCGGTCAGGCCGCCCGCCAGGGCGTCCCAGAGCGCGGCGACCACGACCAGGAGCGAGAGCTCCACGGCCTGGAAGATCCGGTGGAAGCGCAGCGCCGCCGCGACCTTGCGCGCCGCGCCGAGCCGCCGGGACCGGAACTGCTCGGCCGCCGCCTCGGTGGTGGCGACCAGCCCGGAGCGGGCGCGGGCGACGTCCACGAGGTCGGTCTCAGATTTGATGAGGATGGCCCCGAGCGCGGCGCCGACGCCGAGCACGGTGTACCAGTCGGGCAGCGTGGCCGAGGCCCGGAACCCGAGGCCGATCAGCAGGGCCGCCTCGGCGAAGTAGTGGCCGACCCGGTCCAGGTAGACGCCGGTGATCGAGGTGCGGTGCGTCCACCGGGCCAGTTCGCCGTCGGAGCAGTCGAGCAGCAGGTACACCTGGATGAGGACGGCCGCCGCGACGGCCGCCCACAGCCCCGGCAGCGCCAGCACGACCCCGGCGAGCACCCCGGACACGATCATGAGGCCGGTGACCTGGTTGGGGGTGATCGCGGTGCGCGCCAGCGCCCACGTCACATAGATCGACAGCTTGCGCATGTACAGCGAGCCGGCCCAGTGTTCGCCGGAGTTGCGGCCCATGGTGGTCTGCGGCTGGGCGACCGCGCGCAGCTCAACGACCGACGGCCCGGACATACTGCTCCACCCGGTCGTGCACCTCGGGCCCGGACAGGCGCAGGTGCTCAAGAATCGTGTACCGTCCCGGACGCGTCGAGGGCGCGAGCTCGACGGCGGCGCGGAACTGCTCCGTCGTCAGCCCGACGTCGCCGGGGGTGACCGGGAGGTCGTGGGAGCGCAGGCAGCCGACCAGCAGCGAGAGCGACCGCTCGTCCTCGCGCAGGAAGGAGCAGAACGCGGCCCCGACGCCGGCCAGCTCGCCGTGGTTGGACGTGCCCGGGTAGAGCTGGTCGATGGCGTGCAGGATCTCGTGGTCGCCGCCGCTGCTCGGCCGGGAGGACCCGGCCACGACCATGGCCATGCCGGAGAGGATCAGCGACTCGGCCAGCACCGTGAGGAACGCGTCGGACTCGATGGAGTCGTCGCGGCCGAGCACGGCCTCGGCCGCGGTGCGGGCCATGGAGACGGCCAGGCCGTCGATCGGCTCGCCGCGTTCCACGTTGCCGAGCTGCCAGTCGTCGATGGCGGACAGGTTGCTCACCACGTCGCCCACGCCGGCCCGCACGAGCCGCTCGGGCGCGTCGCGCACGAAGTCGAGGTCGACGAGCAGGGCCAGCGGCATGGGGACGCCGAAGGAGCCCTTGCCGCCCTCGTGCTCCAGGGAGGAGACCGGCGAGCAGATGCCGTCGTGCGAGAGGTTGGTCGCCACGGCGACCATGGGGATGCCGGCGAGCGAGGCGGCGTACTTGGTGACGTCGATGGTCTTGCCGCCGCCGATGCCCACCACGGCCTCGTAGGCGCCCTTGCGCAGGTCGGCGCCGAGCGAGACGGCCGCGTCCACCGAGCCGTCGGGGACGCGGAAGACCTCGGCCTCACCCAGGGTGGGGGTGATCAGGCCGGAGATGTGGTCGCCCTGGCCCGAGCCGACGGCGACCGCGACCCGCCCGGAGGTCGCCACGCGGCTGTCGGCCAGCAGCGCGCCCAGGTGGGCCACCGCGCCCCTGCGGACCTCGACGGTGAGGGGAGCGGTGAGCATGCGGGCTAGTAGAGGCATGCGATCTCCCTGGCCTTGGCGAGGTCGTCGTGGTTGTCGACCTCGACCCAGTCGACCTTGCCGATGGGAGCGACCGCGATCTTCTCGCCGCGGGACACCATCTCGCCGTAGCCGTCCTCGTAGTAGAGCTGCGGATCGCGCTCGAAGGTGGCCTTCAGGGCGTCGGCGAGCCGCTCGGCGGCGCCGGGGCGGATCAGCGTGGCGCCGATGTACTCGCCGTAGGCCTCGGAGGGGTCCATCAGCTTGGTGATGCGCCGCAGGTGGCCCTCGCCGTCCAGGGTCACCTTCATCTCTTCGTCGGCGAGCGTCTTGACGTCGTCCACGGCCAGCAGGATGTCGCTGGTGACCGGGGCGTCCAGGAGCGTGCGCTCGACGGAGACGGGGTGGACGGTGTCGCCGTTGACCAGCAGCGCGCCCGAGGAGAAATGATCACGGGCGCACCACAGCGAGTAGGCGTTGTTCCACTCTTCGGCCTTGTCGTTGTGCACGAGGGTGAGCCGCACACCGTGCCGCCGCTCCAGCTCGGCCTTGCGCTCGTGGACCGCACCCGCGGCGTAGCCGACGATCACCACGACCTCGCGAAGGTCCACCGCAGCGAGGTTCCGCAGGGCGATGTCCAGGATCGTGGTCTCTCCGTCGACCGGCACAAGCGCCTTGGGCAGCGTGTCGGTGTACGGCCGCAGGCGACGCCCGGCGCCGGCGGCCAGCACCATTCCCAGCAACGTGCACTCCTCAGTCTGGCGAGAATCTGTAGGCCAAAGGTTAGTTGCCTGGAGGTGGTGATCGTGTAATCGGGAGTTCACCTATTCGATTACAAGACCTGTTGTTGGCAATGGCCGCCCCCACCGGTGGGGCGAAAGCGACCGGAGGGACCACCGGGGCAAAGGACGGGTCAGTCCTGACCGCCGAGATCGGCCGCCTCGACGCCGGACCTGGGCGCGGCGAGCCAGCAGGTGACGCTCTCCCAGAAGAACAGCGCGATCAGGTAGAGCGCGGCGAGCACGAAGACGGCCGTCACGACGCCCAGGAGGGCGCCCATGGCGATCAGCAGCATACGCCCTTCCCAGCCCAGCCCCGCCGAGGCGAGCCAGGCGGGCGGGTAGACGTGCTGGCGGCACCGGTAGACGACGTCGTAGTGGTGGAAGAGAACCGCGCCGAGCAGGGCGAGCACCAGCAACCGTGGCACTTCCCACGCGAAGCCGACGCAGGCGATGAAGCCGTACTCGGTGAGGCGGAGGATCGGCGGGACGAGCCAGTCGAGCCGTCCGTCGTGCTGGTGGGAGCTGCCGGGCCCGGCGAGCATCAGGGCCACGGCGGGCGCGAAGACGGCCGGGCCGTCGGCCCCCGCCACGCCGAGGAAGAGCATGACGCCGGTGACGAAGGCCCCGGCGATCGCGGGCGGCAGCGGAGGGAGCTGCCCGGCGACGAGCACCCCCATGCCACGCGCCAGCACGCCGTCGTCGCGGTAGGTCACCACGGAGCTGCGCGGCACCCGCGTCATGTGCATGGTGCTCGCCGGGCTCTCGTGGCCGGTCGGGCTCACACGGTTCACGCTGTTCATGGGGCGACCTCACGATCCCGCGCCGGGGCCGGCGGGGAGACGGGTGACGACGTGGCGGCGATCAGAAGGACCTCGCGATCCTGCCGGTGAGCGTGTAGAGGGCGGCCAGGCCGCCCCAGGCGAGCAGCGCCAGGAACGTGACCCTGGCGTTGAACAGCGCGGCCGTGACGGCGATCAGCGCCATGCGCTCGCCGATGGGCAGCACGATGAGCTTGCGGAGCCGGCGCGCGGCGGTGTTCCCGCCGGGCCGCGCCGAGACGCCTTCGGCCGCGCCGCCGCGCCCGTGGGCCTGCGCCCGGGAGTCGGCGTAGGAGAAGTCGACCATGTGGCGCACCGACTGCAGCAGCATGGCGGCGATGGCCATCGCCCAGACGCCGTCCGGCCCGAGGACGCCGCCGTCCGCGGCGCCCGCGTAGCCCACGGCGAGCCCCACGTACACGACGTACTCTTTGACCCGGTCGAAGGTGGCGTCCAGCCAGGCGCCGATCGGCGAGAACGCGCGCGTGTAGCGGGCGAGCTGGCCGTCCACGCAGTCGAGCACGAACGACAGGTACAGCAGCGCGGCCCCGGCGACCTGGGCGCGGCGCTCGCCGGCCGAGAACGCCACCGCCGCGAGGCCCGCCAGGCCGACGGACAGGCCGGTCACGGCGTTGGGCGTGAGGCCGAGCCGCGCCGCGGCCCTCACCAGATGGCCGGACCAGGAGCTGACCAGGTACGTGGCGACGAGGCCGTCGTCGGACTTGATGGCGGACCGGAGGCGGGCGCGGCCCTCGTCGACCTCGCCCAGCCGCGCGATGGCGGCGTCGGCGCCCGGCTGGGTGGTGACGCGCTCGCAGTGGAGCCCGCCGAGCGGCGTCGCGCGCACCGGCACGCCGACCCGCACGAGCCCGGCCAGCAGCAGGGCCGTGACCTCCGACTCCCCCGCCTCGCCGAGGCGGTGGTCCTGGGCGAGGTTGGCCAGCTCGTCGGCGACGTCGGCGAAGCTGTCCAGGTCGGCCTCGGCGATGTGGACGACGCCGCGGAAGGCGCCGTTCGGGCCGCTGACGGTGTGGAAGGAGTTGCCCGCGGCGACGATCCGGCCGCGCTCGTACCTGACCGGCGGCAGGGCGGGGTCGCCGTCGGCGTACCCGGGGGTCACCAGCGCGCCGGTGCCGTGGGCCGGGTCGGCCAGGAGGAGGGCGAGGGCCTCGGTGTGGGCGACCAGGTCGCCGGGGAGCACGGCGAGCGGCCCGGTGCCGGAGCGGGCGAGCGCGGCCACCGCGCGAAGGTCGCCGATGAGGCCGCCGCTGCGGGTGGACCGCGGCCCGGCGCCGTTCAGGGAGCCCGGGGGCAGGGCGGTCACCGGCTCGGCCAAGGGCTCGGTCACCGGCTCGGCCAGGGCGGGCGGCGGCACGGGAGGGGCGGCGGGCCCGGGCAGCACAGATGGCTCGGATGGCTCGGATGGCCCGGATGGCTCGGACGGTTCGGGGAGCCGGGGCGGCGGAGGCGTCGTGGCGGTGCGCGGCGTCGGGTCGGCCGCGGGCTCGGCGACGAGCACGGCGGGGCGCGACGGGGCGAGGGCCGTCCGGGGAGGGCCGGCGGGCCTGGTGACGAGGTGCACCGCGCCCGCGTGTAGCGTGACGAGTTGTCCGGCCAGACGGTCGGCCAGGGTGCCCTCCGCGCACGTCAGGCGCGTGGCCGGGGTCGTGGCGAGCACCACGGCCGCGGGCGCCTTGGGGCGGGGAGGAGCCGGCTGAGCCCATGCGGGGGGCCGCGCGGGGGGCGGGGACGCGGATTCGGGCAACCGGGGTCTCCTTCCGCGACCGGGGATCGTCCACCCCGCAACGTAACCGAGCGCTCACAGCCATGCAATCCAATCCGGCGCGTTCGCCGGGCGCGCCGCTGGTGGAAGCCCCGATCGGACGGCACGGCGCCCGCCGCGACGGTGACGGAGCGCGACGATCGTCCGGGTTCGAGGGTGTTGGGGCGGGTTGGCCGGTTGATCACCGGGGTCGTGCATCACCGGAGCGGAGCCGGGCGGGACCGGTGACGAGAGCAGGTGTGGAAAGCAGTGGCCAAGACCAGTAATACAGGAAGAACGCGATCAGGGACACAGGCCCCGCGCCGCGCGGAGGTCCTGCCCTAGGAGCCGGAAGAAACGGAGAACTCATACCTTGGCCACACCGGGACCGGAACCACGCCGGCGGACCGTAGGAGTCGTCCTCGCGGGCGGCGTCGGGCAGCGGATGGGGCACGACACCCCCAAGCAACTACTCCGGATCGCCGGGCGGACGATCATCGAGCACACGCTGGCCGTCTTCGAGGCCGCGCCGGAGATCGACGAGATCGTGGTGCTGATGACGCCCGGCTTCACCGCCGAGGTGGAGGACATCGTCGCGCGGCGCGGCTTCCGCAAGGTCGCGGCGGTCGTGGAGGGCGGGGCGACGCGCACCGAGTCCACCTGGCGGGCGCTGCGGGCGCTCGGCACCGAGGAGTGCGACGTGCTGCTGCACGACGCCGTGCGGCCGCTGGTGGAGCCGCACGTCATCGCCGGGTGCGCCGAGGCCCTGCGGACGCGCCCGGCGGTCGTCGCCGCCATCCCGTCCTCGGACACGATCATGGTGGCGGGGCCGGGCGAGGTGGTCGAGGAGATCCCCGACCGCGCGCGGCTGCGGCGCGTGCAGACCCCGCAGGGGTTCCGGCTGTCGTTGGTCCGCGACGCCTACGAGCGGGCGCTCGCCGACCCGGACTTCCCGAGCCGTCCCGCGACCGACGACTGCGGGGTGGTGCTGCGCTACCGCCCGGACGTGCCGATCTTCATCGTGCCCGGCAGCGAGCGCAACATGAAGGTCACCCACCCGGTGGACGTCACCATCGCCGAGAGCCTCCTGCGGCTGGTCCCGGCCGCCCTTCCCCTGCCCGGCCCCGGCGCGCTGGACGGCAGGACGGTCGTGGTCTTCGGCGACGCCGGCGTCGCGGCCGTGGCCGGCGGGTGCGGCGCGGACGTGCACGCGTTCTCGCGCGCGGACGTGCGGGTCGAGGACGCCGCCGCGGTGGCGGAGGCGCTGGCGCGCGCGGCCAAGGACGCCGGGCGCGTCGACCACGTGGTGTGCGGCGCGCCGGAGTCCCCGGCCGAGGCGGTCGCCGTGAGCCACGTGGGCGCCCTGAACGTCGCCGGGGCCGCCGAGGGGTACCTGCGGGAGAGCCGCGGGCACCTGCTGCTGCGCGCCCCCGCCCTGCCCGCGGGCGAGCCCGCGCTGGAGGCGTCCGTGACGGGCGCGGTGACCGCGCTCACCGAAGCGCTGGCGCGCGCGTGGGCGCCGGACGGGGTGCGCGTGAACTGCCTGCGCCCCGTCCGGGACCTCGCCGCGCCGCGGGACGCCGCGCGGGCCGCCGCCGGCGTGCTGCTGTCGGACCTGACCGGTCAGGTGATCGGCGTCTCCGCCGACCTGTGAGGCGGGCGGCCCGCGCTCAGGCGGCGGCGCCGTCCCGCGCGGGCCTGCTGAGCCTCGGCGGGCTGGTCAGGAAGCCCCAGCCCCAGGACAGGTGCATGGCCGCGTACACGACGGGCAGCCGCGCCAGCGCGGCGGCGGGCAGGTGGCGGCCGGTCAGGACCGAGCCCGCGAGGATCGCCACGGCGTAGCCGCCCGGGATCAGCAGGCCCGGCCAGAAGAACGGCGAGACGACCAGCCCCAGCAGCATCGCCACCACCGCGACCGGCGGCGCCAGGTAGCGCAGGTTGATCGTGCCCTCGTGGGTGCGGGAGACGACCCGGCGCCAGCGGCCGTAGTGGAAGTACTGCTTGGCCAGGGCCTTGACGGTCGGCCGCGGCCGGTAGGACACGCGCATGCGCGGCTGGAACCACACCAGGCCCCCGGTCTCGCGGATGCGGTGGTTCATCTCCCAGTCCTGGGCGCGCTGGAAGTGCTCGTCGTACCCGCCGACGCGGGCCAGCGCCTCGCGGCGGAACACGCCGAGGTACACGGTGTCGGCGGGCCCGGCCTCGCCGCCGGTGTGGAACCGGGCGTTGCCCACACCGATCTTGGAGGTCATGGCGCAGGCGACGGCCTTCTCGAACGGGGTGACGCCCTCGGCGGCCATGATGCCGCCCACGTTGTCGGCGCCGGTCTGTTCGAGCGTCTCGACCGCGACCCGCAGGTAGTCCTCCGGGAGCATGGCGTGGCCGTCGACCCGGGCGATGATGCCGCTCCGCGCCGCGCCGATGGCGGCGTTCAGCGCGTTCGGCGTGCGGCCGGTGGGGTTGGGCACGACCGTCACGCGGGGGTCCTCGGCCGCGAGGGCGTCGGCGACCTCCTGCGTACGGTCCTGGGACGGGCCCACGGCGAGGACGACCTCGATGGGGCCGTCGTAGCGCTGCGCGAGCACCTGGTGCACGGCCTCACGCAGGTGGCGCTCCTCGTTGAGCACCGGCATGACGACCGAGATGGGCGGCCAGACGCGTGTGGTGGGGCTTGTCCGGCTTGTTCGTGGCGAGTCGGGGAACTCCTTCATGGCGGCGCTCACGCTACTGTACGAGCGGGTGGGGACGGCAACCCACGGGCGCGCGGGAACGTCCTCACCGGGTGACGCGTTCTCGTCCTTGAGGGGGACACCACGGTGAGCGACGACGACTCCGCCGTCTCCGCCGTCCACGTGGGCGGCGACGCGTACGGCGGGGTGCGGCTGAACCAGCGCCGTACGCGGCGGGCGCGGGCGGGCGCGCGGGCGGTGACGATCACCGGGGCGCTGTCGGCGATGGTGCTGGCCGGGTCCGGTGTGCTGTGGTTCCTCTCGACGTACGCGACCAGTCAGATCAAGTCCGTGAAGGCGGGCACGGCCGGGTCCGACCCGCGGGGCGCGATGAACATCCTGCTGGTCGGGGTGGACAAGCGCGACGACCTCACGCGTCAGGAACAGAACCGCCTGCACCTCGGCCGCGAGGTCGGGCAGCGCAGCGACACGATGATGGTGATCCACCTTTCGGAGGACCACAGCAAGGTCACCGTGGTCAGCCTGCCCCGGGACAGCTGGGTCGACATCCCCGGCAAGGGCTCCCACAAGATCAACTCGGCGTACTCGGCGGGCGGCGCGCCGCTGGCCGTCCGCACCGTGCAGAACGCCACGGGGCTGACCATCAACCACTACGTCGAGGTCAACGTCCTCGGCTTCATCAGGGTCGTGGACGCCCTCGGCGGCGTCTCGGTGTGCACGCCGGTCGCCATCGACGACCAGCACACCGGGTTCAAGCTCCAGCCGGGCACCTACGAGCTCGACGGGGCCAAGGCGCTGTTCTACGCCCGCACCCGCGCCACCGCGCGCTCCGACCTCGACCGCATCGACCGCCAGCAGCAGGTCATCTCGGCCCTGCTGCACCGGGCGCTCAGCGGCGGCACCCTGGCCAACCCCGGCAAGCTGACCGGGCTGGTCGGCTCGGCGCTGAAGACGCTGACGGTCGACGAGGAGTTGTCCAAGGACCTGCTGGGGCTGGCCAACCAGCTCAAGGACGTCTCCACCGACGACGTCGCCTTCACCACCGTGCCGCTCGCGGACGTGAACTACCGCGCCCCCACCGGAGAGTCCGCGGTGCTGTGGGACAAGGTGGCCGCGCGCGACCTGTTCCGGCGGATCGGCGACGACGAGCCGCTGGTCAAGCCCGTGAAGTCGCAGCGGCCCTCGTCCTCGCCGTCCTCGTCCCCCACTGCGGGCGACTCCGCGGGCGATCCGGGGGGCGATTCCGGGGGCGACTCCGGCGACGAGGAGCTGACCGTGCCGCCGGACCGCATCGCGGTCAAGGTGATCAACGGCACGTCCATCGCGGGTCTCGGCGCGCGCACCAAGGCCGAGCTGGTCAAGGCGGGGTTCCAGGTGCCGGCCGCGCCCGGCGACACCGCCACCAGGAACTACACCGACCCCGTCGTCCGCTACCCGGCCGGGCGCGAGGACTCCGCGCGCACGCTCGCCGCCGCCGTCCCCGGCGCCCAGATGCGCGAGGCCGACGTCACCGGCATCGAGCTGATCGTGGGCACCAAGTACACCGGCGCCGAGAAGGTCACCATCAAGACCACCACGACGACGGCCACGGCGGCGCCGCCGGCCACGGCCGCCCCCGCGGCGAGGACGGCCACCGAGAACATCTGCAAGAAGTAGCGCGGCCTACCAGGTCTCGCCGGTGATGAGCTCGTACGCCTGGATGTAGCGGGCGCGGGTCGCCTCGACGATGTCGGCGGGCACCTCGGGCGCCGGGGCCTTCTTGTCCCAGCCGGTGCCGGTGGCCCAGTCGCGGACGAACTGCTTGTCGAAGGACCGCTGGGCCCGTCCCGGCTCCCAGTCGGCGGCGGGCCAGAAGCGCGAGGAGTCGGAGGTCAGCAGCTCGTCGCCGAGCACGAGCGTGCCGTCGGCGGCCCTGCCGAACTCCAGCTTGGTGTCGGCGATGATGATGCCGCGCGCGGCGGCCAGCTCGGCGCCGCGCCGGTAGACCTCCAGGGTGGCGCGCCTGAGCTCCTCGGCCGTCCGCGCGCCCTCCTGGGAGACGACGTCGTCGTAGGTGATGAACTCGTCGTGCTCGCCGATCGGCGCCTTGGTGGTCGGCGTGAAGACCGGCTCGGGCAGCCGGGAGCCCTCGACGAGGCCGGGCGGCAGGGACACCCCGGACACCGCGCCGCTCGCCTGGTACTGCTTCAGGCCGCCGCCGACGAGGTAGCCGCGCGCGATGCACTCGACGGGCACCATGTCGAGCCTGCGGCAGCGCACGGCCCGGCCCGCGAACTCCTCGGGCACGTCGGTGGCCGAGATGACGTGGTTGGGCACGACGTCGGCGAGGCGCTCGAACCACCACAGCGACAGCCTCGTGAGCACCTTCCCCTTGTCGGGGATCGGCGTGGGAAGGATCACGTCGTAGACCGAGACACGGTCGGAGGCGACCAGGATGACGTCACCCCGGTCCTCGTAGACGTCCCTGACCTTCCCGGAGTGGAGAAGCCTCACCCTGCCCCCTTGCCCGCGCGCCCGGCGGCCCGCCCGCCGTCCAGCCGGACCAGGCTACCGCCGGCCCGCCCCTCACCCGGCGGGGGGCGTCCAGTCGACCGGGTCGAGGATCTCCACCACCGCGCAGGACAGGGCGACGCCCGCGCCGTTGGCGAGCATGAGGACGTGGTCGCCGGGGCCGACGGCGCCGGTCTCGACCAGGTGGTTCAGGCCCGCGACCTGGTCGTTCACGCTGAGGTGGCCGAGGCCGCGGCCGTACTCCAGCACCCCGCGGGACGGGTCGATCCCGAGCGGTTCCAGGATGGCGCGCACGTACGCCTCGCCGCCGGAGAAGATGTGCGTCGCGCGGGTCACCTGGCCGGGGGTGACGCCGGCGTCGGCCAGGGCGCGTTCGGCCACCTTGACGCGGGCGAGCCGCAGCGTCTCCTTGGCCTCCTCCAGCTCCTTGGGGTTGCGCGCGGCGAACTCGGCCACCCTGGCGCCGATCGCCATGGGGACGCCCGCGGCGCTGCCGGGCGGGAACAGCGGGACGTCGCCCCGGTACAGCTCCTCCAGCTCGGGCAGGGAGGCGGACGCGATCGACCGGAGCCGGGCGAATCCGGCGCGGCGCGACAGGACGACGGCGGTCCCCGCGTCGCCGAGGATGGTGCCCCGGTTGGTGGTGGCCCCTTCGGCGTACCGCCAGCGGTCGACCAGCGGGGCGCCGAAGTTGTCCGCGCCCGTGATCAGCGCCGCCGCCGGGCCCTGGGCGGCGGTGAGGTGGCAGGACGCCAGCTCCATCGCGCCGAGCATCCCGTTGCAGGTCTGGCCGACGCTGAAGGCGGGGACGCGGCCGCCGATCGTGTGGCGCTGCACGTAGTGGTGGGGCGACCAGCCGTCCAGGCCCTGGTGGAACAGGTTGGCGTGCAGCAGCAGGCCGACCTCGGACACGTCGTGGGCCGAGCGGGCCAGCGCCTGGCGCGCGGCGCGCACCGCCAGGTCGGGGGCCGGCACGTCCCCGGCGACCGCCGCGCCGGTCCAGCCTCCGCGCTCGTACTCGCCGGCGTCGTACATCCCGAGCCGCACGGCCTCGGCCGCGCTGAAGGGTTCGGGGACGCAGGCGCCGAGCCCGGCGACGAAGATGCCTTCGATCTTCATGTGGGCCTCACCTCCGGGCACGGATCGTGGTGCCGGCGACGGCGGCGGCGCATCTTCTGGATTGCCCTTCTCACCGCCATCGGCGCGGGCTATGCCGTCCACCTGGGGCGATGAATCTAATCGCGCGGAATTCGTGCTTATCTGAGGTCCGGAATCAGAGATTCCCCCTATTTCGGACTATCGCTGATCACATTTATCCCGCTCGTCGCGGATATGGACGGCTATCGAGGTCCGCAACGGCGATTTACATCAGATCCATAACTCCGAAAAATGCCCGGGGACAGCAATACGGAAGATGCCCGGGCCGACGTGCGCCCCTGAGGATCCGATGAATATTCGGCAATCAGGGAGTAGTGCTTATGACCCTGCTTTCCGCACGCGACGCCGACGCGCCGCAGGCGACCCTCCTTCAGGAACGTCCGGCCTCGGGGCTGGCCCGGGACATCGACCTGGTGACCGGCACGTGGAGCGCGGCCCTCGCCGTGGACCCCGGCGACCCGTACTTCTTCGACCACCCGCTCGACCACTTACCCGGGATGGCCCTGGTCAGCGGCCTGCTGGACCTGCTGAGAGCGACCGGCGCGGGCCTGCCCGAGCGGGCCGGGTCGCGCATGGCCCTGACGCTGGCCCTGCCGTCGTTCTGCGAGCTGGACGCGCCCGTCCACCTGGAGGCGACCCGGCTGCCCGCCGACGCCTCCGGGCTGCCGGGCGCGCGCAAGGTCGTCCTGCGGGCGCGGCAGTTCGACCGCGCCGTCTGCGAAGGGGAGGCCGTCTTCGCGCCCGCGGCGCCGGTGCCGGAAGGCACGGCGACGGGCCCCGATCACCCCGACCAGCGGGACGGGACGCTGGTCCACCGGCACCGGGCGGAGAACGTCCTGGTCAGCGGCATGATCCCGGACGGTTCCACGCGGACGGTGCGGGTGCGCAGGCCCGCGGACGGCCATCCCCTGGCGGCCGGGCCCGGGGAGCCGGCGCGCGCCGAGGTGGTCATCGACGCGGCGCGCCAGTTCGGCACCATGATCTGCCACGTCGAGCACAGCCTGGCCGACGACGCGCGGCTGGTGCTGCTCTCCATCGAGGCCGACCTGCCCGGCGGCGTCCTCGCGGACCTGTACCTGCGGTGGACGTGGCGGCCGCCGGTGCGCGGGCGCTCCCGCATGGAGATCGACGTGGTGGCGGGCGACCCGGCGGGCGAGGCGTGCGGCGGGGTCGGGCTCGACTACTACGCCGCCTCCCCCGCGGTGTACCGGCGGCTGCGCGGCGCGGGCGGTCCGGCGTGAGCGCGGCGGGGTCGCCGGCCATGGGGCCGGTCACGCTGCTGACCCGCGTGCTGTTCGTGGCCGCCGTCGCCACCATGGCGGTGCGCGGGACCGGCTACCTGCTCGACGCCTCCGAAGGGGCCAACCTGGTCTCGGGTCTGCTGGTCCTGGGCTATCTGGCCTGGGTGAGCGTCGAGATCCCCGTGACCTTCCGCAAGCCGTCCCAGCCCGTCGCCGAGAGCGCGACGCTGGCCGCGTACGCCTCCTCGCGCATGCTGCTGGTGATCGCGGCGGTGCTGCCTCCCGCGCCGTGGGACGGCCCCTCGCCGTGGATGGCGGTGCCGGTCGTGCTGTTCGCCGGGGGCATCATGCTGCGGACGGCCGCGATACGGGCGCTCGGCGCGCTGTACACCCACCATGTGCTGCGCCGCGACGAGCACCCGCTGGTCACCACGGGGCCGTACCGGTTCGTCCGGCACCCGGCGTACGCCGGCATGCTGCTGGCCAATCTCGGGTTCGTCCTGTACTTCCACCAGGTCTTCGGCGTCGCCGCGCTGCTCGCGCTGACCGCCGTCCTGGTGTGGCGCATCCGTACCGAGGAGCGGGTCCTGTGGACGGTGCCGGGTTATCCACAGTTCGCGGCCGGACGGGCCCGGCTGCTGATCGGGGTGTGGTGAAGTGGCGGACATGCTGATCAGGGCCGGAGACGACCGGCTGACCGACGCCATGCTGACCGGGCACAAGTTCGCCCGTCAGGAGCGGCTGCGCAGGGCCGGCTTCCGCGTGCCGCGGTTCTTCTGCGTGCCCGTCGCGGTGTTCGACGAGGTCGCCCGCGATCTGGTGTCGCCGCCGCCTCCGCTCGCGCACGAGGGCGATCTGGTGGCGTGGGCCGCCGACGCGGCGGCCGCCCTGTCCACGGCCGCGCTGCCCGCCGACGTGGCCGCCGAGCTGTCCGAGGCCGTCCGCGACCTGGCGGGCGAGGGGGGCCTGCTCGCGGTGCGCGCCTGCGTGGTCGCCGACGCCGACGGCAACGGCGAGGACGGCGCGACCGACGCCTTCGCGGGCATGACCGAGTCCTACCTGTACGTCCGGCCGCAGGACGTCGCCCGGCGCGTCGCGCAGTGCTGGGCGTCCGGGTTCTCGCCCGGGTCGATCATGTACCGGGCCCGCAGGGGCCTGCCGCCGGACTCGGTCCGGGTGGCGGTCGGCGTCCAGCTCATGGTGCCCGGCGCGCGCTCGTTCGTGGCGTTCAGCCGCGACCCGCGCACGGGCGAGGCGTCCTGCGTGATCGCGGCGGCCCACGGCATCGGCGAGGGCGTGGTGCAGGAGACTGCCGACGTCGACCACTTCTTCGTGGACACCGCCTCCGGCGAGATCCGCGCCGAGCTCGTCGTCAAACAGGTCATGACCACCCGGGGCGACGGCGACGAGGGGCCGGTGCGCCGTCCCGTCCCTCCCGAGTACGCGCAGGCCCCCGTCCTCGCCGACGACGAGGTACGCGCCGTCACCCGGCTCGCCGGCGACGTCGAGTCCTTCTTCGGCCTGCCCCAGGACCTGGAAGGCACCATCACCCCCGACGGCGAGATCCACCTCGTCCAAGCCCGCCCCGTCGTCTTCTCCCCTCCCACTCCCACGGCGATACCTCGGACGGCGACTCCTGTGACTCCAGAGGTCGCGGCGGCGGGGCCGGAAGCGGGCTCGGGCGGTCCGCGGGTGCGCTGGACCAACCACAACCTCACCGAGAGCTTCCCCGGCCTGTCCGGCGCGCTGACCTACTCGCAGGCCCGCGTCTTCTACCGGGTGATCTTCCGGGACCTGTACCGCCGCATGGGCGTGCCGGACCGCGGGCTTCGCGCCCGTGAGCACCACCTGAACCGCATGGTCGGCCTGGTGGACGGCCGCGTCTACTACCGCGTGGACGCCTGGCTCGCCCTGCACGGGCAGATCCCCGGGTTCCCGCTGGTCCGCCGCTGGTGGGAGCGCTCGATGGGCCTCGGCGAGAACTTCCGTCCCTCCCGGGTCCAGGTCGCCCGCGCCCTGCTCACCGTGCCGGCCCTGACGGCCCGCCTGATCCGCCTGCCGGGTCAGGTCCGCGACTTCCTGCGCTGGTGGGACCGCGTGGTGGACCACACCACCGACATGGACGCCTGGTCTCCCGAGCGGCTCATCTCGTTCTACCGGCGGCTGTGGGCCGAGGTGGGGCGGCGGTGGGGCGTCACGCTGGTCAACACGTTCTTCCTCCTGGTGTGGACCACCCTGACGTCCGCGGCGCTGCGCCGCTGGGTCACCGAGGACGAACAGCGCCTTCTCGGCGGCCTGCTGATGGGCGGGCGCGAGAACCGCTCGCTGCTCGGCGTCCGCTCCGCGATCGCGCTGGCCGAGCTCGTCAGCGCCCACCCCGCCCTCGCCGACCGGATCCGCGCCTGCGACCACCAGCCCACCCCTGGCCGCGACCGGTCCCAGCGCGACCGTGGCGGGCAGGGCGACACGCCCGAGGCCATCTGGGCCGACATCATCGCCGGCCGCTACGGACGCCGCGTCGCGGCCGCGGCGACCACCCACCTGCACCGCTACGGCGACCGCGCCCTGCACGACCTCAAGCTGGAGGAGCCCTCGCCCCGCCAGCGGCCCGCCATGATCATCACGATGATCAAGCCGATGGTGCACGGCGGGCTGACCGTGGCCGGCAGCCGGGCCAGAGAGCTGGCCAGCCGCGCCGAGGCCGAGGGCGAACTGCGCGAGCGGTGCCCGAGCACGGCGCGCCGCCTGGTGATCCGGGCCCTGGCCACCGGGCTGCGCTGGTCGGTGAAGACCCGCGAGGATACCCGGTACTGCCGTAGCCAGTTGTTCGGCCTGTCCCGTCAGGTGCTGTGGCGGCTCGGTGACCACCTCACCGCGGCCGGCAGGCTCGACCGGCGCGAGGACGTGCTCGACCTGACCGTGGAAGAGGTCCTCGGCGCCTACGACGGCACGCTCGTCGACGCGGACCTGCGCGCCCTGGTGCACGCCCGGCGTGACGAGCGGCACCGCGCCACCCACCGCCCCGACCCCGGCTCCGAACTCTCCACCCTCCTCAACCACCCCGTCACGAACCCGTCACCCCACCACCCCGCCCCGTCGGCGACCAGCACACCACCGGACGGACCGGGCCACGGGACGGTCACCCACTCACTCCCCGGCCGACCTCGCGCCGAGCACCCCGGGAACGACAACGCACCGGTCCCTCACGGCCCGACCTCGTCCGGCCGGTCTGGGGAGGGAGGACCGCTGGAGCCTGTGCGGGGTGGCTCTCCGGACGGGGGGACGCCTGGGGGCGGCTCCGTCTCAGGTGGGGGCGCGGCGAGCCTCGACCTGCGGGGGTTGCCGTCCAGCCGGGGTGTGGTGCGTGGCGAGGCGCGGGTCGTGCTGGACCCCTCCATATCCCCCGAATCTTGCCGTGACCGCATCATCGTGGCGAAGGAGACCGATCCCGGATGGCTGTTCCTCATGATGGCGGCGCGGGGCATGGTGGTGGAGCGCGGCACGTTGCTCTCCCACACCGCCATAACCGGACGCCTGCTCGGCATCCCCACGGTCGTCTCCGTCCCCAACGCGACCACGCTCATCCAGGACGGCGCTCGAATCGAGGTGGACGGAGCCGAGGGCACGGTTCGGGTCCTCAGTCCCGAGGAGCCTCTCTAGCGGCCCTCCTGCGTCACATCGCCGACAGCGTCTCGGCGGGGGCCCACGTACCGGACGCGACGGCATGGGCGACCCGCCTGGGGCGCTACGTGGCGGGGAGTTTTCCCCCGAAGGCGTATGTGCCGTACGCGGTGGCGTGGGCGATCGGTGCGCCGGCGGCGTGTGCGCTGACCGATGCCCGCCTGTCCGGATGGGTGCCGGACCTGGGGTCCCTGGTCAGTGCCGTGAGCCTTCTCGCGGTGCTCCTGATGATGCGGGCCCTGGACGACATCCGCGACCTCGGCTACGACCGCGAGCACAATCCCGGACGCCCGCTGGCCGGCGGCGCGGTGAGCGTGCGCGACCTCACCGTCATGATCATCGTAGGGACGCCGCTGGTGCTGGCGCTCAACGCCTGGCGCCCGCCGGTCATGGGGGTCCTGGCCGCCCAGCTCGCGTACGCGTACCTGGTCATCTGGGCGGACCGGCGGCTGGGCCGGCCGCGTGGCGACGCGATGCTGGCGGGCATGCTGGTGAACCTTCCCGTCCAGCTGTTGATCAACGGGTTCCTGTACGCGGGGCTCCTGTACTCCACGGGCATGGCGCCGTCCTGGCGCGGCGTCCTCGGCATCGTGGTGACGACGCTCGCGTTCCTGCATCTGGAGTTCGCCCGCAAGACGACCCGGCGGCCCCGTCCCGGCGAACGCACCTACGTCACGCTCTTCGGCCCCTCGGGCACCGCCGCCCTCGCCCTGGCCTGCGCGATCGCCTCGGTGGCCGTCCTCGTCACCGCCGTGCTGCTCGGCGGCGGGCGGGCCTCGTGGGCGGTGTGGCTCTCGGTGGCCCCGCTGGCCTTCGCGGGCGCGGGCGCGCTGCGGTTCTGGATCCGGGGAGATGTGCGCTGGCCCTACGGCCAGGCGGCGTCGTTCCTCCTGGCGTCCTTCGCCGGATACCAGATCATCAACCTCATCCAGAAGGTGACGCCCTCATGACCGACCTCCAAACCTCCCCGCCCCCACACCTCCAGAACCTCCCGGACCCCACGGAACCCCGCACCGCCGCCGGCCCACCCGACCTCGACGCCTCCCCCAAGCCCCGCACCTCTACGACCTCTGACACCGCCCCCTCCCCCGGCCTCAACACCGGGTGCCCTGTGCGAGGTGAGGAGGGGGAGCTTCGGGGGTTTCCGTTCGGGATCGGGGTTCGGGGGGAGCCACCGGCAGAGTACGCACGGATCCAGCGGGAGGCGGGGCTGTCGCGGGTGCGGTTGAACAGCGGGCGGGAGGCGCTGCTGGTCGCGCGGTATCAAGACGTCAAGCTCGTGCTGTCGGACGCCCGGTTCAGCCGGGCCGCGTTCGCGGGTACGCCGTTGTTCGCCAGGACGGCCGAGTCGCTCCCGCTGATCACGACCGACGCCCCCGAGCACAGCCGCCGCCGGGGCGCCGTCGCGCACGCCTTCACCGCGCGGCAGGTGAAACGCCTGCGCCCCATGGTCGAGGAACTGGTCGCGGAGCAGATCGCCGCGGTCGCGGCCGGGCCGCGCCCCGCCGACCTGGTCGGGGGGTTCACGGTGCCGTTCACCATGCGGGTGATGTGCCGCATCCTCGGCGTTCCGGAGACCGAGATGTCCAGGTTCAAGCCGTGGGTGGACCCGATGATGTCCATCGGCCGCTTCCCCGCCGAGGCGGTGGCCGCCGGCCACCGCGAGATGCACGACTACTTCACCGACCTCGTGGACGGCATACAGGCGGCACTCGACGAGGGACGGGCCGTTCCCGGGCTCATCGCCGAGATGCTGTCACCTCGCAAGGAGGAGCGCCGCCTCAGCCGCACCGAGGTGATCACCCTGTCGGCGGGGCTGTTCGTGGCGGGGTACGAGACCACCAGCAACGAGATGGCCGCGGCGGTGTACGAGCTGCTGCGCCACCCGGAGCTGCTGCGCCGCCTGCGCGAGCGTCCCGGCGACATCGAGCCGGTGATCGAGGAGGTCCTGCGGTTCCTGTGCGGCAACGGCTCCGGCGGCGTGCCGCACGTGGCGACCGCCGACGTGGCGCTGTCCGGCGGGGTCGTCGTGCCGACGGGCGAGGTGGTGGTGCCGATCCCCGACGCCGCCAACCACGACCCGGACGTGTTCGACGAGCCGCGCCGCCTGCTGCCGGACCGCCCGGACAATCCGCACGTGGCGTTCGGCTTCGGCCCGCACTACTGCCTGGGGGCCGAGCTGGCGCGGCTGGAGATGCGATCAGGCGTGTCGGCGCTGTTCACGGCGTTTCCGGCGATGCGACTTGCCGTACCGGAGGAGGATCTCTCCTGGCGCACGGACATGTTCGTCCGCGGCCTGTGGGAGCTACCGGTCACGTGGTGACCGCCCGGCTCACCATGTCACCCCGATCAGTGGGCAAGTCGCCGCCATTGGACAAGCCCTGATCGATGTTCGACGAGTCCCGGTCGGAACGGTGAACGCCGATCGGGACGGTGAACCGTGGTCGAGACGGCGAAACGTGGTCGGAATGGTAAGCCCAGGTAGCTCGGTAAGCAGCCTTTCAAGACCTCGAATGCGGATAATTCCCGACACATCCAAACGCCACCCACGCCCGCAATAAGCAAGCCTTCTCCCGCCATCGACGACGAAGAGAACGCCCACAACACCCCAGACACGTCAGGAAACCCCGATATGCTCACGGACTGGCTGGACAACGCCGGATCCCCCACGGACGAGCCGACTTTCTATGGGCTCACCCCGGACGGACTGCTCACCACGACACGCTCGGTACGCAGGCGTCTCGACCTGAGCCGGCCGGTGCCGCGCGAGCTGATCGAAGAGTGCTTACGCATCGCGCAGCAGGCTCCCTGCGGCTCGGGCCGCAACACCGGCCACTGGATCGTCATCACCGACCCGGAGGTCCGCGCGTCCATCGGCGCCCTGTACCGCACGGCGTTCGAGCACAACCTGACCGCCTCGGCCTCCGCGCGAAAGCCCCCGCCCCCGCAGGATCAGGCCGCGCCACCCGCGACGGCCCCGACCGCGCAGGATCAGGCCGCCCCGACGACCCGCCCTGGGGACCTCTCCCCGCCGCGCGGGACGTCCGCCGAGACCACAGAGCACGAGCAGAAGCGCGGGCTGGAGGGCAGCAGGAAGCGGTCTCTGGACAGCGCCGCGTACCTCGCGCGGCATCTCGGCGAGGTGCCGGTGCTGGTGCTGGCCTGCCTGCAGACCGGCGACGACCTGCCGGACGGCAACCAGGCCGGGTTGTGGGGCTCCCTGCTGCCCTCGGTGTGGAGTTACATGCTGGCCGCGCGGGCGCGCGGGCTCGGCACCACGTGGACGACCGTCCACCTGCGGCACGAGCGGGCGATCGCCGACCTGCTCGGCATCCCGCCGGGTGTCCACCAGGCGGCTCTGATCCCGACCGCCTACCACCTCGGCGAGACCTTCCGCCCCGCGCTCCGCCCGCCCCTCCTCCCGACCGTCCACCACGACCGTTGGTGACCGTGGCCGCGTGACTTTACGCAAAGAGCACAGGCGCTATCGCTGCCCGTGGACCTGATCGGGTGACGATCTCGGGAGAGGAGACACCAAAAGGGACAGTCACCGTGGGGAGGGGGCCGGATGTCGTCACCCCCTCCCGTCGACCCGTCCGCGCGCGAGACGACCGCCCCGCCACGGCCCGGCACGGACGGCCACGCCCGAAGAGGGGCCGGCGGCCGCGCGGAGGGCGGGCGGCTCCTGCGCACGATGCGTTTCCTGCTGCCGGGAACGCCGTCGAAGGACTACTGGTCGCTGCACCGCTTCGACGGCCGCGAGGCCGAGGAGTTCTACCGGGAACGCTGGCGTCACGACAGGGTCGTCCGCTCGACGCACGGCGTGAACTGCACGGGCTCGTGCTCATGGAAGGTGTACGTCAAGGACGGCATCATCACCTGGGAGATCCAGCAGACCGACTACCCCTCGCTGGGCCCGGACTCCCCCGACCACGAGCCGCGCGGCTGCCCGCGCGGCGCGTCGTTCTCCTGGTACACCTACTCGCCGTCCCGCGTGCGGTACCCGTACGTGCGGGGCGTGCTGCTGGAGATGTGGCGGGAGGCCAGGGAGCGGCTCGGCGACCCGGTGGCCGCGTGGGCGGAGATCACCGGCGATCCTGAGCGCGCGGCCCGGTACAAGACCGCGCGCGGGATGGGCGGGTTCGTCCGCGCGCCGTGGCCCGAGGTGAGCGAGATGATCGCCGCCGCCCACGTGCACACCATCAAGGAGTACGGCCCGGACCGGGTGGCGGGCTTCTCCCCCATCCCGGCGATGTCGCTGGTCTCGTACGCGGCGGGCGCGCGGTTCCTGTCGATGATCGGCGGCACGATCCTGTCGTTCTACGACTGGTACGCCGACCTGCCGATCGCGTCCCCGCAGGTGTTCGGGGACCAGACGGACGTGCCGGAGTCGGCGGACTGGTGGAACGCGACGTACCTGATGATCTGGGGCACCAACCTGCCGATCACGCGGACACCGGACGCGCACTTCATGACCGAGGCCCGCTACCGGGGCCAGAAGGTCGTGGTGGTCTCCCCGGACTTCTCCGACCACACCAAGTTCGCCGACGACTGGCTGCCGATCGTCCCCGGCACGGACGGCGCCCTGGGCATGGCGATGGGCCACGTGATCCTCACGGAGTTCTTCCGCGACCGGCAGGTGCCGTACTTCGTCGACTACGTCAAGACCTACACCGACCTGCCGCTGCTGGTCACGCTGGAGGAACGCGACGGGGCCCGCGTCCCGGGCCGGTTCCTGACCGCCGCCGACCTCGGCGACGCGGGCGAGGGGGCCGCGCACAAGATGGTGCTGCTCGACGCGGACGGCGGCCGTCCCGTGGTGCCGAACGGGTCGCTCGGCTTCCGGTTCTCCGAGTCGGGCAAGGGCCGCTGGAACCTGGACCTGGGCGGCGTGGACCCGGTGCTGACGCTGTACGGCCGGCACGCCGAGGCCGTGGAGGTGGACCTGCCCCGGTTCGACACCGGCCCGACCGAGGGGGGCACGTCGGTCCGCAGGGGCGTCCCGGCGGTCCGGGTGGCAGGGCGCCTGGTGACCACGGTGTTCGACCTGCTGATGGCCCAGTACGCGGTGCGCCGCGACGGCCTGCCGGGCACGTGGCCGTCCGGCTACGAGGACCCGGCGCCGTACACCCCGGCCTGGCAGCAGCCGCTCACCACGGTGCCCGCCCAGGCCGCGATACGGATCGCCCGCGAGTTCGCCCGCAACGCCGAGGTGTCGCGCGGCCGGTCGATGATCTGCATGGGCGGCGGCACCAACCAGTGGACGCACTCCGACCAGGCGTACCGGACGTTCCTCACGCTGACCATGCTGTGCGGCACGCAGGGGGTGAACGGCGGCGGCTGGGCGCACTACGTCGGCCAGGAGAAGATCAGGCCGCTGACCGGCTGGGCGCAGACGTCGTTCGCGCTGGACTGGCAGCGTCCGGCCCGGCAGATGACCGGCACCACGTTCTGGTACCTGCACACCGACCAGTGGCGCTACGACGCGTTCGGCGCGGGCGAGCTGGCCAGCCCGCTCGGCCGGGGCCTGTTCCGGGGCCGGTCGTTCGCCGACTGCGTGGTCCAGGCGTCGCGCATGGGCTGGACGCCGTCGTACCCGACGTTCGACCGCAACCCGCTGGACCTGGCGGACGAGGCGGCGCGGGCGGGGCGCCCGGTCGCCGACCACGTCGTCGGCGAACTGCGCGCGGGCCGGCTGCGCTTCGCCGCCGAGGACCCGGACGATCCGCGCAACTTCCCCCGGGTGCTGACGGTGTGGCGGGCGAACCTGCTCGGCTCCTCGGGCAAGGGCATGGAGTACTTCATGCGCCACCTGCTCGGCGCGGGCGACGCGGTGCGGGCGGCGGAGACGCCGCCGGATCTGCGTCCGGCCGAGGTGACCTGGCGTGAGGAGGCGCCGCGCGGCAAGCTGGACCTTCTCGTCACCATGGACTTCCGGATGACGGGCACGTGCACGCACTCCGACGTCGTGCTCCCCGCCGCGACCTGGTACGAGAAGCACGATCTGTCCACGACGGACATGCACCCGTTCATCCACTCCTTCAACCCGGCGATCGCCCCGCCGTGGGAGTCGCGCACCGACTTCGACGCGTTCATGACGATCGCCGAGGACCTCTCGCGGCTCGCCGCCGTCCACCTCGGCACCCGCACCGACGTGATCCCGGCGCCGCTCGTGCACGACTCGCCGGACGAGCTGGCGCAGCCGGGCGGCCGTGCCCTGGACTGGAAGGCCGGCGAGTGCCCGCCGGTCCCCGGCGTGACGATGCCGAAGCTGGTCACGATCGAACGGGACTACACGGCCGTCGCGGCGAAGATGGGCGCGCTCGGCCCGCTGGTGGAGGGCCTCGGCATCGGGTCCAAGGGGCTGCACTGGGTGCCGGCGGGCGCGGTCGAAGGTCTGCTGCGCGCCAACGGCCCGGTGCGCGGCGGCCCGGGCGACGGGCGTCCCTCGCTGGCCAGGGACGTGCACCTGGCGGAGGCGATCCTCACGCTGTCGGGCACGACCAACGGGGCGATGGCGGCGCAGGCGTGGGAGAAGCTGCAGGAACGCACCGGGAGGAGCTTCGCCGACCTGGCCGGCGAGGTGCGCGGCGAGCGGATCACCTTCTACGACACCCAGGTGCAGCCGCGCGTCACGCTCAGCTCGCCGGAGTGGTCCGGGGTGCACGACCTGGCGCGCCGCTACGCGCCGTTCACGCTCAACGTGGAGCGCCGCGTGCCGTGGCGCACGCTCAGCGGGCGCATGCACTTCTTCCTCGACCACGACTGGATGGCCGAGTACGGCGAGACGCTGCCGAACTACCGGCCACCCCTGAACTACGCCCGGCTGTACGGCCCTCCGGCGTCGCCGGGCGAGGAGGTCCCCGAGGTGACCGTGCGGTACCTCACCCCGCATTCCAAGTGGTCCATCCACTCGGAGTTCCAGGACAACCTGCACATGCTGCGGCTGTTCCGGGGCGGGCCGGTGCTGTGGATGAGCGCGAAGGACACGGCGAAGATCGGCGTGGCCGACAACGAGTGGATCGAGGCGTACAACAGGAACGGCGTCGTGACGTGCCGGGTCGTGGTCTCCCACCGCATGCCCGAGGGCACGGCGTACATGTACCACGCCAAGGACCGCCAGATCATGACCCCGTACTCGGAGATCTCCGGCTGGCACGGCGGCTCGGACAACTCGCTCACCCGGCTGATCGTCAAGCCCACGCACCTCATCGGCGGGTACGGCCAGCTCTCGTTCGCGTTCAACTATTACGGCCCGGCGGGGTTCCAGCGCGACGAGCTCGCCGTGGTCCGCCGCCGGTCGCAGGAGGTGCGGTTCTAGATGCGCGTCATGGCCCAGGTCGCGATGGTGATGAACCTCGACAAGTGCATCGGCTGCCACACCTGCTCGGTGACCTGCAAGCAGACCTGGACCAACCGGCCCGGCGTCGAATACGTGTACTTCAACAACGTCGAGACCAAGCCGGGCGCGGGCTACCCCCGGCGGTACGAGGACCAGGAGGAGTGGAAGGGCGGCTGGACGCTGGACCGCAAGGGCAGGCTGGAGCTCAAGGCGGGCGGCCGGGTGCGGCGGCTGCTGTCGATGTACTACAACCCCCATCTGCCGCCGATCGACGACTACGGCGAGCCGTGGACCTACGACTACGAGACCGTCATCGCCGCCCCGCCGGGCACCCAGAACCCGAGCGCGCAGGCGATCTCCGCGCTGACCGGCCGCGGCATGTCGATCGAGTGGGGCAGCAACTTCGACGACGACCTCGCCGGGGCGCCCGACCACGCCGCCGCCGACCCGAACCTCGCCGGGCTGGAGGAACGGGTGCGCATGGAGTTCGAGCAGGTCTTCATGTTCTACCTGCCGCGGATCTGCGAGCACTGCCTCAACCCGTCCTGCGTCGCCTCCTGCCCCTCCGGCGCGCTCTACAAGCGCGAGGAGGACGGCATCGTGCTGGTCGACCAGAACCGCTGCCGGGGCTGGCGGTTCTGCGTGTCGGGCTGCCCGTACAAGAAGGTGTACTTCAACCACCGCACCGGCAAGGCGGAGAAGTGCACGTTCTGCTTCCCCCGGATCGAGGCGGGCGAGCCGACGATCTGCTCGGAAAGCTGCGTCGGCCGGCTGCGCTACCTCGGGGTGCTGCTGTACGACGCCGACGCGGTCCCGGCCGCCGCCGCGACCCCGGACCCGCGCGACCTGTACGAGGCCCAGCTCTCGGTGTTCCTCGACCCCGAGGACCCGCGCGTGCGCGCCGCGGCGGAACGCCAGGGCGTCCACGCCGACTGGGTGGACGCGGCCCGCCGCTCCCCCGTGCACGCGCTCGCCGTACGGCACCGGGTGGCGCTGCCCCTGCACCCGGAGTACCGGACGATGCCGATGGTCTGGTACATCCCGCCCCTGTCGCCGGTCGCCGACCTGGTACAGGCGACGGGGTACGACCACGCCGACCGGGTCTTCGCCACGATCGAGTCCCTGCGCGTCCCGATCGAGTACCTGGCGAACCTGTTCACCGCCGGGGACACCGAGGTCGTCCGGGGGGTGCTGCGCAAGCTGGCCGCCGTCCGCGCCTTCATGCGGGCCGTCCAGCTCGGGCAGGACCCGGGCGAGGACCTGCCCGGGTCCGTGGGGATGACGGCCGCCGACATCGACGACCTGTACCGGCTGCTGGCCATCGCCAAGTACGACGAGCGCTACGTCATCCCGCGGACGCACGCCGAGGACGCCGGGGAGCACACCGCCCAGCACATGCGGCTCGCGTGCAGCCTGGAGGGCGACGGCGGGCCGGGGATGGGCGGACACGGCCCGGAGGGGCGCCTGGCGGGCAGCACTCCCGGTCACGGCGCGGCGACGTTCCGGGGCGCCGACGGACGGCTGCACGCCAACCTGCTGGGCTGGGACGGCGCCGGGGAACCGCCGCCCCACCTGTTCCCCGGCGAGGACACCCCGTGACCGGCCCCGCGGCGGCCGGGCGGGACGGACGCACGGAGGCCGCCTCCGACGGGTACGCGGACGGCGCGAACGCCAGGGTCTTCCGCCTGGCCTCGGTCCTGCTGCCGTACCCGGAGCGGGAGCTGTTCGACGGGCTCGCCGAGCTGGAGGACGCCGTGCGCGACGTACCGAGGGGCGCGCGGACGCGGCTCGGCCGGTTCCTGGCCTGGCTGCGCGCCACCCCACCGCTGGACGCCGCCCGGCACTACGTAGAGACCTTCGACCTGGAGCGCCGCCGCTCCCTCTACCTCAGCTACTACCGGCACGGCGACACGCGCCGGCGGGGCGCGGCCCTGATCTCCTACAAGGCCGCCTACCGCGCGGCGGGCTTCTCGCCGCCGGACGACGAGCTGCCCGACTACCTGCCGATGCTGCTGGAGTTCGCCGCGGTGAGCCCCCGGGGCGAGGCCCTGCTGCGCCGCCGCCGGACCGACCTGGAGCCGCTGCGCCGCGCGCTCGACGAGGCCGGCACGCCGTACGCGGACGTGGTGGAGGCGGTCTGCGCGCGGCTGCCCCGGCTGCGCCGCCGGGAGGCGGAGGCGGCCCGCGCCATGGCCGACGGCCCGCCGTTCGAGGAGGTCGGCCTGGAGCCGTTCGCGCCGCCCGAGTACCTGGACCCGTACCCGCGCGGGGAGGGAGGCCCGTGACCGACGTGAGCACGCTCGACCTGTTCTGGTGGGTCGTCCTCCCTTATGTGGCGATGACGGTGTTCGTGGTCGGGCACGTCTGGCGGTGGCGGTACGACCGGTTCGGCTGGGACTGCTACTCGACCAACCTCCTGGAGCACCGGCTGCTCAAGTGGGGTGCCCCGCTGTTCCACTACGGCGCGTTCGCCGCGATCATCGGGCACGTCATGGGCCTGCTGGTCCCGATCTCGGTCACCCGCGCGATCGGCGTCCCCGAGGTGGTCTACCGCTGGTTCTCGGCGGTCGGCGGCGCGCTGGCGGCGATCGTCGTCATCGTCGGCATCGCCATCCTCGCGACCCGCCGCACGCTGGAACCCCGGGTGCGCGCCACGACCGCGGCCATCGACTGGGTCGCGCTGGTCCTGCTCCTGGCCATCGTGCTGACCGGCGTGATCCCGACGATCTTCTGGAACCTTCTCGGCCCCGGCTACAACTACCGTCTCACCGTCGCCCCGTGGTTCCGCGGCCTGTTCACCGGGACCCCGGAGGTTAGGGCGATGACCACCGCCCCGTACATCTACCAGTTGCACGCCACGGCGGCCTGGGCGATCTGGGCGGTATGGCCGTTCAGCAGGCTGGTGCACGCCTGGAGCTTCCCGCTGTGGTACCTCTGGCGGCCGTACCAGGTCTACCGCAGCCGGGGCGACATCCTTCCCCCCGAGCCCGGCACCACCGGCCGGAGGTGGCGCAAGATCGGCGCCCCCGAGTGAGCCGCGCCGCCGTCCGTGCCCTCTCCCCGTCCTACTTCGCGCTCGTCATGGCCACGGGCATCATCTCGATCGACCTGTTCGACGCGCGGCTGTCGTGGGCGTCCCTGACCCTGCTGTGGATCGCGGGCGTCGCCTACGCCGTGCTCATCGTCCTGAACGCCTGGCGGATGGCGGCGTACCGGCCGGAGATGTGGCGCGACCTGCGCGACCCCGGCCGCGCCTTCGGGTTCTTCACCTTCACCGCGGGCACGAACGTGCTCGGCACCCGGCTCGCGATCGACGGTTTCCTGCTCCCGGCGACGGCGCTGCTCGTGGTGGGCGTCGTGAGCTGGACGGTCCTCGGCTACCTGATCCCGTGGGCGGCGGTGCTGAGCCGCACCGGGGAGCGGACCGTCGCGGACGCCAACGGCACCTGGTTCATCTGGATCGTCGCCGGCCAGTCCGTCGCGGTGCTCGCCGCGACGCTGCAGCGCACGGCGGGCGCCGGCCGCGACGAACTGGCGCTCATCGCGGTGATCACCTGGGCGCAGGCCCTGTGCCTGTACGGAATCGTGGCGATCTACGTGGCGTACCGCCTGATGCTGTACGAGATCCGGCCGGACGACCTCACGCCGCCGTACTGGGTGGCGATGGGCGCCGCCTCGATCACCACCGTCGCCGGCACCCAGGTCGCCCGCATGTCCGGCGCCCCCGCAGCGGCGTTCGCCCACGACTTCGCCCCGCACGTCTCGCTGATCTTCTGGAGCCTGGCCACCTGGATCTTCCCCGCCCTGCTCCTCGTCGGCTGGTGGCGCCACGTCCTGCACCGCGTCCCCCTGCGCTACGGCCCGGGCTGGTGGAGCATGGTCTTCCCCCTCGGCATGTACGCCGCCGCCTCCCACGGCCTCGGCACCGCCGGCCGCGTCCCCCTGATCACCACGATCGGCGACTACGAGGTATGGATCGCCTACGCGGCCTGGCTGCTGGCGTTCGCCGCTCTGGTCACCCGCCTGCTGTTGTCCGGCCCTCGCACCCCCTCCATCCCCGCCTGACACACCCGGGCGGCGGCCACGCGGGGCCGTGCGGCGTGGCCAGGAACGGGGTGAAGGCCGCGTAAGTGCTGGGTAGGTTGGGTGTATCGGTCTGAGACGGGGGTGGTCGCATGCCGGAGCCGGCCAAGCGGGTGGACCTGTTCTTCGACGCGTGCAACGCTCACGACCTGGAGGCGGTGGCGCGCCACTACGCGCCCGGCGTGATCCTCGTGGCGCCCGGCGGGCCGGCCGAGGGCCTCGACGAGGTGCTCTCCTACCACGAGGTGGTCTGGACGGCCTTCCCCGACGAGCGTTTCACCGTCCTGCAGACCATCGCGCAGGGCGAGGAGGTCGCGACGACGGTGCTGCTCAGCGGCACGCACACCGGCCCGTTCCTGGTGGCCGGCGGCGAGGTCGTCGAGCCCACCGGCCGCCACGTCAGCGTCCGCTCCTGCTGGACCTTCACCCTCCAGGACACCTTGATCGCCGACCACCAACTCTTCCTGGACCAGTTGGAGCTCTACACCCGCCTCGGCGTCCCCCTCCCCGGCCCCCTCACCCCGGTCGCGACCGACGAACCCCTCCGGGCTCCCCGAAGTTCGTCATAGTGACGGTATTTCTTGCGCGGGCTATCTTGACGCCATGGAGCTGATCGAGGAACGCGAGTGGGATGCCACCGTGCACGGCGCCAAGAGTCCAGCTCGGCGACGTGAGTGCACATGGGCGGCACCATGCCCCGATCAAGCGACTCGGAGTGTGCTGGTCCGAGATGCGCAAGCCGAGAAGTGGTGGGCCGTTTGCGATCGCCACTATGCGGATTCGCCCGTTCTCGGACAGGCTTAGGAGGTTTCTCGGCCTGTAGCCGGGTCTGATTCGGCCTGTCTGCGACCTGCGAGACGATCTGCGGCGGGTGTTGTGGTCATCTCCTCGTCGGGCAGGCCCGTAACGCGATAGATGACCGCCGTTCCGGCCCGCTGCGACAGCTCACGGAACGGGGACGGAACAGCTCTCCTCTTAAGATCGTCGCGTAATGATGCGAACCCGGCCCGGCTGGTGCTTGTGGGCCGGGTTTTCGCTGTTCGGGGGGCTACTTCAGGAGCTGGCGGGCCATGACCATGCGCTGGATCTGGTTGGTGCCCTCGTAGATTTGGGTGATTTTGGCGTCGCGCATCATGCGTTCTACGGGGTAGTCGCGGGTGTAGCCGTAGCCGCCGAGGAGTTGGACGGCGTCGGTGGTGATTTCCATGGCGGCGTCGGAGGCGGCGGTCTTGGCGGCGCTGGAGAAGAAGGTGAGGTCGGGGACTCTTTCGCCGTGCATGGCCAGTTCGGACTTGGCGGCGGCGGCGTAGGTGAGCTGGCGGGCGGCCTCCAGCTTCATGGCCATGTCGGCGATCATGAACTGCAGGCCCTGGAACTCGGCGATGGGCCTGCCGAACTGCTTGCGCTCCTTGACGTACCCGATGGCGTAGTCGAGGGCGCCCTGGGCGATGCCGAGGGCCTGGGCGGCGATCGTCACGCGGGTGTGGTCGAGGGTGGCGAGGGCGGTCTTGAAGCCCGTGCCCTCCTCGCCGATGATCCGGTCGGCCGGAATGCGCACGTCCTCGAAAATCACCTGGCGGGTGGGCGAGCCCTTGATGCCGAGCTTGCGCTCCTTGGCGCCGAAGCTCACGCCCTCGTCGCCCTTCTCGACGACGAAGGCGGAGATGCCGCGGGCGCCGGCGGAGGGGTCGGTCACGGCCATGACCGTGTAGAACTCCGACACGCCCGCGTTGGTGATCCACATCTTGGTGCCGTTCAGCACGTAGTGGTCGCCGTCCCTGACGGCGCGGGTCTTCATCGCGGCGGCGTCGGAGCCGGCCTCCGGCTCGGACAGCGCGTAGGAGAACATGCCTTCGCCACGCGCCACGGCGGGGAGGTAGCGCTGTTTGAGGTCCTCCGAGGCGGAGAGCAGGAGGGGCACGGTGCCCAGCTTGTTGACGGCCGGGATGAGGGAGGACGACGCGCAGGCGCGCGCGACCTCCTCGATGACGATCACGGCGGCGAGCGCGTCGGCCCCCGCCCCGCCATACTGCTCGGGAACGTGGACGGCGTGCAGTTCGGCGGCCACGAGCGCCTTGTACGCCTCCCACGGGAACTCCGCGTTCTCGTCGACGGCGGCGGCGTACGGGGCGATCTTGTCGTCGGCGAGGGACCGTACGGTCTCACGCAGCATCTGGTGCTCTTCTGCGGGCGCGTACAGAGGGAAGCTCATAGACAAATAGTAGGACGTCCAACAATACGGGAGCTGAACCAGGGGTATATGGACAGCACGCTCTGGCGAAATGTCCGGTTTGTACTGTTGCGGTGGCCAGGGGGGCCGGTAACATGCCTCGGCAACGTAACGGTAAAGATGGGGTCGACACTGGAACATGGAAGGAGCACGCACGTGTCCTATCGCCTGACGGTCCTCGGGACCGGATACCTGGGTGCCACACACGCGGCGTGCATGGCCGCCCTGGGCTACGAGGTCCTCGCCCTGGACGTGGATCCCGGCAAGATAGCCCGCCTCTCCGCCGGAGAGCTCCCGATACACGAGCCCGGCCTGGAGGAACTGCTCCGGCAGGGCCTCGCGTCCGGGCGGCTCCGTTTCACCACCTCCTACCAGGAGGCCGCCGAGTTCGGCGACGTCCACTTCATCTGCGTCGGCACGCCGCAGAAGAAGGGCGAGTACGCGGCGGACGTCTCCTACCTGGACGCGGTCGCCGAGTCCCTGGCGCCGCACCTCACCCGCGAGTGCGTGGTCGTCGGCAAGTCGACCGTCCCCGTCGGCACGGCCCAGCGCCTGGCCGACAAGTTCGTCCGGCTCGCGCCCGCCGGGGAGCTGGTCGAGCTGGTCTGGAACCCCGAGTTCCTGCGCGAAGGATTCGCCGTGCAGGACACCATGCGCCCCGACCGCATCGTGCTCGGCGTCGTGTCCGACAAGGCGGAGAAGGTCATGCGGGACGTGTACGAGCCGATGCTGAGCGAGGGCACCCCGCTCGTCATCACCGACTTCCCCACCTCCGAGCTGGTCAAGGTCGCGGCGAACGCCTTCCTCGCCACCAAGATCTCCTTCATCAACGCCATGGCGGAGGTCTGCGAGGCCGCGCACGCCGACGTCAAGGACCTGTCGCTGGCGCTGTCCTTCGACGAGCGCATCGGCGGCCGGTTCCTCAACCCGGGGCTCGGGTTCGGCGGCGGCTGCCTGCCCAAGGACATCCGGGCGTTCATGGCTCGCGCGGGCGAGCTCGGCGCCGACCAGGCGCTGACGTTCCTGCGCGAGGTGGACGCCATCAACATGCGCCGCAGGGCCCGCATGGTGGACCTGGCCAGGGAGCTGGCCGGGGGGTCGTTCCGGGGCTGCTCGGTCGCGGTGCTCGGCGCGGCGTTCAAACCGAACTCCGACGACATCCGCGACTCGCCGGCGCTGGACGTCGCCGTCAAGATCCGCGAGCAGGGCGGGCAGGTCACGGTGTACGACCCGGTGGCCCTGGAGAACGCGCGCAGGGCCCATCCCGCCCTCGGGTTCGGTTCCTCGGCGCCGGACGCGGCGCGCGGCGCGCACGTCGTGCTGCTGCTGACCGAGTGGCAGGAGTTCATCGACCTCGACCCCGAGGAGCTCGGCGGGGTGGTGGCCGCGCGCAAGATCGTGGACGGCCGCAACGCCCTGGACGCCGAGACCTGGCGGGCCGCCGGCTGGCACTACCGCGCGCTCGGCCGCCCGTAGCCACGGGCATGGTGACGCCGTAGGGCCGCTCCGTTACGGAGTGGCCCTTTTCAACGTCATGCCGGAAATATCGCTACGCGCCCAGGTTCGACGCCTCGGCGCGCAGCCGCTCGCCCTTGGCGTACGCCTGCGCCTTGAGCGCGTCCTGGAACTCCGCCATCTTGCTCCGGAGCCCCTCGTCGGAGGCGGCCAGGACGCGCACGGCGAGCAGGCCCGCGTTGCGCGCGCCGCCGACCGCGACCGTGGCCACCGGCACCCCGGCCGGCATCTGGACGATCGACAGCAGGGAGTCCATTCCGTCCAGGTACTTCAGGGGCACGGGGACGCCGATCACCGGCAGCGGGGTGACCGAGGCGAGCATGCCCGGCAGGTGGGCGGCTCCCCCGGCCCCGGCGATGATCACCCGGAGCCCCCTCCCGGCGGCCCGCTCGCCGTAGTCGATCATCTCGCGCGGCATGCGGTGCGCCGAGACGACGTCCGCCTCGAAGGGCACGCCGAACTCGGCCAGGGCCTCGGCGGCGAGCCGCATGACCGGCCAGTCGGAATCACTGCCCATCACGATGCCGACCAGGGGGCCGGCCACAGGCGCGGCGCTCACACGTACTCCCCGGTGGCGAGGTGGACGGCGGCGTGCCGCGCCCGGGCGCGCACCTCGTCCAGGTCGGTGCCGAGCGCGGTGACGTGCCCGATCTTTCGGCCCGGACGGACCTCCTTGCCGTAGAAGTGGATCTTCACGCCGGGGTCGTGCGCCATGACGTGCTCGTAGCGGCGGAAGACGTCGGGGTCGGCGCCGCCGAGCAGGTTGGCCATGACCACGACGGGCGCGGCGGGCGCGGGCGAGCCGAGCGGGAGGTCGAGGACGGCGCGCAGGTGCTGCTCGAACTGCGAGGTGCGGGCGCCCTCGATCGTCCAGTGGCCGCTGTTGTGCGGGCGCATGGCCAGCTCGTTCACCACGAACCCGCCGCCGGGGAGCTGGAACATCTCGACGGCCAGCAGGCCGGTCACCCCCAGCTCGTTGGCGATCTTGAGGGCGACGTGCTGGGCGTGGGCCGCGTGCTCGGGGTCCAGGCCGGGGGCGGGGGCGATGACCTCGACGCAGATGCCGTCCCGCTGGACGGTCTCGACGACGGGGTAGCTGACGCCCTGGCCGTGCGGCGAGCGGGCGACCAGCACGGCGACCTCGCGCTCGAACGGCACGAACGCCTCGGCGATCAGTTCGGTGCCGGAGGCGAGCACCTCCGCGGCGTCGGCGGCCGACTCGCAGACCCACACGCCCCGGCCGTCGTACCCGCCGCGCGCGGCCTTGAGCACGACCGGCCAGCCGTGCTCCGCGCCGAAGCCCTCGACGTCCGCGGCGGAGGCCACGCGGGCCCAGGCCGGGCAGGGCGCGCCGATCGCGGTCAGGCGCTCGCGCATGACCGCCTTGTCCTGGGCGTGCACCAGGGCGGCCGCGCCCGGCCGTACGGCGACGCCGCCGGCGGCGAGCGCCTCGATGTGGCCGGTCGGCACGTGCTCGTGATCGAAGGTGATCACGTCGCAGCCCTCGGCGAAGGCGCGCAGCGCGCCGAGGTCGCGGTAGTCGCCGAGCCTGGTGTCCGCGATCACCCGCGCGGCGCTCTCGTCGAAGGAGTTGGCGAGCACGCGCAGGTCGACGCCGAGCGCGATGGCGGCCTGCTGCGTCATGCGGGCGAGCTGGCCCGCTCCCACCATGCCGACGACGGGCCCGGTGGGAGGTACCACCCTCCTGGTCACATCACTGGTCACAAGCCCAAACCCTACCGAGAGCTTTCAGGTGGCCGTGATGTCGGCCAGCGACCTGCGCATGCCGACGGTCCGCATCGTCCCGTCGCCGTCGGCCTCGGTGGCCAGGACGATCAGCTCGGTGGCGGTGAGGGTCTTCGCGTGGGCCTTTCCGGTGAAGTCGCGTACGGCGGCGGCGCCGAAGAGGGGGTGGTCCACCTCGCCGCCGCGGCCCCGCTGCCGGTAGGTGATCGTGAGGGCGTGGAAGACCAGCGCCCCGCCGCCCTCCAGGGCCAGGGCCCGGGTCTCGCCGGGCACGAGCCGGACGTCCACGTCCAGCCGGTCGGGCCGCACGCGCGCGGGTTTCTCCGCCAGCTCGTCGCGCAGCCGGGTGACCGCGTCCTTCGCGGCGAACCGGACGCCGCTCAGCCCGGCCGGGTCGGCCAGGTAGGCCAGGTGCTTCTGCGGCACGAGCCGGGCGCGCAGGCCGTCCTCCGGGTCGTCGGCGGGCACGGCGCGGACGGTCTCGGCGGCGTCCAGCCGGGGCGCGTCCCGGGTGAGGGGGATCGGGCCGTACGCCAGCCGCCAGGCGTCCTGCTCCTGGGCGAACAGGAAGTAGGCGGGGTCGGGCTCGTGGGCGAGGGCGGCGGCCCAGGGCGGGTCGCCGGGCCGGTCGGGGACGTAGTAGTCGGCGTCCTCGTAGGCGAAGGAGGCGGGAGCCGGACGGCCGTTCCGGGTCGCCCGGCAGGCACGGCCGGCCAGCTCGCTCTCCGCCGCGGCCGTCAGGGCGGCGACCTCGGCGCAGTCCCGCGAGGCCCAGGCGTCACGGAGCCGCGTGAGCAGGCCGAACGCCGCGGCCGCTTCGTCGACGCCGATCGTGGGCGGCGCCGGGCGGGCGAGGGTCGGCGCGCCGGTGGGCGGTCCGTCCCCCTGGGCGCCACAGCCGGTGAGGAGGAGGACGACGCCGATCGCCGGAGCGGCCATGCGACGCAGCACGCTGGGAGCCACCTTCCCGGGCACTCCATTGCCGTTCGCGGCGCAGCCTAGCGCATCACCCCGGTTACAGGCCGTTAAATCGGCATATTTCAGTAAATAGTCGCTATGGGGAGGTCTTGGGACCTCGCCCCCACCACGCCCCCGCACCGGTAACCTGAAGGGGTTTTCGACCCCAGAGAGGACCGTTGTGCAGCTCATCCGTCGCCTGTATGACAGGTTCTCCTCGCTGGTCCACGAGCTCGCCAAGTTCGGCGTGGTCGGCGCCGTCGCCTTCGTGATCGACCTCGGCGGCACCAACCTCATGCGGTACGGCGCCGAGCAGGGACCACTGGCCTCCAAGACCATCGCCACCGTCGTGGCGGCCACGTTCGCCTACCTCGCCAACCGGTTCTGGACCTGGCGGCACCGCGAGAAGTCCGGCCTGGCGCGCGAGTACTTCCTGTTCTTCGTGCTCAACGGCATCGGCCTGCTGATCTCGCTGCTGATCATCGGCTTCGTCGAGTACACGCTGAACTGGCGCGACCCGCTGAGCTACAACATCTCGCTCGTCATCGGCACGGCGCTCGGCACGCTGTTCCGCTTCTGGTCCTACAAGAAGTGGGTGTTCCTGCCGCCGGAGCTGCCCCCCGTGGACCCGCACACCGGCCTTCCCCAGGCCGGCGACGGCCCGCAGACCCCGTCCGCCCCCCGCCCCTCCAGGGTCAGCGCCCCGTTCCCGACCACGACGCTGCCGCCGCAGAGCCGCAACGGCTCGACACCCCACGGCACCACCCCGCGCAACAACCCCGGCGGAGCCGCGTTCTCGCCGACGTCCGCCCGCGACTGACGGCTCAGGCGGGCCCGCTCACCACGCGGTGGCGCGCCGGGTCGCCGGCGGGCCGCAGGAACAGCGCGAACACCGCGGGACGCGACCGGACCAGCTCCAGGCGCCCGCCGTCGGAGGCGGTCAGCGCCCGCGCCAGCGTCAGCCCTAGCCCCGTCCCCCCGGCCCCGCTCACGTTGCGGTCGAACACCCGGGCGCGCAGGCGCTCGGGAATGCCCTCCCCCTGGTCGGCGACCTCGATCACGATGGACCTTTCCGAGCTGCCCGTCGTGATCGTCACCGTCCCCGCGCCGTGCTCCAGGGAGTTCTCCAGCAGGGTCGAGACGACCTGGCTCAGGCCGCCCTTGCTGACCATGGCGCACAGGCCGCGGTCGCCGTCGAGGTGGAGCGCGCGCCTGGACCTGCGGAAGGCCGGCTCCCACTCGGTGATCTGCTGGCACAGCACCTCGTCGAGCGAGATCGCCTCCGCCTGGGCATGGCGCTGCCGGCGAGCGGCGGCCAGCAGCTCGTCGATCACGGCCGTGAGCCGCTCCGCCTGGACGATGGCCGCCTCCCCCTCCTCGCGGACGATCACCGGCTGGTCCGCCGCGGCCACGATCTCTTCGAGCCGCATGGTCAGGCCGGTCAGCGGCGTGCGGAGCTGATGGGACGCGTCCGTGGCGAACTCGCGTTCGCGGCTCAGCAGCTCGGCGAGCCGCGTGGCGCTGCGGTCCAGCACCTCGGCGACCCTGTCGAGCTCGGGGATGCCGTACCGGTGCCGGCTCGGCCTGGCCTCGCCGGACCCCAGCCGCTCCGCGATCCTCCCCAGGTCCAGGAGCGGCAGGGTGAGACGGCGCGACTGGACGACGGCCAGCGACACCGCGACCGCGAGGGCCAGCCCGGCCAGGGCCACGATGAGCATGAGCCATCCCCGGATGTTCCGCTCCACGTGCGCGCGGTCTCGGGATATCCGGACATAGACCCCGCTCTCCGAGTGGGCCTCCTCGGTCATCTGCCGGTCGGGCGGCGGCTCCGTTCCGACGACGACGGTCGGGCTGTTGCGGATGAAGATCTGGACGTACCTGTTCGGGTACTGCCGCTGCAGTTCCTCGGGATCGATCGGCCGATCCTCGATTCTGGCGTATTCCACCTGGCTGAGCAGCAGCGTCGCCTGTGCTCTGAGCTGCTGGACCGCCTCGTCGTCGATGAGGCGGGTGACCACCAGCCCGAGTGGGACGCCCAGGAGCAGGACCGCGATGGCCGCGACCATCAAGGTCGACGACAGCAACCTACGGCGCATCTAGCTGTGTGCTATTCGCGCTCGAATCGGAAGCCGACTCCTCGAACGGTGGTGATGTAGCGCGGCTTGGCGGCGTCGTCCCCCAGCTTGCGCCGCAGCCACGAGATGTGCATGTCGAGCGTCTTGGTCGAACCCCACCAGTTGGTGTCCCACACCTCGCGCATGATCTGCTCGCGGGTGACGACCTTGCCGGCGTCACGCACGAGCACACGCAGGAGGTCGAACTCCTTGGTGGTCAGGTGCAGCTCCTTGTCTCCCATCCAGGCGCGCCGCGAGTCGGCGTCGATGCGCACGCCCTGGACCACCGGGGTCTCGGACGTGCCGCGCCGCAGCAGCGCTCGCACGCGGGCGAGCAGCTCGGCGAGCCGGAAGGGCTTGGTGACATAATCATCGGCTCCCGCGTCGAGGCCGACAACGGTGTCGACCTCGTCGACGCGAGCCGTCAGGATGAGCACGGGCGTGCCGTGCCCTTCGGCGCGAATACGGCGGGCGACCTCAAGGCCGTCCATCTCCGGAAGTCCCAGATCGAGCACGATGAGATCGACGCCCCCGGACAGAGCCCTCTCCAGGGCCTGCGGGCCATCGGGGCTCACCTCCACCTGGTAGCCCTCTCGGCGCAAGGCACGCGCCAGGGGCTCGGAGATCGAGGTGTCATCCTCGGCGAGAAGTACGCAGGTCATAAAGCGATCGTAGGACCTTAGGCGATCGTTTCCCGGGTACAGCGCGCGGTTTGACTCGTCGTTGACCCACCAATTGACCTGGGCAAAGACGGCGAAACCTGGATGAGCCCGCCCGCAGCGACCTGACGTCCCCGCAGTCTCTTCAGTACCCTCCGCAACGGGTTCGACACGCCGGGGATTCACCCCGGCGGCCGACCGGGGGAGGACTAGTCGCTGGAGCTCGGCGGCTCGGCGAAGCGCTGGAGGTACAAACCTTCGCCCAGCGTGGCGAGCAGCTCCAGCTCGGTCTCCAGGTAGTCGATGTGGTGCTCCTCGTCCTCCAGGATCTTCTCGAAGATGCGGGCGGAGGTCGTGTCGCCCCGCTCGCGCATGAGCTGGATCCCCGGACGCAGGCGCGCGACCACGCCCAGCTCCAGCTGGAGGTCGGCTTCGAGCTGCTCCTTGACGGTCTGCCCGATGTGCAGCGTGCCGAGCTTCTGGTAGTTGGGCAGGCCTTCCAGGAAGAGGATGCGATCGGTCAGCACCTCGGCGTGGCGCATCTCGTCGATCGATTCCGAGCGCGTGAACGACGCCAGCTTCGTGTAGCCCCAGTTCTCCTGCATCTTGGCGTGCAGGAAGTACTGGTTGATGGCGGTGAGCTCGGAGGTGAGCTGCTCGTTCAGCAGGCCGATGATGTCCTTGTCCCCCTGCATGGGCGAATCCTCATTTCACGCGGTTACGGCGAGCTCCGTAGGACGGTTCAGGATCGCACAAATCTTACGGACGCACGTCGCGCAATCCTTGCCGGCGCCCGTGATGTCGCGGACCTGGCGAGCCGTCTTCGCACCTGCGGCTATGCAGGCGTGAACCTCGTTCTCCGTCACAGCCTGACAGATGCACACGTACATGAGCGAAACGCCTCTCGGGACGCAGGGGGAAGTAGGTAAGGCTCACCTTAACTCAGCAAGGTTAGGCTTGCCTATGTGACGTATCCCCTATTCGGGTCCCGTAAGGAGGGTCAGTGACCTCGGGCGATCCATTCCTCCAGGTCGGGCGCCTCGGCCCCGATGGTGGTCGTGTCGCCGTGCCCGGTGCGCACCACCGTCTCCGGCGGCAGGACCAGCAGCCGGTCCCGGATCGAGTCGATGATCGTCCCGAACGAGGAGTACGACCGCCCGGTCGCCCCCGGGCCGCCGGAGAACAGCGTGTCGCCGGTGAAGACCGTGCCGAGGCCGGGGGCGTACAGGCTGACCGCCCCCGGCGCGTGGCCCGGCGTGTGCAGGACGCGCAGCTCCACGCCCGCGACCTCGATCACCTGGCCGTCGTGCAACGGCTCGAACCTCCGCTCAGGGCCGTACACCATGCGCCACAGGACCTCGTCGCCCGGGTGCAGGAGGATCGGCGCGCCCGTGGCGTCGGACAGCTCCCCGGCGGCGTTGACGTGGTCGTTGTGCCCGTGCGTACAGACGATCGCCGTCAGGCGACGGTCCCCCACGGCCGCGGCGATGGCCCGCGCGTCGTGCGCCGCGTCGATCACGACCACCTCGCGCCCGTCGCCGACCAGCCACACGTTGTTGTCGACGTCCCAGCTCCCGCCGTCCAGCGTGAACGTCCCCGAGGTGACCAGGCGCTCGACCGTCACCGGGCCGTCGCTCACAGGACCACCACCGAGCGCAGCACCTCGCCGCGGTGCATCTTGCCGAAGGCCTCCTCGACCTGGTCCAGCTCGATGGTCTCGGAGACGAACCCGTCGAGGTTCAGCCGTCCCTGCAGGTAGAGGTCGATCAGCATCGGGAAGTCGCGGCTCGGCAGGCAGTCGCCGTACCAGGACGACTTGAGCGACCCGCCGCGGCCGAAGACGTCCAGCAGCGGGAGCTCCAGGGTCATGTCCGGGGTCGGCACGCCGACCAGCACGACCGTCCCGGCCAGGTCGCGCGCGTAGAACGCCTGCTTGTAGGTCTCCGGCCGGCCGACCGCGTCGATCACGACGTCGGCGCCGTGGCCGCCGGTCAGCTCGCGGATCGCCTCCACCGGGTCGGTGGTCTTGGAGTTGATCGTGTGCGTGGCGCCGAACTGGCCGGCCTGGCCGAGCTTGCGGTCGTCGATGTCCACCGCGATGACCTTCGAGGCGCCCGCCAGCGACGCGCCGAGGATCGCGGCGTCGCCCACGCCGCCGCAGCCGATCACCGCCACCGAGTCGCCGCGGGTCACGCCGCCGGTGTTGAGCGCGGCGCCGAGACCGGCCATCACGCCGCACCCGAGCAGCCCCGCCACCGCGGGGCGGGCGTCCGGATCCACCTTGGTGCACTGCCCGGCGGCCACCAGCGTCTTGGACGCGAACGCGCCGATGCCGAGCGCGGGGCTGAGCGGCGTGCCGTCCTCCAGGGTCATCTTCTGCGTGGCGTTGTGCGTGGCGAAGCAGTACCACGGACGGCCGCGCAGGCAGGCGCGGCAGTTTCCGCAGACGGCGCGCCAGTTGAGGATCACGTAGTCGCCCGGCGCGACCTGCGTGACACCTGGCCCCACCGCCGACACGACGCCCGCCGCCTCGTGCCCGAGCAGGAAGGGGAAGTCGTCGTTGATGCCGCCCTCGCGGTAGTGCAGGTCGGTGTGGCACACCCCGCACGCCTGCACGTCCACCACCGCCTCACCCGGCCCGGGGTCGGGGACGATCACCGTGCGCAGCGACACCGGCTCACCCTTGGCGGCGGCGACCACACCCTGGACTTCGTACGGCATTCCTGCTCCCTCTCTCGCACACTGCACCCACCCGCCGGTGGCGGACACGCCCTCACGGACCCGTGCGGGCACGCCGGTCTGACACGTTACGCCACCCCGGCGCCGCTCACTTCCCGTCGATCTCCCCGTCGGAGGCGTCCTCGACTAGCCGGAACAGCTCCGCGCGCACCGTCTGGATCCTCGGGATGTCCCTGAGCACGATCTCGCCCTTGTCGGAGGCCGACTCCACCACGAGCGTGCCGCAGCGGAGCAGCCGCTCGACGAACGTCTGGTCGGAGCTCACGCTGTTGACCTTGGCCAGCGGGATGTCGTCGGTGGACTTGTTCAGAATGCCGGTGCTGATGTTGAAGCGATGGGTGCTGAGCGTGTACGAGGTCGTCTTCCAGCGCAGGTACGGGATGAACGACCAGAGGATCAGCGCCACCACGGACACGACGGCGACCGCCAGCCACGCGAAACGGACGTACTCGTAGTCGGTCGGGATATAGAGGAACGCCAGGCTGGAGGCCGCCACGACGAGAAGCAGCGCGAGGAACGGGACGACGAGCCGCTTCCAGTGCGGGTGGAACGAGTGGATGACCCGCTCGCCGGTCGTCAGGTGGTGTTCAGGGAGACCCATGGGGCAAATCGTGGCACGACGATCAGCCCCGCGTCTGCCCCATGCCGGCACCCCGCCGATCTTGGCGTTCCTCTTGGCCGCGCCTTGACGCGCGGCCCGCGAAAGGTCAGGTGCGGCGCACGTGGACGACGTCGCCCGCGCTCAGCGCGCGCTCCTCACCGTCCGCCTCGACGAGCAGGTGGCCGAGGGCGTCCACGCCCGTGGCCCGGCCCGTGAGGACGCGCTCGCCGGGCAGCTCCACCCGGACGTCCTGACCCACGGTCGCGCTCATGCCGAGGTAGGCGGCGCGCAGCCCGCAGGCGTCCGCGTCACCCCCGGCCGCCGCCCACTCGCGGTAGTGGGTCTCGACCTCGCGCAGCACCGCGCGGATCAGCGGGTCGCGGTCGGCGCACTCGGCGTCCTCCAGCACCAGGGAGGTCGCGGTGGGAACGGGCAGTTCGTCCTCCCGCACCGAGACGTTCAGCCCCATGCCGATCACCACGGCGCCCTCGACCCGCTCGGCGAGCACCCCGGCCAGCTTGCGCTCGCCGGCGAGCAGGTCGTTCGGCCATTTCAACCGGACGTCCACGCCCGCCACCCGGCGGACCGCCGACGCCGCCGCCATCCCCACCAGCAGCGGCAGCCAGCCCTGGCGGGCCGGGGGCGGCGAGGGCCGCAGCAGCAGCGAGAACGTCAGGCCCGAGCGCGCCGGCGCCGTCCACACCCGGCCGAGACGCCCGCGCCCCGCGAGCTGGACCTCGGCGATCAGCACGGCGCCCTCGCGCGCGCCGTCGCGGGCCGCCTGCGCCAGGTCGGCGTTGGTCGAGCCGGTGCGGTCCACGACGGTCAGCCGGGACCACAGGCCGTCCGGCCGGACGAGCGCGCGGGTCAGCGCCGCCTGCGACAACGGCGGCCGGTCGAGATCGGTGTACGGCGAGTCAAGCACGCGTCCATCCTCCCCCCTCCCGCGGAGTGGCGCGTCCCGCCTGCCGTCCGCGGTGCCGGAGACTACCGAACGACTACGGAGAGAGGACCGAACGACTACGGTACGGGGCCGCGACTTTGACTGTGGCTGACCAACCCGCCTCCGCGAGTGTCCCGGTTGCCGTGCCGCGCCCCCCCGGATCGTCAAAAGGGGACAAGGAGTGATGCTATGGGTAGACCGCACGAGTGAGGTCGGCGGACGGCCGGACGGCCGGGAGAACGGCTAGGAAACGGTGAGCCCTCGGTGAGCAAGCGACTGGACCCCCGGAACTGGGCGAGCTGGAAGCCCTTCGGCATCGGCGAGCGCAAGCCCAACAACTACCTCGAACTGTGGAAGGCGTTCCGCTCGGTCAAGGGCAACCGCCGCTACGCGTGGCGCATCCTGAACCAGGGCACGTGCGACGGCTGCGCGCTCGGCACCAAGGGCATGCGCGACTGGACCATGCCCGAGATCCACCTGTGCAACATCCGCCTGCGGCTGCTGAAGCTCAACACCATGCCCGCGCTCGACACCGGCGCGCTGGCCGACGTCGCCCCGCTGGCCGGCAAGAGCAGCGCGGCGCTGCGCGACCTCGGCCGCCTGCCGCACCCCATGCTGCGGCGCCGCGGCGAGCCCGGGTTCACCCGCGTGAGCTGGGACGAGGCCCTGGACCTCGCCGCCGGGCAGGTGCGCGACCGCCGGCTCGGGGTGTACCTGACCAGCCGGGGCATGCCCAACGAGAACTACTTCGCCGCGCAGAAGGCCGTGCGGGCGCTCGGCACCAACTCGATCGACAACGCCGCGCGCATCTGCCACTCGCCCTCGACGGTCGCGCTCAAGGAGACCATCGGCGCCGCCGCCACCACCTGCTCCTACACGGACTGGATCGGCTCCGACCTGATCGTCTTCGTCGGCTCCAACCCGTCCAACAACCAGCCGGTCGCGATGAAGTACCTGTACCACGCCAAGAAGGCGGGCACCCGTATCGCGATGGTCAACGCCTACCGCGAGCCGGGCATGGAGCGGTACTGGGTGCCGTCCAACGCCGAGTCCGCCCTGTTCGGCACCAAGATCACCGACCATTTCTTCGGCGTCAACGTCGGCGGCGACATCGGTTTCCTCAACGGCGTGCTCAAGCACCTGATTGAGAACGACTGGCTGGACAAGGCGTTCGTCGACGAGCACACCGCCGGCTTCGAGCAGGCGCGCGCCGCGGTGGCCGCGCAGTCCTGGGAGGAGCTGGAGGCGCTGAGCGGCGCCACCCGCGCCCAGATGTACGAGCTGGCCACGCTGCTGAGCGAGGCGAAGTCGGCCGTCCTGGTCTGGTCGATGGGCATCACCCAGCACACCTACGGCGAGGACAACGTCCGCGCCATCGTCAACCTCGCGCTGGCGCGCGGCTTCGTCGGGCGCGACAACTGCGGGCTCATGCCGATCCGCGGGCACAGCGGGGTGCAGGGCGGCGCCGAGATGGGCGCGTACGCGACCGGGCTGCCCGGCGGCCTGCCCGTCACGCCGGAGAACGCCGAGGCGTTCAGCCGGAAGTGGGGCTTCGAGGTGCCCACCACCCCCGGGCTGACCGCCACCGACATGATCGACGCCGCGCACGCGCGCGAGCTGGACGCGCTGATCTCCTCGGGCGGCAACTTCCTGGAGGTCCTCCCCGACCCGGAGTACTGCCGCGAGGCGCTGTCCCGGCTGTCGCTGCGCGTCCACATCGACATCGTCCTGTCCAGCCAGATGCTGGTGGAGTCCGAGGGCGACGTGCTGCTGCTCCCCGCGCAGACCCGGTACGAGATGGCGGGCGGGGTCACCGAGACCTCCACCGAGCGCCGCGTGATCTTCTCCCCGGAGATCGAGGGGCCGCGCGTCGGCGAGGCGTGGCCCGAGTGGAAGATCTTCACCGAGCTGGCCGCCCGCGCCCGGCCCGAGCTCGCCGACCGGGTGCGCTACCCCGGCGGCACGCCCGAGATCCGGCGCGACATCGAGGCCGCGGTGCCGTCCTACGCGGGCATCGCCGGGCTCGCCGAGTTCGGGGACAACGTGCAGTACGGCGGGCGGCACCTGTGCCCCGGCGGGCGCTTCCCCACCCCGGACGGCCTCGGCCGCTTCTCCGCCGTGGCGATCCCGGCGCTGGAACGGCCGGACGGCTCGTTCATGGTGGCCACGCGGCGCGGCAAGCAGTTCAACAGCATGGTCCACGAGCGGCGCGACGGCTTCAACGGCGCGACCCGCGAGGCCGTCCTGATCAGCCCCTACGACGCCGACCGGCTCGGACTGCCCGACGGCGAGCGGGTGGAGCTGACCGGGGCCGCGGGACGCTTCACCGGGCGCGTGCTGCGGGCCCCGCTGACCCCCGGCAACCTGCAGATCCACTGGCCCGAGGGCAACGTCCTGCTGGACGCCTCGCGCCGCTCCCCCGACGCCCGCATCCCCGACTACAACGCCGTGGTGACCCTCCGCAAGGCCGGCGCATGACCACCGGAGAACGCGCTCCCCACGCTCACCGGCCACCCCCGGAGGGCGCACGGGGAGCCGGCGCCCCCGGCCACCAGCGGACGGCCGCGCTCCCGCCCGCTTCGGAGGATGACGCCGAGACTCCGCTGCGATCGGCGGGCGGCGTACGTCCCGGGCCCACGACCCGGGTGCGGGTGCGCGAGGTGTCGGGGACGTCCGCGCGGGACCGGCGCGACGACCTCGCCACGGAGGAGCCGCTGGAGATCAGGATCACCGCGGGCGGCCGGACCCGCACCCTGGCCGTCACCATGCGCACTCCCGGCGCCGACTTCGAACTCGCCGCCGGCTTCCTCGCCGCCGAGGGCATCGTCCACCCCGATCCGCGGAACACCGTCACCTCGGCGGCCATCGCCTCGATCGCCTACTGCACGGACGAGGACCTCCCGCCGGAGGCGCGCTACAACACCGTGACGGTTCGCCTGGACAGCCCGGTGTTGCCTGAACTGCCCAACATGCACCGGCATTTCATGACGTCAAGCGCTTGCGGGGTCTGTGGCACGGCCAGCCTGGACGCCCTGCGCGCCCGCCAGGCCACCCTTCCCCGCACGACGCCCGCCTCTTTCCCGCCCGTCCCGGCCGAGACCCTGTACGAGCTGCCCCGGCGCCTGCGGAAGGCCCAGGGGATCTTCGGCAAGACCGGCGGCCTGCACGCCGCCGGCCTGTTCACCCCGGACGGCTCCCTGCTCGCCCTCCGCGAGGACGTCGGCCGCCACAACGCCGTGGACAAGCTGATCGGCTGGGCCCTCCTCTCGGGCCGCCTCCCGCTCACCTCCTCCATCCTCATGGTGAGCGGCCGCACCAGCTACGAGATCATGCAAAAGGCCCTCTCCGCCGGCCTCCCCATGGTCTGCGGCGTCTCGGCCCCCTCGTCCCTGGCCGTAGCCCTGGCCCACGACTTCGCCCTGACCCTCATCGGCTTCCTCAGAGAGGAACGCTTCAACATCTACACCGGCCAGGAACGGGTCATCACCCCATGAGCCGCCGCGCTCACGATTTCACGGCGTAGTTGGTGAGATCTCTCACCTGTTTGTACACGTCCGCGTCCAGCCAGTGACACCAGATGTTGGCCCCTGAGATCGCGAGACGCCTGGTGTGCGTGCGGTCACCGCTCCACGCCGCGACCTCTGGACGGGGCCCTCCCGTTCCACGCATGGAATCGACGATCTCCAGGGCGGGCTTGAGGTCTGTGTCCGTGGACATCAGAATGCCGACGTCATAACGGCCTTCCATCGCGAGCCTGACGAAATCAATGGCCAGCGCCACATCAATGCCCTTTTCCTGCGGTTTGTCCCCAGGTTGACAGCGATCAGGCCATCCGCGCGGATAGCGCAGACTCCGGGTGATGGGTTCGACCCGGGAGTCCGTCGCCCAGCTCCGGAGTTGACGCATACATGCGCCATACCCTTTGGGGTCGCGGTTCGCCGCGGGTCTGCCCCGGTAGACCCGGACCTCGACCAGTTCCCGCTGGTAGGGGCTGTTCTCGACCAACGCGCGACCGAGTCGGATGGGATGCACCTGCCCATACGTATGCGATGCCGCCACGCCAGGATGAAAGCAGGATCGGGCTCCTTTATAGACATTTTGGTAATCAAGGAACAGGATCACTCGATCGGCCACGATGCCCCAAAAAAAAATAATCCCCGCCAGTTCAGGCATGGCCCGAACGGCGGGGAGCAGTACCTTCTTTATAGAAGATTACTGGAGGCGAGGTCAACTCGCAGGCTGTTTCGCGACTCTCTGTTGGCCGATGGTTGACCAATCGTCACGAGGCACCGACCAGGTCAGCCGGTGTTCTGGAGGCCGGCGGCCACGCCGTTGACGGTGAGGAGGAGGAGGGTTTCCAGACGTTCGCGTTCGTCGTCGGGGAGGTCGTCGGGGGAGCGGAGGGAGGAGAGGGCGCGGAGTTGGAGGTGGGAGAGGGCGTCGACGTAGGGGTCGCGGAGTTGGACGGCCCGGGAGAGGACGCGCCTGCTCTCCAGCAGACGGGAGTGGCCGGTGACGGCCAGGACCAGCTCGCGGGTCAGGTCGTACTCGGCGAGGACCTGGTCGGCGAAGTCCTGGCGGCCGCCGAGGGCGAGGTAGCGGGCGGCGATCTGGCGGTCGGTCTTGGCCAGGGACATCTCGGCGTTGTCCAGGAGCGAGGCGAACAGCGGCCATTCGCGGTAGGCGCGCCGCAGTTCCTCGATGCCCGGCCCGATCTCGGGCCGCTCGTCCGGCCCGGCCTGGGGCCGCTCGGCGGTCCCCGAGTCGTCGGCGGTTCTCGTGGCGGCGAGGAGGCCGCTGCCGAGGCCGTACCAGCCGGGGAGGTTGACGCGCGTCTGGGCCCAGGCGAAGACCCAGGGGATGGCCCGCAGGTCGTCCAGGGACTTGGGAGCGCCGAGGCCGCGCCGGGCCGGGCGGGAGCCGAGGCGCAGGGAGCCGATCTCCTCCAGCGGGCTGACCAGGCCGAACCACTCGGGGAACCCGGGCGCCTCGGTCAGGGAGCGGTAGGCGCGCTCGGAGGCGGAGGCCACGCGTTCGGCCAGCAGGCGGTAGCGGGCCGCGGCGTCGCCTGTGCGGGCCTCGACCGAGGGGGTGGAGGCGAGCAGGACGGCGTTGGTGACCTGCTCGATGTGGCGCAGCGCGATGGCCGGGTGGCCGTACCGGGCGAAGATGACCTCGCCCTGCTCGGTGACCTTGAAGCGGCCCGCGACCGACCCGGGGGCCTGGGCGAGCACGGCGCGGTTGGCGGGGCCGCCGCCCCGGCCGAGCGCGCCGCCGCGGCCGTGGAAGAGCGTGAGACGGACGTCGTTGGCGAGCGCCCACGCGGCCAGCTCGGCCTGGGCGTCGTAGAGCTTGAGGGTGGCGGCGGCGGGGCCGAGCTCCTTGGCGGAGTCGGAGTAGCCGAGCATGACCTCCAGGCGCCGCCCGCCCTCGGCCAGGCGCCGCTGGACGGCGGGCAGGGCGAGCATGCCGGTGAGCACGTCCGCGGAGTTGGCCAGGTCCTCCCCGGACTCGAACAGGGGGACGACGTCGAGGACGGGCGCGCGGGCGCCGAGGGCGTGTTCGGCCAGCTCGTAGACGGCGGCGATGTCCTCGGAGGACCGGGTGAAGGACACGACGTAGCGGTGGCAGGCGCGGGGCCCGAAGCGCTCCTGGATCCAGGCGATCATACGGATCGTCGCCAGGACCTCCTCGGTGCGCTCGGAGGTCTTCCCCGCCCGGACCTCCTCAAGGGCGGTGGCGTGGACCTGGGAGTGCTGGCGGACCTCCAGCTCGGCGAGGTGGAACCCGAACGTCTCGACCTGCCAGATCAGGTGCTGCAGCTCGCCGTACGCCTGGCGCGCGGCACCGCCGGCGACCAGGGACGCCTGGCAGGCCCGCAGGTCGCGCAGGAGCTCCTCGGGCGAGCGGTAGGCGAGGTCGAGGTCGCGGCGGCGGGTCGCGGCGATGCGCGCGGCGACGAACAGCAGCCACTGGCGGTGCGGCTCGCCGGGCGCGCGGGTGGCCAGCTCGGAGGCCAGCTCGGGGTGGTCGTCGGCGGCCTGGGCGAGCAGGCCGGCGAGGTCCTGGCCCGGAGGGCCGTAGGTGGCGGCGACGGTGAGGGCGCGCCCGATGCGGGTGGCGGCGTTCTCCAGGGCGGTGAGCACGTGGTCGGCCTGGATGAGCACGGCCTCGCGGGTGACGCGGGCGGTGACGTTGGGGTTGCCGTCCCGGTCGCCGCCGATCCAGCTTCCGTAGCGGATGAACGCCCTGGCGCGGGGCTCGCGGGTGCCTGAGCCGCCGGCGAGCGCGGTGTCCAGGGCCCGGTAGACACGCGGGACCGTGCGGAACAGCGTCTCGTCGAAGGCGGACATGGCGGTGCGGACCTCGTCCAGCGGGTCCAGCTTGGTGTGCCGGAGCTGGGCCGTGCGCCACAGCAGGTCGATCTCTTCCAGCAGGCGGCGGCGGGCCTCCTGCCGTTCCTGGGCTCCGCGGTCGGGGGCGTTGTACTCGGCGAGCTGGGCGCTGACGCGCTGGATGGCCGTGGCGACCGCGCGGCGGCGGGCCTCGGTGGGGTGGGCGGTGAGCACGGGGCGGTATTCGAGGTCGGCGATGAGGCGGCTCAGCTCCTCGTCGCCGAGGTCGTGCTTCAGCTCGGCGACGGCCTGGGCCAGGGAGTCGGGCACGGTGGAGTCGCCGGTGTCCCTGGACCTCAGGATGCGGATCCTGTAGTGCTCCTCGGCGAGGTTGACGAGGTGGAAGTAGCAGGTGAAGGCCCGGGCGATCTGCACGCTGCGCTCGATCGGCCAGGCGGCGACCATGGCGGCCACCTCGTCCACGGAGACCTCTCGCCTGCGCGCGGCGATCACGGCTTTGCGGAGGCGTTCGACATCGGACAACAGATCGGGCCCGCCGTCCTCGGCGATCACCCGGCCCAACGACTCACCGAGCATGCGCACGTCGGCGCGCAGCTCGTCGGGCATCTCGGAGACGGCGCTGTTCCGTTCGGCGGAGGAACGGTCTGCCTGCTGGGATGCGGTGGCGGCCATAGCACGAAGGGTATCCATTCGCCGCCCGAGACCGGACACCGTCTCACCTATTGGACTAGACCAATGTGCCGATGCCTCAGGCGGGGCGGGAGACCGCGTTCAAGATCTCCGGCAGGCGGTCGTACCCGATCGAGGCGGCGAGCACGCGCCCGCCGAACGCGATCCCGAGGCCGTAGGCGACGCCGAGGGCGGCGACCCAGCCCACACCGGCGATGACCGGCAGCAGGACCGGAAAGGCCAGCACGCCGGTGGCGGTCATGGCGCCGAACGAGCCGGCCATCGCCAGCGGGCCCTGGCCCGGCGCCGCGCCGGAGAAGGCGTTCACCCGCTCGGGGAAGGTGTACGGCAGCAGCACGCTGACCAGCGCGCCCACGCCCAGGCCGATCAGGAGCAGGCCGGTGCCGGCGAGCAGGGCGGGCAGCAGCGCGGGTAGGTCACCCGCGACCAGCGCGGCGGCGAGGGACAGCACGGCCAGCAGCGGGACGCCGACGAGCGCGACGGCGAACTGCCGCCCGGCGAGGTCGGTGCGCAGCTCGCGGGCGGTGGAGAAGGCGAGCGCGTGCATCCACAGGGCGCCGCCGTCGACGCCGAAGAGGTTGGCGGACTGGAGCCCGATCATCAGCGCCGCCACGCACACGGGGCCGACGACGCTCCAGGTGGGCATCGCCTCCGCGGCCCCGCCGCTGGTGGTGAAGATGATCACCGCGGAGACGCCGACCGCCGCCAGCCAGCCCATGCGGCCCCGGGGCTCGCGGCGCAGGTACTTGAGCTGCTTGGCCACGACGGCGCCGAGCGGCCCGCCGGGCAGCAGCCCTTCCAGGCGGTCGCCGCGCACCGCGCCCGCCTGTGTGGAGGCGTCCGCGGTGACCATGGCGTTCCGGAGGACCCGGATCCACACCCAGGCCAAGGCGAGCACGACCACGGCGACCGCGGCGAGCTCCGCCAGGCCGGCCGGCCCGCCGTCCGCGATGGCGTGCGCGGCCATGCCGGGCGGCCCCCAGCGGACCACGCCCGCGAGCCCGGCCAGCATCGCGCGGGCGTCCTCGCCGTACCCGCGGCTGAGCAGCAGGTTCGGGAGCTGGCTCAGCAGGATGACGGCGACCACGCCGAGGGCGAGCAGGTCGCGGCCCCGCCTGCTGCGCAGCAGGCGCGACAGCGCCGTGGTGACCGCCCGCGAGGCGACCAGGCACAGCGCCCCTTGCAGGACGACGGCGACCAGGCCGAGCAGCAGGCCCGTGACCCCGCGGGCCAGTCCCGCCACGACCCCCAGCAGGACGAGCAGCGAGGCGAGCGGCCAGGGGCCGGCGGCCGAGGCGGCGAACATGCCGGCGGCCATCTGCCGGGGCGTCAGCGGGAACAGCGCCAGCCGCGCGGGGTCGAGGGTCTCGTCCACGCCGAAGGCCATCAGCGGGGCGACGATCCAGACGATCGTGAGCCCGGTGAACGTCACGACGCCGACGTCGAGCGCGACGTCCGGGGGCGCCAGGCGCAGCAGGCTCATCAGCAGGAGCCCGCCGCAGCCGACGATCAGAGCGCCGGCCAGCGTGACCATGAAGCCCACCTGGCGCATGAGGTCGCCGCGCAGGTTGCCCGCGATCAGGCGCAGCTTCAGCCGGATGAAGAGCCGAGCCACGACAGGCCCTCCTCGCCGTTGCCGCGCGCGCCGACCAGGTCGAGGATCGCCGCGTTGAGCGTGCCGCCGCCGCGGACCTCGGCGAGGGGCCCCTGGGCGACGATGCGCCCGAGGTTCATCACCGACACCCAGTCGCACAGCCGCTCGACCAGCTCCATGACGTGGCTGGAGAACACGATCGTCGAGCCGGAGGCGGTGTAGCGCCGGAGCACCTCGACCAGCGTGTTGGCGCTGACCGGGTCGACGCCCTCGAAGGGCTCGTCGAGGAAGAGCACCTTCGGGTTGTGCAGCAGGGCGGCGGCCAGGCCGATCTTCTTGCGCATGCCGGTCGAGTAGTCGACCACGAGCTTGTCGGCCGCCCCGGTCAGGTCCATGACCTTGAGCAGTTCCTCCGCGCGCCGGGCGACCTCGTCCTTGGGGATGCCGCGGATCTGGCCGTTGTAGGACAGCAGCTCGCGCCCGGACAGCCGCTCGAACAGGCGCAGCCCCTCGGGGAGCACCCCGACCTGGGACTTCACCGCGACCGGGTCCCGCCAGACGTCCACGCCCGCGACCTCGGCGGTGCCGCCGTCCGGCCGCAGCAGGCCCGTGATCATGCTGAGGGTGGTGGTCTTCCCCGCGCCGTTCGGCCCGACGAGGCCGGCGAAGCCGCCGCGCGGCACCACCAGGTCGACTCCGGCGACCGCGACCTGCGCGCCGAACCGCTTGAACAGGCCGCGCGTGCGGACGGCCGGGGGCGACCCGCCGGGCTCCACGGGACCGGGCGCGCCGGCGAGGTCGGTCATGTCCGTCACTCTAGCCGCGCGCCGCGTACGGCGACTCCGTGCGACGGCGGCGCCCGCCGGAGGACTAACCTACGGGCATGAGCGCTGAGCCCGTGCCCCACATCGAAGGCGTCGACCTGCACACCACCGCGGGCAAGATCGCCGACCTGGAGCGCCGCCTCGACGAGGCCGCCCACGCCGGTTCCGCGCGCGCGGTGGAGAAGCAGCACGCCAAGGGCAAGATGACCGCGCGCGAGCGGGTGATCGAGTTTCTGGACGAGGGCTCGTTCGTGGAGTTCGACGAGCTGGCCCGGCACAGGTCGTCCAACTTCGGCCTGGACCGCGAGCGGCCGTACGGCGACGGCGTGGTCACCGGCCACGGCACGGTGGCGGGCCGCCCGGTCGCGGTCTTCGCGCAGGACTTCACGGTGTTCGGCGGCTCGCTCGGCGAGGTCTTCGGCGAGAAGATCGTGAAGGTCATGGACCACGCCCTGAAGACGGGCTGCCCGGTGGTGGGCATCAACGACTCCGGAGGCGCCCGCATCCAGGAGGGCGTGGTCTCGCTGGGGCTCTACGCCGAGATCTTCAAGCGCAACGTGCACGCCTCGGGCGTGATCCCGCAGATCTCCCTGATCATGGGGCCGTGCGCGGGCGGCGCGGTGTACTCCCCCGCGCTCACCGACTTCGTGCTCATGGTGCGCGAGAAGTCGCACATGTTCATCACGGGCCCCGACGTGATCAAGACCGTGACCGGCGAGGAGGTCACGTTCGAGGAGCTCGGCGGGGCGCACACCCACAACTCCCGGTCGGGCGTCGCGCACTACGAGGCCGCGGACGAGGCCGACTGCCTGGAGTTCGCCCGCGCCCTGCTGTCGTACCTGCCGTCCAACAACCTGGACGAGGTGCCGGTCTTCGACGCCCCGGCGGACCTGACCGTCACCGACCTGGACCACGAGCTGGACACCCTGATCCCGGACTCGGCCAACCAGCCGTACGACATGCACACGGTGATCGAGCACGTCCTGGACGACGGCGAGTTCCTGGAGATCCACGCCGGGTTCGCGCCGAACATCGTGGTCGGGTTCGGCCGGGTCGAGGGACACTCGGTCGGCGTGGTCGCCAACCAGCCGATGAGCTTCGCGGGCACGCTGGACATCGCGGCCTCCGAGAAGGCCGCCCGGTTCGTCCGCACCTGCGATGCCTTCAACATCCCGGTGCTGACCTTCGTGGACGTGCCCGGCTTCCTGCCCGGCACCGACCAGGAATGGAACGGCATCATCCGGCGTGGGGCCAAGCTGCTGTACGCCTACGCCGAGGCGACGGTGCCGCTGGTCACCGTGATCACCCGCAAGGCGTACGGCGGCGCCTACGACGTCATGGGCTCCAAGCACCTCGGCGCGGACGTCAACCTGGCCTGGCCGACGGCGCAGATCGCGGTGATGGGCGCGCAGGGCGCGGTGAACATCCTGTACCGCCGCGAGCTGGCCACGGCCGACGACCCGGAGGGGGAGCGTGCCCGGCTGATCGCCGACTACGAGGACACGCTGGCGAACCCCTACCTGGCGGCCGAGCGGGGGTACGTGGACGCGGTGATCCGCCCCTCGCACACCCGCGTCCAGATCGTCCGGGCGCTGCGGGCGCTGCGCAACAAGCGCGCCGCGCTGCCGCCGAAGAAGCACGGCAACATCCCGCTGTAGGAGAGCCGCATGGACCATCCCTACCTCACGATCGTGCACGGCGCGGCCACGCCGGAAGAGGTGGCCGCGCTCGTCATCGCAGTCTCCGCAAGAGCCGCCACTTCCCCCCAACCCCCGCAAAAGCCAGGATTGTGGCGTAAGCCCGCTTACCAGATGAGAACAGCGCTGACCTCGGGCTCAGGGGCGTGGCGGGCGAGCTCACGGCCCCATTAGATCTTTGGAAGTGGGTGTCAAGCGAGCCAAGAGTTGGGACTATCTAGAAATGGGGGAATATAGTCAGCCGATCATCGCCTGAGACGAGGCCCTGGAGGAGAAGCATGGCAATCCCGGACCTCACACCGCATCCCGTAGCGGCGAAATACGCCGTCCTCGTGGACGTCGGGTACCTCTACGCGGCGGCGGGCGAGGTCCTGTTGGGCGCCAAGGAGCGCAAGGAATACCGCGTCGCCGCCGACGAGCTCATCCAAGCACTCAAGAAGCACGCCATGGAGCGGATTCCGGGAGAGCTCCTGCGCGTCTACTGGTACGACGCCGCCCGTGACCGCGTGCCGACCGTCGACCAGCGGGTCATCGCCCAGCTCCCCTGGGTGAAGGTACGGCTCGGCAACCTCAACGCCCGCGGGCAGCAGAAGGGCGTCGACGCGCAGATCCGCAGCGACCTTGAGGCACTGGCCCGCCACCACGCGGTGAGCGACACCGTCCTGATCGCCGGCGACGAGGACATGGTCCCCGCCGTGGAGGCCGCGCAGACCTTCGGAGTGCGCATCCACCTGTGGGGCGTCGAGCCGCCCTACGGGACCAACCAGGCGGAACGCCTCGTCTGGGAGTCCGACACCGTCGAGGAGCTCGGCGCCGACTTCCTGCGCCCCTACTTCAGCCGCGCCACCCAGGTCGTCCCCGCCGCCCCGCCCTCGCCGCCCTCGCCCGCCCAGGTCTTCGCCGGGCGGACCCCGATCAGCCCCAAGGCGCCGGTCAAGCAGCCCGGCCAGGTCACCAAGCTCGGCCCGAGCCGCCCGAGGGTCGAGGAGGTCGGCGAGCACGTCGCCCAGAAGTGGATCCTCACCCGCGGGCGCGACAACATCCGCGACCTGCTCCCCGGCCCGCTGCTGCCCACCGTCATCGACACCGAGCTGCTCATCGAGGCCGAGAAGGAGCTCGGGCACTCGCTGCGCCCCTACCCCGAGGCCCGGGTCTGGCTGCGCGACGGCTTCTGGGCGCGCGTCTACCGCGAGTTCGACCTGGGGGTCGGCATCTCCACCAAGTGACGGCGACGTGATCCACGGCGAGGTCCGATTTCCGCCAGCGACCGCCGTGGAGCAGCGCATATCGTCATGTTCGTGACCCCACATCAGATGCTGGACTTCGACTCCTGCTACAGGGCGGTCAGCGCGCGGGACACGCGGTTCGACGGCCGCTTCTTCACGGCCGTGACCTCGACCGGGATCTACTGCCGCCCCATCTGCCCCGCGCGGACCCCGGCGCGGCAGAACGTCCGGTTCTACCGGCACGCCGCCTCGGCCGAGGCGGCCGGCTTCCGGCCGTGCCGCCGGTGCCGTCCCGAGCTCAGCCCGGGCGACCCGGGGTGGGACGTGGCCGCCGACCTGGTCGGACGGGCCCTACGACTGATCGACGACGGGGTGGCCGACGAGTGGGGCGTGGCCGGGCTCGCCGACCGCCTCCACGTGACCGAGCGCCACCTGCTCCGCCTGTTCACCGCCCGTCTCGGCGCCGGGCCGCTGGCCGTGGCGCGCACCCGGCGGCTGCTGCTGGCCAAGCAACTGCTGACCGAGACCTCCCTGCCGATCACCGACGTGGCGTTCGCCGCCGGGTTCGGCAGCGTGCGGCAGTTCAACGCGACCATGAAGGAGGCGTACGGGTTCGCGCCCGGCGAGCTGCGCGCCGCCTCCGGCCCCCTGTCCAGAGCGCCCAGGCCCCCCGTGCAGGGCACGCCCGCCACGCTCACGCTGCGGCTCGCCCACCGCGACCCCTACGACGCCGGGGCCCTCCTGGCGTTCCTCGCCGCGCGGGCCGTCCCCGGCGTGGAGTACGCGACCGGCACGCTGTACCGCCGGGCGGTCCCCGGGGGGATCATCACGCTGACCCCCGCGGCCGGCCACGTCAAGCTCTCGGTGACGCTGGACGACACCCGCCACCTGGCGAGGATCGTCGCGCGCTGCCGCCGCCTGCTCGACCTGGACGCCGACCCGGGCGCGATCGCCGACGCGCTGCGCACGACCGCGCTGCGCCCGCTGGTCGAACGGCGGCCGGGGCTGCGCGTGCCGGGCGCGTTCGACGGGTTCGAGCTCGCGGTGCGCGCGGTGGTGGGCCAGCAGGTGTCCGTGGCCGGGGCGAGGACGCTGCTCGGCCGCATCGCCGCCCGCGCCGGCTCCCCCGCCAAACCCTGCGACATCACCCCCATGGACGGCCCTCCGGACGGCCCGGCGGACAGACACACGAACGGCCCTTCGGACGAACCCGCGGCCGGCCTCTCGGACAAGCCCATGGCCGGCCCCTCGGACGGGCTCGCGGACGGCCCCTCGGACAGGCACGCGCACGGGCTCGGGCGTGGAGAGGCGGCCGAGGGTGTGCAGGTCGCCGCCGACCGGCCGCACCTGCTGTTCCCGAGCGCGGCCCGGCTGGCCGAGGCCGACCTGACCGGGCTCGGGCTGACCGGGCGGCGGATCGAGACCCTCAAGATCCTCGCCGAGAAGACGGCCGCCGGAGAGATCCACCTGGACGGCGGCGCCGACCCGGCCGAGACCGCCGCGCGGCTGATGGCCGTCCCCGGCATCGGCCCGTGGACAACCGGCTACATCGCGATGCGCGCCCTGCGCGACCCCGACGCCTGGCCCGCGGGCGACCTCGGACTGCGCAAGGCGATGAAGGCCCTCGGCATCACCGAAGACGACATCGAACGGTGGCGCCCCTGGCGGGCGTACGCCGCCACCCACCTTTGGAGCTCGCCATGACGATCGACGCCCAGGTCCTGCCCACCCCGGTCGGCCCGCTGTCGCTGCTGGTCCGCGGGGACGTGCTGGTCGCCGCCGGCTTCACCGCCGACCCCGGCGAGATGTTCGCCCGGCTCTCCCCCGCGCTCAAGGTGCTGCCCCTGCGGGTCGTGGACGACCTCGGCAAGCCCGCCGAGGCCGTGCGGAACTATTTCGACGGCGACCTGTTCGCGCTGGACGCCGTTCTGGCCGAGCAGCCCGGCACGCCCACCCGGCAGCGGCTGCTCACGGCCCTGCGCGCCGTCCCCGCCGGGACGACCGTCAGCTACGCCCAGCTCGCCGAGCGGGCCGGGCTGCCGAGGACGGGCGCACGCGCGGCCGGATCGGCGTGCGCCCAGAACCTGATCGCTCCCTTCGTCCCCTGCCACCGCGTCCTGCCCCAGGTGGGCGGCTTCGGCGGCTACTACTACGGCCCGCACGTCAAGGAATGGCTGCTGAAGCACGAGCGCGCGCTCTGATCGAGATCGTCCTGCCCGGCACCGCGAAGCGCCGCGGAGCCGCCCGCGCGGCCGGCCGGAGGACCGGGGCTCCTGGCCCCGGTCCTCCGGCGCGGGTGCTCAGAACCTGAGTTCCAGGACGGGAGTGGCGGGGGCGGGTTCCACGGCGCGCGGGTTCGGCGTGGTGGCCGGGCCGTTCCAGGTTCCGGGGAAGAGCTGGATCCTGGACCCGCCCGGGCTGTCCAGGCGGCGGCGAAGCTGGAGCGGCGCCCCGTCGGAGCCGCGCTCGCCCTGGCCCGCCGCCCCTCCACCGCCGGACCGGCCCCCGGGCGCCCCGGGCTGACCCGCCTGCCCGGCGCCCGGCTGAGCGCCGCCACCGGGCGACGCCGCGCTCGCCGGACCCGCCGGCGCCGCGTCGTCGTCCTCGTGGCGCTGCGCCCCGGGCGCGACGCCCGCCGCCGCCGCGGGCGCCGCCGCGCCGGCCGCCGCCTGCCCCGGCGTGGGGAAGAACCGCGTCATGAGCTCGTCCAGGAACGCGGCCCGCCCGGGCGCGGTCGGGTTGCGCGGCTCGAACCTCTCCAGGTACCGGTAGAAGGACCGCCACTGCTCCAGCATCTCCCGCGTGACCCCGAGTTCCTGGAGCCGTCCTTGCGGGAACGCCCGGGCCAGGGCGCGGGACTCCTCCCGGCTGAGCTGGCTGCCCCAGCCGAACGCCTTCCCGAACTCGTTGAGGTTCTTGAACTGCTGCGGCCACGGCGGCACGGACGGCTTCGGCGGGATCTCCCCCGCCGCCGCGCGGGTGGCGACGCCGCGCGCGCCCGACCCGCCGGTCCCTCCCGCGGCGCGCCCCGCCGCCGCCTCGCCGCCCGCGGCCGCCCCGCCCGCCGCCGCGCCGGACGCCGCCGGAGCGCGGAGCGCGCGTATCCCGGCGCCCGCGCCCTTGATCACACCGAACGTGACCAGGCCGATGGCCGCGTCCACCACCACGGCCCCCACCGTCTGCCGCTCCCCGTTGATCGCCCGGGTCACGATGCCGCCGGCCGCCGCGCCCACCGCGACCCCCGCCGCCTGCACGCCGAGGCTCGCGCCGCCGGTCAGCCCGGCGATGGCCCCGGTGACGGCGCCTCCGGCCGCCGCCGCCCCGACCCGTCCCCAGTCGCTGATCCTGCCCTCGGTGACGAGTTGCCGGATCGCCTCGACCCCGCCGCCGACCACGGCGCCGATCGCCGCCCCGACCACGGCCTGCACGATGAAGTTGAGGAACGCCCCGTCCGGGTCGTTGGCGATGATCGGACGCCCTTGGACGTACTCGTACCGGTTCAGCCCGGCGGTGAGGCCCGCCGGGTCGCAGCTCACCCACCGGCCGAGCCACGGGGCGTAGTAGCGCGCCCCGTAGTAGTACAGGCCGGTCTCGGGATCACGTTCCTTGCCGGTGTACCGGTACCGCTTGGGCGCCTCGACGCCGGACGCCGCGGCGAACAGCGCCGTGGTGCCGTACGGGTGGTACTCCTCGGCCGACAGCACGCGCGCCTCGGCGTCCAGCTCCAGCCGCGCGGAGCCGAGCTGGTCGTCCATCTGGTACCTGACCAGCCGCGCCGGCCCGCGGTCGCGCCCGGCCGCGCGGGTCTCGACCAGCGCGACCCGCCGCTCGCCGTCCAGCACGTGGACGGTGTCGCGCCGCACCTCCTCGTCACCGCCGGGGGTGAACGCCCGGCCGATCTCGTACCCGCCCAGGTAGACGCGCTCACTCACCGGGCGCGGCGGCCCGGAGGACGACGTGCGGGTGGTGACCGCCCGGACCCGCCGCCCGCCCGCGTCGTAGACGTAGTACGTGGCCTGCGTGCCGCCGTCGGCCGCCCGCGAGACCCGGGTGATCTGGTCCTCGGGCGTCCACGTCAGGTCCCCCACACCGGGCAGGTGGACGGTGTTGCCGTGCTCGTCGTAGGAGAACCGGTGCCCGCCGTGGGTCGATGGGTGACCGCCGGGCGACCCGCCTTCGCGGACGGCGCCGAGCCGGTTGGCCGTGCGCTCGGGCTCCAGGCGGCTGGGCTGGTCGTAGACGTACTCGCGGGTCCAGCCGGCGGCGGAGTCGGCCGCGTTGCGGTGCGTGACGTGCAACAGGTTTCCGACGGGGTCGTACCGGAAGCGCTGGGTGTACCGGGCGAGGGCCGCGCCGTCGGCGGGGTGCGGGACGGGGTTCAGCCCCGCGCGGGCGGGCGGGCCGCCGACCTGGCCGAGGTGCTCGCGTCCTGTCGCCTCGACGAGCCGGTAGAGCGCGTCGTAGCGGTAGGAGGCGTGCGGCTCGACGTGCCGGTTGCGGAAGAAGACGTCCTGCCGCGCGTGGTCCTCGGCGCGGACGATGTTGCCCGCCGGGTCGTGGAAGAACCTCAGGTCCTGCAGAACGGCGCGACCGCGCGCCCGCGCCCCTCCGGCCGCGACCGCGCTGGTGTGCTGCCGGACCAGCCGGAACGTGCGCGGGTCGTAGGTGTACCGCGTCCTCACCCCGTTGCCGTGCCGGATCTCCACCCGCTGCCCGCGCGCGTTGTACTCCACCCCCGCGACGAACACCTCGTCCGACCTGCCTCCGCCGTCCGGGGCGCCGCCGTCCGGGATGTCGCCGTCCGGGATGTCGCCGTCCGGGATGCCGTCGTCCGGGGCACCACCGCCCGGGGCGCCGCCGTCGGGGGCGTCGGATGCGGGGCCGGCCGGAGCCGGGGTGTCCGGGAGGGTGGCGTCCAGGCGTTCCAGGAGGTTGGCGGCGTTGTAGGTGAGGCGTTGGACGGTGCCGTCCGGGAGGGTGAGCTCGACGGGGCGGTTGAGCGCGTCGTGCCGGGTGCGCGACACGTACACGCGCTCCTCCAGTTCGACGTCGGCTGACCAGTCGGGCAGGTCCTGGAAGCCGGTGGCCAGCCGCCGCGTGGTCCTGGACAGGTTGCCCTGCGCGTCGTAGGCGTCGAAGGTGGCGACGCCCGCGCCGTCGCGGCGTTCGGCGACCCGGGTGCGCAGGTTGCGCCGCTCCCCGCCGGGCACGCTCTCGCCGTACACGACCAGCTCGCGCAGGATCTCGCCGGTCAGGGAGCCGCCGGACACCAGCGAGCGCACCGGGCGGCGCAGCGCGTCGAGCTCCGCCCGGGTGCGGTGGCCGCGCGCGTCCCAGGTGATCACCGGCACCCCGGTCACGTCCAGGAGCTGCCGGCGCTCGCCCGCGTCCATGTCCCCGACGAGGCCGCCCCGGGCGAGCAGATCGACGTCGTTGCGCGCGACCGTCCGGCCGAGCGGGTCCACGACCACGCGGACCGTCCCCTCCGCGTCGAGCAGGTTCCGCGTCGCGTACCACACGTCGACGGCACCCGCCCGGCCGGTGGAGCCGGCGCCGGTGAACCCCGTACCGGCCAAGTCCCCGCCGGGGAAATCCTCGCCGATGAAACTCATGCCGGCGGAGTCTGCGCCGGCTGAACCGGACGACCGCGAGCCGGCCGGGCCTTGCGGGTCCGGGTCGACGCGGTTGTGGGCGACCACGCGGCAGGCGCGGGCCAGCGCGTCGAAGTCGGTGGTGACCGGGGTCGCGGCGTGCCCGGCCGCGAGCAGGGCGGCGCGCCGCTCCTGCGGCCCCAGCTCGCCGGAGGCGCGCGGCGGGTACCAGCGGCGCCAGCCCGCGCGTTCCTCGGCCCGCACCAGCGGGGCCAGCAGGCCGCCGACGTCCGGGTCCCGCGCCGGGTCGAGCAGCACGGTGTCGTTGACGTCCCACGCGACCTGCCGCCACGGGGTCAGGACCTGCTTGGACCAGGTGCCGTCCGGGTGCAGCAGCGCGACGACGCGTTCGAGGGCGTCGTAGCAGCGCACCGAGCTCACACCGTGCCGCCGGTCCGGTTCGTACAGGTGTGTCGGCGAGAAGAACGGCTCGTAGGTGCGCAGGGGCTTGCCCTTGGTGGTGAACACGGTCCACCCGCTGCCCGCCCATCGGGCCTGGTCGGGCCGGTCGGGAGCCGGTTCCGCGGGACTCTTGGTCTGGATCTCGCGTCCGAACCCGTCGGAGTAGGTGAAGGTCTGCTGGATCGGGGAGTCCCCGCCGAGGTCGCCCGCGTGCCGCTCGCGGGCCAGCGCGGCGGCGGCCGGAGGGTGCGGGCGGGCGGCGTCGCGACTGCGGGCGAAGGCGAACGGATCGGTCAGCAGGCGGCCGGTCGCCCGGCCCAGCAGCGGCCCGGCCAGGCCGCCCGGGTCGGCGAAGTAGCGGAGCACGGCCACCTCGTCGGGGTCGGGGTCGAAGCCGTCGAGCGAGTCCCCCGTCGGATCGTCGGCGCGGCCGAGGATCGCGGTTCCGGCGACCAGGCCGAGTGCGTCGAATGCGACGGCGACGCGGTTGCCGTTCGGGTCGCTGACCAGACGCGGCTGGAGCATCCGGTAGTCCAGGCCGCCGCCGCGCACCCGGCCGTCGGGGTCGCGCTCGCCCGCGCTCGCCACGTTGCCGAGCGCGTCGCGGGTGGACAGCGGAAGCAGGTCGTAGCGGTCGTAGTCCACCGTGGTCACCGTGTCGAACGGGTCCAGGAAGACCCTCGGCACGAAGAAGTGCGCCACGGCGGCGGCGAGCTCGTCCTCGCCGGGCGGGGCGTAGCGGGCGCGGCCGGACGGCGTCCACCAGCCGTGCTCGTCGGCGGCGTACCCGGCCGCGGCGAGCGCGGCGTCGTCCACCCGGCCGCCGTACAGGGCGCGGACCACGTCCGGGGTCAGCGCCAGCCGGTACGCCTGCTCGGGCAGGCCGCGCGATTCCTGGACGCCGAGCGGGAGCCGTCCGCCGAGGTCGTCTGCGCGGTAGTAGACGCGGGCCCGCCCGACCTCGCGCCGGGCAGGGCGGGCAGCCGGACGTGTGCCGGCATCGCACTCAGCGGACGGAACCTCCTCCAGGCGCGCGCCGGTGTCCCATTCGGTGAAAGGCACCTTCTCCAGGCGCGCCGGGTCGCCGAGCGCGGTGGCTAGCGCCTCTATCGTGAACAGCGGGCCTGCGGGGCGGAGGCCGAGGATCTCGGCCTCGCGCCGCTGCGCCGGCTGCGGCGTCCGGTAGGCGTCGGGTCCGTCCACCGCGTTGGTGTACTCCGTCCGCTGCTCCATGAGGTGCGTGCGCTGCTGCCGGGCCACGTCCTCGGACGACAGCTCGGGGCCGGTGCGCCGCTCTCGGTGAGGGCGACGACCGTAGGCGGCGGTGAGCGTGTGGGTGGCCTGGCCGAAGTCGTCCACGGCGAGCACCAGTTCGTGGCCGATCCTGGGGTCGTCGCCCCGCTCCCGATGTACCGTCACGGTCTCGCGGGGGTGGCGGGCGAGCACGGCGTACGGCTGCCCGGCCGTCCTCGGCTGGAGCAGTTCGACGGTGTAGGCGGAATGGACGCTCTCGTACGGCACTTCCTGCGCCGCCGCCCCGTCCAGTCCGTACGTCTCGCGGCGCAGGGCCACGCCGCGCAGCGCGCGCCAGGCCTGCCGGTCGTCCTCTCTGCCCACCGGCCAGGGCGCGTCGTGCCCGCCGGGCAGGCGCACCGCGGACGGGATCGCGTCGCCGGGGACGGGCGGGTCGCCGGGGAACGGGGCCGGCAGGGCCAGGTGGGGGTCACCGGTGTGGAACCAGGTACGGGTCAGCACCGGCGGAACACTGACATGGTCGGACATATCCGGCGATACCTGCTCGGACGTGACCTCACCAAGCAGCGAACGCTCCGTACCCGGCAGCCCCCCGCCGGTACCCGCATGGCCCGTGCCCGGCACGTCCCAACCGGTACGCGCGTCACCCTGACCCGCCACGCCCTCGCCGGTACGCGCATGGTCGGTACCCGGCGCGTCCCAACCGCTGCGCGGGTGCTCCGGCGGCCGGAGTCCACCGGCGATGGCGGACGGCCCCGGGAACGTCTCGTCGTCGTACTGTTCGACCATGCCGAAGCCGGTGAACTCGCGTTCCTCGCCGTCGTAGCGGCCGTCGTGGTACACGTACCGGCTGACCCGGCGCGTCCGGGTGATCAGGTCGCGTACCTCCACTCTTTCCACCACGTGAACCGGGAACGGCAGGCGCGTGCGCCACGGACGTCCGGCGGCGCGGTCGGCCAGGCCGAAGCGGGTCGAGGATGCGTACGTCAGCAGCGTCTCGGCGCCGAGGTTGTTGCGGACCCGGGTGAGCAGGTGGGGCTTCACGCCGCCGGTGAGGTCCAGGTAGCGCAGCCGCCGCCCGGTTTCCACCGGCGCGGGGCTCCACCAGACCAGGCAGGCGGTCCCCCGGCCGAGCAGGTCCAGGACGGCGACGTCGGCCAGGGAGTCGGCGCGCGGGAAACCCGGCCCGAGAACGCGGCGCTCGGTGAAGGCGTTGCCCGCGGCGTTGGGGTAGATGTGGACGCCGTCGGCGTGCAGGTAGAGCAGGTCGGTGGTGCCCGAGCCGTCCACGTCGGCCAGGCGCACGCGGCGCTGGTCGAACGCGCCGGGCCCGTCCAGCCACGGGGAGTGGTCCATCACCACCGCCGGGCCGAACCGGCCGTACCCCAGGTTCGGGTGGTAGCGCACCTCCCCCGGGCGCACCCGCACCAGGTCGTTCAGCCCGTCGCCCGACATGTCCGCCAGGTACACCGCCTCGGTCGGGTCGGTGCGCAGCAGCAACGGCTCCCGCACGCCCGTCAGCGGGTCGTCGCCGGCGAAGAAGGCGCGCCGCGCCGGGTCGAAGCCCGCGAGCCCGCGCCCCGGATACCAGGTGACGCCGTCGTCCTGCGTGACGAGCAGGTCGGCGAGGCCGTCCCCGGTCAGGTCGGCCAGTTGCGTGTACGGGGCGGTGACGTCCGCCGTGGGACGGCGCTCGAAGGGGACGAACGCGGACCAGCCGCCCTTGTCGTCCCGTTCGACGTACCCCGGCGCGGGGCCGGACAGCCGGACGAACTCCAGGCGGCCGTCCCCGTCCAGGTCGGCGACCGTGGCCGAGGTGGCGGCCCGGCGCGCGGCCGACCGCAGGGCCGGGCCGGCCGGCCATCCGAGCAGCGCGGCCCCGGACGGCAGCGTGGCCACCTGGCGGGGCGCGGCGAACCTGCCCTCGCCGAGGTTGGCCGCGTAGAACCACGTGCCGCCCTGGTCGGCGAGGATGCCGGGCAGGCCGTCGCCGTCGAGGTCCGCCCACCGGGCCGGGACCGTGCCGGGCGGGACGGACTCGGCGCCGGGCAGGGTGGCGAGGGGGCCGGGGTCGGCGATGTGCGGGCCGGTGTCGGCGCCGGGCGTCTCGTAGCCGAACTCGACCGGGGGCATGCCGCGCCGCACGTAGCCGCCGTCATCGCGGCGGCGGTACCCCCACGGGCGGACGGCCTCCAGGACGGTCAGCACCCGCTCGCCCCGGGCCGGATCGCCCCGGTAGGCCAGCTCGGTCGCCCGGACCAGGCAGTTCTCCCCCACCCCCGGCTCGTCGGGGAAGTGGTGGAACATGAGCACCCGCCGGCACAGCCGGTAGGCCCGCACCTCGAACCCCGCCCGGTAGGTGGAGAACGGATCGGCCCGGCGGCCCCACTCCCGGACCTCGCGCGGCGTCGGCGCGTCCCCGTCGTGCTCCCCGTAGTCGAGCACCACCTCGAACAGCCACCCGCCCGCATCGCCGCGAGCCTCATCTCCGGCGCTCCCGGCCGGCCCGCCGCCGTCCCCGACGGGGGCGAGACCTGACGAGACATCACCCCTGGGAGCGGACCCGTGCGGCCCGTGAACCGGGACGGCACCTGACACGGGGCCGTCCGGCGGGGTGGACTCGTGCGGATCAGGGACAGGGGCGGGGGTGTAAGGGGTGCGGTTGCCGTAGCGGACGCGTTTCAGGTAGCGGTTGGCGGTGCGGGCGGCCGGGGCGCGGCGGCGCTCGTGCGGGAGGTCGGCGTCCACGCCGGCGTCGTCCTCGGGCTTGTACTCGTAGACGACCAGGTTCCCCGCGGTGTCGTGGCTGCGGCTCAGCAGCCAGGTGAAGACGCGCCCCGGGGCGGCGGGGTCGGCGATCCTGCTGTGCGCGGTGAGCCCGAAGTGGTGGGTGACGCCGTCCGCGGTGATCGTGCGCCAGTGCTGCTCACCGCTCTCGACCGCGGTCCAGCGCTCGACGCGTGCGTACTGCCCCTCGACCCTCGGCCGGTACCGCTCCACCCGATAGCGGCGGCCCCCCTCCATGCGGTGCACGGGGCGGCGACGCCACCGGCCACCGTCATGGGAGAGGACGGGAACGAGATCCTCCGCGCCGGACAGCACGAACACGTCCTCACCGTCGTCACAGAGACCTTCCGAGCCCGGTGGCACGTCCTGCCGGTGGTCTCCTACGGCGGCGCCTTCCGACACGAAGGCGTCCTGGCAGCCGTCTCCGCCAGCGGTCCGTCCCTCCGCGGGCGCGTCCTGGTAGCGGGGCAGGCCCTTGTCGGTCTTGCGGGTGATCATGGGCAGGCCGAGGTTCCAGCCGAGGCCGAAGGGGCCGTTGCCGGCCACCGAGTCGTAGTGGAGGGCCAGTCGCGGGCCGAAGCCGGAGCGGCCGGGGGTGGTGGGGATCGGCACGGTGAGCGTGCCGGTGCCGGTGGCCGGGTTGGCGCTGAACTTCTCGCCGAGCCCGCGGATCGCGCCGCCGCCCTTGGGGACGGACAGGGCGGGCGGCGCGGCGGGGCCCTGCGGCCAGGACGGACCCGCGCTGTCCGGCTGGACGGGCGCCGCCGGGCCCTCCGTCCCGGAGGCCGCCGCGGTTCCCGGGGCACCGGTCCCGGAGGTGGTTCCAGAGGTGCTTCCGGAGGTCGTCCGGAAGGCGTCGGTCCCGGAGGCGGAGGCCGCGGGGCCGGAGGCCGGGACGCCCGGCGGGGGCAGAGGCTGCACGGCGGCCCCCTCAGTGCCCGCAGGGGCGGCCGTCGCCGGGGCAGGCGCAGCGTCCCGGCGCGCACCCCGTCGAGACGTACCCGCACAGCAGCCACACCCGGCACACCCGCCCGAACGCGTCCGGCACCTCGACCGTGCCCAGCGAGGACTCGTGGTCGGTGAGAACTCCTCGCCCGACCCGGGTCAGCACGCCGTGGAACAGCCCCGGCCAGTCGGCGGAGGCCACGCACGAGACCTCCTCGAACTCGTCGGCCTCCTCACGACGGCCCTGCCGGTGACGCTCGTCTCCCCCGTGCCCGCCGTGGTCGCGGGGCGGGCGGTAGCGGATGGTGTGGTGGTGGCTCGGGTCGGCGTGCGGGGCCTCGATGAAGAACTCGACCGCCTCGACCCGCAGCCCCTCGCCGTCCGGCCGGAACGGGAACATCGCGCGGGACAGCGAGAGCGGCAGCGTGCGCGGCCGGTCGCGGCGCTGCAACGCGTACCAGGCGTCGGGCAGGTCGTGCTCGACGTCGAAGACGCGCAGGCCGTCGCCGGGCAGCCGGTCGCGGGACGCCCGGGTCGCCGCCTCGCGCAGCGCCTCGCCGCCCTCGCGGGCCGTGTAGTTGAGGTGCAGGATCACGTCGCTGACCGTCGCGAGGTCGAACCGGTTGTTCTCCTGCGGGAGTTCGAGCAGCCACCGGCTCACCGCGCCGTGGTACTCGAACGGCAGATAGCGCTCGTCGCGGAAGTTGACCTCGAACACGCCCGGGTCTGCCTGCCCGGTGGAGGTCGCGACGGCCTCGCGGGCGGCGTACTCGCGCACCGCGCGCGGGTCGCCGGGCAGAAGCGTGTAGCCGTCCCCGGGCGGCTCGGCGGCCGTACGGCACCCGCACCTCGTACGGCACCCGCAGCCGGCGCCGTGGCCGCACGGCGGGCAGTCCGGGCGGTGGCCGCGGTCGTGCTCCGGCGGGCAGCACTCCCCCGGCGGCCGGATCAGTTCGGGCCGGACGCGGGTCGTGCTGGACAGCAGCGTGAGCCGGGCGTGCACGCCGGTGTACGGCCCCACCACGCACGGGATGGACAGCGAGACGTTGCGGACGCGGCGCATGTAGTGCCCCGGGTAGTCCTGGTCGAACAGCCACTCCGGCAGGTCGATCTCGCACGCCCCCGTCGTCTGCAGCCGCAGGAACTCCAGGGGACGGTCCAGCCGCAGCGAGATGTGCTTGACCAGCTCGTACTCGCGGACGTTGAGGTCGAGGTAGGTCTGCTCCATCCGGCGGACGGCCAGTTCGAGGCGCTCCCCGGCGAGCAGGCCCTCGTGCAGGCCGTCCCACAGCGGGGTGTCGAGGAACTCGGCGCCGGTGTGGCCGCGCTCGAAGTTGAACGCCCGCTGGGCCTGCCGGGCGCCGCGCAGCGCCAGCTCGTACGCGCGCCAGTACAGCGCGGCGGTCTCCCGCTGGAGCCACAGGTACAGGGCGTGCCCGGTGAGCCGGTCACGGAGCACCTGTTCGACGTCGAGTGCCTGCTCCAGGCGCAGCCGCTGGTCGTTGAGCTCGTGCAGGGCGGCGTCCCTGCGGCGCTCGGCGCCGAGGATCTGCCGCTCGATCTGCTCGATCTCCAGGTCCAGCACCTCGACCTGGTGGCGCCATTCCTCCTCGCGGCGCTCCCAGCCCGCCTGGGTGAGCCGTTCGCCCGCGGTGATCGAGGCGATCGTGCCGACGGTGCCCGCGATGCGGGCGGCGGTGGCGAACACCCCGGCCAGTTTGGTGCCGAGGGGGAGCTGGTTGGCGTTGAGCGGGCCGAGCCCGGCCACGCCGAGCCAGATGTCGGGGATGAACCCGAGCGCCTGGCCGGTCGCCTCCAGCGGGATGCCGGTGCCGTGGCTGGCCACCGACTGCTCGGTGAGCGCCTGGTAATCGTTCTCGCCGCGGTTCAGGCCGGCCTCGACCAGCGCGGCGTAGTAGCGGCGGTTGGTCTGCGCGATCTGCTTGGTCTTGGCCAGCGCCTGGACCTGCCAGTCGGCGTCGCGCCACTGGGCCTGGCGCAGCGCGATCGCCGAGGCCTGGAGCTGACGCTCGTGGTCGGCGCGCAGGGACTGCAGGTACTCGGCGTCGCCGCGTTCGTACGCCTGCTGGAGCGCGGCGCCCAGCGTGCGGACGTAGGCGGCCAGCTCGCGGGCGCGGGAGATCTGGAAGGCGAAGCGGTACGGGCTCGCGGGCAGGCACACGTCGTCGTCCGGGCAGGCGCCGGCGGTGCCCGCGGGCTCGACCCAGCCGTCCACCAGGCCGGTGGCGCCCAGGTAGGGCATGTGCCGGGCGGGGAGCCGCTCGGCGGTCAGGCAGGCGCGGATCAGCGCGAGCCGGTCGGCCACCAGGTCGTACAGCGACAACAGGCGGGGGTTGGGCGGGGCGGGGTGCGGCCGGAAGTCGTCCACGCGGCCGGGCGCGGACCCGTCCGGTTCGACGACGTGGCGTGGCCGCTCGCCGAGCAGCCGGGCCGCGGCGGCGAAGAGCACGCGGGCCTGCGCGAACGACTCGGGGGACGGGCGGTGGCGCAGCCAGGCGTCTCCCCATTCGAGCAGGGTCTCCAGGTAGTGGAGGGTGATGGACCTGCGGCGGACGCGCTCCTCGGATGCGGCGGTGCTGTCGGCGCAGCACCGTCCGAGCCGCGCCCGCACCCCGTCCCGGTGGGCGCGGAGCTCGGCCTCCTGCGCCGCCTTGCCGCGCCGCCTGCGCCCGCCGGCGGGCGCGTCCTGCGGATCGTCGTCGTGTGGGGTGTCCCGGCCGCAGTTCAGCCAGGACGCGTCGCCGCGCAGGGGGTCGAACGCCAGCTCGTACCAGCGCAGCGCCGCCTCCGGCCTGCAGTGCGCGCGCAGGGCCGCGGCCACGGCCAGGGCGGGCCCGTACGGGTCGCGGGGCGTGAGCGGGGCGCCGGGCGCGTGGTAGGCGAAGTACGGGTAGGCGGGCAGGCCGCCGGGGTGGACGGGGCCCGTGGGCGGGAGCGGCGGCGGAGGCGGCGGCACCTGCGGGAGCGCGATCGCGTCGTCGGAGGCCAGGTCGTAGCGGAATCCCGGCGGCGGGTCGGCCGGGTGGCCGGTGGGGGTCTGGCCGTTCTGGACGGTGAAGGTCAGCGAGTCGTCGGCGCGGCCGGTGAACAGCAGCGCGGCCGGGCCGGTGACCCGTACGCCCTCGGCGCTGAAGCGGGGCGTGCCGAACTCGCCGTGGTGGACGCGGCACCAGGCCAGGCGCACCTGGTCGCGTCCGCGCCAGGCGAGCAGGGTGGGCAGTTGCTCGGGGTCGTGCCAGGGCCACAGGGAGTCCTGCTGGGGGGCGGCGAACCAGCGGGCGTCGGCGAGCCAGAAGTAGTACTCGTCCACCAGGGGCCCGTGCTCGCGGCCGCACTCGGCGCAGCACGAGGACGGGGCCGTGTCCGGGAAGAGCAGGACGCCCGGGACGCCGTCGGCCGGCGGCTCGCCCGCCGCGGCCACCCGCAGGAACCGCGTCCCGAGCCGCACCGCCGCCTCGACCCACCACACCAGCCCCGCCCCGGACCCCCGCTCACTCCCCTCGCCGTCGCCGTTCCCGTCACCGTCCCGGTCGCCGTTCCCGTCCTCGGCGCGGACGGCATCGGCGTGGACGGCGTCGGCGCGCGGGCCGGGCCCATGGTCGCCGGCGGGGAGAGGGTGAGGGGTGTGCCCGGGGGGGCTACCCGCACCCTGATCCGGGACATCGCCGGGCGGCTGTCCGGGACCACCCTCGGGAGCATGACCGGGGACGCCACCGGGCGGCTGTCCGGGACCGCCGTCTGAAGCGTGACCGGGAACGCCGCCCGGCGGCTGTCCGGGACCACCCTCAGGACCATGACCGGGGACGCCGCCCGGCGGGTGGCCGGGTTCTCCGTCGGTGTCGCCGGGTGAGCTGCGGGCGGTTCCCAGGGCGGCGAGCCAGGACGGGCGGGCGTGGCGGTCGGGGGTGCCGAGGAGTTCGAATCCGTGGCCGCGCGGATCGACCCTGCGCAGGGTCGAAGGGTCGCGGACCTGGAGGGCCTGGACGCCGGGGTGCTCGGGCGCCGGGGGCGCGGCCCAGTACTCCAGGCCGCCCGGCTCGGGCCTGGTCAGCGTGACCCGGCGCAGCCGGTCCTCCAGGAAGGCGAACGCCTCGCTGCGCCGCGCCTCGGCCAGCTCGTCGACGTCCACCCAGTTCTCGCGGTACGCGCGGCGGCGCTCGCACGCCTCCCAGACGTGGTGGCGGGCGTACCGGGCGTCCCACAGCGCCAGGAAGCCCGGCGCGGGGGTGAACCCCGGTTCCAGGCCGAGCCGGGCGCGGTTCACGAAGGTCTGGACGGCGCCGATCGCCTCCTCGACACGGGTGGCCCGCTCACGGGGGCCCGCCTCGACGTCGATGAGCAGCAGGCCGGCGAGCTCCTCGGGACGGCGCGCCGCCTCGCCGGTGGGCAGGGTGACGCGGTCCAGGCGGGTCAGGTGGGCGAGGAGGGCGGCGCGGCCCCGGGCGCGCAGGCCGTCGGAGAGGGCGGCCAGGTCGGCGTACCTGCGGGGACGGCCGTTCTCGATCAGGCCGTCGGCCACGAAGCGGGTGAGGTTGGCGTTGCCGGAGGTCTGGTCCGGCGGGGCGCCCGGGTCGGCGTCGGCCCACAGGTCGGGCCGGGCGGCGCGGATGTCGGCGACCAGGAAGCGGCGGAGGATCTTCCGCAGGAGAAGGTCGGCGTGCCAGACGCGGACGGGCCACCGCTCGTCCACCAGGTCGTCGGAGGTGATCTCGATGCCGCCGCCGTCGGTCCGGTAGCGCAGGACCAGCGGGGTGCGGGCCGGGGAGACGCCGAGGTACCGCAGCAGGTCGCCCTCCAGGTCGGGGTGTTCCTCGGCGGACTCGTGGAACAGCAGCCAGAGCGGGCGCTCGGGCGAGGTGCGCGCCGCCGCGCGGACGACCGTGTAGTCGAACAGCCGCTCCCACCAGTCGGTCAGCGCCTGCCGCCGGGGCACGCTCGGGGCGGCGCGCTGGTCGAGGGCCGGGCCGGGCGTGAGGTACGGGTCGGCGACCGGCAGGAGGCCGGGGTCGAATCCGGCGAGGTGGACGGCGAAGCCGCCGCCGTCGCGGTGGTAGGCGGCGCCGGAGAAACGGTCCGGGCGGGCGAGCAGGTGGTCCAGTTCGGAGCCGCCGTCGTCGGAGACGGGGTCGGCGCTCAGGCCGAGCCGGTGGGCGAGCAGCAGGGCCTTGAACGCGCGCTGGTAGGTGCGGCGGATGTCGCGCAGCGAGCCGGTGTACCGGCCGGCCAGCCCGGCGCGCTCGTTGCCGGTCAGGATCTCGATGCCCGCGTCGAGCGTCAGGGGTTCCTGGGTGCGCCGGTAGAGGCGGGCGCGCGGGACGGCGACCGGTTCGCCGCCGGAATCGGGCCCGGCGTAGGAGAGCTGGAAGCCGGTGGTGGCGGCCACGATGTCGTCGGGGTCGTCGAAGTCCGGGCGGGTGCGCGCGAACTCGATCTCCAGGTCGTAGGCGCCGCGGCGCAGGTCGAGGTCCACGTGGAAGCGCGGGGCGTCGGAGCGGCCGGGCCAGTCCTTGGCGAGCAGGACCCAGGTGCGCTGGCCGCGGCGCAGGACCACCCGCCAGCGCCGTCCCTCGGTGCCGTCCCGGGGCGGGATCTCGCCGTCGGGGACGGGCGCGCCGGCCCAGAAGGCGTACCTGCCCCCTTCCTCGACGAGGAGGGAGCCGGTCCAGCGGACGGTGTACCCCTGCGCGCCGCCGAGGGCGTCGGCGGCGGCGTCGCTCATCGCGAACCCGTTGCGTATCACGATGAACCGGCCCTGGACGTCACTGGCGGCGACGTCCAGCGCGGGGATCACGCCGGGCACGGGCGCGTTGGTCGTGTCCCGGACGTCGCCGGGCACGCCGAACGCGCGCAGCGGGCCGCGCAGCTCGCGCCAGACCACACCGGCCCCGCCCGCGGGGCTGAACTCGCCGAGCAGGCCGGTGCCGGTCAGCGCGAGCAGGGCGGCGAAGGCGCCTCCGGTGGGACGGGGCCAGGTCACGTCCGGGGTGTGGCCGTCGGCGGACTCCCAGGGGCCGGTGGCGCGGTTCTCGTCGCCGTGCAGGTGGGCGAGCAGGCGGAACGCCGCCGCGGCGGTGCCCTGGCGCGTGCGGCCGGTGACGGCGTGGACGTGCGCGGCCAGGTGGCCGGCGACGGCGTGACAGCGGGCCATGGTGCGGGCCACCGCGTGCTGGAAGTGCGCGAACCGGCGCCGCTCGTCGGCCTCCTCGGCCAGGTATCGCAGGGACTCCTCGAAGTCCTCGAAGAGGAAGCCGAACGGGGCCAGGACGGCGCGGGGCCCGGCGACGAGCTCGCGCACGGCCGTGCGCTCGGCCGGGGTGAGGCGGCGGACGCGCGCGAGCTTGGCGATCACGTCGGCCGTGCGCAGGGGCACCCCGGCGGTGAGCGCGCCGCCCACGTAACGGAACGGGCCGTCGGCGGGGGTGTTCCACATCGCGGGCGGGGACCCGGGGAGCTCCACCCGCCAGCGGCGGTCGGCCTGCGGCACGGGGACGCCCTCGGACTCCAGCACCGAGGGGAAGAAGCGCGCGCCGAGGACGTACAGCGGGTCGTCGCCGACGGGGGCGTAGCCGAGGCGGGCGCGCAGGGTGGCGTCGATGCGGGTCCAGGTCCACGCGGCGGCCACGTCCCGCCCGCCGGACGCCTCGCCGGGGCCGGTTCCGTCACGGTCCGCTCGAACGGAGTTCGTCCCTTCCGCCGCGTCGGCCCCTTGTGCCCCTTCTGCTGCTTCCGCCGCCTCTGCCGAGCCGTCGTCCGCCTCGTGGTGGGCGCGCCGGTCGGGCCCGGTCTCGCCTTGGCCGTCCTTCTCGTGGTCGGCGTCGCCGGTTACCGCGAGCAGGGCGGCGCGCAGGGACCACAGCGAGCCGGGGCCGTCGTCGTCGGGCAGGGCGAGGGGGTCGTCGAGCGCCTCGTTGGGGGGCTGGAGGGGGAACGGGTCGTCGCCTTGCAGGTGGTCGTCGGTGGTGGTGAGGAACAGCAGCTCGCCCACGCCGAGGTCGCTCGCGTACAGCTTGGCGAGCACCTCGGCGAACCGCAGCGTGTGGGCCGGCCGCGCGTGCCAGGTGTCGGCCGGGGTGTCCGGGTCGAACCCGGCCAGGCGGGACAGCGGGCCGAGGTTGGCGGCGAGGACCTCCAGGAACTCGGCCGGGCGCGGACGGCAGCGGTACCGGCGGACGGCGGCCCGGCGGACGGCGTCCAGCAGGGCCCCGACGGCCCAGTCCCAGTGCGGGTCGTCCGGGCCGGTCCACAGGGCGAGCAGCGGAGTGCGGGCGGTCCCGGTCGCGCCGTGGCGCGGCGGGCGGCCGCGCAGGGGCACGCCGAACTCGTCGCGCAGGAGCTGGAAGGCGGCGAGCTGCCGGACGAACGCCGGGTCCACCGAGCCGCCGGAGTCGAACAGGCCGAGCACCTTGACCACGTCCGCCAGCTCGCCGGCCGTCAGGGGAAGCCGCGCGCCGCGCAAGGTGCGCCACAGGCGGATGACGACCGCGATGCGCCGCAGGCCGCCCTCCGGGTCGCGTCCGAAGTCCAGGGCGTAGCGGTCCAGGTGGCAGGGCTCGCACTCGGGGAACGGGTCCTCGCCCTCGCCGCCGTCGCCGTGACCCTCGCCGTGCGGGGTCAGCCGCCCGAACGGCACGATGCGCGCCCGCCACAGGTCGATGAGGTCGCACCACGTGATGCCGGTGCGCTCCAGGAACTCGGGGATCCGGACGACGACCTGTGTCCAGGGAACGCGGCCCACGCGCGGGCCGGGGAAACCGTACACGCGCCAGACCCGCACACCGCCCTCGTCGCCCCCGGACGACAGGTCGCGGGCGTAGAAGATCTCGTACTCCTCGCGGGACAGGCACAGGTACTCCAGGGCCAGGTCCAGCCGGAGGGGGAGGCGCCACAGGTTCGCGCGGAAGCCCTCGGGTTCGAGGGCGGGGTCGAGCGCGAGCTCGGTGATGTCCCGGCGGAAGGCGCGCGTCACCTCGTACCGGCAGGTGCCGAGGGCCTCCAGGTGGGAGCGGTTGACGTCCAGGCCCTGGACGTAGGGCAGCAGGGGGTGCGCGGCGTCCTGGCGCAGGGCCTCGTAGGCGGCGGGGACGGCGACCGGGACCGCCGGCGTGGAATGCTCGGGCAGCGCGGCGAACAGAGTGGCGGGGTCGTGGCCGTCCTCTCCCCCGAGCCGGTGGCCGGCCAGGTCGCCGGTGGCGGTGTCGTGGACGGCGCCGCGCGCGGAACCGGGGTCGGCGGCGAGCGCTTCGAGGCACTCGTTGGCGAGGTCCACGACGGGCAGCGGCGTCGTGGCGTTGGCGGAGGTCACGGCGAGGTCGCCGAGAGGGCCGCGCCGGGCCGAGACCAGGCCGCCCAGCGTCCCGGCCTCGGCGGACCCGGGGTCGTCACAGGTGGCGTCCACGGGCAGGGACAGCAGCGCGTGCAGGTAGGCGACCGGGCCGAACGGCGACAGGTGCTCGGGGGGCACGCAGTCGACCAGGCAGCCGTCCGGGTTCACCGGAGTGAACGGCTCGTCCTCCGAGGACGACTCGCCGGCGGGGCCGCCGGCCGCGTCCATGAGGGCGTCGGCCAGGTCGAAGGCGACCGTGCCGGTCAGGGCGTCCCGGAACGCGCGCCCGGTGAGCGCGGCGATCTGGTCGCGGGTGGTGAACCCCCGGGCGTACAGGGCCTCCATGACCGAGAAGCGGACCGGCTCGGGGACCGCCGCGGCGAGCCGCGTCAGCTCGTCGATCGCGCGCAGGGCCGCGTCGAGGCGGCGCCGGGCGCGCGCGTCGCCGGGGAACAGTGCCTGCGCGACGTCGGCCACGGCGGCGTCACGGTGGCCGGCGTCCCAGGAGCCGCCGAACACGAAGGCGGACCCGGCCCGCGCGGCGTAGGCGGCGGTGAAGCGGTTGACCGGGTCGCCGGAGGGGACGCGGATCAGCGGCGGGGCGCCGGGGGCGTCGGAGGTGACCGGGCTGACGGTGGCGGCGAGCGTGAAGAACTTGCGGACCTCGGCCACGAAGGCGGTGAGGCGTTCCTCGTCGGAGCCGGGGCGGGTGAAGTCGGGGAGGTTGGCCGGCCAGGCGGGGTCGTTACGGAAGGCGGCCCGCCAGGCGGGTTCCTGGACGGCCGCCGCGGCGGTGGCGCTGCCGATGCCGAGCGCGGCGCGGAGCTTGGTGCGCAGGGGGACGTTGCCGACGGGCACGATGTAGCCGCGCGTGAGCGCGCACATCACGAGTTCGAGGTGCCCGGAGGGCTGGGTGCCGACGATGCCGTCCCAGAAGGCGGCGTCGATGTCGGCGGCGCCGACGGCCCGCCAGGCGTTCAGCAGGGCCTGGACGTCGCCGGTGACGGGCAGGGAGGCGGGGCTGCCGCCGGTGTCGCCGAGGGCGCGCAGCCGGCGCACGGCCGCCGCGATGCCGACCGGCGGGGCGTCGGCGACGGGCGGCTGCCCGGCGGGCAGGCCGGGCGGGGACGAGGGCGGGGTCTCGGCGATGATGTGGGCGTCGCGGGCGGCGACGAGCATGGTGCGCAGGCGTTCGTCGTCGGCGAGGATGGCGGCGCGGTACCGCTGGTCGGCGTCGTAGGTGGCGGGCAGGCCGGCGCCGAGGGCGTAGAAGTAGCGGGCCGGGACGGTGAGGCGGGACGCGGCGGGGATCGCGGTGAGCTTGACGCGCACCCGCTGGTGGCGCTCGCCCGTGGCGGTCTGGCCGGGCAGCACGGGGAAGGTGAGGCCGGCCTCGGTGGCGGCGGTGCTGCGCGCCTCGCACTCCACCGCGGTGGCCAGCGCGACGACGTAGGTGGTGAGCCGCTCGGCGTCGGCGTCGCCGGTGGCGTAGTAGGCGGTGAGCGTGGCCTCGAACCGCCCGCGCTCGGCGTTCTCGCCGTCGTCGGTCGGGTTCGTGTAGAGGTCGCCGAGCCGGCCGCCGGTGGGGCCAGGAAGTGGCCGGAACTTCTGGTTCCAGACGATCTCGCGGGCGACGTGGCGGGCCTGGTTCACCGTCAGCGGCGCCAGGGCGAGCGTGCCGCCGGGGTCGTCGCCGAGCACCCGGGCCACGGCGTTGAGCACCTGGTCGTACGGGGGTGCGGAGCCGTCGGCGGGCAGCTCGACGTAGGCGTCGGCCGGGTCGATCGCCCGGCCGGGCCCGGGCAGGCCGAGGTACAGGCCGGTGGGTTCGAGGCCGGGGAACAGGGCCCGGTTGGCGGGGATCGTCCCCGTGGCCTCGGGCACGTTCATGTAGACGCGGCGGTCGACGATCGTGCCGTTCCTGGTGATCTCCAGGCGGATGTCGCGCGTGGCGTGCTCGGGGCGCGAGGCGGGCGGGTTCGGCGGGGCCACGGCGATCACGGCGGTGGCCGCCGCCTGGTAGGAGAAGCCGGTGAGGATGTCGAAGCTCGTGTGCTGGACGATCGTGGTGGACGGGTGCGGGATCTCGGGGTGGGCGGGGTCCTGCGGGGCGGTGTAGGCGGCGGGGACGCCGATCTGCGCCTCGGGGGCGGACACGTTCAGGTCGACGGCCCGGATGGTCAGGCCGGTGAGGAAGGCGGCGAAGTCGGCGCCGGACATGGCCTCGCCGCCGGCGGGGAACAGGCGCACAACGATCAGTGCCATGGGGGGACCTCTTCACTCCGGCGTGACGCCGCGTGCCGCGGCGGGGGTGGGCGGGATGTCACCACGAGGGCGCGGCTCGGCCTGACGTCCGTGATCGTCGATGGAGGGTCGCCGTCCGTGCCGGCGATTCGGCGAATGATCCTTTGCAGCGGATTTCATGCTCACGGTGGGTTCCTGTCGCCACGCCCCCGAACCCGTCGGATACCTCCCGTACATTATGGGAAAAGCTTGATGGCGTGAACACCCGGAATAGAGGATCGACCGCATTGTTACATCGATCATCCCAACCGCCCATGCATTCGCACGCGCATCGGGAATATGATCGGTTAAGCGGGGATTTAATGGCATTACGCGACCCTAGCCCCCGGTACTACGCCCGCCTCCCCTCTCCCCCGCTCTCCTGATCCCCCTGCTCCACCCCGGATTCCTGCGCCGCTCCTGCCTGTCCTCCCGTGATCGCGTCGGTGTACCACCGGACATATCTGGAGATGTCAGAGTAGGCCCGTGTGACCTTCAGGGAACCTCGCGGATAAGCGACCCAGAAACGCGGGGACATTTGGCGCTATAAGCGGATTTGCCCCGGTTGACGGCAGGCCGCCCCGCGGGCATCACGAATAACCCCCAAGCCTCCAGGAAGATTCGCGAGAAAACGCTCTTTCAGACCCGGCGGACCCGCGATGGCCGTCGACCGCGCGCCGTCGCGGACCGGCCGCCGGTCACGACCGGTCGCCGCCCCGGACGATGCTCTGCACCTCGCCGACCGGGACGTCCCGCGAGGCGGTGACACGCACCGGGGCGAAGGCGAAGCCGACGCCCTGGCCCGTCACCGTCCACTCGGTGGTGACCGTGAGCGTGTACGCCCCGCGCGGCTGGTCGACCGACGCGTGCAGGTACCGGACGCCGCAGGTGAACGTGCCGCCCGAGACGTACGGGCGCCCGGTGGGGCCGCAGTCCTCCTTCACCTCGGCGCGGCTCCCGGACGTCCCGGGGGCGATCTCCAGGCGGGTGAGCCGGGCGGTGACGGTGGCGGACATCACGCCGGGCAGCTCCGCCGTCACCGAGCGGGCCGGGGCGCCGATCCCGGTGAGCCAGACCCAGGTGGGCAGGTTGACGTAGCTCTTGACGTCCGGGCTGAGGTTGATCTTCGGCTCCGGGACGGTCAGCGCGGCGCGGGCGAGCTGGTACAGCTCCGCCAGGGTGATCCCGCCCGGAGGCGTGCCGCCCTCGGGCACCCACACCGCGCCCTGGAGCCCGGACCAGCAGGCCAGGCCGTTCGGGTCGGCGGCGTTGTAGGCCGGGGTCCACCAGCGGCCGTTCTCGCCCACCTTGTCCTTGTACTGCTTGAGGAACTCGTCGAAGTCCCGCTCGGTGCCGGTCGGGTTGAGGTGGAACCAGTACTCCCGGACGTCCTCCTGCTTCTCCAGCATCTTGTCGGCGCTGTCGCCGGGCTCGTACCAGCAGGGACGCGGCACGCGGTAGCCGTCCGCCCTGCCTCCGAGGCCGTCGCCGCTGACGACGATCTTGGAGTTGCGCAGGATCACGCCGCTGGTCGGACCGTCCTGGAAACCCTCCCCGCGCGGGCCGCCGGGGTCGTCGAACCCCGCGGCCGGCGTTGACATGCCCAGCACGGCGAGCGCGGTGAGCATGGTGAGCACGGCGGCCAACGCCGGCGGTGTTCTCATCGGCGGCACTCCTTCGCGCGCTGATGGGGGTAGGCGGCGTGCATGTACGTCCTGACGCGCCAGGCGCCGTCGTCACCCTTGCGCACGCCCGCCGCCTGGAGGTAGACCGCGGCCGGCGGCCGGGTCCAGGGGGGCTGGGACGTGAGGGGACGCCCGCTGCCCGCGTCGGTGACCTGGATGCCGGACTCGTCCACGCAGGCGTCAACCTCCGCGCCGCGGCCGACCACCGCGGGCACCCGCAGCGCGTACACCTTGGCCGTGCCCGTGACGGACTCGCGGCGCTCGCGGAACCCGCGCACCCAGGTGTAGGAGTCCCGAGCCGCCTGCTCCTCGACGCTGCCGAGATAGGCGGTGTCCTCGCCGCCGGCGACGGCCTTCCACGTGCCGACGTAGGCGTCGGTGAACGCCTTGACCACGCCCCGCTGCCCGGCGTCGAGCCCCGCGGGCCACTCGATCGACACGGTGAGGCCGGGGGCGGCCTCGACGGACTCGACCGACCCGGCGGACAGCGGCCGGGCCGCCCCGGGGGACGTGCCGTCCGGGCCCGCCGGAGAGGAGACGGCGCCGGGAGAGGACGCGGCGTCGCCGGCCGGGGTGAACGGGCGTTCCTCGGAGGCCGCGCAGCCCGTGACCAGCAGCGCGGCGGCGGCGAGCGCGGCCGGCATCCGCATGCCGACGAGGCTAGTCACGGTCCGGGCGGACCGACCACCGTTTCGCGTGGATCGGTATGGTTCGCCGGGAAACGCCGGTCCGGGGGCCACCGCCGCCATCACACCTGTCCGTCCGTTCGGTCTCGGGTCACGCGTCTCTGCCATACGTCCCGGGCACACCTCTCCGTGCTCACGCCGACGGCATGGAGTGCAACCGCCAGGACGGGAGCAGCTCGTCGATGAGCGCCTCGGTCTCCGGGGCCATCCCGCCGCCATAGGGATGCGAGGCCGCCCTGCGGTGCAGGCCGTCCACCACCGCGCGCAGCTTGAGAGGGTCATTGGTGGCGTGCGCGGCCCTGAGCAGGTCGCGCCAGAGCCCTTCGTCGTCGGCGGCCAGCAGCAGGCCCGCCCGCACCGCCGCCACCGCGCCCTCGGCGTCCCCGTGGGCCAGGCGCACCTCGCACAGCCGGTGCGCGGCGTCCGCCACGCTCGCGGTGACCTCGTACTCCAGCTCGTCGGCGGCCAGCCAGGCGTAGCGCCCGCGCGGCCTGCCGTTGAGCAGCGGCCCGCGCACCAGGCCGAGCGCCCGTTCCAGCAGCATGGCCCGCGCGCCGGGGTCGTTGTGGGAACGGCGCACCAGCTCGCGGAAGAGCTGCCAGTCCGTCCGCACCTCGGCCCCGAGCCTGAGCCTGCCGGTGTCGTCGGTCCTGAGGTTGGGCCTGCCCTGGGCGTCGGTGCCGAGCCAGTCGGCGACCCGGGCGATCGTGGCGTCCCTGACGACGGCCTGCACGCCGCGCGGCCACAGGATGCCGCCGAGCACCACCGGGTGGACGCCCTGCGGGTGGGCGGCGAGGTAGACGACCATCTCGGTGGCCAGCTCGGCCCTGCCCTCCTCCAGCGGCGGCACCGGGCCGATCTCGACGGGCCCGAGGATGCGGACGTTCACCGAGGGCGGGGTGGTGAGCTCCTGGGCCTCCTCCTCGCGCACCGGCTCGCCGTCGCGGCGCCCGGCCGTGCGGAACAGGTCGATCACCGCGTCGTAGTGGCGCCGGGGCAGGAGCTGCGCCGCCACCGTCACACCGAGCGCGTCGATCTTCGCCTTGCCGTCCTCGGTGATCTCCCATGTCCAGGTGGGGTGCGGGACGTCGCCCGCGATGACGTACCCGGCGGCCATGCGGGCGCCCGCGCGGCCGAGCCTGGCCAGGCGCTCGGCCTCGCCCGGGTCGGGGGCGATCGCCGACAGCAGGAAGTGGGGCGGCCAGACGGGGTCGGCGGCGCGGCCGTGCACCCGTCCGGTCAGCACCTCGCCGCCGGACGCGGTCGCCTCCTCGGCCCGGGACTCCAGGTCCGGGAGCGCCTCGGCCAGGCTGCCCACCGCGCGCACCCGGTCGGGGGCGATCATGGTGAGGTCGGCGCCGAAGCCGACGAGCGTGACGCGCATGCCGTCGGACCAGCGGTTGGTGGCCAGCTCGACGGCCAGCGCCGCGAGCGCGTCGCGGACGCGGTGCCCGGTGACGGCGATCACGCCGTGCGCGGCCTCCAGGTCGACCAGGACGCGGCCGGACTCGGTGACGCCGAGCGAGACCAGCCCCGGGTAGGGGGCCGGGACGTCGGCCAGGGCGTGCTCGTCGATCCCCCTGCCCTCGTGGGCGGGCAGCCGCCAGGTGCGCCCGCCGTCGTGGGACTCCCACGGCTCGGGCGCGTCCGGCTCCGGCGGGTGAATCCACAGGTCCAGGCCCCGGGCGGACAGGTGGACGGCGTAGATGGTGGGCGGGACGCGGCCCTGCTCGGCCAGCAGCTTGCCCAGCAGGCGCAGGCCGTTGTCCAGCATGCGGCTGCCCGGCGCGTCGGACCCGAGGCGCAGCGCGACCTCGGCGCTCGCGGCGTCCCCGCGCGGCCGGGGGAGGCGGTACCCGAAGGCGCGGTTCCAGAGCTGCTCGCGGCGGCGGCGCCCGAGCGCGGCCAGCAGCCCGGCGGCGGCCAGCGAGCCCCCCGCCAGGTAGTCGATCAGGTCCAGGCCCCCGCCGGTGTCCTGCGCCTCGGTCCGGTGCGGCCGGTCGGCCTGCGCCGGCCGGTCGGGGTTCTTGACGGACGGCACGGCCGTCTCCTTGGCCGCGGGCAGGTGGTAGGCCCGGTTGGGGGCCGGCACGGGCAGCCCCGTGACCTTCCTGCCCTGCTCGGCGGCGTCGCCCGTGCCCGGCCGTTCCGGCGAATCCTCGCGCCCGGCCGTACCGGTGTCGCGGCCCGTCGTGCCGGTGTCATGACCCGTCGTGCCGGTGTCGCGGCCGTCGTGCGCGCCGGTCGCGCCGGTCGCGCCGACCTGGTGGCGGCCCGCGTCCTGGACGATGAACTGCGTGCGGCCGTCGGCCTCCACCGGCTCGCCCGCGTTCCGCCTCAGCGTGGCCTCGCGGCTCTCGTCCGCCGGGACGACGTGGACGCCGCGCGCGTCGTCGGGCATGTCGAGCACCCAGCCGGGCCTGATCAGGTCGGCCATCTGCAACCGCGCGCCGTCCGGCTGCGTCGCGTGCTGGTTGAGCCGGTAGATCTCCGGGTAGCGCCGCCCGTCCCCCAGGCACTTGTCGGCGATCTCCCACAGGCTCTCGTGGTGGCGGCCGTGCGGGGGCTGCACGACGTACACCTTCTTCACCTGGCGCACCACGTCGAGCGTGGCCGTGGACGCCTCGGTGCTCTGGGAGCCTTCCGCCGCGGCGGTGGCGGGCGCGGCCAGGGCGGCGGCGACCACCGCGGGCCTGGCGGGCGGCGGGGCGTTGCCGAAGGCGGCGATGGGGACCGCGGCGGCCGACACCGTGAAGAGCATCAGCGCGGCCGAGACGAGCCGGTTGGCCAGCGCCTGCGGCCCGCCGGAGAACGGCACCCGGGCGGGCATGCCGATCCTGCGGATGCCCGCGTACACCTCCACGATCACGCAGACGACGAGCTGGACCCAGGTGAGCCAGACCAGCAGCACCAGGATCGCGATGGCCGTCCCCATGCCGATCTGCCGGGTGAGCAGGTCGCCGTTGAGCAGCTCGGGCGGCAGGGGCGGCCCGGCGAAGCGCAGGAGCGCGTACGGGACGCCGCCCATGAGCGCGGCCAGGGCGACGAGGGCCGCGAGCCCGGCGATGACGTCGCCGGGGGTCCTGCGCGGCCGGATGCGCGTGATCTGCGCCTGAGGTGTCCCTCTGGCCGGCGTGCGCGTGCGCGACGCGGTCATCCCAGTTCCCTCCTTCGTCTCCCCGAGCCTGCCTGCGCGCGGTGCGCGGATCCCGCCCGCGCGGCGGTCACGGCGGCTGGTCGCCGGCGTCGGGGCCCGCCGCCGCGGCGCCGGACATCTCGGACCCGGGGAACCCGAACGCGCCGAGGAACACCGCGCTCCAGCGGACGCCGACCGTGACGGCGACCTCGGCCTGCCCCGCGCCCATGGCGCACCGGGTGAGCCGGACGGCGGCGTCCCGGTGGGCGGCGACGAGCTCGCGGGCCTTCCCGCACACGACCCGTTCGTCGGCGAGCAGGCGCACGTTCCCGGTGGCCCGCAGGTGTTCGACGTCGATCTGGTCGGCGGCGGCGCGCGCCGCCTGCTCGGCGATGTCGGACGCCCGCAGGCGCGCGTTGATCGCGGCCCCGCCGTCGACCAGCAGCCCGGCCAGCAGGAACACGGTCACCGAGAAGATGACCGTGAACACCGACATCGAGCCCGTGTCGTCCGGCGGGACGGTCATCGCACCCTCCGGAAGAGTTCGAGCGGCACCACGGAGTCGCCGGTGGTGCGCTTGATCGCGCCGAACCCGAGGACGTCCAGCCGCAGCTCGCAGGCGACCTGCGCGCGGACGCTGCCGCCCTCGCGCCAGTCGCTGCCGGCGAGGCTGACGTCGGGACGGCACTGCCCGCGCAGCGCCGAGACCGCCGCCTCTCGCGCCGCGCGCTCCGCCGCGGGGAGCGTGCGCTGCACGGACGCGGCGCGCGCCGCGTCCCGCGCGGCCCCGTTGACCTCGCCCTGGGCCTCGACCACCCGCCCCGCCCCGACCAGGAAGGTCAGGAAGATCAGGAACAGGGGCGCGAGCATGACGGCCTCGACCGCCATCGATCCCCGATCGCGCGGGCGGCCCCGGATGAGACGGCGCCGCGCGGTCACGGCTTGCCGTCGCCTCCGCCGCCGAAGTTGGTCTGGATCTCGCTCTGCTTCTGGGTGACCAGGGTCTTGATCAGCGTGGCGAGGCCGAGGGCCACGCCCGCGATGATCGCCGTGATGATCACCCACTCGACCGCGGAGGCTCCGCGCGAGGGGGCGGTCCGCGCGCGGTGGATCCGCACGTGGAGCACGGCGACCAGGTATTCGAGCCATGGTGGTGTGAACATCTAGGACCCCAACATCTTCATCGCTGCCGGAAAGCTGAGAAAGATCACGAATCCCGCGCAGAGCAGGAGCTGGGCGACCAGCATCGACTGGGAGCGCTCGCCGGCCTGGCCCTCGACCTCGGCCAGCTCGCGCCGCCGCATCGTGGCCGCGCGGGCGGTGAGCGAGGCCCGGACCTTGGCGCCGTCGTCCGCCACGAGCCCGAGCGCCGCCGACAGGTCGCGCAGCTCGTCGACGTTGATCTCGTCGCCGAGCCGGCCGAGCGCCTGCCAGGGGGTGATGCCGACGATCCTGGCGTTGGCGAGCGCCTCGCGGATGCGGGCCATCGCCCAGTTGGACGAGCCGCCGTCGCCGACCGAGACGGCCATCAGCAGGGCCTCGGGCACTCCCCTGCCTCCGGCGAGGTTCATCGCCACCAGGTCGAGGAAGGCGCCGACGGCGTGCCGGAAGTCGCGCCTGCGCGCGGCGGCGTCCCGGCGGATCTGCAGGTCGGGCAGGAAGAAGAAGACGACCGCGATGATCAGCGCCGCCCACATCGGCACCTGGAGCGACACGCCCCACCCCATCAGGACGAGCCAGCCCAGCAGCACAGGGAAGGCGAGCAGCCCCGACACCGCGAGCAGCACCTTGGTCGCGAGGTAGCCCTCGAAGGACTTGCCCAGCAGGGTCAGGTCGGCGCGGACGGAGCGGACCTCCCAGCCGCGGGAGGCGTAGAAGCGGGCGAGCCGCACGCCGAGCTCGCGGCGGAAGGCGCTGACGTCCTCGTCGGGACTGATGAGCTGCAGCCGGAACGCGTCGCCGTCCTCGCGGACCGAGTCGAGCGCGAGCAGCCGGGCGACCAGGCCGGGGCGGGGCGGGAACAGGGCTCTGAACAGCAGGAACAGGCCCAGCCCCACCGCGCCGCCCGCGAGGACGTTCTCAAGCATGGACGCCTCCCGCGACGGTCTCGCGCTCCACGGGGGCGACGGTGCCGAGCAGGCGCGCGGGCTTGTCGAAGCGGGCCAGACGCCGCATCCAGGCGAAACCGGCGCCGAACAGCGCGGCCACGACGACCAGCACGGCCTGGCCGAGCAGCGAGTCGTACTCTTCGACGTAGGAGCGGTTGAAGATCACCAGCAGCGCGGCGAAGGCCAGCGCCGTGCCGACCACGATCTGCACGCTGCGGCGGGTGGACCTGCGCTCGGCCTCGACGCGGCGGCGCATGTCCAGCTCCTCGCGCGCCGAGACCGCGAGCGCGCCCAGCACCTCGCGCAGGCCGGGGCCGCGCAGTTTGGCGTTGAGGATCAGGGCGGCGACCACGAGGTCCGCCGAGGGGTCGTCCAGTTCGTCGGCGAACAGGCGCAGCGCGTCGGGCAAGGGCATGCGGGTGTGGAGGCGGTCGACCAGCGAGCGCAGGTGGGGCCGCAGGGTCGGGGCCGCCGCCCGGATCGAGGACGGGATCGCCTGCTCCAGGCCCGCGGCCCCCGCGATGGTGTCCCGCAGCGACTCGGTCCAGGCGGCCAGGGCCTCCAGCCGGGCCATGGCCGCGCGTTCCTCCGACGCGCCGCCGGTCAGGCCGCGCCAGGCCAGGACGAGCAGGACGGCGCCCGCCGCCATGACGGGCCAGCCGCTGACGACCAGCACCAGGCCGCCGGTGATGGTGGCGACCGCCGACCGCGTGGAGAGCCTGCGCAGCAGCTCGCGGCGGCGCGCGCCCCGGTCGGGGGTGGCGGGCTTCGGCCGCACGCCGTACAGGGCCAGGCCGAGCAGGAACAGGCCGCCGCCGGTCGCGGCCCCCGCCAGCAGGGCGAGCCAGTCGAGCAGGCCGGTGGGCATGGGCATCACGACCAGGCCCCCCTCGCCGGGTCGTAGCCGTGCGGGACGAGGTCCTCCAGGCAGGCGATCGGCGCGAGCGGCACGGCGGGGCCGTCCGGGCCCGGCGCGAAGACCTCGGAGGACAGCACCCGGCCGTCCACGCCCGCGACCTCGCGGACGCTGGCGACGTACCGGCGCAGGCGCCCGCCCTGGTGGTAGTCGTTGCGCTTCTCGATGAAGACGACGAAGTCGATGGCGCCCGCGATGAGCATGTGGGTGGCCTCGATGGGGAGGCGCTCCTCGGCCTGCAGAGCGTAGGTGGCGATGCGGTTGAAGACCTCCATGGAGGAGTTGGCGTGGATGGTCGACAGCGACCCGTCGTTGCCCTGGGTCATGGCGTTGAGCATCGTGACGATCTCGTCGCCCAGCACCTCGCCGACGATCACGCGGCTGGGGTTCATGCGCAGCGACCGGCGGACCAGCTCGGCCATGGTGATCTCGCCCTGCCCCTCGGAGTTGGGCAGGCGGTGCTCGAAGGCCACGACGTTCGGGTGCAGCTCGGGGAACTGGTCGAGGCCCAGTTCGAGGGCGCGCTCCACGGTGATCAGCCGCTCGTGGGGCGGGATCTCGTTGGCCAGCGCCCGCAGCAGGGTGGTCTTCCCCGCGTTCGTGGACCCGGCGATCATGATGTTCTTGCGCGCGGCCACGGCGGCGGACAGGAAGCGGCCCAGCTCGGGGGTGAGGGTGCCGTTGCCCACCAGGTCGCTGAGGAAGACCTTGCCGAGGCGGGCGCGGCGGATCGACACCGCGGGCCGCACGGTGACGTCCATGACGGCCGACAGGCGCGAGCCGTCGGGCAGCCGCAGGTCGAGCTGGGGGTTGGCGGTGTCGAAGGCGCGGCTGGACAGGCCGCTGTAGGCGGCGAGGATCTGGATCAGCTCGATCAGCTCCTCGTCGGAGTCGGCCACGGGGTCGTGCATGACCTCCTGGCCGTCGGCGTATCCGACGAAGACGCGGTCGCAGCCGTTGACGTCGATGTTCTCGACCTCGGGGTCGTCCAGCAGGGGCTGGAGCCTGCCGACGCCGAACAGGGCGGCGTGGATGCCCGCCGCGAGGGCCTCTTCCTCCTCGGCGGTCGGCGGGGTGCGCCCCGAGCCGATCTCGTTGCGGGCGTGCTCTTCGAGGACCTGCGAGATCAGGGCGCGGGCGAACTGGCGCTCGTCCTCGCCGGACATGGGGACGAGGCCGCTCGCCTGGTCCAGGCGGCGCTGGTGGGCGAGGCGGTCGCCGACCTCCTGACGGAACCGTTTCACCAGCGTGTGGTCGATGCTCACCCGCGCCTCCCCTTCGCCACTCCCGCGCCGCTCATCTCGACAGACCCCCCGAGCGGGGACGCGGCGGCTCGGCCGACACGCCGCGCGAGCGGGGCGGCTCGGCGGCGGGCGCGCGGCCCGGCGCGACGCGGGCGGCCAGGCGGCCGGCCAGCTCGCGGGCGGTGCGGATGAGCAGGGAGCGGTCCAGGCGTCCGCCCCACTGGCCGCGCAGCAGCTCGGCGCCCTTGGGGTCGTAGGCCAGGCCCGCGACGAAGGCGGCGTCGACGCCGGTGGCGGCGACGATGCGCCGCACCTCTTCGATGGAGGACCGGTACGAGCGGGGCTCGGCGATCACCACGACGCCGATCTCGCCGGTCATGAGCGCGAGCCGCTCGCGAAGGTGGGCCACGTGGTCGAGGCTGGGCCGGGTGAACAGCAGCGTCAGCTCGGCCTCGGCGATCAGCTCGTTGATCTGCGGGTGGGCGCCGAGCCTGCCGAGGTCGGCGAGGACGTCGGCCTGGGGCAGGGCGGCCAGGGCGCGGCCGAGCGGGCCCCACAGCCAGGTCAGGCCCGCGGCCTGCTCGCCGTGGGTCAGCCCGGTGAGGACGTCGAGGCCGCCCACGAGCTTCTGGGTGTGCTCGTGGACCTGCTCGGGGCGCAGGCCGCGCCGGGCGGTGGCGCCGAGGCTGAGCAGGCCCCGGGACGGGTTGAGCACGGTGCCGTCCATGCCGGGGAGGCGGTAGACCAGATCACCGCCGGAGGGGTCGCATTCGGCGAGCAGGACGGGCCGGGGCCACACCGCGCCGAGCGCGGTGGCGGCGGTGGTCACGCCCGGGGCTCCCTTGTCCGCGGCGAGGGCGATGAGCGCCACGTCACCCCGCTCCGGGCAGCTTGCCGACGGCGATCTCGCCGCCGGAGGCGTACATGGCGATCGTGGGCGAGACGGTGGCGTCGACGACGATGGAGACCAGGCCGGTGCTGCTGGTCTCGCTGCCGCCCACGGCGTCGACGAGCGCGCTCGGCGCGAGCACCTTGCCCTGGGCGCTCGCCTTGCCGGAGCCGGGGGCGTACAGCACCTGGACGTGGTCGCCGGCCTTGAGGTCCAGGGGCATCTGGCCCGCCTTGAGCGCCAGGCCGATGATCACCTTGCCGGGGCCGACCTGCTCGCTGGACCTGCTCACCATCTGCTCGGTGAGGAGCGTGCCCGGCAGGAGGGTGACGCGGGCGAAGGTGGTGGCGACCTCCTGGCGGTGGCGGTAGTCGACGTAGGCGATGCCGGTGTCGGCGATCTGCACCTCTTCCATCGCCGCGGGCGGGATCGGCTGCCCGGGGCCGACCTGCTGGGTGATGCGGATGGCGGAGACGCGGTCGCCGCTGCGCACGACCAGGAGGGTGGTGGCGAGGGCGCCGCCGAGGACGAGTAACAGGGCGAGGGCGGCGAGGGCGGGCTTGCGCTCGCGGGGCGGGACGGGGAGCTTGCGCGAGGCGGGGCCCGACAGCGCGCCCGGCGACCCGGGCCGCTCGGCGTTCACCGGGGCTCGGTTGTCGCGGTCGGGTTTCTCGCTGATCCTCATGGGTGGGGGGCTCCCGAATCAGGGACCAGGCCGACGGCCCCTGACCATGCGCTGATATCGATCGGCACAAGGCCGGTCGAGACGAACCGCATGACCACGGGGCGGAACAGCATGGTCACGGATATGTTAGGACAAGACTTCGGTCATCTACCGAAATTCTCGTACGATCGCGTGCCGCTTGCAGCAAGCTCCGGCTTGGAAACCGGACCCATGCTCATCCACTATGGATTAGCTGTCAATGGGAGGGTCAACAATCCCATCGGTCCCGGGACGCCGTCCACACCGAAATTTCCGCCGATATTCTCCTTTGTATCGACAGTAACGCCAGTAACATCTGTCACCTACGCCACCGGGGTGTTCCCCGCGGATCCGGATCTTAACCGTTCTTCGCCTGAACCCCATCCGAAGCGGACGAACCGGTTTCCTCGTCGATCCAGCGAAGGTAGGCGCCGAGCCCGCCGTCGATCGGCAGGGTGATGATCTCCGGCGTCTCGTAGGGGTGATCGCGGCGGATCAGCTCGGTGAGGGCGTCCGCGCGCTCCCGCGTGGTCTTGACCAGAAGCAGGAACTCCTCGGCGGTCTCGACCTCGCCCTTCCAGCGGTAGACGCTGGTGACGGGCCCGACGATCTGGGCGCAGGCGGCGAGCCGGGCGCCGACGGCCGAGCGCGCCAGTTCCGCCGCCTTGGCCCTGTCGTCGATGGCCACCTGGACCTGCACATATCCCGGCACCGGCACCCCTTCCCGTTAACCGGCCGTCCATCTTGCCCCGCCGGAGGCGTATGGCCTTGTCAGCTCTTGTCCGCACTTGTCCACATGTTCGTCCACAGTCCCGGCCGGGGATCATCGCCGGAGTTCCGCCAGAAATATGGAGAAAAATCCGGTTTAGGCCTGCTGACCCACCGCCGTCCACAGAGTTATCCACAGGCCACGTCGCATTTCTCCGCGCCTGTGGACGACGCGCCGTAACCGACCGGCAGGTGAACGGGAACCGGCGGCAGGGCCCGCCCCGGCCCGCCGGGACGTACGCCCGGCCACCAAGGTTAGCGCCGTTTCCTATCGGCCTAATGCCAGGAGAACACCGGAAACAAGCATGGATGTGCTGAAGCACGGATTGGCGGGAACGATAGCTACGTCTCCCCTCGACAGATGCATATGTCCGTCTCGGCACGCACGTGCGGAGCACGCGAGAAGGAGGGGGTCATGAACAGAATCCTGGCGTCGAGCGTCGGGCTGGCCACAACGGTCCTGCTGGTGAGCGCTTGCGGCGGCTCGGCCACGCCGAGCGCCAACTACAGCAGGGCCGCGGCCAACGCCACGGAATCTCCGACCCCGACGGGCACGGAAACCGGCTACCCCGGCACGTCTCCCACCGCCTCGCCGACGGGGACGGCCTCTCCCACCGGCTCGCCGACCGCCTCCCCCGGCGTGTCGCCGACCGAGTCCGCGAGCCCCATGCCGACGCCCGAGCACGCCAAGGTGCGGGTCGCCGACTCCAAGTACGGCAAGGTGCTGGTGGGCGCGAACGGCAGGGCCCTGTACGTCTTCGACAAGGACACCGACAACACCTCCAACTGCAACGACGCGTGCGCCACCGCCTGGCCTCCGCTGATCACCCGGGACAAGCCCCGCGCGGGCGAGGGAGTGAAGGAGAGCCTGCTCGGCACCACGACGCGCAAGCAGGGCGAGAAGCAGGTCACCTACAACAAGCACCCGCTGTACTACTTCAGCGGCGACAAGGCCGCCGGCGACTTCAACGGCCAGGGCAAGACCGGTTTCGGCGGCAAGTGGCATCTGATCGACCCCGAAGGCAAGAAGGTGGAGAAGTAGGAGAACGGGCACCCGCGGGTCTGGTTGGCGTAAACCTCCGGACCGGGCGGACTCCCGTCGCTACGTTGAAGCGCGGGACCCGGACCCGGAGGAGAACGCCGCATGCGGATCATGCTTACCGTGGTCTCGGAGCACGGCCACCGTGACGTGGTGGCCGAGGGCGACGAGGAGACCACGGTCGCGGGGCTCGCCGCCGCCCTGAAGGGCGTGCCGGACGAGACCCTGAGCAATGTCGTACGCCTGTCCCGGGCACGGGCGCCGTACGGCATGGCCGGGCGCCCGCGCGCGGCGGCGAAGGCCGGGCCCGGGGCCGAGGTGCCGTCCTTATGGGTGGACGGCAGGCGGCTGGACCCGGACGCGCCGGTCGTGGCCGCGCTGCGCGACGGCGACCTGGTGACGCTGGACCGGCGGACGGCAGGGGCCACGGTGCTGGCGGAGCCGGGCGGCGTGACCGAGGTCAGGGTCGTGGGCGGCCCGGCCGCCGGGTCGGTGCACAGGCTGGGCCTCGGCGTGCACGTCATCGGCTCGGGCCCGGCGTGCGCGGTGCCGGTGGACGATCCGGACATGCCCGCGGAGGCCGTGGAGATCCGGGTCACGCCGGACGAGGTGCTCGTGCGGTCGGTCACGCCGCCGGGCAGGGAACCGGCCGAGCGGCCGCGTGGCGCCCGGCGGGCACGGCGGGCGGGACGCGCCGCGTCCGAGCCCGTGGACCTCGGCGCGCCGGCCCACGAGATCATCGGCGCCATGGTCCGCGGGACCACCTACTCCGCCGCCCACATCGCGGGCGAGCAGGTCGGCGCGCCACGCCCCTGGCCGGAAGACACCCCACTGACCTGCGGGAACTCGGTGCTCGTGCTGCGGGCGACCGAGGCGCCCGACGCCCACCTCGACGCGCTGCCCGAGGGCGGCCTCGCCTACAACCGGCCACCGCGCCTGCGCCCCGCCGAGCGGCGCAGGAGGTTCGAGGTGCCCGCCGAGCCGACCCGGGGCGAGGGCATGCGGCTGCAACTGCTGGCCGCGTTCCTGCCCGCCGTGCTCGGCCTGGCCCTGGCCTGGGTGTTCCAGATGTGGTTCTACCTGCTGATCGCGCTCATGACCCCGATGATCATGATCGGGCAGTGGATCAGCGACCGCCGGCACGGGCGCAGGAAGTACCGGCAGGACCTCAAGGCGTACAAGGAGCGGCAGGCCGCGTTCAAGGCCGCCGTCGAGAAGGCCAGGGCCGTGAACGAGGTCGAACGCCGCGCCGCCTCCCCCGACCCCGCCGAGCTGCTGCTGACCGCGACCGGCCCCCGCGGGCGGCTGTGGGAGCGCAGGAGCCACGACCCCGACGCCCTGCGCCTGCGCGTCGGCCTCGCCGACCTGCCCGCCGAGATCGAGTTCGTGCCCGAGCGCGGCGCCTCCGCCGACCTGGCGATGCCCGAGCCGCCGATCTCCGGCGCCGTGCCGGTGTCGCTCGCCATGCGGCGGCTGGGCGTGGCCGGCGTGACGGGCCCGCGGGAGAGCGCGCTCGGCGTGGCCCGCTCGCTGGTCGGCGCCGCCGTCACCCTGCACAGCCCGCGCGACCTGGCCGTGGTCGTGATCTCCGCCAACGCCGACGGCGCCGCCCAGTGGAACTGGGCCCGCTGGCTACCGCACTGCGCCCCCCGGGACGCCGACGCCGTGGCGCTGGTCGGCGCCGACCCCGAGGCCGCGGCCCAGCGCGTCTCGGAGCTGGCCGCGCTGATCGCCACGCGCCTCGGCGACGACGACCCCCAGGGGATGCTCGGCGCGGTCAAGTCGTGGGGCCGCTCGTTCCAGCCCGGCGAGGAGCCGCTGTACGCCTCCTACGACGACCGGCCCTACGACGTGCTGGTGATCCTCGACGGCGCCCAGGTGCTGCGCGGCCTGCCCGGGATGCCGCAGGTCCTCCGGCAGGGCCCGCGCGCCGGGGTCTTCACCATCGCGATCGACGAGGACCAGCGGCTGCTCCCCGAGGAGTGCGCCACCGTGGTGGACTGCGGCGAGAGCGGGTTCGTGCGGCTGCGGGGCGGCGGCCTGGACGCCATCGGCGAGATCCTCGCCGACCGGGTCTCCGCCGCCTGGTGCGACCGCCTGGCGCGGTCCCTGGCCCCGCTGCGCGACGTGAGCAGGGACGACGCGACCGCCGTCCTGCCCGGCTCGGCGCGACTGCTGGACCTGCTGGCGCTGCCCGCCCCGACCGGCCGGGCGATCGCCTCCCGCTGGCGTTCCGGCGGCCGTACGACCAGGGTGCCGATCGGCGTCGGCCCGGAGGGCCCCTTCAGCGTGGACCTGCGTACCGACGGCCCGCACGCGCTGGTCGCGGGCACCACCGGCGCGGGCAAGTCCGAGCTGCTGCAGACCCTCATCTGCTCGCTCGCCGTGGCCAACCGGCCGGACGAGATGACGTTCGTGCTGATCGACTACAAGGGCGGCGCCGCGTTCAAGGAATGCGTGCGCCTGCCCCACACCGTCGGCATGGTCAGCGACCTCGACGAGCATCTCACCCAGCGGGCGCTGTCCTCGCTGGCCGCCGAGATCCGCCGCAGGGAGCGCCTGCTGCTCGCGGCCGGGGCCAAGGACATCGACGACTACCAGGAGCTCGACGGCCCCCGCGCGCCTCTGCCCCGCCTGCTGCTGATCATCGACGAGTTCGCCGCCATGGTGTCGGAGCTGCCCGACTTCGTGGACGGGCTCGTCGACATCGCCCGGCGCGGCCGGTCGCTCGGCATCCACCTGGTGCTCGCGACCCAACGCCCCGCCGGCGTCGTCACCGCCGACATCCAGGCCAACACCTCGCTGCGCATCGCCCTGCGGGTCACCGAGCCCGCCGAGTCCGCCGACGTCATCTCCGGCCCGGAGGCCGCCCACATCTCCAAGTCCACGCCCGGCCGCTGCTACGTCCGCTCGGGCGCCGCGCCCGCCCAGCCCGTCCAGACGGCCAGGATCGGCGGCAGGTCCGTGGAGGGCGGGCGGGCGAGCGCGGGCCCGAAGGTCGTGGAGGTCGGCTGGCGCGACCTCGGCCACCCGCTGCGCACGGCCCCCGAGCCCGTCACCGCCGGGCTGTCGGCCACCGCTCCGGCGAGCGACCTCGCCGTCCTGGTGGACGCGGTCGTGGACGCCGCGCGCGTCGCGGGCGTGCCCGGCCAGCCCAGCCCGTGGCTGCCGCCGCTGCCGGAGGCCATGCTGCTGGACGACCTGGACGGCCCGCCGGCCCCGGCCGGCCGCGAGGTGCCGCCGCTGCCGTTCGGCGTCACCGACCTGCCCGCCGCGCAGGACCGCAGGCCCCTCGCCCTCGACCTGCCGCACGGCGGCCACCTGCTCATCGCGGGCACGGCGCGCACGGGCAGGTCCACCGCGCTGCGCACGCTGGCGGCCTCCATCGCGCGGCTCGCCTCGCCGCAGGACGTCCACCTGCACGCCATCGACTGCGGGTCGGGGGCGCTGCTGCCGTTCGTGGCGCTCCCCCACTGCGGCGCGGTCGTCACCCGCGACCAGCTCGACCGGGTCGAGCGCCTGCTGACCCGCCTGCGCGCCGAGATCGGGCGCAGGCAGCAGGTGCTCGCCGAGGCCGGGTACGCCTCCCTGGCCGAGGCGCGGCGGGCCGCCGGGCCGCACTCGGCGCTGCGGATGCCGTGGCTGGTGCTCATGCTGGACCGCTGGGAGGGCTTCGCCGCCGCGTTCGAGGGCTACGACTACGGGCGGCTGCTGGAGTCGCTGATGCAGCTGCTGCGCGAGGGGCCCGCCGTCGGGCTGCGCGCCGTGGTCACCGCCGACAGGTCCGGGCTGCTCGGGCAGATCTCCACGCTCTTCGACGACCGCCTGATCATGCGGCTGGCCGACCCCGCCGACTACGGCCTCGCCGGCCTGCCGCCGCGCGCCCTGCCGACGGTCATGCCGCCGGGGCGCGCGCTGTCGGTCGGCGAGCAGGGCGTGATCGAGAACCAGATCGCGCTGCTCGACGAGGACCCGTCCGGGCCCGCCCAGGTCGCCGTCCTGCAGTCCCTGGCCAAGAAGTCGGCCGAGCGGTTCCCCGTGCCCGGGTCGCTGCTGCGGGTGGACGCGCTGCCGATGCGCGTCACCTCCGCCCAGGCGCTCGACCTCGCCCCCGGGTTCACGCCCCCGTCGCCGCTGTGGGCGCTGCTCGGCGCGGGCGGCGACTCGCTGGCGCCGCTCGGCGTCGACCTGCTGGCGCAGGGCCCGGCGGCGGTGGTGGCGGGCCCGTCCAGGTCCGGGCGGTCCTCCGCGCTGCTCACGGCCGCGCGCTCGCTGCTCGGCCGGCACACCCCGGTCGCCGTGGTGGCCCCGCGCCGCAGCCCGCTGCGCGACCTGGCCGGGCAGGACGGCGTCCTCGGGGTGATCTCCGCGGAGGGCGAGGACCTGCCCGCCGTGCTGGCCGGACACGACCGGTACGTCGTGCTGGTGGACGACGCCGAGCTGGTCTCGCCGGACTCCCCGCTCGGCATGGCCCTGGAGAGCACGCTGCGCAGCGGCAGGGACGGCGAGCACGGCCTGCTGGTCGCGGGCACCACGGGCGACCTCGCGACCGCCTACCGCGGCTTCGTGGCCGAGGCGCGCAAGTCCCGCACCGGGCTGCTGCTCGCGGTGCAGAGCCCCGCCGACGGCGACCTGTTCAACGTGCGCCTGCCGCGCGGCGCGGTGGGCGGGCCGCCCGGCCGGGGACTGCTGGTGATCTCGGGCACCGTCACCCCGATCCAGGCGGCCCTGGGCACGTGAGGCCGGCCGCTACCGGCAGCCGGGGCTGCCGTCGTCCGGGCGGAAGCACTCGATCGGGCCGCCGAACGTCGAAGTGATCGTGAACGTCATGCCGGGCAGCAGGGGGACGGCCGCCACCGCCTTGCCCTGGACCGTCACGCCGCGCTGGTCCGCCCTCTCCCAGGCCCGCACGGTCACCGAATCGAGCATCTTGGGGCCGACGTCGCGCACGATCGCCCGCGCCCGCGCCTCGGCGGCGCCACGCCACCCCGGCGAGCCCGTGCCGGCCGCCCTGGCGATCCTGGCGCCCTCGCGCGCGGCGGCGTCGGCGACCTGCCTGCCGTGGAAGACCAGCGCGAACTGCACGACCAGCAGGATGACGATCAGCACCACGGGCATGATCAGCGCCAGCTCGACCACCGAGGCGCCGCGGTCGCCGTCCCGGAACGGCGAGGCCCGGCGGTGGAAGGCCACCGGCCGGGCCGTGACGCGGGCTGTGACGCGGGCCGCGGACGGCGAGCCGGCCGCCGTCCCCGCCGCGCCGCGTCTCACGCTCGCCGCGCTATCGCGTCGCGGACTCGATGTTGCCGCGGTAGGTGTTGATGATGCGGGACGCCTCGGCCAGCTCCTCCGACATGCGCTGGAACGCCTGCCGGTAGTTCTGCCAGGCGCCGCCGAAGCGGGTGGCCCCGGGCCCCGTCCACGCCGTGCCGACCTTCGCGGCCTCGCGGTCGAGCGCCGCCATCGTCTGACGCACCTGCTCGGCCTGCTGCGTGAACTGTGCGGCCATGTTCTGCATTTCCGCGGGGTCGCCGCCGAGCAAGCTCTGGCTCATGCCGGTCTCCTTGAGGGTCGACTGCACACAGGGGGTGGCCAAACGCCCCTACCTTAGACGTCCAACCCCTAGGATGCACTGCTTATAGCGACTGGTTATCGCCTTCCCCGCCCGTGCGCCGGCACCAGGTTCCCCGAATCCCGGGGAGGGGGTAGGGGTCACCTGAGATCAGAGGACGCCTACACTCCGTGGAAGGCGCAACGCCCCCTTGGGAGGACAGAGCCCCCTTGGGGCCCCTTGCGAGGAACAGGAAAGGGACGACCTCGGGTGGAGAAGGTCCTGATCGCCAACCGTGGCGAGATAGCCGTGCGGATCGCCCGCGCATGCAAGGACGCCGGGCTGGGCAGCGTGGCGGTGTACGCGGAGCAAGACCTCGACGCGTTGCACGTCCGCATGACCGACGAGGCCTACGCCCTCGGCGGCCAGACCCCTGCGGAGACCTATCTCGACATCGGCAAGCTGCTGGACGTCGCGGCCCGGTCGGGCGCCGACGCCGTGCATCCGGGGTACGGGTTCCTGGCGGAGAACGCCGAGTTCGCCCAGGCCGTGATCGACGCCGGCCTCGTGTGGATCGGCCCGCCGCCCGAAGCGATCACCGCGCTCGGCGACAAGGTGGCCGCGCGGCACATCGCCCAGCGCGTGGGCGCGCCGCTCGTCGCCGGCACCCCCGACCCGGTGTCCGGGGTGGACGAGGTCATCGAGTTCGCCTCCGAGCACGGCCTGCCGATCGCGATCAAGGCGGCGTTCGGCGGCGGCGGGCGCGGCCTCAAGGTCGCCCGCACGCTCGAAGAGATCCCCGAGCTGTACGAGTCCGCGGTGCGCGAGGCGGTGACGGCCTTCGGGCGCGGCGAGTGCTTCGTCGAGCGCTACCTCGACCGGCCCCGCCACGTCGAGACCCAGTGCCTGGCCGACAGGCACGGCAACGTGGTCGTGGTCTCCACGCGCGACTGCTCGCTGCAGCGGCGCCACCAGAAGCTCGTCGAGGAGGCCCCGGCCCCGTACCTCTCCCCCGAGCAGCTCGACCTCCTCTACTCGTCCTCCAAGGCCATCCTCAAGGAGGCCGGCTACACCGGGGCGGGCACCTGCGAGTTCCTCGTCGGCCAGGACGGCACCATCTCCTTCCTGGAGGTCAACACCCGCCTGCAGGTCGAGCACCCGGTCAGCGAAGAGGTCACCGGCATCGACCTGGTGCGCGAGATGTTCCGCGTCGCCGACGGCGAGCCGATCGGCTACGGCGACCCCGAGGTGCGCGGCCACTCGATCGAGTTCCGGATCAACGCCGAGGACGCCGGCCGCAACTTCCTGCCGAGCCCCGGCACGCTGACCACCATGCGCGTCCCCGCCGGCCCCGGCGTCCGCCTGGACGCGGGGTACGAGCCGGGCATGACCGTGCCGCAGTCGTTCGACTCCCTGGTCGCCAAGTTGATCATCACCGGCCGCACCCGCGAGGAGGCGCTGGCGCGCTCGCGCCGTGCCCTGGCCGAGTTCGAGATCGAGGGCATGCCGACCGTCCTGCCGTTCCACCGCGCCGTCGTGATCGACCCGGCGTTCACCGGCGAGCCGTTCGGCGTGCACACCCGGTGGATCGAGACCGAGTTCACCGGCGTGATCGAGCCCTACTCCGGCGATGTCTCCGCCGATGAGCCTTCGGACCGCGAGCGCGTGGTCGTCGAGGTCGGCGGCAAGCGCCTGGAGGTCGTGCTGCCCGCCGCCACCGCCGCGGCCCGGCAGCCCGCGGCCAGGAAGCCGGCCCGCCGCGCGGGCGGCAGGGGCGCGGCGGCGGCGTCCGGGGGCGACACCCTGGTCAGCCCGATGCAGGGCACGATCGTGAAGGTGGCGGCGTCCGACGGCGACGTCGTGCAGGCCGGCGACGTCATCGTGGTGCTGGAGGCCATGAAGATGGAGCAGCCGCTCACCGCGCACAAGGCGGGCACCGTCGCCGGGCTCGACGCCGCCGTGGGGCAGACCGTCACGGCGGGCGCCGCGCTCTGCGAAATCAAGGACGTCTGACCCCACCGGACGCGCACGCCGCGTCGCGCAGCGGATACGGTTGCCAATCGAGGAACCTTTGACGACCCCCCATTCGTCCTGTAGGGCGAAGGAGGCATATAGCCGTGACCACTCATTCGGTGCGCCGCGCGGCGGCCACAGTCGTGGCCGCCCTGGTCGGCCTTTTCACGCTGCTCGCGCTGGCGCCCTCGGCGCTGGCCGCGGCCCCACCCGACCCGAACACGATCGTGGCGGGTTGGAAGGACAGCAAGGACCATCTGTACGTGGGGCCGGGCGTCACATTGAGCTCCGACCAGCTCTCCGGCATCCGTGACGCGCTGAAGGGCGCCGACAGCCAGATCTACGTCGCCGCCCTGGCCGACGGGTCGGTGACCAGCAACTCGGCCGCCGGCAACGTGATCAGCGCGCTCGGGCAGGCGCTGGCCCGCGAGGGCAAGAACCGCGTCACCGTGGCGATCCTGGACGGCAACTCGTTGTTCGCGGGGTCGTCCGCGATCCGCAGGACCGGCCTGGCCGGTGACCTCGCGGAGGCGGCCGTCGCCAACAACAAGGACGTCGTCTCCGGCATGGAGGACTTCGTCCACCGCGTCGACAAGGCCGTCAGCGGGGACACCCGCGGCGCCCTGAAGACCGGCAGCTCCGCGGGCGGCGGCGGTGGCGCCGGCGTCCTCATCGGCATCCTCGTGCTCGCCGTCGTGGGCGGCCTGGGCATCTTCCTGATCTCGCGCAAGAAGAAGCGCGACCGGGAGCGCCGCGAGGCCGCCGAGCTGGCCGCCGTCAAGCAGACCGTCGAGGAGGACGTCACCAAGTTCGGTGAGGAGATCACCGCGCTGGACCTCGACGTCAAGGTGGCGGGCACCCGCGCCGCCGACCAGGACGACTGGCGCCAGGCCCTCGACTCCTACGAGCGGGCCAAGGCCGAGCTGGCCGCGGTCAAGCGGGTGGACGAGCTGCGCGGCGTGACCACCGCTCTGGAGGAGGGGCGCTACGCCCTGGCCTGCGTTAACGCCCGTGTGAACAACCAGCCGGTCCCCGAGCGGCGCGCGCCGTGCTTCTTCAACCCGCAGCACGGCCCCTCGGCCCGCGACGTGCGCTGGGCGCCGCCCGGCGGCGCGCCCCGCGACGTCCCGGCCTGCGCCGACGACGCCCGGCGCGTCGAGCAGGGCTTCGACCCGCAGATGCGCGAGGTCATGATCGACGGCCAGCGCCGTCCCTACTGGGACGCGGGCCCCGCCTACGCCCCGTACGCCTCCGGCTACTACGGCGGTTTCGGCGGCGACCTCATGACCGGCATGCTCATCGGCACCGTCCTCGGCAGCTCGTTCGGCGGCTGGGGCATGCACGGCGGCTACGGCGCGGGCTACGACGCCGGCTACGCCCAGGGCGCCGAGTCCGGGGCCGGCGACTTCGGCGGCGGCGGCGACTGGGGCGGCGGAGGCGGTGACTTCGGCGGCGGTGACTTCGGCGGGGGCGACTTCGGCGGAGGCGACTGGTAGACCCCGGTCCCGGCTGCATCGAGAGATCTCACGGCCAACGTACGACCACGAGAGCCCCGGCGGACACCGTCCGCCGGGGCTCTCCGGCTTTCCCGGCCCGTCGCGACGTCCGCAGGCCCGACGTGACGCCCCCCGGCTCCCCCAACGCGAAGGCGGGCCGACCCCGGCGCGAAGGACAGCGGGGCGCGCCAGGCCGTGGGAGAGGCGGTCCCAAGGCGGCGTTCCGAGGCGAAAGCGATCTGCAAGGGACGTGCAACCCGCCGTATATGATCACCTGTCAGACTCGGCGTGATCGTCGAGGAGGCATGCGTTGCGTCGTTCCATCCCCCTGGTCCTGGTGTCGGGCGTCACCGGGCTGTTCCTGCTCACCGTGCCCGCGGAGCCCGCGTCGGCCACCGCCGCGGCGGGCACGGCCGCCGTACTGGGGGCGCCCTGCAAGCCCGGTTCGGGCGTGAAGCTGCGCGGCAAGGACTTCACCGAGGGCGCCGCGCTCCCAATGAACCTGCGGTGCGCCGACCTCACCGGTGCCAAGCTGGACGAGGTGGACCTCACCCAGAAGGATCTCACCGGGGCCCTGCTGAAGAACGCCTCGCTCAAGGAGGCGGACCTCACCCAGGCGCGGCTGGAGTACGCCGACCTGACCGGCGCGGACCTCTCCGACGCCGACCTCGGGCAGATGCACGCCAAGCAGGCCACCTTCCGCGGCGCGGTCATGACGGACGCCGAGGCGGGCCAGGCCGAGTTCCCCCACGCGGACCTCACCGGCGCGATCATGGCCAGGGCCGAGCTGACCCAGGCCGAGTTCACCGACGCCACGCTCATCGACGCCGACCTCAACGAGGCGACCCTCGGCCAGGTCCAGGCCAGGAACGCCGACTTCACCCGCGCCAAGATGCGGGAGGTCAAGCTCGGGCAGGCCAAGCTGCAGTTCGCCGTGTTCAAGGGGGCCAACCTCACCGAGGCGGAGTTCACCCAGGCCGAGCTGCGCGGGGCGGACCTGCACGGGGCCACGGTGCAGGGCGCGTCCTTCATCCAGGCCGACGACGTCAACCTGACCGGCGCGCTCGGCGAGCCGGAGAACGTCCCCGACGACGCGGTGGGCAGCACCTCCGACCTGCCGGAGGAGGACGTCGCCGCGGACTCGGGAGGCGACTCCGGCACGGCCGCGCCCGCCGCCGGGCGCGGGGGTCTCGGGCTGGTCCTGATGATCCTCAGCGGGCTCGGGCTGAGCCTCACGCTGATCCTCTGGGGGCTGTCGTACCGGCGCAGGGCCGACCGGGCCAACCGGTTCGCCGCGGCCCGGCGCACCGCAGAGGAGGACGTGATCCGGCTCGGCGAGGAGATCGACGCGCTGGACTTCGACTACAAGATCAACCACATGGACGGCGGCAGCGTCGACCAGGACTGGCGCCGGGCGCTGGACGCCTACGAGGCGGCCAAGGCGGCGCTGAACGGCGCCCAGGACATCCCGCAGCTCGGCGGGGTGGCCGCGGCGATCCACCACGGGCGCGAGGCGCTAGGCCGCGTGCGGTCGCGGCTCACCTGAGCCGGGTGCGGCGGGTCAGAGGACGGCCGAGGTGACCGGGAGCATGAGCCGCCGGGCCGCCTCGGTGATCGAGCCGGACAGCGAGGGATAGACGGCGAAGGTGTGCGCGAGCTGGTCCACGGTCAGGCGGTGCTGGACGGCGACCGACAGGGCCAGGATCAGCTCGGACGCGCGCGGCGCGACGACGACGCCGCCGAGGACGATGCCGGTGTGCGGCCGGCAGAACAGCTTCACGAAGCCGTCCTCGAAGCCCTGCATCTTGGCCCGCGCGTTGGTGGCCAGCGGCAGCTTGACGACGTTGGCCTCGACCTCGCCCTGCTCGATCTGCCGCTGGGACACGCCCACCGCGGCGATCTCGGGGTCGGTGAAGATCGTGGAGGCGACGGTCGCGAGGCGCAGCGGCTGGACGGCCTCGCCGAGCGCGTGCCAGACGGCGATGCGGCCCTGCATGGCGGCCACGGAGGCGAGCATGAGCACGCCGGTGCAGTCGCCGGCCGCGTAGACGCCGGGCGCGGAGGTGCGGGAGACCTTGTCGACCTGGACGAACCCGTGCCGGTCGAGGGTGACCCCGCACTCCTGCAGGCCGATGCCGGAGGTGTTGGGGACCATGCCGACGGTCATGAGGCAGTGGCTGCCCTCGGCCGTGCGGCCGTCCTCCAGCGTGACGACGACGCCGTGCGCGGTGCGCTTGACGGAGGCGGCGCGGGACCTGCCCATGACGTTCATGCCGCGGCGCCGGTAGACCTCTTCGAGGACCTCGGCGGCGTCGGCGTCCTCGTTGGGCATCATGCGGTCGCGGGACGAGACGAGGGTGACCTCCGAGCCGAGCGAGCGGTAGGCGCCGGCGAACTCGGCCCCGGTGACGCCGGAGCCGACGACGATCAGGTGCTCGGGCAGGTCCTTCAGGTCGTAGAGCTGGCGCCAGGTCAGCACGCGCTCGCCGTCGGGCTCGGCGCCCGGCAGCACGCGCGGCGTCGCGCCGGTGGCGACGATCACCACGTCCGCGTTGATCGTCTCGTCGCCCACCCGCACGACCTGCGGGTCGACCAGGCGGCCCGCGCCCTTGACGATGCGCACGCCCTCGGCGGTGAGCCGGGCGGCGATGTCGTGGGACTGGGCGAGGGCGAGGTCCTTGACGCGTTCGTTGACCTGGGGGAGATCGACGTGGACGCCGCCCACGTCGCCGTCCGCGCCGCCGGTGAAGTTGACCCCGAGCGAGGAGCCGTCCAGCAGGGCCTGCTTGCGGACCGAGGTGGCGATCATGGTCTTGGACGGCACGCAGTCGGTCAGGACGCACGCCCCGCCGGGGCCGTCCTGTTCGACCACGGTGACCTCGGCTCCGAGCTGTGCGGCGACCAGCGCGGCCTCGTAGCCGCCGGGCCCGCCACCTATGATCACAATCGTCGTCACATACCCCATTGTCCCGCATGGGGTGGGGTGCCCGGGGTCCAATGCCCGAGGGGAAGCGACGAACATCGGTAAAAACCCCGATACCCCGACGAAAACCCCTACCAATCCACGGCTTCCGGGGGCGCGCACCGGAAGAACCCGCGGCGTCCACCACACCCCGGCGCGTGTTGCGTGCGGCGCGCCGGATCACCGGGCGGATCTTGGATTACCCTTATATGCCGTGCCTGTTTACGCCGCCTATGGCAGCAACATGGATCCCAAGCAGATGGCTCAGCGCGCTCCGCACTCGCCCATGCGCGGGACCGGCTGGTTGCAGGGCTGGCGCCTGACCTTCGGCGGCGAGGACGTCGGCTGGGAGGGCGCGCTCGCCACCATCGCCGAAGATCCCTATGAGCACGTGTTCGTCGTCCTCTACGACGTGCCCGAATGGGACGAGGAGCCCCTCGACCAGTGGGAGGGCGCCGCCCTCGGGCTGTACCACAAGGTCAAGCTGCGCGTGGCCACCCTCGACGGCGAGATCCTGGCCTGGTTCCACGTCCTTGACGACTACGAGGGTGGCCTGCCCTCGGCCCGCTACCTGGGCATCCTCGCCGACGCCGCCGAGAAGGCCGGCGCCCCGGACGACTACGTCACCGACCTGCGCACCCGTCCCTGCACCTCGCTCGGCGGCTGATCCGCCCGCCGCGTCCCGGCCGGCAGGTCCGCCCGCCGGCCTCTGGGTCCGTCCCGGCGGCAGGTCCGCCCGCCGCGTCTCAGCCCGTCTCTGCCAGCAGGTCCGCCAGGGCGCGGGCGGCGCGCAGCGCGTCCCCGTAGGTCACGTACAGCGGGGCGAAGCCGAAGCGCAGGACGTCCGGCGGGCGGTAGTCGCCGATCACGTCGCGGGCCGTCAGCTCGGCGACCAGCGTCCTCGCGTCGTGGTGGCGCAGCGAGACCTGGTGGCCGCGCCACTCGCCGCGCGGCGTCACCACCTCGACCGCGTGCCCCAGCAGCTCGTCCACGCACTCCATGAAGAACCCGGTCAGCGCCAGGCCCTTGGCCCGCACGGCGGTCAGATCCAGGCCGTCCCAGACCTCCAGCGCCGCGTCCAGCGCCAGCAGCGACAGGATGTCGGGGGTCCCGGCGCGGGCCCGCGCGATGCCCGGCGCGGGGTCGTAGGACGGCTCCATCGCGAACGGGTCGCGGTGCCCGCCCCAGCCGGGCAGCGGCTGGCGGAACTCCGCCTGCAGGTGACGCGGCACGTAGATGAACGCGGGCGAGCCGGGGCCGCCGTTCAGGAACTTGTAGGTGCACCCGACGGCCACGTCCACGCCCAGGGCGTCCAGCTCGATCGGCAGCACGCCCACGCTGTGGCACAGGTCCCACACCGCACGCGCGCCCGCCGCGTGGATCTTCTCGGTGGCCGCGGCCATGTCGTGCAGCCTGCCGGTCTTGTAGTCCACCTGGTTGAGCAGCACCACCGCGGTCCGCTCGCTCAGCACGTCGTCGAGCTCGTCCACGACGGCCGGCACCACCATCGTCCCGGTGAGCTCGGCCGCCGACTCGGCCACGTACCCGTCGGTCGGGAAGGTCGTCGCGTCCACGACGATCTCGCGGCGCCCCGGCGCCAGCCGCACCGCGCCCACCAGCGCCTTGAACACGTTGACGCTGGTCGAGTCCGCCACGACCACCTGCCCGGGCGCCGCGCCCACCAGCGGGGCGATCTTCTCCCCCACCCGCTCCGGCGCGACCCACCAGCGCTCAGGCCACGACCTGATCAGCCGCCGCCCCCACTGCTTCCTGACGACCTCCTCGACCCGCCCCGCCACCTGCCGCGGCGGCGCCCCGAGCGAGTTCCCGTCCAGATAGACCACGGCGGGGTCCAGATCGAACTCGGCACGCAGATACCCCAGCGGATCCCCCGCGTCCAGCTTCGCCGCCCGCGCGTCCAGCTCCGTCATGTCCCGCACCCTCCGCTCAGGCTCAGCGGTCCCGGCGTTCCATGGTCTCCGGCTCATGGCCGGATCCCATGGCCTGGACCACGATCCGGATCCCACTTTCTCAGGCGCGCGGCTGATCACGCGCGGCGGGAGTCCTCGATGACGACGGTGTCCGCCAGAAGGTCGTGAAGGCACCTCTTGCCCGGGCCGAGAAGCCATAGCTGGTCGGCGAAGGCGAGCGCGAGTCCGATGTAGGGCACCAGCACCACCAATGAATAGGAAGCGGCCCGCACTCCGGCCTGCCGCGACGTCAACGCGCCGCCGTCGAGGGAGACGACCTTGATGTGGCACAGCCTCTTGCCGAGCGTCCGCCCCCAGCGGAGGTGCGTGCCCCAGAAGTAGAGCGCCGCGATGACCCCCACCATGAGGTCGATGAACCAGTACGGATCACGGAAGGGGTTGCCGAAGTAGACCTCCAGCGCCCCTCCGGAGGAGTCCGGATACGCCCCGGCGGCCGAGCCTCCGAACCACCTCGGCTCCAGCAGGGCGGCGAGGCAGAGGTTGACGAGGAAGAGCAGGACGCCGTCGATCAGCATCGCGAGGAGACGGTGTCGCCGGGCGGCCACGGCGGGGCCCGCCATGACTTCGAGGGGGAGCGTCACCGGGCGATTATGTCAGCCCACCGCGGGGTCCCCGGCGATGTGAGCGAGGCCCCGGTGCGGCTCACGCTCACGGGCTCATCGTGTGGCGCCGGTGGCGAAGGGGACTTCGAGGGGGGTGTCGGCCGGGGTCGTGGGGTGGGTCCAGTGGCCGGAGGCGGAGAGTATCGGGAGGACGCCTTCGCCGAACCAGTACGCCTCCTCGACGTGGGGGTGGCCGGAGAGGATGAACTCGTCGATGCCGAGGCGGTGGTATTCGAGGATGCGCTCGGCCACCTCGGCGTGGCTGCCCACCAGGGCCGTGCCCGCGCCGCCGCGGACCAGGCCGATGCCGGCCCAGAGGTTGGGCGAGACCTCCAGGTCGGTGGTGCCGCCGCCGTGCAGGGCGAGCATGCGGCGCTGCCCCTCGGACTCGCTGCGGGCCAGCCCGGCCTGGACGGCGCGGACGGCCTCCGGGGAGAAGCCGTCCAGCAGGCGGCGCGCCTCCGCCCACGCCTCGGCCGCGGTGTCCCGGGTGATCACGTGCAGCCGGATGCCGAAGCGCGGCGTGCGCCCGGCCGCGGCGGCGAGCCCGCGCATCCAGTCCAGCTTCCTCTCGACGGCGGCGGGCGGCTCGCCCCAGGTCAGGTAGACGTCGCTGTGCCGGGCCGCGACCTCGCCGGCGGCCGGGGACGAGCCGCCGAAGTAGATGGGCGGGACCGGGTCGGGCAGGCGGGCGAGCCGGGCCTCCTCGACCTGGATGTGCTCACCCTTCGCGGTCACCGTCTCCCCCTGCCACAGGGCACGGACGATGGAGAGGAACTCTCCGGTGCGCGCGTAGCGGGCGTCCTTGTCGAGCCAGTCGCCGTACGCGCGCTGCTCGTGGCTCTCGCCGCCGGTGACCACGTTCAGCAGGAGCCGTCCGGGGGCGTACCGCTGGAAGGTGGCGGCCATCTGGGCGGCCAGGGTCGGGGAGACGACGCCGGGGCGGAACGCGACGAGGAACCTCAGCCGCTCGGTCTCCCGGGCGATCATGGCGGTGGTGAGCCAGGCGTCCTCGCACCAGGACCCGGTGGGGGTCAGCGCGCCCTCGAAGCCGAGCTGCTCGGCGGCGCGGGCGATCTGGGTGAGGTAGCCGAGCGTCGCGGGCCGCTGCCCGCCCGCCGCCCCCGCCGGAAGGCCGTGACCGCCGCCGACGACGTGACGGCTGTCCCCGTAGGTGGGGAGGAACCAGTGGAAGACCAGACTCATGGAAGGCTCCAGGAGGAAGAGGACGGCGGACGGGGCGCGTCCCGGAAAGACGGGGTCAGAGGAGGCCGTGGCGGGGCGGGAGGGTGCCGTTGAGGACGTAGCGGCCGATGTGCTGCACCTTCCACCGCACGGGGTCGTGCAAGGTGTGGGTGCGAGCGTCGCGCCAGTAGCGGTGCAGGTTGAGTCCGTCCAGGGCCGCGCGCGTGCCGCCCACCTCGAACAGCGCGTCCGCCGTCTCGACGGCCGCGGCGGCGGTCTGCGCCTTCGCGGCGGCGACGGCGATCGACGCCTCGGCCGCGGTGGCGTCGGTGAGGTCGGCGGTGGCGTCGTCGATCGCGCGGGCCGCGGCGGCGAGCAGGGCGTCGCCCGCGCGCACCTTCAGCGCGAGCTCGCCGAAGCGCTGGATGAGCAGCGGCTCCTCCGCCGCGGTGTCCAGCCCGCTCTCGAACCACGGCCGGCTCTTGGTGCGGACGAACGCGACGGCCTCCTCCAGCGCGGACGCGGCGATGCCCGCGTCGATGGCGGCGTGCAGCAGTTGCGCCACCGCGCCGTGCAGCTGGGGCCCCTGGAAGGTCAGGTGGTGCGGGACGACGCGGTCGGCGGGCACGGCGACGTCCTCCAGGCGGACGGTGCCGCTGGCGGTCGTGCGCTGCCCCATGCCGTCCCAGTCGTCCACCACGGTCACGCCGGGGGCGTCGCGCGGGACGTAGGCGACGTGCAGGGCGTCGTCCTCGGCGCGGGCCAGGACGGGGATCCAGTGGGCGAACAGCGCGCCGGTCGAGTAGTGCTTGAGGCCGTTGAGCAGGTAGCCGCCGCCGACGGGGGTGAGCCGGGTGCGGATGTCCTGGACGTGCCTGGTGCCCGCCTCGGACTGGGCGTTGCCGAAGCGGCGCCCGTCCAGCACCTCGCGGAAGAAGAACCGCCGCTGCTCCGGGGTGCCCTGGCGGCGCAGCACGTTGACGTAGACGAAATGGCTCTGCGGGATCTGCGCCAGGCTCGCGTCGCCCGCGGCGAGCAGGCGCATGACCTCGGCGAGGACGTGCGCGGGGACGTCGGCCCCCCCGTGCGAGGCGGGGATCGTGACGCCGAGCAGCCCGCTGGCCGAGAGACGGTCCAGCTCGGCGTGGGGCAGCTCGCGCCGCGCGTCCCGTTCCGAGGCGCCGGCACGGAAGGCGGCGGACAGCTCGCGGGCGACGGCCAGGGCCTCGGCCTCGTCGATGATCACGTGGGCGGTGTCGGCGGCCCTCGGGGGCGGCACGGGCACGGTATGCCTCCTGGTGTACGGGTCTGGATGGCCGGGCGTCGAGCGGGGCGCGCTCGCCGGGCGGGCTCGGGAGGGTCAGCAGACGGGCGCGGCCAGCGCGGAGCGGCCGAGCGCGGCGGAGAACCGGTCGAGGACGTCGTCGAGCGCGAGCTGGGTGTCCGGCTCGACCACGACGCCGCCGCCCTCCATGACGGTGATGTGCCGGTCCAGCACGAACCAGCCCTGCACGATGTGCGCCGCGCCCATGGAGGACAGGACGGGGCGCAGCGCGTAGTCGATGGCGAGGACGTGGGCGGTCGTGCCGCCGGTGGCGAGCGGGAGCACGGTCTTGCCCGCGAGCGCGTACTGCGGCAGCAGGTCCAGCAGGCACTTGAGCAGCCCGGAGTACGCCGCCTTGTACACGGGGGTGCCGATCACGAGGCCGTCGGCCCGGTCGATGAGCCTGCGGACCTCGACGAGCGCCGGGTGGTCGAAGTCGGCGCCGAGCAGGGCCTGCGCGGGCAGCAGGCGAACGTCCAGGGGGATCACGCTGTGATCTCGCGCGGCGAGCCCGGCGGCGAGGTGACGCAACAGACGGGCCGTGCGCGAGACCGGGGACGGGCTCCCTGAGACGGAGAGGATGGTGGCCATGGAGGATCACCTCGGTGACGAGCGGAGCGGCGGGTGAGAGGAGGCGGGGGCGAGGTACGAGGTGGTGCGCCGGACCGGTATGCCGTGCGCGCGGCGTACCGGTCCGGCGTGCGGACGGTCGGTCGGGGACCGGGAGGCGCACGCAGGCGGCGTGTCCCCGGAGGCTCGGAGCCGGACGGTCGTGGAAGGCCCGGAGGCCGGAGGTGGACGGTGACGGACGGCTCCGAGGCCCGTGACCCGGAGGTGGACCGGGATGGACGGCTCCGGGGACCGGATGCAGGGAGGCGGACGGTGGTGGACGGACTCTGGGTCCGGCGGGGCGGGGTGGGGTCAGGAGTACCAGGTCGGTTCGGGGAGGTCTCCGGTGAGGATGTGGCGGCCGATTTCGCGGCGCTTGTAGGCGACGGGGTCGTGCAGCGTGTGGGTGCGGACGTTGCGCCAGAACCGGTCGAGGCCCTGGCCGGTGGTGGTGGCCCGCGCCCCGGTGACCTCGAAGATGCGGCTGGTGACCTCCAGGGCGACCTCGGTGCTGACGGCCTTGGCGGCGGCGACCCTGACCTCGAACCTGCCGCGGTCGGCCGGGGTGACCGCGTCGGGGTCGTCGTGCAGCGGCTGGCCTTCCTCCGCCACCCGGTCGGCCAGGGCCTCGGCGGCCCACAGCTTGGCCGTGAGGTCGCCGTAGGCGTCGATGACGTACGGCTCGTCGGTCGCCTTCTCGTAGCCGCCGTGCAGCCAGGCGCGCGACCGGGTGCGCGTGTAGGCGGCGGCGGTCTCCAGGGCGCCGGCGGCGATGCCGAGGTAGAAGTTGACGAAGACGAGCTGGATGGTCGGCACGTTGAGCGTGTTGTAGACGCGGGGCCGGAACTCCTTGTCGACGTATCCCGCGGCGCCGGCCCAGGGCGCGCGCACCCCGTCGAGGGTGACGCTGCCGCTCTCGGTGAGGCGCTGGCCGATGTTGTCCCAGTCGTCGTTGAAGGTCAGCCCGGGGCTGCCGGAGGGGACGATGGCGAAGACGTGCTTGTCGGTGCCGTCGAGCACGCCTTCCAGGACGGTGACGTCGGAGACCTTGCCGCCGGTGGAGAAGGACTTGTGCCCGCTGAACACCAGCGTGTCGCCCTCGTCGCGGACGACCACGTCGTCGTCGCGGGGGTTGACGGCGCCGCCGAAGAACCACCGGCCGCGCGCGGCCTCGGCCTCGACCTGCTCCCACTGCTCGCGGGTGCCGACGAGGCGGGCGGCCCAGTTCCACAGGTAGTGATAGCCGAGCAACTGGCCGATCGAGCCGTCGGCCTTGGCGACCTCGCGGACCACCTTGTAGGCGGTGGGCCACTTCTGGCCGCCACCACCGTGCTCGGCGGGCCCGAGCAGGGTGACCAGGCCGGAGTCCTTGAGCAGGCGGATCTCGTCGTGCGGGGTGGCTCCGGCGCGGTCGCGGGCGGCGGCGTCGACGGCGAGGACGGCGGCCACCTCGGTCGCGCGCTTGATCCAGCCCTGGGGGTCGGTGGGGCCGGGGAGTGCCTTCCAGTCCGCGGGTGCGGCGATGCTCATGCGCGTCTCCTCGGATGTGAGGGGGTGTGAGAGGAATGGGGATGGGTGGGTCACACACGCGCCGGCGCGGAGGCGCTTGTCTCCTCGGGAAGCTGTGATTCCAGTTCGCGGACGAGCGGGAGGACCCGCTTGCCGAACTGCTCGACCTCCTCCAGGTAGTGAAGGAAGCCGAGCAGGAACAGGTCGACCCCGAGGCGCTTGTAGGCGACGATCCGCTCGGCGATCCGCTCGGGCGTGCCGATGAGACCGGTGCGGAAGCCGTCGTTGTACTGGACCAGGTCTTCGAAGGTGGAGTCCTGCCACATGCCCTTGCCGTCGGCCGTGGACCGGCCCGCCTGCCGGACGGCGGCGCCGAAGCCGCGCACGGCCTCGGTGTCGGCCTTGGCCACGATCTCGCGCAGGACCTCGCGGGCCTCCGCCTCGGTGTCCCTGGCGATCAGGAAGCCGTTCAGCCCGAACCGGACGCGGCGGCCGGCCGCCGCGGCGGAGGCGCGCACGTCGCGGAGCTGCTCGGTGACGCCGTCGAAGTCCTTGCCGTTGCTGAAGTACCAGTCGGAGACCCGGCCGGCCATGGCGCGGGCCGCGGTGGAGTTGCCGCCCTGGAAGATCTCCGGGTGGGGACGGCCCGGGACGGCGAGCGGCTTGGGCTTGAGCGTGAAGTCGCGGACGCGGTAGAAGTCGCCGGCAAGCTCGGCGTGGTCCTCGGTCCAGATGGCGCGCAGCGCGCGGATGAACTCCTCCGAGCGCCGGTACCGCTCGTCGTGCTCCAGCCAGGGCTCGCCGAGCGCGGTGAACTCGGCCTTGAACCAGCCGCTGACGACGTTCACCGCGAAACGCCCGCCGGACAGGTGGTCGGCGGTGGCGCCGAGCTTGGCCAGCACGCCGGGGTGCCACAGCCCGGGGTGGACGGCGGCGATGACCTTGAGCCGCTGGGTGGCGAGCAGCAGGGCCAGGCTGAAGCCGGTCGACTCGTGCTGGTACTCGGCGCCGTAGCCGGCCATGTAGCGGACCTGGCTGAGCGCGTAGTCGAACCCGCTGTTCTCGGCGAGGACGGCCAGCTCGCGGTTGTAGTCGTACCCCCAGTCGGTGCGCTGTTCGATCGTGCTCGTGACCAGGCCACCGCTGACGTTCGGGACCCAGTAGGCGAAGCGCAGGGGTTCTGGGGCCGGCTGGACGGACATGGTTGACTCCCGGACGGGTGAAGGAGGCATGAAGAAGCCGTGGAGCGGCCATGGAACGGCCATGGAGCGGCACGGCGAAGGGGCGGGGCGCGGACGGGCCGCCGGCGCACGGGGTGTTCGCGGCGGGGGTCGCCGGGTGCGGGTGGGGTCAGGCCGAGACGGTGCGGCTCGGCGTTCCGCGCCGGGCGCGGGGCCGACAGAGGGCGCTGGAGACGCGGACGAGGTCGACGTGGCGGCGGCAGGTGAGCTGTCGGGGACCCTTCTTCATCGCGCCATCTCCTCGCGGCACCTCGGACGATCGGTCGGTCCGGGCGGCCCGCCTCGCGCGGGGCCCGTACGTCCCTGTCGATCTATTTGCAACTTTACCGATAGGATAGCTTGGTAGTCGATTAGGTATCCGCGAAGCGGTGATAGGGCGACCCTTCCACCGGGCCGCGGGTGATCGGCGGGAAGGGACGGGCCCGTGCGCATCGAGCAGCTTGAGTACATCGCCGCCGTCACCCGCCTCGGGTCGCTGCGCCGCGCGGCCGAGGCGCTCCACCTGTCACAGCCGGCGCTGAGCGAGACCGTCCGCAACCTGGAGCGCGAGCTCGGCGTGGACATCCTGGACCGCAGGCGGTCCGGCGCGAAGATCAGCGACGAGGGGCGCGAGCTGCTGCCGCACATCATCGGCGTGCTGGACGCCGTGGACCGGCTGCGCCGCGCGGCCGGCGAGCAGCACCACAGCAGCCGCATGGTCCGCCTCGGCACGGTGAACGCGGCCACCGTCCCGCTGCTGGTGCCGGTCGTCCGCGAGTTCCGCGCCTCCTACCCGCGCACGCAGGTGGAGGTCGTCCAGGCCCAGCAGGCCGACATCCACCGGGGCCTGCTGGAGGGCGGCCTGGACCTGGGACTGGTCAACTACCTCGCGGGCGACGACCTGCCGCCGGGCTTCCACACGACCGAGCTGCTGCGCGGCCGCCCGGTGGCGTGCGTGCGGACCGGCAGCCCTCTCGCGGCGCTGCCCGCGCTCACCCCGGACGACCTGCTGACCGAGCCGCTGATCGCCATGCGGTCCGGGTACGTCATGCACCGGTACCTGCACCGCCTCCTGGAGGGCCGGAACCCGGCGTTCTCCTACTCCATGGACGGGGCCGAGATGGGCAAGCTGATGGTCGCCGAAGGGCTCGGCGTCACGGTCCTGCCCGACTTCAGCGTCCTGGACGACCCGCTGGAGAGGTGCGGGGCGATCACCTCCCGGCCCATCGAGGGGGACGACACCGAGGTCCTGCTGGTGCTCCAGCGTCCCCTGGCCGGGTCGGCGCCGCGCGCCGCCCGCGACCTGCACGCGCTCTTCGTGGCCACCGCCACGGCCCGTACGGCGCGCGCGGCCGCCCCCTGACCGCGCGCGGGTCCCGTGCGGATCGACGCTATCGCCCGGTAGCCTCGGTGAACGTGAGCAATGACGCGTATGCCCTCGCCGCGGAGGCCGCGGTCGCGCTGAAGGAGCTGACCGGGGTCGACTCCTTCGACGTGGCCCTCGTCATGGGGTCGGGCTGGGTCCCGGCCGCCGACGCGATCGGGACGACGATCTCCGAGCACCGGGTGACCGAGCTGCCCGGCTTCAGCGCGCCGTCCGTCGCCGGCCATTCCGGGGTGATCCGCGCCGTGGACACCGAGTCCGGGCGCAAGGCCCTCATCTTCCTGGGCCGCACCCATCTGTACGAGGGCAGGGGCGTGGCGCCGGTCGTGCACGGGGTGCGCACCGCGATCGCGGCCGGGGCCGGGACGGTCGTGCTCACCAACGCCGCCGGAGGTCTGCGGCCGGAGGTGCAGAACGTCGGCGACCCCGTGCTGATCAGCGACCACATCAACCTCACGGGCGCCAACCCCATCACCGGGGCGACGTTCGTGGACCTGACCGAGGTCTACTCGCCGCGGCTGCGCGAGCTGGCCCGCGAGGCCGATCCGTCGCTGGCGGAGGGGGTGTACGTCGCGTTCCGCGGCCCGACGTACGAGACGCCGGCCGAGATCCGCATGCTGCGCGCGCTCGGCGGTGACCTGGTCGGCATGTCCACCGTGCTGGAGGCCATCGCGGCGCGGGAGGGCGGCGCCGAGGTGCTCGGCGTCTCGCTGGTGACGAACCCGGGCGCCGGGCTGGCCGGGACGCCGCTCGACCACCAGGACGTGCTGGCGGTGGGCCGGGCGACCGCGGCCCGCATGGGCGTGCTGCTCGCCAAGGTCGTCGGCAAGCTCTGAGGCCGTGCCACCGAGGCGTGCCACGCCTCGGGCCGGCCTATTGCGACATACGCACATTCATGCGAGTAAGGGCGGCGATGACTGATCTCGTGCGGCGGGCCGAGGAGTGGCTGGCGCAGGACCCGGACCCCGAGACGCGCGAGGAGCTGCGCCGCCTCCTCGACGCCGGCGACACGGCCGGGCTCCAGGACCGTTTCGGGGCCAAGCTGGAGTTCGGCACCGCCGGGCTGCGCGGCGAGCTCGGCGCCGGGCCCAACCGCATGAACCGCGTGACCGTGATGCGCGCCGCCGCCGGGCTGGCCGCACGGCTCGGCCCCGGCCGGCACGTCGTCATCGGGTACGACGCCCGGCACAACTCCGACGTCTTCGCCCGCGACTCCGCGGCGGTGCTGACCGGGGCCGGGCTGCGGGTCTCGCTGATGGACGAGCACCGGCCGACCCCGGTCCTCGCCTTCGCCGTACGGCACCTGGGCGCGGACGCCGGGATCATGGTGACCGCGTCGCACAATCCGCCCCGGGACAACGGCTACAAGGTGTACTGGGGCGACGGGGCGCAGATCGTGCCGCCGCTCGACGAGGAGATCTCGGCCGTCATCGACGCGGTCGGCCCGGTCGACGCGCTGCCGCTGGGCGGCGCGTGGGAGACGCTGGCCGACGCGGCGATCGTCGAGCCGTACCTGGCCGCCGTCACCGCCCTGCCGCTGGGCGAGGCCCGTGACCTGAGCGTCGCCTACACGCCCATGCACGGCGTGGGCGGCGCACTGCTGCGCCGGGCGTTCGGCGCCGCCGGGTTCGCGAAGCCGTCCGTCGTCAGGGCGCAGTTCACCCCGGACCCGGACTTTCCCACGGTCGCGTTCCCGAACCCGGAGGAGCCCGGCGCGATGGACCTCGCGCTGAAACTGGCGGGCGAGACCGGGGCCGACCTGATCATCGCCAACGACCCCGACGCCGACCGCTGCGCCGTGGGCGTGCCGCTGCCCGGCGGCGGGTACCGCATGCTGACCGGCGACGAGGTGGGCGGCCTGCTCGGCGAGTACGTCATCACGCGCACCTCCGGCCCGGGACGGCTGGTCGCCGCCTCGATCGTGTCGTCGTCCCTGCTCGGGAAGATCGCCGAGGCGCACGGGGTGCGGCACGCCGAGACGCTCACCGGCTTCAAGTGGATCGTCAGGGCCGGGGACGGGCTGGTCTACGGGTACGAGGAGGCGCTCGGGTACACGGTCGGCGGCGACCGGGGGCTGCCGGTGCGGGACAAGGACGGCATCGGGGCCGCGCTCACGATCGCCGCGCTGGCGGCCGAGGCGCGGCGCGACGGGCTGACGCTGCTGGACCTGCTGGACCGGCAGGCGCGGGCGTACGGGCTGCACGCGACCGCGCAGCTCTCGGTGCGCGTGGACGATCTGTCGCTCATCGCCGGCGCCATGGCGCGGCTGCGGTCCGCCCCGCCGGCGCGGCTCGGCGACCACGCGGTGGTGTCCGCCGACGACCTCGCCGCGGGCGTCGACGGCCTGCCGCCCACGGACGGGCTGCGCTACCGCCTGTCCGGCGGCGCGCGCGTGGTGATCCGCCCCTCGGGCACCGAGCCGAAGCTGAAGTGCTACCTGGAAGTGGTGCTGCCGGCCGGGGACGAGGTGGCCGCCGCCCGCGCCCGCGCGGAGGACGCCCTGTCCTCGCTGCGCACGGCGGTCGCGGCGGCTCTGGCGCTCTGACCGTTTCGCGGACCGGGGCGGCCGGTCAGGTGACGATGAGGGCGGCGATGACGAAGACGAAGGCGGCGGCGAGCGCGGACAGGGCCGACGGCGACCACGTCATGGTGAGAGGACGGCGCTCGCCGGGGTCGCGGGACTTCTTCTCGGCCGTGTCGGTGAGCTGCTGGGCCACCCAGTCGGCGTGGGTGCGGCCCGCCATGGCCGTCAGCGCGGCCTGCTCGGCCTTGGAGACCTGCGGCCGGCTCGTCGGGTAGCGCCCCTGCTTGGCCGGGGTGGCGACCGTCCCGCGCCGCACGGCCTTGGCCCGCTCGCGCGCCGACGCCTGCGGCGTCCAGCAGCGGACGCTGCTGTCGCCGGACTCGATGGTGATCGCGTGCGAGACCTGGACGCCGTCCACGGCCTTCCACGGCACGAAGACGTTGCGCAGCGGGTTGCGCACGAGGATGCCGTCCTCGCGGGGGACGATGGCCGGGCGCAGGCAGCCGACGAAGACGGCCGCGGTGAGCACCGCGAGGACCGCGCCCGCCACCATGGCCGACGGGATGCGGCCGTTGAGGATCAGATCGGCGCCGTTGAACGCGGCGAAGGCCATCCACACCCAGCCGAGAACCCAGGCCGTCTTGGAACGGAAAATCTGAGGCTTCACCGCTCGCTCACCGTCACCCTCCCGCTTCGCCGTGCGGTCACCACGGTAACGCCTGCGGCGTGATGCTCAAGCCCGCTCACGCCTGCCATTTGAGCTGCGCGAAGCCGGGCTTGATGACCCCATTGATCAGCGCGAGACGCTCGTCGAACGGGATGAAGGCGGACTTCATGGCGTTGACCGTGAACCACTGCAGGTCATCCCACCCGTACCCGAAGGTCTCGACCAGCCGGGCGAACTCCCGGGACACGCTGGTGTCGCTCATCAGCCGGTTGTCGGTGTTGACGGTGACGCGGAAGTAGAGGCGGCGCAGCAGGCCGATCGGGTGCTCGGCGAGCGAGGTCGCCGCGCCCGTCTGCAGGTTGGACGTCGGGCACATCTCCAGCGGGATGCGCTTGTCGCGGACGTAGGCGGCCAGGCGGCCGAGCTTGGCGGCGCCGTCCTCGGCGACCTGGATGTCGTCGATGATGCGCACGCCGTGCCCGAGGCGGTCGGCGCCGCACCACTGGATGGCCTGCCAGATCGACGGCAGGCCGAAGCCCTCGCCGGCGTGGATGGTGAAGTGCGCGTTCTCGCGCTGGAGGTACTCGAAGGCGTCCAGGTGGCGGGTGGGAGGGTAGCCCGCCTCGGCGCCGGCGATGTCGAAGCCGACCACGCCGACGTCGCGGTACCGCACGGCCAGCTCGGCGATCTCCATGGACCTGGCCTGGTGGCGCATGGCGGTGAGCAGCGCGCCCACGCGGATGCCCCGGCCCTCCGAGCCCTGCCGGAACCCTTCGAGCACGGCCTCGACGACCTGGTCCAGGCTGAGCCCGCGGGAGGTGTGCAGCTCGGGGGCGTACCGCACCTCGGCGTAGACGACGCCGTCGTCCGCGAGGTCCTCGGCGCACTCGGCGGCGACGCGCACGAGGGCGTCGCGGGTCTGCATCACGCCGACGGTGTGGGCGAAGGTCTCCAGGTAGCGCTCCAGCGACCCGGAGTCGGACGCCTCGCGGAACCACGCGCGCAGCTCCTCGACGTCGCCGGTCGGGAGGCCGTCGTAGCCGGTCTCCCGCGCGAGCTCGACGACGGTGCGCGGCCGGACGCCGCCGTCGAGGTGGTCGTGCAGCAGGACCTTGGGCGCCTGGCGGATCTCGTCGAGCGTTGGCTGGTGGGTCATCGCAACATCCTAAGCAGTGCCCCGGGTGAGGGCCGCGGCCCGCTTTCTCACGGCACGGCGTCGCCCCCGGGCCGTGGCGGACGGGGACGCGGCGGGTCAGGCGTCGCGGCCCGCCGTCTCGGGCGAGAAGGCGGGCAGGCACACCGCGATGTACTCGGCGCCGTCCGGCCCGGCCGCGTAGCGGATCTTCTCGCCCGGGTGGCTGACGAACGCCTCGCCCGCGCCGACCTCGGTCACGCCTTCCTCGTGCTCGACGACGACCACGCCGCGCAGCACGAGGGTGTACTCGGCGAACTCCGGGGTCTGGGCGGGTTCCTCCCAGCCGGCGGGGGCCACCATGCGGGCGATGGACACCTCGGCGTCGCCGCTGTTGACGCGGCCGACGTACTCGTCGATGACCTTGCCGCCGGGCACCGGGACGCGGGTCGCCCCCGCTATTTTGCGCACCACGCGGCCAGTCTAGACCGCGACCGCGGCCGGGCACCGCCGTGCTAGTGGGCGATGTCGATGACCAGGCGGTACGGCGCCGCCTGCTCGTCCACCCTGAAGGCCGCGCGGTGGCGCAGCACCAGGCCGATGGTGACGGCGCCCTCGAAGTCGCCGGTCCGCACGACGCTCTGGAGGTTCGGCAGGCCGGCGCGCAGGACCCGCTCCCACGTCGGCTTGCCGTCCTCGGTGTGCGCCCCGGCGGGGCTGATGGAGACCTGGAGGTAGGCGCCGCCCTTGACGGGGACGGGGTCACCCGAGCCGTCCTGCAACAGTTGGGCGACCCAGCGGACGCGGTAGCCGGTGGGGGCGCCCCGCAGGTCGATGACCGCCCGGTCGTACCCCTCGTGCCCGGCGTAGCGGACGCCCGTGACGAGGGGCGGGCTCGCGGGGCTGCGCTTGACCTGGACGGGCTCGCCGCGGGTGGGCGGTGGCTGGTCGGGCGTGGCGGCCGTGTGGCTGCGCGACGGGGTGACCGGCACCTCAGTGGGGGTCACGGCGGGGGTCGCCGGGGCGCCGGACGCGGGGGCGGAAGGGGTGACGGAGACGGTCGCGGTGACCGTGGCGCCGGGGGGCGGGCCTGCGTCGTTCCCGCACGCCGCTAGGAGCGCGAGCGGGGCGATGGCGATGGCGGCGGCGGTCCTTCTCATGGCCTCGACCTCCTGGGATCGTCGGTCCGTGGAACGGTCCCGCCTGGTGTGGCCGGGCCCGGATTCCACCGGTGCCGCGACCGCGGGCGGTCCCGTGCGCTGGTCCCCGGGGGCGCGGCCGGTTCCCGCTGCGTGATTTCTTTGATGCCGAGAATGCCTCAGGCGTTCGGCCGGAAACGTGAGATCCCGAAAATGTGTCCGATGTGCCCGGTAACAAGGGTGGAGCCCCCGGCGCGCGCGGCGCCGGGGGCTCGTCGGTGGCCCTGGACAGGGCGGTCGGTGATCGCGGTGAACGCGGTCAGATGGTCTCCAGCACCTTCGCGTCCTCGGCCGCGGAGACGGTCTCCGTCGCGCCCGAGGTCCGGGTGCGGATGAGGCCGGTGAGGGCGATGCCGAGCCCGACGAGGGCGATGACGGCGCAGACGACGAAGGAGGACCGGACGGCCGACATGGTGACCGCGCCCCCGTCGGCGGTCGCCACGGCGGTCACGACGGCCAGCACGAGCGCGCCGCCGACCTGGCCGGAGGTGTTGAGCAGCCCGGAGGCCAGCCCCTGCTCGTCGTCCGGCACCCCGGCCGTCGCCTGGATGTTCAGCGACGGGAAGGTGAGCGCGAAGGCGACGCCCAGCAGCACCATGCCGGGGATGACCATCGTCGCCAGGCTGGGGTGGTCGCCCGCGCGGAGGAAGACGACGTACCCTCCGGCCAGCGCGAGCGAGCCGATGGCGATCAGCCGGGCGGTGCCGAACCGGTCGGCGAGGTCGCCCATCTTGCTGGAGGTGACGGCGACGAGAAGGCCGGCGGGGAGGAACGCCAGCGCGGTCTGCAGGGCCGACCATCCGAGCAGGTTCTGGAAGTACTGCATCGCGACGAACTGGAAGCCGACGTAGGACCCGAAGAGGATCACGAGCCCCAGGTTCGCGCGCACCAGCGGGCCGGACCTGAGGATGCCGAACCTGACCAGCGGGTGCTTGACGCGCAGTTCCGCGGCGATGAACAGCGCGAGCAGGACCACGGCTCCCGCGACGCCGCCGAGGGTGCGGGCCGACGTCCATCCGGCCTCGGGCGCCTGGACGACGGTGAACACGAACAGCAGCATCGAGCCGGTGATGGTGGTCGCGCCGACGAGGTCGTAGCCGCCGGTGGCGCGCTCCTCCCCCGAGTGCCGGGGCAGCAGCTTGAAGCCCGCCACGAGCGCGATGATCGCGACCGGCACCGGCATGAGGAACGTCCAGCGCCAGCCGAGCTCGGTGAGGAAGCCGGACAGGACGAGGCCGAGCGAGAACCCGCTCGCGCCGCAGGCGGTGAAGATGCTCAGCGCCCGGTTGCGCGCCGGCCCTTCGTGGAAGGTGGTGGTGATGATGGACAGCGCGGCCGGCGCGGTGAACGCGGCGCTGATGCCCTTGACGAACCGCGCGGCGATCAGGAGCGCCCCGTTGTCCACGATGCCGCCGAGCAGCGAGGCCACGGCGAAGACCGCGAGCGCGATGAGGAACACGCGGCGGCGTCCGAGCAGGTCGGCGGTGCGCCCGCCGAGCAGCAGCAGCCCGCCGTACCCCAGGACGTAGCCGCTGACCACCCACTGCAGGGACGAAGTGCTGAGGCCGAGGTCGGCCTGGATCGACGGAAGGGCCACTCCGACCATAGAGACATCGAGGGCGTCGAGGAAGACGACGGCGCACAGCACGGTCAGCGCCCCCCAGAGGCGCGCATCCCATCGTTGGCTTGGTGAGGAGGGGATCATGAGCAAGGACACTACATGCACATGCATTCAATGCACAAGCATTTAATTCGCGTGCATCTATTGAGTGTGCATGCTATAGTCCGGACATGGACGACACCGATGTCGTGGGCTCCTGGCGCGAGCTGCTCGCCCGCCACGCGACGACCTGGTGCGCGCTGGACCGTGAGCTGCACGACAAGCACGATCTCGGCGTCAGCGACTTCGAGGTCCTCGACCGGATGTCGGAGTCCGAGCACGGCAAGTACCGCGTCCAGGAACTGGCCGACGCCGTCCACCTCAGCCAGAGCGCGCTGTCACGCCTGATCTCCCGGCTGGAGAAGGCCGGGCTGGTGTGCCGCAACATGTGCCCCGACGACCGGCGCGGGGTCTTCGTCCAGATCACCGAGGACGGCCGCCGCCGCCACGCCGAGGCGCTCCCCACCCATCGCGCCGTCCTCAGCCAGAGACTCGCCAAGGACCCCGCCGCCCTCTGAACGTCCCTGGCCCGTACGGCTTGGGCGCACGTCCCGCGCGGGCGACGTCCGTGATCCCTCACGCCACGCCGCCCGCGGGTGCGGAACCTCTGCCTGGCGCCGTCAGCGCAGTTTGCGGCCGTAGACGCGCTCGACCGTCATCGTCATCAGCACCCGGCGGTCGGACACCATCACCGACCGGTACTCCTCCCAGTCCGGGTGCTCCCCCGCGGCGCTGCGGTAGTAGCCCACCAGGGCCTCGACCTCGGGGCCGTGCGGGTCGGTCCCCGGCCCGACGAGGGTCGCGGTGCCCTCGGCGGTGGCCCACGACCCGCCGTCCGGGCCGGTGACCTCCAGCGAGACCCGGGGGTCCCTGCGCAGGTTCGCCGTCTTGGCGCGTCCCTCCGTCATCGAGACGTAGACGACGCCCGCCTCCCGGTCGTAGTACGGCGTGACCGGAGAAAGCTGGGGGCGGCCGTCCTTCTTGATCGTCGCGAGCACGCCCAGCCTGCTCTCGGCGAGCAGCGCGTGCGGGTCGAATGCGGTGGCGGTCATGTCCACGGTCAACCGCCGCCCCGGCGCCGGCTATTCCGCACGCCGCGCGCCCCCCTGAACCGCGGCGGACCCCGGCGGGGCCGCGCTCTGGCGGCCGCGCCGGGGTCCGCGGCGTCGCTCACACGTCGTCGATGGTCAGCGCGCCTTCGTTGGGACGGCGGGTGAGGTCGATGCCGAGCTCCTCCGCGGCGCGGAAGACGTCCTCGTCGGTGTCGCGCATCTCGATGGACATGCCGTCGCTGGAGAGCACCTCGACGTTGAGGCACAGCGACTGCATCTCCTTGATGAGCACCTTGAAGGACTCAGGGATACCCGGCTCGGGGATGTTCTCGCCCTTGACGATCGCCTCGTAGACCTTCACCCGGCCGAGGACGTCGTCGGACTTGATGGTCAGCAGCTCCTGCAGGGCGTAGGCGGCGCCGTAGGCCTCCAGCGCCCACACCTCCATCTCACCGAAACGCTGGCCGCCGAACTGGGCCTTACCGCCCAGCGGCTGCTGAGTGATCATGGAGTACGGACCGGTCGACCGCGCGTGCAGCTTGTCGTCCACCAGGTGGTTGAGCTTGAGGATGTACATGTACCCGACCGCGATGGGGTGGTCGAACGGCTCGCCGGTACGCCCGTCGAACAGCCGGGCCTTGCCGTCCGACCGCACCATGCGGTCGCCGTCCCGGTTGGGGATGGTGTGGTCGAACAGGCCGACGATCTCCTGCTCCTCTGCGCCGTCGAAGACGGGGGTGGCCACGTTGGTGCGCGGCTCGACCTGGCCGAAGCCCTTGTCGCGCAGCCGCTCGGCCCAGGCCTCCTGGATGCCGGTGATGTCCCAGCCGCGGGCGGCGATCCACCCCAGGTGGGTCTCCAGCACCTGGCCGACGTTCATCCGGCCGGGCACGCCCAGCGGGTTGAGGATGATGTCCACCGGCGTGCCGTCCTCCAGGAACGGCATGTCCTCCACCGGAAGGATCTTGGAGATCACGCCCTTGTTGCCGTGCCGGCCCGCCAGCTTGTCCCCATCGGTGATCTTCCGCTTCTGCGCCACGTACACGCGCACCAGCTCGTTGACCCCCGGCGGCAGCTCGTCGCCGTCCTCCCGGGAGAACACCCGGACCCCGATGACCTTGCCCATCTCCCCGTGCGGCACCTTCAGCGAGGTGTCACGCACCTCACGCGCCTTCTCCCCGAAGATCGCCCGCAGCAGCCGCTCCTCCGGCGTCAGCTCCGTCTCACCCTTCGGCGTGACCTTGCCCACCAGAATGTCCCCCGGCGTCACCTCGGCGCCGATGCGGATGATGCCCCGCTCGTCGAGATCGGCCAGCACCTCCTCCGACACGTTGGGGATGTCACGGGTGATCTCCTCGGGACCCAGCTTGGTGTCCCGCGCGTCGACCTCGTGCTCCTCGATGTGGATCGAGGACAGCACATCGTCCTGCACCAGACGCTGCGACAGGATGATCGCGTCCTCGTAGTTGTGCCCCTCCCACGGCATGAACGCCACCAGGAGGTTCTTGCCCAACGCCATCTCACCGTCGTCGGTGGAGGGACCGTCGGCGATGACCTGCCCGCGTTCGACCCGGGCCCCTTCGTCCACGATGGGCTTCTGGTTGAAGGACGTGCCCTGGTTGGAGTGCTTGAACTTGGCCAGGCGGTAGGTGATCCGGGTGGCGTCGTCGTTGTGCACGGTGACGTAGTCGGCCGAGACCTCCTCCACCACGCCCGCCTTCTCGGCGGTGATCACGTCACCCGAGTCGGTCGCGGCGCGGTACTCCATGCCCGTGCCGACCAGCGGCGCCTCCGCGCGCAGCAGCGGCACCGACTGGCGCTGCATGTTCGCGCCCATCAGCGCGCGGTTGGCGTCGTCGTGCTCCAGGAACGGGATCATCGCGGTGGCGACCGACACCATCTGGCGTGGCGACACGTCGATGTAGTCGACCTCGCCGGCGCGGACCAGTTCGGTCTCGCCGCCCTTGATGCGGACCAGGACGCGCGACTCGGTGAAGGTGCCGTCCGGGGCGAGCACGGTGTTGGCCTGCGCGATGACGTGCCTGTCCTCCTCGTCGGCGGTCAGGTAGTCGACCTCTTCGGTCACCCGGCCGTCCACGACCTTGCGGTACGGCGTCTCGACGAAGCCGAACGAGTTCACCCGGGCGTAGCAGGCGAGGTAGCCGATGAGGCCGATGTTCGGGCCTTCCGGCGTCTCGATCGGGCACATGCGGCCGTAGTGGGACGGGTGCACGTCCCGCACCTCCACGCCGGCACGCTCACGCGACAGACCGCCCGGGCCCAGCGCGGACAGACGCCGCCTGTTCGTGAGACCGGCCAGCGGGTTGACCTGGTCCATGAACTGCGACATCTGGGAGGTGCCGAAGAACTCCTTCATCGACGCCACGACCGGGCGGATGTTGATCAGGCTCTGCGGCGTGATCGCCTCGACGTCCTGGGTGGTCATGCGCTCGCGCACCACCCGCTCCATGCGGGCCAGACCCAGACGCACCTGGTTCTGGATCAGCTCGCCCACCGTGCGCACGCGGCGGTTGCCGAGATGATCGATGTCGTCGGTCTCGACGATCAGCGTTCTCCCGCCGCCCGGCATCTCGGCCTCGCCCGCGTGGAGGCGGACGATGTACTCGATCGCGGTGACGATGTCGTCCTCGGTGAGCGTGCCCTGGGTGATGTCGGCGTCGACGCCGAGCTTTTTGTTGATCTTGTACCGGCCGACCTTGGCCAGGTCGTACCGCTTGGGGTTGAAGTACAGGTTCTCCAGCAGCGTCTGCGCCGACTCCTTGGTCGGCGGCTCGCCCGGACGCAGCTTGCGGTAGATGTCCAGCAGCGCGTCGTCCTGACCGGAGGTGTGATCCTTCTCCAGCGTCGCCCGCATCGACTCGTACCGACCGAACCGCTCAAGGATCTGCTCGCTGGTCCAGCCCAGCGCCTTCAACAGCACCGTCACGGCCTGCTTGCGCTTACGGTCCACGCGGACGCCGACGCTGTCGCGCTTGTCGATCTCGAACTCCAGCCACGCTCCCCTGGACGGGATCACGCGGCAGCCGAAGAGGTCCTTGCCCGACACCTTCTCCACGGTGCGTTCGAAGTAGACGCCGGGCGAGCGGACGAGCTGGGAGACGACGACACGCTCGGTGCCGTTGATGATGAAGGTGCCCTTGGGCGTCATGAGCGGGAAGTCGCCCATGAACACCGTCTGGCTCTTGATCTCGCCGGTGGTGTTATTGATGAACTCCGCCGTGACGAACATCGGGGCGGAGAAGGTCATGTCCTTGTCTTTGCACTCATCGACCGAGTACTTGGGCGGCTCGAACCGGTGATCACGGAACGACAAGGACATCGTCCCGGAGAAGTCCTCAATCGGACTGATCTCCTCGAAGATCTCTTCGAGACCGGACTGGGCCGGAACGTCCTTGCGCCCGGCCTGGCGAGCCGCCTCCACCCGCGACCGCCATTTCTCATTGCCCACCAGCCAGTCGAACGACTCGGTCTGCAGAGCGAGAAGATCGGGAACTTCCAGCGGCTCCTGAATGCGCGCGAAAGAAACGCGGCGGGGACCGGCGGGTACGGCGAAGGCATTGCGCGAGGCTGCCAACAGATGTCCTTCCGAAGGCGCGGACCGGCTGCGCGTGCCGAGGGACCTCGCGATGTGAGCAAGCATCACAAGTCGTCAAAGGGGCAGCGCGAGAGGTCAATATAGCCCGGAAGGCAAAAGGACGTCAACACGTTACCATGAGAGTCAATCTCCTGGTCGCCATCAGGATGACAGACGACCACGGAACAGTCAAGGGCATCGGCCCCCCGTCCAGAACGGCGAGAACGGCGAGACCCCGGTCGCTCCGCGCCGTCCAGCGGGCCGGCCCGAGCGTAGACGCCCAGCCGCTCGCCCGGCGCCTAGTCATCTCCTAGTCGGTCCCAAACCGTCCGCAACCGCGCCGCGAGAGCCTGCGGAGTGAACGGCGCCGAGGACGGCGCCCGCAGCGAGCAGGAGAACAAGCGTGACATCCATCGGCACCGACCTTCGTCGCTCCGTACGCGGCCGGATCCTCGTCCCCGGCGACGACGCCTTCGAGACCGCCCGGCTGCCCTGGAACCGCGCGGTCGACCAGCGGGTCGTGGCGGTCGCGGAGATCGAGGACGCGGCCGACGCCGCGGCCGTCGTCCGGTACGCCGGGCGGGCCGGGCTCGGCGTCGCCGCGCAGGCGACCGGGCACGGCGCGACCGCGCGCCTCGACGGGACGATCCTGGTCCGCACCGGCCGGCTGCGCGGAGTCGAGGTGAATCCGGCGCGGCCGACCGCCCGCGTGGAGGCGGGCGTCCAGTGGGGCGAGCTGCTGGCCGTGACCGCCGAACACGGCCTGACCGGGCTTCCCGGCAGCTCTCCCGTCGTCGGCGTCACCGGCTACACCCTCGGCGGCGGGATGAGCTGGTTCGGCCGCCGCCACGGCCTGGCCGCCGACGCCGTGCGCGCCGTCGAGGTCGTCGACGCCGCCGGCGTCCCGGCACGGGTGACCGCGGAGTCGGACCCCGACCTGTTCTGGGCCCTGCGCGGCGGAGGCGGCGACTTCGCGCTGGTGACGGCGATGGAGCTCGACCTGCATCCCGTGCCCGCGCTGTACGGCGGGCGGGTGCTGTGGCCCGCGGACCGCGCCCCGGAGGTCCTGGCCGCGTTCCGCGAGGTGACCGCCACGGCTCCGGAGGAGCTGACGGTCTGGTTCACCATGCTCGCCTTCCCCCCGTTCCCCGAGATCCCCGAGCCGCTCCGCGGCCGCACCGCCGTCGCGATCGACACCACCTTCCTCGGCGGCGAAGAGGAGGCGCGGGACCTGCTCCGGCCCTTCGCGCGCATCCCGGGGGCGCTTCTGGACACCCGGGCGGCCATGGCCGTGGACACGATCGGCGACATCTGCGCCGAGCCGACCCAGCCGGTTCCCAGCACGCAGCGGGGCGAAGTGCTGACCGGCCTCGGCGACGACGTCGCCGGCGACCTGCTCGACGCGGTGGGCGCGGTCGCGCCGCTGGCCTCGGTGCAGATCCGCCACCTCGGCGGCGCGCTGAGCCGTCCGGCGCCCGGCTCCGGCGCGTGCGGCCACGTCGCCGAGCCGTACCTGCTGGGGATGGTCGGCCCCGTCCCCACCCCCGAGGCCGCGCAGGCGGTCGGCCTGCGCCAGGCGGAGATCGCCCACGCGCTGACGCCGCACACCACCGGCCGCAAGCCGTTCAACTACCTGGGAAAGGAAGAGACGGCCGCCTCGGCGTTCCCCGGCGACGTACTGGAACGGCTCCGCGGCATCAAGCGCGACCGCGACCCGTCGGGGGTGTTCCGCGCCGGTCAGCCTGTGCTGCCCTAGGGCGGCGCCGGGTTCAGGCGGTGATCCGGTCGATCACCAACGGGAGCAGGGTGGGGTCGGCTCCCGTCCCGACCTCGTAGGCGCCTTCCAGCGCCTCCAGGGCGCGGGAGAAACGGCCCGGCTCGTCGGCGTGCAGGGTGAGGAGCGGCCGGCCCTCCTGGACGGTGTCGCCGGGCTTGGCGTGCAGGGTCACGCCGGCCCCGGGGGAGACCGCGTCCTCCTTGCGGGCGCGCCCGGCCCCGAGGCGCCACGCCGCGAGCCCGACCGCGTAGGCGTCCAGCCGGGACAGCACCCCGGACGCGGGCGCGGCGACCTCCAGGGTCTCGGCGGCCACGGGCAGCGGCGCACCGGGGTCGCCGCCCTGGGCGCGGATCATGCGCCGCCAGGAGTCCATCGCCGAGCCGTCCTTCAGGGCGGTCTCGGGGTCCTTGCCGGACACCCCGGCGGCGGCGAGCATCTCGCGGGCGAGCCGCACGGTCAGCTCCACCACGTCGGACGGCCCGCCGCCCGCCAGCACCTCGACCGACTCGGCCACCTCCAGGGCGTTGCCGACGGCCAGGCCGAGGGGGCGGTCCATGGCGGTGAGCAGGGCGACGGTGGCGACCCCGTGGTCGGTGCCGAGCTCGACCATCGTGCGCGCCAGCTCGCGGGCCGTGGTGGTGTCCTTCATGAACGCGCCGGAGCCGACCTTGACGTCCAGCACGAGCGCGCCCGTGCCCTCGGCGATCTTCTTGGACATGATGGACGACGCGATGAGCGGGATCGACTCCACGGTGCCGGTGACGTCACGCAACGCGTACAGCTTCTTGTCGGCTGGGGCGAGGCCGTCCCCGGCCGCGCACACCACCGCGCCGGCCTCGCGCAGCACGGCGAGCATCTCGTCGTTGGACAGGGACGCCCGCCAGCCGGGGATGGACTCCAGCTTGTCGAGCGTGCCGCCGGTGTGGCCGAGGCCGCGGCCGGAGAGCTGCGGGACGTAGGCCCCGCAGGCGGCGACGAGCGGCGCCAGCGGCAGGGTGATCTTGTCGCCGACGCCGCCGGTGGAGTGCTTGTCGGTGGTCGGGAGATCCAGCCCGGACCAGTCCATGCGCGAGCCCGAGCGGATCATGGCCTCGGTCCACCGGCCGATCTCGCCGCGCTCCATGCCGCGCAGCAGGATCGCCATGGCCAGGGCGGACATCTGCTCGTCCGCGACCTCGCCCCGGGTGTAGGCGTCGACCACCCAGGCGATCTGCTCGGCGGACAGCGCGCGGCCGTCCCGTTTGGTGCGGATGACGTCGATCGCGTCCATGAACTCCATGCTCTCCGAAATATCCCGTGGTCGCGCCGACGCGCGGACGGTCAGGCTCCCCGGGACAGGTCATCGGGGCCGAAGGCGAGCGGCAGGATCCGCGCCATCGTCCAGGGCCCCTCGGGGGTGTCCACGAGCAGCTCGGGGCCGCCGTGCTCGAACAGCAGCTGCCGGCAGCGCCCGCACGGCATGAGCGGCTCGCCGTGGCCGTCCACACAGGCGAAGGCGACGAGACGGCCCCCGCCCGAGGCGTGCAGCGCGGAGACGAGGCCGCACTCGGCGCACAGGCCGAGGCCGTAGGAGGCGTTCTCGACGTTGCAGCCGGTGACCACGCGGCCGTCGTCCACCAGCGCGGCGGCGCCGACGGGGAACTTGGAGTACGGCGCGTACGCGTGCGTCATCGCCTCGGCCGCGTGGCGGCGCAGCGCCTCCCAGTCGACCTCTTCAGGACTCACCTCTGGACCCCTTCCCGCGGGAACGCCTGTCACGGACCTACCCTCACGTGGCCTGCCCCTTGCGGTACGGCAGCCCGTCGGCGGCCGGCATGCGCAGCCGCTGGGAGGCCAGCGACAGCACCAGCAGCGTGGTCAGGTGGGGGGTGAACGAGGTGAACTGCTCGGGCACGGTGCTGGTGCGGGCGAAGAGCACGAACACCGCGACCGCGAAGACGCCCGTCACCAGCGCGGCGCGGTTCCTGTGCTGCCCGGCGAGCTGGTAGACGGCGAAGGCGGCAAGCAGCATCGCCACCACCAGCAGCAGGGCGTGCACCGAGGTGCCGCCCTGGCGCAGTTGCAGCGCGTCGGTGTACCCGAACAGCAGGGCGCCGCCGGCCAGGCCGCCCGGCCGCCAGTTGCCGAAGATCATCGCGGCGAGGCCGATGAACCCCCGGCCGCCGGTCTGGCCCTGGCGGTAGATGCCCGCGGCGACGATGGACAGGTAGGCGCCGCCGAGCCCGGCGAGCGCGCCGGAGGCGACGACCGCGACGTACTTGTAGAAGTACACGTTGACGCCGAGCGACTCGGCCGCGACGGGGCGCTCGCCGCAGGACCGCAGGCGCAGGCCGAAGGCCGTGCGCCACAGCAGGTAGAAGCTGAGCGGCACCAGCAGCACCGCCACGATCGTGAAGAGGGAGACGCCCTGGGTCAGACCGCGCACGACGCCGGCGACGTCGGACACCAGGAAGGTGTGCCCGCTCTCCAGCTCCCGCAGCCAGCCCTCGATGCCCCCGATGCCGACGTTCCCGGGCGGCGCGACGCGCGGGGACTGGGTCTCGCCGCCGCCCGGCATGTCGACGAAGACGAGCTTCGACAGGTAGGGGGTGATGCCCTCGCCGAGGATGTTGATCGCGACGCCGGAGATGATGTGGTCGACGCCGAACGTCACGGTCGCCAGGGCGTGCAGCAGGCCGCCGAGGGCCCCGCCGATCGCGCCCGCGAGCACTCCGGCCCAGGGATTGTGGAACGTGAGCGCGCCCCAGGCGCCGAACCAGGTGCCGAGGATCATCATGCCTTCGAGGCCGATGTTCACCACGCCCGCGCGCTCGGACCACAGCCCGCCGAGCGCGGCGAGCCCGATGGGCACGGCCCAGGCGAGGGCCGTCCCGATCGTGCCGCCGGAGGTGATGTCGTTCGCGCCGGTGACCACGCGCGCGATCGACAGCATGAACAGCAGGGCGATGGCGCCGAGCACGAGGAGCCGCCAGTCCACGCGGAACCGCCGGGGAACGGCTGAGGACGCGGCGGGCGTGGGGGGCGCTTGGGTGACGGTCACGCCGCCGCTCCTTCCACGGGCGTGGCGAGCCGGCGGCTCACCCGGCGTTGCTCGGCCGTCGCGCGGTAACGGTGGACGAGCTCGTAGGCGATGACCACCGACAGGACGATCGCGCCCTGCATGATGATCACGATCTCCGGGGGAATGTCGTTGATGCCGAGGATCTCGCCGGCGTTGTTCAGGAAGCTCCACAGCAGCGCGCCGATGGCGATGCCGATCGGGTTGTTGCGGCCGAGCAGGGCGATGGAGATGCCGATGAAGCCGAGCCCCGGCGGGAAGTCCAGGCTGTAGGTGTAGGCCTCGCCGAGGAGCTGCGGCATGCCGACCAGGCCGGCGACCGCGCCGGACAGGACCATGGTCAGCACGACCATCCTTCTGACCCGCACTCCGCTGGCCACCGCCGCCGTCTCCGAGCGTCCCGTGGCGCGCAGGTCGAACCCGAAACGCGTCCGGTTGAGCAGGACGTGGTAGCCGACGCCGAGCAGCGCCGCGACGATCAGGAAGCCGTAGACCTTGCTGGGGGTGCCCGGGATCAGCGACATCCCGGGGACCTGGCCGGACGGCGGGATCGGCTTGGTGCCGATGTTGTTGCTGCTGAGCTGCACCGCGAGCCGGTCGGTGGTGAGCAGCCAGGCGCCGAGGCCGGTCGCGACCGCGTTCAGCATGATCGTGGAGATGACCTCGCTGACGCCGCGGGTCGCCTTCAGCACGGCCGCGATGGACGCCCACAGGCCGCCGACCGCCACCGCGACCAGGACGATGACGGCGACGTGCAGCGGCCCGGGCAGCGAGATCGCGCCGCCGACCGCCGCCGCGAGCAGGGCGGCCAGGCGGTACTGGCCGTCCACGCCGATGTTGAACAGGTTCATGCGGAACCCGATCGCGACGGCGAGCGCGGAGATGTAGTAGGTGGTCGCCGTGTTGAGGATCAGCACCTCCGTGCGCGGCGCGGCGCCGTACTCCACCAGCAGCAGCAGCGTCCGCAGCGGATCGCTGCCGTTCAGCAGCAGGACGATCGACGTCATCGCGCCGGCGAACACGACGGCGAGCAGGGGGGCCGCGACGGCGAGCAGGCCGCCGAGCCTGACCCTGCCGAGCAGGCGGTCGGTGAACGACGAGCTCATGCTTCCTCCCCGGGCTCGCGGCCCGGCCGTCCGGGCGCGGGGACGTCCTGGGCGGGCGCCGCGGACGCGTCGCCGGCCCCGGTGTCAGGCCCCGCGCCGGTCATGGCGGAGCCGAGACGCTCGGGCGTCACCTCCGCCGGGTCGACGTCGGCGACCATGCGGCCGCGCAGGATCACCTTGAGGGAGTCGGACAGGCCGATCAGCTCGTCCAGGTCCGCCGAGATCAGCAGGACGGCGAGGCCCGCGGCGCGGGCGGCGCGCAGGTGGTCCCAGATGGCGGCCTGCGCGCCGACGTCCACGCCGCGCGTCGGGTGGGAGGCGATGAGGACGGCGGGCTCGCCGCTCATCTCCCGTCCGACGATCAGCTTCTGCTGGTTGCCGCCGGACAGGGCCGCCGCCACGACGTCGATGCCGGGGGTGCGGACGTCGTACTCGCGGACGATGCGCTCGGTGTCGGCGCGGGCGCCGGACCTGTCGATCCAGAAGCCCTTGGCGTTGGGCCTGCGGGTCTGGTGGCCGAGGACGCGGTTCTCCCAGAGCGGGGCGTCCAGCAGCAGGCCGTGGCGCTGGCGGTCCTCGGGGATGTAGCCGATGCCGCCCTCGCGCCTGCGCAGCGTGGACCAGGAGGAGACGTCGCGCCCGCCCAGGTCGACGACGCCCTGCGCGGGCCGCATGCCCATGATGGCCTCGACGAGCTCGGCCTGCCCGTTGCCCTCCACGCCGGCGATGCCGAGCACCTCGCCCTTGTGGATCTCGAAGGACACGTCGTCCACGACCGGGCGCCCGTCGGCGGCGCGGACGGTGAGGCCGCGCACGGCGAGCGCGACCTGGTCGGTCACCGTGGACTCGCGGGTCTCCGGGCTCGGCAGCTCGCTGCCCACCATGAGCTCGGCGAGCTTGCGCGCCGTGACCTCCTTGGGGTCCACGCCGGCGACGGTCGTGCCGCGCCTGATCACGGTGATGGCGTCGGCGACCGACAGCACCTCGTCCAGCTTGTGGGAGATGAAGATGATGGTCAGGCCCTCGCGGACCAGCCCGCGCAGGTTGTCGAAGAGCTCCTCGACCTCCTGGGGCACCAGGACGGCGGTCGGCTCGTCCAGGATGAGGATGCGCGCCCCCCGGTAGAGGACCTTCAGGATCTCCACCCGCTGCCGCGCGCCCACGCCCAGGTCCTCGACCGGGGAGTCGGGGCTGACGCCGAGCCCGTAGGCGTCGGAGATCTCCTTGATCCTGCGGCGGGCGGCGGCGAAGTCGAGGCCGATCCCGAACCTGCGCGGCTCGCTGCCGAGGATGATGTTCTCAAGGACGGTCAGGTTGTCGGCGAGCATGAAGTGCTGGTGCACCATGCCGATGCCGGCGGCGATGGCGTCGCCGGGGGTGCGGAAGTTGACGGGCCTGCCGTCCACGCGGATCACGCCCTCGTCCGGCCGTTGCATGCCGTAGAGGATCTTCATGAGCGTGGACTTGCCCGCGCCGTTCTCGCCGACGATGGCGTGCACGTGGCCGCGGCGCACGCTCAGGCTGATGTCGTGGTTGGCGACCACGCCGGGGAAGCGTTTGGTGATGCCCTCAAGCTCGACGGCGGGGCTGGTGGCGGACTCGGTGGCGGGCACCGAAGGTGTCGAGGTGCTGATTACGGCCTCCTCCAAGCGGACGGCCTCGGCGCGGGCGTACCGGACAGCGGCCGAGGGGGCCCGCGACGGCGGGCCCCCTCGGCGCGGCGGTCACTCGCTGGGGACCTTGATCTCGCCGTTGATGATCTTGTCCTTGTACTTGTCGAGGTCGAGCTTGATGTCGTCGACCTTGCCGCCGGTGACGGAGAAGTCCACTCCCCCGGCCTTGAGGTCGTACACCGTCTGGCCGGCCTTGACCGTGCCGTCGGCGAAGCTCTTGAGGAAGTCGAACACCGCGACGTCGACCTTCTTGAGCATGGAGGTGAGGATGACGTCCTGCACGCCCGGGTCCGCCGTCTTGGCCTGGTCGGAGTCGACGCCGATCGCGAACGCCTTGGCGGCCTTGGCCGCCTCGAAGACGCCGCCCCCGGAACCGCCCGCCGCCTGGTAGACGATGTCGGCGCCGGCGTCGAACATACCCTGCGCGGCGGCCTTGCCCTTGGCGGGGTCGTTGAAGCCGCCGAAGTCCGGCGGCTGGGTGAGGTATTTGACGTCGATCTTGATGTCCGGCTTGACGGACTGCGCGCCCTTGGTGAAGCCGATCTCGAACTTCTTGATCAGCGGCACCTGGACACCGCCGACGAAGCCGATGTGCTCCTTCTTGGTCTTCATCGCCGCCGCCGCGCCCACGAGGAAGGACCCCTCGTTCTCGGCGAACACCAGGTTGGAGATGTTCGGGCCCGCCGCGGCGTCGTCGACGATCGCGAACTTGGTGTCAGGGAACTCGGCGGCGACCTTCTTGATGGCCTCGGAGTAGGCGAAGCCGACCGCGATGACCGGGTTGTACCCGCTCTGGGCGAGCAGGCGCAGGCGCTGCTCCTTCTGCGCGCCGGTCTCGCCCCCCTTGGCCTCCAGCTCCTTGGTCTCGGCGAGCTTGAGCTCGGTCTTGGCCTTCTCCAGGCCGGCCGCGGCGGCGTCGTTGAAGGACTGGTCGCCCCGGCCGCCGATGTCGTACGCGAGACCCACCTTGGCACCGGTGGCCGCGGGCGCGGAGGACCCGCCCGACGCGGCGGGCGCGGCCGTGTCGGTTCCCGTGCCGGTGTCGCTGCCACCGCACGCGGCCGCGGCCATGAGCATGGCCCCGGCCGCCACCGTGGCGGCCAACTTGCTTGCGTGATCGCGGAGCAAGATGACTCCTTCCGTGTCTTCGCCGTCCGTGTGCACGCGCGAAGGAACGCACGGCAACCCTGCACGGAAGATAGTTGTTAGCCCGGTGTTGGCCAAACCGCAGCGTGGGTCCGAAATAGGTCCGTTATGCAGCTCACTCCACCCTGTGACCTGCGAAACCTTGCGTTCTCACGCCGGGGACGCCAGGCCAGGGGCCCCCGGCGGAGCGGCCGGGCTCAGGCGGTGACGGGCTGCACGGCCTCGTCGGCCGGGGCGCGGCAGCCGTCCCACAGGGCCGTGAGCGCGGTGGCGGACAGCACGCCGACCCCGGCCGCGATGCACGTCTCGTCCACGTCGAAGGTGCCCTGGTGAATGTCGACCATGCTGGTGTCGCCGGGGGTGCGCACGCCGAGCCGGGCGTAGGCGCCGGGGACCGACTCCAGGTACCAGCCGAAGTCCTCGCCGCCGAGGGACTGCGGGGTGGGGACGGCCGCGTCCGGGCCGAGCACCCGTCCGGCGGCGTCGCGCAGCATCTGGACGCTGGCCGCCTCGTTGATGGTCGGGGGGACGCCGCGCACGTAGTTCATCTCGGCCTCGACGCCGTAGGCGATGGCCACCGAGTCGAGCAGCGACTTGAACAGGTCGGGGGCCTCGTGCCACGCCTGCTCGTCCAGGCAGCGGATCGTGCCCTCGGCCACGCCGTCGTCGGGGATGGCGTTGGCCACCGAGCCGGCCTGGACGCGTCCCCACACCAGCGACAGCGACGAGCGCGGGTCCACGCGCCTGCTGAGCGCGGCGGGAAGCTCGGTCACGATCTTGGCGAGGGCGAAGACGAGGTCGGCGGTGAGGTGGGGGCGCGCGGTGTGGCCGCCGGGGCCCGCGACGCGGACGGCGACCTTGTCGCAGGCGCCGGTGATCGGGCCGACGCGCAGGCCGAGCTGCCCGACCTCCAGCCGGGGGTCGCAGTGCAGGCCGAAGATGCGGTCGACACCGTTGATGCCCCCGGCCTCCAGCACGCGCAGCGCGCCGCCGGGCATGACCTCCTCGGCGGGCTGGAAGATCAGGCGGACCCGGCCGGGCAGCAGGCCGGCCCGCGCCTGCCTGGCCAGGAACAGCCCGGCGCCGAGCACGATGGCGGTGTGGACGTCGTGACCGCAGGCGTGGCAGACCCCGTTGACGGTCGAACGGTAGGGGACGTCCTTCTCGTCCGGCAGAGGAAGCGCGTCGATGTCGGCGCGCAGGGCGACGGTGGGGCCGTCACCGCTGCCGATGTCGCAGATCAGGCCCGTGCCGCGGGGCAGGGGGACCGGGTCGAGCCCGGCCTCGGTGAGCCGGGCGGCGATGCGCCCGGTGGTGCGGTGCTCGACGAACCCGAGTTCGGGGTGCGCGTGAAGGTCGCGCCGGAAATCGATGAGAGGGCGCTCGTGCACCCTCAGGAAAGCGTCGAGTTCCCCCCGTAGATCATGTGCCGGCATGGCCGATCGCCCCGTTCGACGTCCTCAGATTGGCGGTGACGAAGCGGTCGTCCCTGAGCTCGGCGATCGTGGCGTCCACGATGTCGTCGAGGGAGCCGCCTCCGTTGAATATCGCGCGCTGGCGCTCGCAGGAGTTCCCCGTTTCCAGCACCTCCGACACGACGGCGAGTTCGTCGGCGCAGCCCAGCCGCTCGGACATGGGAGCCAGCTCGCGGGTGAGCTCGTACAGCATGTCGCGCACGGGCGCGGTGGTCCCGTTGTCGTCGGTGATCACCGTGGCGTCCAGGCCGTAGCGCGTGGCACGCCACTTGTTGTCGCGCACGACCCAGGGAGCGGGGTGGGGCAGGCGATACCCTCGGTCGAGCTGCTGATCGAACTGCTGGATCAGACACTGCGACAACGCCGTCACCATCCCGACCTCTCTGAGGGTCGGTATGCCGTCGAACATTCGTATCTCAATCGTGCCGAAGTCGGGATGTGGCCGGATATCCCACCACACCTCTTTGATGCTTTTTATGGTCCCCGCTCGTTTGAGCGTGTCCATGTACTCCTCGAACTCGGCCCAGTCCGCAAGCATCTGCGGCGGCCCTGCGGTGGGCAGCGCGCCGAATACTATGGCCCGGCTGGAGGCGAGCCCTGTGTCCTGGCCGCCCCAGTACGGGCTGGAGGCCGTCAGCGCGAGGAAATGCGGCAGGTAGGCCGCGAGCGCGTTGACGATGGGGATGACTTTATCCCTTTCCCGCACCCCGACGTGCACATGTACGCCAAATGTTTGGATCCTCCACGCCAGCCACTGCATCTCTTCGACGAGTTCGGTATAGCGCTGAACGGGCGCGTACACCGCGTCGCGCCAGTCACTGATGGCGTGGGTGCCGGTGCAGGCGAGCGCCATGCCGCGCGGCTCGACGACCTCGCGGAGCCGGTCGATCGTGCGCCGCAGGTCCTCGACGGCCTCCGAGGCGGTGTGGCACACGTCCGTGATCACTTCGAGCTGCGACTGCATCAGCTCGTGCATGACCTTGGGACGCGCGGTCTCGCTCAGCTCGGGGACGGCTTCGAGGACCCGGAGCGCGTCCTGGCGCAGGTGCCGGGTCCGCGTGTCGACAAGCTGGAGCTCCCATTCGACGCCCAGTGTCGGGCCGCGCGAGGGGTTGAACTCGATCGTCACCGCACGCCTCCAAGGCCATGGTCCCAGGCCGAGTTTCCGTCAGACGACGTAATCGGCCAACCCGTAGGGTCACCCCAGCACTCCGTCACTTACGCCCCTCCACCTGACCACCAAAGCGGAGATCGTTCGCAAGAACGCATGGTCAACCGCAAAACGGTCGTTCAACGTCTCTGCCCGCACAGGGCGGCTTATATGCCGCGTTCACGTCCGGCGGCGCGCCAGGCTCGCCAGCCGAGGACCGCGACCACGAGGGCCAGGATCAGGTTGACGCCGATGAGGATGCCGTGCACCACGTAGAAGCCCGTGGGGTGGCCGTCCGCGAGGTTGAAGCCGAGGTTGATCCACTCGACGACCATGAAAGCGGCCAGGACCAGGAGAAACGCGGCGACGCGTCGGGTCATCTTCACCTCCTTCATCCTACCGCCGACGGTTCCTGACCAGCACCTTCGCGATCTTTGTCGTGTCTTGCCCCGCGAGAAAACCGACAAAGCTACGCTGAATTCCCTATGGGGATGAAGCACGTAGCAGCAGCCACTGCGCTCATCGGGGGACTGGCGTTCGTCGCCCCCGGTACGGCCGGCGCGGCGTCGGAAGCGTCCGGGACGCGGACGTCCGACGACGGCGCGCCCATCGGCGGCGCGCTGCTGGGCCGGCGTGATGTGATCGTCGGCGCGGGGGCCAAGCCGCCGCCGAAGAGCGAGGCCGCCTCCTTCGTGGTCGCCGACGCCGACACCGGCCAGGTGCTCGCGGCCAAGGACCCGCACGGCCGCCACGCGCCCGCCAGCACCCTGAAGATCCTCACGGCCGTCACCCTCATCCCCCGGCTCAACAAGAACAAGCTCGTCAAGCCCAGTGCCGACGCGTGCAACGTCGAGGGCAGCGCCGTCGGGCTGACCCAGCACAAGATCTACAAGGTCCACGACCTGCTGCGCGCGCTCATGATGGTCTCCGGCAACGACGCGGCCGTGGCGCTGGCCGAGGCGAACGGCGGCCTCCCGCGCACGCTGGCCGACATGAACGCCGAGGCCAAGCGGCTGCAGGCGCTCGACACCGTGGCCAAGACCCCGAACGGGCTCGACGCGCCCGGCCAGAGCAGCTCCGCCTACGACCTGGCGCTGATCGCCCGCGCGGGCCTCGCCGGCGCCGACTTCCGCGAGTACGTGGGCACCAGGATCGCCAAGTTCCCCGCCCCGGCGGGCAAGCACTACGAGATCGCCAACCACAACAGGCTGCTGGGCCGCTACCCGGGCATGATCGGCGTCAAGAACGGCTACACCACCAAGGCGCTCGGCAGCTTCGTCGGGGCGGCCCGGCGCGACGGCCACACGATCATCGTCGCGGTCATGCGCCACGAGGGCTCGTTCTGGGGCGAGGTGCAGGAACTGCTCGACTGGGGCTTCGCGTCGCGCGGGCGCGTCCAGCCCGTCGGCACGCTCGTCCCGCCGGTCCCGGAGCCGAAACCCACCAGGCCCGTCGGCGGCCCCGTCAAGGTCGGCCCCGCGCCGGCCAAGCCGGTCGAGGCCGCGCACGACTCGCCGCTGGTGGGCATCGGGGCCGGAGTGGTCGCGGTCGCGCTGCTCGGCGGCGCGGCCTGGGTGGTGTACGGCGTGCGCCGCCGAGCGCGGGCGGGCGCCCTCCCCGGGGACGCGCCCTGACCCTCACTCGTATCCGCTCATCGGCGCGGGGGTGGGCTCGGGCGGCGGCGCGCCGTCGGAGGTGGACGTCCACGCCGCGACGTACAGTGACAGGCGGGCGGCCAGGTTGATCCAGATCAGCAGGCCGACGATCACGGCGAAGGCGCCGTAGATCGGGTTGGCCAGCGTGCGGGCCAGCAGAAGCGTGGCGACCTGCTTCAGCACCTCGAACCCGATGGCGCCGATCAGCGCGCCCTTGAGGACGAACGCCAGCTTCCGTATCCGGGCCAGCCAGCGCAGGATCACAAGGAACACCAGCACGTCCCCGCCGACGCCGATGAGCACGCCCGCCGTCCGGACCAGCACCGCCGCCACGATCGACTCCTGCGCGCCGAACCACCCGAGAATCGTCCCGGTCGCCTGGACGGCGAACCCGCTCACCGCCACCGACAGCACCAGCGTGAGGCCGATCAGCACCAGCGCCACCAGGTCGCGGAGCCGGGCCACGAACCAGTTCATCGGCGGCTCGCAGCTCATGCACACCTCGTGCAGCGCCTCGCGCAGCGCGTCCACCGCGCCGACGCCCGCGTACGCCAGGCCCAGCAGTCCGATCAGCCCGGCGCCCGCGCGGGCCTCGGCCAGCCGCCTGACCTGCAGGTGTTCGGCCAGTCCCGGGAGCTGCTGGTTGATCGCGGACTCCAGGGTCTTCAGCGCGTCGGGGTTGACCGCCAGGAAGTACCCGAAGACCGCGAAGGCCAGCGCCATGAGCGGGAAGAACGACAGGAACGCGAAGTAGGTCACCCCGCCCGCGAGCCGGTCGCCCTTGACGCTCTGGTAGCGGTGGACGGTGCGGATCAGGTGGTCCAGCCACGGCCAGCGGACCCGGGAACGCTCGGTGACGCCCCTGCCCCACGCCTTGACGGCGTCCACGCGCCGCAGCAGCGCGGCCCACACGCGTCCCATCCTGGCCACCTACCCACCAGGCGTACGGTATGCGGACAGCGGTGGTCATCGGACGGGGAAGAATCCCGTCCTGAGCGGCGTGCGGCGGCCGGGGCTCAGCGCCGGGGCAGGAACCCGACCCGGTCGCGGACGACCTCCATGGTCTCGCGGGCGACCTCGGAGGCGCGGCGGGCGCCGACGTCCAGCATGCGGTCCAGCTCGGCCTCGTCGGCGAGCAGCTTCCCGGTGCGCTCGCGGATCGGCGCGAAGGCGTCCATGACGACCTGGGCGACCTCCTTCTTGAAGGTGCCATAGCCCTCGCCCGCGTACCGGGCCTCCAGGTCGGGGACGGGGGTGCCGGTCAGGGCGGACTGGATGCGCAGCAGGTTGGTGACGCCCGGCTTGTTCACCGGGTCGGCGACGACCTCCGAGCCGGTGTCGGTGACCGCGCGCATGATCTTCTTGCGCAGCGGCCCCGGCTCGTCCAGCACGTCCAGGATGCCCTGCGGGCTGGAGGACGACTTGGACATCTTCGCCGAAGGGTCCTGAAGGTCGGCGATGCGCTCGACCTCCTGGAGGATGTAGGGCTCGGGCACGGTGAAGGTGGGCCCGAACCGGGTGTTGAAGCGGCGGGCCAGCTCGCGGGTCAGCTCGATGTGCTGCTTCTGGTCGGCGCCCACGGGGACGTGGTCGGCCTGGTAGAGCAGAATGTCGGCCGCCTGCAGGATGGGGTAGGTGAACAGGCCCACCCCGGCGGAGTTCTCACCCGAGCGGGCCGCCTTGTCCTTGAACTGGGTCATGCGCGCGGCCTCGCCCATGCCGGTGTTGCAGCTCAGCACCCAGGTCAGCTCGCTGTGCTCGCGCACCTGGCTCTGCACGAACAACGTGCTGCGCTCGGGGTCGATGCCGGCGGCGAAGAGCTGGGCGGCCGAGACGCGGGTGCGCCGCCGCAGCTCGGCGGGCGTGGGGCCGACGGTGATGGCGTGCAGGTCGGCGATGAACCAGAACGCCTCGTGCGTCTCCTGCATGCCGACCCACTGGCGCACGGCGCCGAGCAGGTTGCCGAGGTGGAAGGAGTCGGCGGTGGGCTGGATTCCGGAGAGGACGCGAGGTCTGGCCATAGAACACAATTGTGGCAGCCGCCGGCGGTGGTCCGCGAATCCGTCACCGCTCCTGGGGAGGCGCGGGCTCGGGCGGCGGGGAACGCCTGATCACCCGCACCCGGGCGACCCTGCGCCCGTCCATCTCGGCGACCACGAGCGCGTACCCCGGCCCCTCGACCCGCTCCCCCGCCTCGGGCAGGCGGCCGAGCGCCGCCATGACGTAGCCGCCGAGCGTCTCGTACGGCCCCTCCTGGAGCCGGATGCCGGTCTCGGCCGCGAAGTCGTCCAGGTTGGTCAGGCCCTCGATCTCCATCTCGCCGGCCACGAGCCGCACGGTGTGGCCGTCGTCGTCGTACTCGTCGCGGATGTCGCCGATGAGCTGCTCGACCAGGTCCTCCATGGTGACGATGCCGGCCGTGCCGCCGTACTCGTCCATGACGATGGCCAGGTGCTGCCCGTCGTCGCGCATCTCGGTCAGGGTGGCGATGACCCGCTTGCTGGCGGGTAGGAGCTTGACGGGCCTGATGGGCACCAGCTCGCTGATCGGCTCGATGCGGCCGGTCAGCACCGGGTCCAGCAGGTCGCGCACGTGGATGAAGCCCACGATGTCGTCGTAGGAGTCGCGGTAGACGGGAAAGCGGGAGTGCGGCATGGCGGCGGCCAGGATCGCCGCCTCGGCCAGCGGCGTGTCCGCGGCCATGAACTCCACCTCGGTGCGGGGCAGCATGACCTCGCGCAGGTGGCGCTTGCCCGCGGTGAACACCTCGGCGATCAGGTCGCGCTCGTCCTGGGTGAGCTCGTGGTGGGCGACGACCATGTCGCGCAGTTCCTCGGTGGTCATCGCGGCGCGGTCGGCCTTGGGGTTGCCGCCGAGCAGCCGCACGATGCCGTCCGTGGACTTCGACAGCACCCAGATGACCGGCCGCGACAGCGAGGCGAGCCGGTCCAGCAGGGGCGCGACCAGCAGCGACAGGCCCTCGGCGCGCTGGCGGGCCAGGCGCTTCGGGGCCAGCTCGCCGAGCACGAGCGTGACGTAGGAGATGGCGAGGGTGACCAGGACCAGCGACACCGGGCGGGCGACGCCCGAGGGCAGCCATGATCGGGCGATGACCGGTTCGAGCTGCCCGGCGAGGGTGTCGGCGCCGACGGCGGCGGACAGCGCGGTGGCGACGGTCACGCCGATCTGGACGGCCGACAGGAAGCGGTTCGGGTCGCGGGCCAGCTTGGCGACGCGCGCGCCGCGCCGCCCTCCGCCGGCGAGCCTGCGAACCTGGCTCTCCCGCAGCGAGACCATGGCCATCTCGGCCGCGGCGAAAAACCCGCCGATCAGCACGAATAGCAGAACGAGGAGGATATTAGCCGCGACGTTGTGCACGTCGATCGATGTCCGTTTCGCACGAGGCCCAAGACGATGATCTGGTCAGCGTACCCGCTGGACGCCGCGCGGCCGGTGTCCAGAGCCGCGTAAGCTGGGCAAAGAGCATACAATTTTCAACATCACCGAACATTTTTCAACGAAAGGGACCAGACGCGTGAAGCTGCTCGTCACCGGGGGCGCGGGCTACATCGGAAGCGCCGTGGCCGCCCAGCTCGTCGAGGCGGGGCACGAGGTCACCGTCCTGGACGACCTCTCCACCGGCCACGCCGACGCCGTCCCACCCGGAGCCGCCTTCGTCGAGGCCCCGCTCACCGAGGCCGGCAAGGTCCTGTCCCCTTCGTTCGACGGCGTGCTGCACTTCGCCGCGCGGTCGCTGGTCGGCGAGTCGGTGGAGAAGCCGGGCCTGTACTGGTCGGCCAACCTCGGCGGCGCGCTCGCCCTGCTCGACGCCATGCGCGAGTCGGGCGTGCCGCGCATCGTCTTCTCCTCCACCGCCGCCACCTACGGCGAGCCGGAGACCACGCCGATCCCCGAGACCGCCCCCACCCGGCCGACCAACCCCTACGGCGCCTCCAAGCTGGCCGTGGACACGGCGCTGACGGCGTACGCGGACCTGCACGACCTCGGGGCCGTCAGCCTGCGGTACTTCAACGTGGCGGGCGCCCACACCGCCGCCGACGGGCGCGTGTACGCCGAGCGGCACGCCGTGGAGACCCACCTCATCCCGAACGTCCTGGCCGTCGCGCTCGGCCGGCGCGAGTCGGTGAACGTCTTCGGCGCCGACTACCCGACCCCGGACGGCACCTGCGTCCGCGACTACATCCACATCACCGACCTGGCCCGCGCGCACCTGCTGGCCCTGGACGCCTGCCGTCCCGGCACGCACGCCGTCTACAACCTGGGCAGCGGCACCGGGTTCTCGGTGCGCGAGGTCCTCGACGTCTGCCGCGAGGTGACCGGGCATCCGATCCCGGCGGTGCTCGCCGAGCGCCGGGCGGGCGACCCCGCGGTGCTGGTGGCCTCCTCCGAGCTGATCCGCCGCGAGCTGGGCTGGACGGCCGAGCACGCCGACCTGCGCGAGATCGTCGCCGACGCCTGGTCCGCCCTGCGCTGACGAGCCCGCCGAGGCGTGCGGCGAAGACATGGTCCCGACGGGCCCGGCGGCCGGGGGCGTACGACGAGTGCCACGATCGCCGTACGTGACCGGCCGCCCGGCCGGGCTCGGGTTGCGAATGCGAATCACTCTCCGCGAACCTGACATTCCGGTGCGCGATCTGTGATGGGGTTCCCCCGTGATGCCCGCAGGACGTCGTCTCCCACCGCTCGCGATCAAGGCCGGCGCCGCGGCCCTGATCCTGGTGTGCGCGGGACTGGCCGCCGCGGGCGCGGTGTTCGCCACCACACGGCCGGCCGGGCCGGCGGCCCGCCCCACCTGCTCGGGCGCGCCCGCCCGCTACGGGGACTACAAGAGGGACGGCAAGCCCGGCAAGCCCGACGAGTCCGGGCGTTCCAACGGTCACCGCCGCTACGGCGACCGCGGCCAGGTCCCCCCGGCCTACCCACCCCCTGGGTACCCGCCACCCGGATACCGGCCGCCGCCGGGCTATCCCCCGCCTCCGCCGCCGGGGTACCCGCCGCCATGGCCACCGCCCGGCTACCCGCCGCCCCCGGGGTACGGCCCGTCCCCGGCGCCGTCCACGGCCCGCCCGCCGTCCACGTCGGCCGGCTACCCGACGCCCGCTCCCCCGACCTAGCCGCGCGGCTCAGCCGCGGCCGAGCGAGACCCGCATGCGGGCCTGGTTGTTGCCGGGCCGCCGGTCGCCGAGCCTGGCCGAGTAGACCGTCGCCGCGACCTCGCCCGCGCCGTCGCGGGGCACCTGGAAGACCAGGCTGAGCGTGCCGCGCGCCCCGGAGCCGATCGGGCGCAGAACGCAGCCGACCTTCCCGTGCCGGGCCGAGCACCGGCCGCCCTTGGCCGACAGGAACCGCGCGCCGCGCTCGGTGAAGTACACCCGCGCGTCCGGCACGCGCCGCGGGCCCTTGTTGCGCACGGCGGCCCGCACCGTGAAACGCCCGCCCGGCGGGGCCGTGCGGTGGGCCGGGGACAGCCGGACGGCGAGGTCCGCGCCCTCGTCCACCTGCGTGGTGGCCTCCGCGCGGTTGTCGGCCTCGTTCTCGTCCACGACCTCCGACGACAGCACGGCCGAGGCGCGCAGCGGGCCCTTCGCCCCGGTGCGGACGACCCCGAGGATCGTGACCGCGCCCGACCCGCCGGCCCGGATGTCCACCGGCGAGGGACACACCACCTCGTTGCGCGCCCTCCCGGGACGGCAGCTCGCCACGTTCACGCCGGTGATCTGCACCTCGTCGGGCATCCTGACCCTCAGCACGGGCAGCACCGCGTCCCCGGGCCCGGCGTTGCGCACCTTGACCACGTACGACAGCCACTGACCCGGCTGGGCGACCTTCGGCGCGGCGGTGAGCCGTACGGACAGGTCGGCCCCTCCCCAGACGCCGGACGCCCGGGCGGCGTTCGCCACCACCGGGGCGCCGGTGACGAGGAACAGGACGAGACCGGCGGCGATTCCCGTCGAGAACAAGACCATTGCTGTGCGCCCCCCAAGCGTTCGCGATCAATTCAAGCCCTGGGACGCACGGCCCGCCCGCCCGACACGCGGCCTCCGGTGCAGGTCAACCCCACGGGCGGGCAAAACCTGCGTGCGCGGGTCACTCGGCGGGGACCGCCGCGGGCAGGTCCCGCCGGACCCGCGGGAGCGTGCGGTCGGGCAGGAACACCAGGGCCAGCATCGCGACGACGGCGCCCACGGCCGCGAGCCAGGGGATGACCGTCGCGGCGGCCGCGTGCGCGTCCACCATGCTCCCCCTGCTCGCGTGCCCGGCCGCCCGGTCGCGGACGACCGTGGTGTAGACGGTCCCGGCGACGGCCAGGGCCACCGAGCCGCCGATCTGCCGGAAGAAGGTGAGGTTCGCGCTGGCCGTCCCGATGTGCTGGGGCGGCACGGACGTCTGGACGGCGACGGTGAGCCCCGACAGCATGGGGCCGACGCCGAGCCCGATCAGCGCCATCCAGGCCACCAGCGCCCAGAAGGGCGTCTGGACCGTCAGCCCGGCGCACAGCAGCGCCCCGGCCACGCCGAACAGCGGCGCGCCGAGCAGCCACGGCTTGTAGCGCAGGGTCCTGGTGATGAGCACGCCGGTCAGGACGCTGCCGGCGAGCATGGCGAGCATGAGCGGGTAGATGTGCAGGCCGGAGGAGGTCGCGCTCTGGCCCTGCGCCTGCTGGAAGTAACGGGGCAGGAACACCACCCCGGCGTACAGGCAGGACGCGCTGCAGAACGAGGCGATGTTGACGACCGTGTAGGTACGGTCGCGGAACAGCTCCAGCGGGATGATCGGCTGGGTGGCCCGCCGCTCGACCAGGACGAACGCCACGAGCAGCGCCGCCGAGGCGATCAGCGGGAATGCCACCGCGGGGCTGGTCCAGGTGTGGCCGTCCAGGCCGTGCTCGGTCAGGCCGATGAGCAGGGAGCTGATCGCGGCGGTGAACACGGCGATGCCCAGGTAGTCCGGGCGCGAGCCTCCGATGCCGGGCACGCGGGGCAGGCGCCGCACGATGACCGCCAGCAGGACCGCCCCGATCGGGAGGTTGACGGCGAACGCCCACCGCCAGCTCGTGTGGTCGGTGAAGATGCCGCCGAGCAGCGGCCCGGCGACGTAGCTGGCCGCCATGATGCCGCCGAGCGCGCCCTGCACCTTGCCGCTCTTCTCGGGCGGGAACAGGTCGGCGACCAGCGCGAGCGACAGCGGCAGCAGCGCGCCGGCGCCGAGCCCTTGCACGCCGCGGAAGGCGATGAGCTGGGTCATGTCCTGGGCGGCGCCGCTCAGCGCCGATCCGGCCAGGAACACCGTGACGCCGATGAGCAGCAGCGGCTTGCGGCCGTAGACGTCGGAGAGCCTGCCGTACAGGGGGACGGTGACCGTCGAGGTGAGCAGGTAGGAGGTGACCACCCAGGTGTAGAGGCCGTTCTCGCCGCCCAGCTCGGCGGTGATGCGCGGGAGCGCGGTGCCGACGATCGTCTGGTCGAGCATCGCCAGGAACATCCCGCCGAGCACGGCGGCGAGCAGCGGGCCGGTGCCCTTCCCGCCCGGCGGCGCCCACGCGGGCCTGGACCGCACGCCGGGCGGCACGGCTGCCGTGGACCCGTTCATCGTCATGTCGCGCTCCCTGGTCATGTCGGCGATAACATGTAGAAGATGACATGTCGGTAGTGACATGTCAATGCGGAGATAGGATGCCGTCATGTCCCTGCGGATCGCGCTTCTCGGCCTGCTGAGCACCTCCGGCCCCGGCAGCGGCTACGACCTGACCAAGGCGTTCGAGAGGTCGATCAACTACGTCTGGCACGCCGGGCACAGCCAGATCTATCCGGAGCTGGCCAAGATGGCCGCCGACGGCCTCATCACGGTCGAGGCGCAGGGCACGCGCGGGCGCAAGACCTACGCGATCACGGAGCGGGGCGCGGAGGAACTGCACCGCTGGCTCACCGAACACCGGCCCGCGCCGCCCGTGCGCAGCGAGGGCGCGCTGCTGGCGTTCCTGCTCCCGCTCCTGGACCCGGCCGAGGCGATCGGCGTACTGCGCCCCCTGGAGGCGGAGATGACCGCGCGGCTCCGCGAGCTGGAGGAGCTCCGCGCCCTCAAGCGGTCGTCCCAGGTCCCCCCGCGAGGCGGCCTCTACGCCCTGGACTTCGGCATCAGGAGCGCCCGCACGGCCCTGGAGTGGATCCGCGCCACCGCCGACGACATCGCCGCCCAGGCCACCCCCGGCGCGGAGCGTCCCACCGGCACGCATCCGGCCGAGCACACCGGCCCGGCCGGGGACGCGGACGCCTGAGCCCGCGCGGGCCCGTCAGTCGCAGCTCACCGGTGAGGGCATCTGGGTCTCCGGCGTGAAGTGGACCTTCGAGAAGTACTTCCTGAGCAGCGACTTCACCGTGCCGTCCTGGTACATGCGGCTGATGGCCCCCCGCACCGCCTTGCACGTCCGCGTGTCGCCCCGCTTGATCGCCACCGCGTACCGCTCGTCGGAGAGCTTGGCGCCGAGGACGCGGTACCGGATGTTCTCGCGGTCGGCGAACCCGGCGAGCAGCAGGTCGTCGCCGGGGACGGCGTCCACGACCCCCCGCCGCAGCATGTTCATGCAGTCGGTGTAGTTGTCCGCGGCCACCAGCCGCACCTTGACGACGTCCTGCACCATGCCGATCGAGACGTTCGTCCCCGGCGCGCACAACGTGCGCCCCTTGAGATCCTCGATCTTGGCGAACGGGTCGCCGTCGCGGACCAGGACGTCCACGTGCGCGGTGTAGTACGGCCCGGCGAACGTCACCCGCTCGTCGTCGTTGATCGAGTAGGTCGCGATCACGAGGTCGGCCGCGCCGGAGTTCAGCATGGACACCCGCTCGTTCATGCCGGACTCGACGAACGTCACGCCGTTCGCGGGCACCCCGAGCTGCTTGGCGATGGAGGCGCCGAGCTCGACCTCGAAGCCGCGCCAGGTGTCCCCCGAGGCGAGCGCGATGCCCGGCAGCATGTTGCGCATGGCGATCGTCAGCTTGCCCGTCCTGGCCGCCTTGTCCACGACGGAGGTGAACCGCGGCGGCTGCGGCACCTGGGCCGAGGAAGTCTCGGTGGGGTCGGGCAGCGACCGGCCTCTCAGTTCGGACCAGAGGTCGGGCGCGAACCGCCGCACGGCCATGGCGCCCCCGCCGGCGAGCACGGCGACCGCGACCGCGGCGGCGATCCACCTGCCGGGGCCGCGCCGGCGGGCGGGCACCGGGCCGTCCGTCACCGCGGCGGCGGCCTCGCCGCCGCCCCTGGCCGCCGTCCTTCGCCCCCACGCCCCGCTCCGCGGGCGCGTGACCGTCTCGCGGGCGGCCAGCTCGGCGCCCTGGCTGAGCACGGCCGTGGACGCCCCGGCCTCCTCGTGCCGGCCGAGCAGGCGCAGCAGGATGCGGTCGGCGGTCGGGCGTTCCGCCGGCTTCTTGTTCAGGCAGGCGCGGACCACGCCGCGCAGCGGCTCGGGCAGCCCGCCGACCTCGACCTCGTCGTTGAGCACGCGGTTGAGCACCACCGCGATGGAGTTCCCGCCGAAGGGCACCTCGCCGGTGGCGGCGAACGCGACCGTCGCCCCCCAGGCGAAGACGTCGGCGGGCGGGCCGACCTCGCCGCCCGAGATCTGCTCGGGCGCCATGTAGGCGGGCGTGCCGACGGCCCTGCTCGTGATGGTGCCGGTCGAGTCGAGGATGCGGGCGATGCCGAAGTCGACCACCCGGGGCCCGTCGGCGGCCATGAGCACGTTGTCGGGCTTGAAGTCGCGGTGCACGATGCCCGCGTGGTGGATGGCGGTGAGCGCGGTGGCCGTGCCTACGGCCAGCCGCTCCAGCGTGCTGCCCGCGAGCGGGCCCGAGGTCTCGACGCTCTCACGCAGCGACCTGCCGTCGATGTACTCGCTGGCGATGTACGGGGTGTCACCGTCGAGGTCGGCGGCCAGCACGCGGGCCGTGCAGAACGAGGCCACCCGCTCGGCGGCCTTCAGCTCGCGAGCGAAGCGCGATCTCGCGGTGCGGTCACCGCTGAACTTGACGTGCAGCAGCTTGACCGCGGCCCGCTCCCCCGCGTCGTCCTGCCCGAGGTAGACGACCCCCTGCCCGCCTTCCCCGATGCGCCCGGTGAGTTCGAAAGGGCCCAGCCGCCGGGGGTCTCCCCGTTCGAGCGGCCCGAGTTCCGGCATTCCCCGTCCCCGTGTTCCCGTCAAGTGTCGACCATGAGAACTTTACGACTTGTTGGCGTCTTTACACGGAGACGAGACCACGCCGTGACCTGCCGTGTCCTTTCCGCCACCACGCCAAGCCCCCGGGCCCCCCGGACACAAGCCGGCCCCTGCCCGGCGGGAAACCGCAGGCAGGGGCCGATCTCGTGACTAGCCCGCCATCTTCTTCTTCAGGTTCTCGTCCAGGGCGGCGAGGAAGTCCTGGGTGGTGAGCCACTTGGCGTCGCCGCCGACGAGGAGGGCGAGGTCCTTGGTCATCTGGCCGCTCTCGACGGTCTCGACGCAGACCTGCTCCAGGGTCTCGGCGAACGCGGTCACCTCGGGCTGGGAGTCCAGCTTGCCGCGGTGGGCCAGGCCCCGGGTCCAGGCGAAGATCGAGGCGATCGGATTGGTGGAGGTGGGGTTGCCCTTCTGGTGCTCGCGGTAGTGGCGCGTGACCGTGCCGTGCGCGGCCTCGGCCTCGACCGTGCGGCCGTCGGGGGACATGAGCACGGAGGTCATCAGGCCGAGCGAGCCGAACCCCTGGGCGACGGTGTCGGACTGCACGTCGCCGTCGTAGTTCTTGCACGCCCAGACGTAGCCGCCCTCCCACTTGAGCGCGGCGGCGACCATGTCGTCGATGAGCCGGTGCTCGTAGGTGAGGCCGGCGGCCTCGAAGTCGGCCTTGAACTCGGTCTCGTAGACCTCGGCGAAGATGTCCTTGAAGCGGCCGTCGTAGGCCTTGAGGATCGTGTTCTTCGTCGACAGGTAGACCGGGTAGTTGCGGGCCAGGCCGTACCGCATGGAGGCGCGCGCGAAGTCGCGGATCGACTCGTCCAGGTTGTACATCGCCAGCGCGACGCCCGAACCGGGGAAGTCGTAGACGTCGAGCTCGATCGGCTCCGAGCCGTCCTTGGGCGTGAAGGTCAGCGTGAGCGTGCCCTCGCCGGGGATCTTGAGGTCGGTGGCGCGGTACTGGTCGCCGAAGGCGTGACGGCCGACCACGATCGGCTTGGTCCAGGTCGGCACGAGCCGCGGCACGTTCTTGATGATGATCGGCTCACGGAAGATGACGCCGCCGAGGATGTTACGGATGGTCCCGTTCGGAGAGCGCCACATCTTCTTCAGCCCGAACTCCTCGACGCGGGCCTCGTCCGGCGTGATGGTGGCGCATTTCACCCCCACCCCGTACTGCTTGATCGCGTTGGCGGCGTCGACCGTCACCTGGTCGTCGGTCGCGTCACGGTGCTCGATCCCCAGGTCGTAGTACTTGAGGTCGACGTCGAGGTAGGGCAGGATCAGCTGGTCCTTGATGAACTGCCAGATGATCCGGGTCATCTCGTCGCCGTCGAGTTCGACGACGGGACCCGCTACCTTGATCTTGGGCATGCTTGGGGTTCCCCTTCTCAACACTTCTTACGACTAGGCTGACCAACCGGTCTGTTGCTGGACAACGCCGGTTGAGGCTACCGGACCGGGCAAATCCGGCTTACTGCCTACCCATGATCCATTGCACGGCGACGCTGACGGCGGCCACGCCAAGGGCGACGCCGAGAACCGCGGACATGACGGCGTCGGCGCGCCTGCTGCGCACCGCGAGCAGGCTCGCGCCGTCATGGGGGACGAGAAGACGCAGCACGGCGCCCGCGAGCACCGAGCAGGCCACGATGAACGAGCCCGCCCAGGCGGGCAGGCCCATCGCGATCGTCCCAAGGCCGGTGGCCGCACCCACCACGGTGAGCAGGTACGGCCCCCATGCCTTACCGTTCGTCAATAGGTATCCACTTCTGGTCGCGCTCTCCGATGTACTCGCTGTCCGGGCGGATCAGGCGGTTGTCGGCGTGCTGCTCGATCACGTGCGCCGTCCAGCCGGACATCCGGCTGACCGAGAACACCGGAGTGAACAGGTCCGTCGGGATGCCGAGGTAGTGGTAGACCGTCGCGGCGTAGAAGTCGACGTTCGGGTACAGACCCTTCTCCGCGAAGACGACCTCCTCCATCTCCTTCGACATCCGATAGTAGGTGTCGTCCCCGCTCGCCTCGCCCAACTCCTGCGACATCTTGCGCAGGTGCGTCGCGCGCGGGTCCTCGGTCTTGTAGACCCGGTGGCCGAAGCCCATGATCTTCTCGCCGCGCGCCAGCTTGTCGCGCACGGCCTGCGCGACGCCGTCCGCGGGGATGCTCTCCAGCGTGCGCATGACCTGCTCGTTGGCGCCGCCGTGCAGGGGGCCCTTCAGCGTGCCGATGGCCGCGACGATCGCCGAGTGCATGTCCGACAGCGTGGCCGCGCAGACGCGGGCCGCGAACGTGGAGGCGTTCATGGTGTGGTCGGCGTGCAGCACGAGGCAGGCGTCGAAGATCTCGACGGCCCTCGGGTCGGGCTCCCTGCCGGTGATCTGCAGCAGGAAGTTCGCCGCGATGCTCAGCGCCGGATCGGCGTCCCTCGGGGTGACGCCGGTGCGCGCGCCGTGGTAGCGGGCGACGAGAAGGGGCTGCTGCGCCGTCAGGCGCGCCGCCTTGCGGCGGTTGGCGTCCTGCTCGTTGGAGTCCTTGTCGGGATCATCCGCCGAAGCCAGGGAGACGAGCGTGCGCAGGGCCTCCATGGGCGCCTGTGTCTGGGCGATCTCGCCGATGTTGGCCTGGACCAGAGCTCCTAGCTCGCGCCCTCCCACGAGTTCCGCTCCGTAGTCGGCGAGTTGCCGGCGTGTGGGAAGCGTCCCGTGCTGAAGTAGGTGCGCGGTCTCTTCGAAGCTCGTGCGCCCGGCCAGATCATGGATGTCGTAGCCGCGGTAGAAGAGGCGACCGGCTTTGCCGTCGATGTCACTCAGCGCTGTGGACGCGGCGACGACATCGGCGAGACCTTTGGTGGGGTTGTCCGCCATGTGTTGTTTCCTCCGCTTATCTTCGTCCGCAGTCTACCTGTGAGCAGGTAAAACCGGCCGAGGAGGTCCAGACCAATTTCTGCAGTGATTCTCGTTATGGCAAACGAGATTCCCCAACCCCTCGTTTGGGTAAGCCGGAGCTGTAGCGGAAGTAACGGCGGGCTACCTGGGGAGGAACTGCCGTGGAGGGGCCGTTCATACGCGTCGAGGACACCGGCGAGGTCGTCCCGTTGCGCCCCGAAGTCACGACGATCGGCCGAGGCCGAGGCGTCGACGTCAGGCTGGCCGATCCGAGCGTGTCACGGTTGCACGCCGAGTTCGTCCGCCGCGGACCATACCTGTATGTCGTTGACCTGGGCCTGTCCCGCAACGGCACCCGGGTGAACGGGAGGCCGATCGCCCGGAGGGTACTCGACGACGGTGACGTCGTCTCGTTCGGCGCCGCCCGGTGCAGGGTGGGCGGCGTGCCAAGGGAGGACTTCGCCCCCGAGGTCGAGCTGCGCCGGGCCGCCGCGCCCGAGCTCACCCGGCGCGAGGTCGACGTCCTCACATCCCTGTGCCGTCCCGCGCTGTCGGACGAGGCGTTCGTCGCCCCTGCCACGGCGCGCGAGATCGCCGACGACCTCGTGGTGACCGAGGCGGCGGTCAAGCAACACCTGCTCCGGCTGTACCAGAAGTTCCGCATCCCGGAGGGCATCAACCGCCGAACGCGGCTGGCCAACGAGGTCGTAGCCCTCGGCCTGGTCCGCCCCACCCCGGTGGTCCCCCCGCAACGCACCGCCGGCCCCGGCGAGTCACCCCCGCAAACCGCGGGCCGCCGCGCCTCGTAGAACAATCCCCCGACGCCCTGGGCACGCCGCCCGGGGCGTCAGGCTTGCTCTTGATACGCGCACCGACGCGGGCCGTGTGAGTCCGCGACAAGCGGAAGTCGCGGTACGTGAGCAGTCAAGTCGCTAGCGTGAGGGCGTGACAGAGCATCCCCTTGACGTGGGAACAGAATCCCTGTGGCCGGTGCCCCCCTCCGGCGGCCACACGGTGGAAGATCTCGTTCACCTCCCGGATCTGCCTTCTCACACCCAGTTGATCGACGGCAGCCTGATCTTCGCGGCTCCTCAGACCGCCTGGCACTCCGTGGTGCTCGACCTCCTGGGCAGGGTCCTGCGGGAGTGCTGCCCGGCCGAGTACCGAGTGCGCCGGCAGACATACGTCATGCTCGGTCCTCGCCAGTGTCCGGAACCGGATATCATGATCATCAGCTCCAACGCCGCGCATGCCGACACCGGCGTCTGCCGACCGGCCGATGTGCTGCTCACGGTCGAGGCCATGACACCGGACTCCGAACTGCGCGACAGGGAACGTAAACCCCAGTTGTATGCCGAGGCAGGCATTCCGCACTTCTGGCGAGTCGAGCGAAGCTCAGGGCCCGCGACGGTGTACGTCTACGAATTGGACCCGGCCACCCGCTCGTACGCCCTCATGGGCATTCACCACGACAAACTGCACCTCTCGATCCCGTTCGAGATCGACGTCGACCTCGCCGAGGTCGAACGACTCTGAGTCTCGATCCGCGTAGCCGGCCGATCAAGTGTTTCCGAGAAGGTTCGACAGGAAGGCCGTCAGTTCCGGGAGGGACAGTTCGCGTCCCCGGGCCGCCGCGGATTCGTAGCGGTCGGGGGGGAGGGACTCTCGGACGGCGGTGGCCTCGCGGGGGCCGTCCAGGGGGTCCATCAGCTCGGGGGAGAAGCCGACTCGGCGGCCTACGGCCTCCACGCCGCCCATCAGGACGGCGGCCTCCTCGGCGTGGCCGGTGAGCGTGAGGGCGTGGGCGGCGGTGTGCAGGAGGACCAGGCGGGATGTCACGTCCTCGTGGCGGTCGAGGGCGTCGACGATGCCGGTGGCGATCCGCAGGGCCCGCCGGCCGTCGCCGGCGTCGCAGGCGGTCTTCATGCCGGCCCACGCCGCGGAGCCCGCCGCCCAGTCGTGGCCGCAGGAGTTCGCCGTCGCCACGGCCTCGGCCAGCACGGCGGCGGCCCCGGGAAGGTCTCCGAGGACGCGGGCCAGCATCCCCCGCACCATCAGGGCCTCGGCCACCAGCCAGTCCTCCCCGGCGCGCCGCGCGAGATCGACGGCGCCGCGGGCCAGCGCCGGGGCGTCGATGGGCATCCCGGCGAGCACGCCGAAGTGCGTCTGGTAGACGCGGGCGGACGCCTCGACGACCAGGTCACCGGCCTCCCGGGCCTCCGCCTCCGCCAGCAGGACGGCCTCGTACGCCTCGCGCGGCCGCCCGGCGAGGTAGCCGAGCCCGCTGACGGCGAGCCGCGCACGGCCGCGGACCCCCGGCTCGGCGTCCGGGGCCGCGGCGAACGCCCTGTCCATCCAGGCCAGGCCCTCGGCGATGTGGCCCATGCGGTACCAGAACCAGTACAGCGCGCCGCCCAGCCGCAGGGCGTAGACCCCGTCGCCCTCCTCCAGCGCGGAGGCGAAGGCCGCGCGGAACTCGGGTTGCTCCCGGGTCAGCCGGGCCAGCAGTTCGGCGGCCTGCGGGCCGTGCAGGCGGCGCTCCGCGCTCTCGGCCCGCGCCAGCGCCCAGGCCCGGTGGCGGCGCCGGGTGCCCGCGAGGTCGGCCACGTCCAGCTCGCGAAGCGCGTACTGGCGCAGCGTCTCCAGCATCCGGTAGCGGCGGGGCGCCGTGCCGGGTTCGACGGTGACCAGGGACTTGCGGACCAGCGCCGACAGCGGGCGCAGGACCTGCGGCTGGCCACCGACCGCGCCCGCGGAGTCCAGGTCGAACCCGGCGGCGAACACGCCGAGCCGGTGGAACAACCGCCGTTCGTCGGGTTCGAGCAGCTGGTGGCTCCAGGCGACGGCGGCCTCCAGCGCGCGGTGCCGCGCGGGCAGGTCGAGCGGACCGTCGACCAGCACGTCGAAGCGGTGCTCCAGGGCGTCGGCGATCTGCCCGACCGACAGCACGCGGCACTGCGCGGCGGCCAGCTCGATGGCGAGCGGGATGCCGTCGAGGCCGGCGCACAGCACCGGGATCCGGTCCAGATCGCCGGGGTCGGGGGACCAGGCGGGCAGCGCCGTGGCGACCCGGCTGCGGAACAGTTCGCTGCCGTCCCCGGCGGGGTCGAGCGGCGGCACCTCGTAGACCGCCTCCCCCTCCACGCCGAGCGCCTCGCGGCTGGTGGCCAGCACGCGCAGGTCGCGGCAGCGGCTCAGCAGGACGCCGATCAGCGCGGTGACCGCCTCCAGCAGGTGCTCGCAGTTGTCGAGCACCAGCAGCAGCCGGCGCGCGGCGAGCACGGCGGCCAGTTCGTCGGCGGAGGACGGCCCCGGGACCCCGAGGGCGGCGGCGACGGTGGCGGGCAGCAGGTCGGCGGAGGTCAGGGCGGCCAGTTCCACCATCCACGGCCCGTCGGCGTCGCCGGTGCGGCGCCGGGCGAGCTCCAGCGCGAGCCGCGTCTTGCCGACCCCGCCCGGCCCGGTCAGCGTGACCAGCCGGTACTCGGCCAGCAGGCCCTCCACGGCCGTGATCTCGGCGGCGCGGCCCACGAAACTGGACAGGGCGAAGGGCAGGTTCCCCGGCACGGGACGGGCGCCCGTGGCGGCGGATGCTCCCCCGCCGTCCGGCGTTCCCCCCGCGTCCGATGCCTCCCCGCCGCGCTCGGCGTACCTCGGCCCGGCGGCGCCCCTGAGGCGGGCGGGTGGAGGGTCGAGGCGCGGGTCCTGGGTGAGCACCGCGGTCTCCAGGTCGCGTAACGCGGGACCCGGGTCGATGCCGAGCTCGTCGGCGAGCCGCTCGCGCGCCGCCCGCAGCGCGGCGGTGGCGTCGGCGCGCCGTCCCGACCGGTACAGGGCCAGGGTGAGCAGTTCCCAGCCGCGCTCCCGCAGCGGCTGCTCGGCCACCAGGGCCTCCAGCTCGCCGGCGGCCGCGGCGTGCCGTCCGAGTTCGATGGCGGCGGCGAGCCGGTCCTCCTGCGCGCCGGCCCGCAGGTCCTCCAGCCGCGCGGCCTCGGGCACCGCGAACCCCGCCTCGGCGAAGTCGGCGTAGGCGGGGCCGCGCCACAGCCCGGCCGCCTCGGTGAGCAGTTCCTCTGCCTCCCCCGGCCTGCCGCCGCCCAGGGCGCGCTTCCCGGCGACGGCCAGGTCGGCGAACCGCTCGGCGTCCACGGCGGCCGGGCCGGCCCGCAGCGCGTACCCCGGGCCCTCACGGACGAGGAGCCGGGGCGGCGCGCCGGACCGCCGCCCGGGCTCAAGGGCCCGGCGGAGCTCGGAGACGTAGGCGTGCAGGGTGGTCGGGGAGGGCGGCGGGGCGTCCTCCCACACCTCGGCCATGATCCGCTCGGCGGAGACCATGCGCCCCCGGGCGATCAGCAGGACCGCGAGGACCGCCCGCTGCCGCGGACCCCCCAGGCCGACGGCCCCTCCCCCTGCCTCGGCCCGCAGGGGGCCGAGCACTCCGAACCGCACAGCGGCGGGATCGACCCCGGCCATCGGCCTCCTCGCGGCGCTCGTGGAGATCGTGAGATCTTCTGCGAGGGTAACCGAAGGGGCACGGCCTCAGAAGGGGTCGATCACCAGGCGGATCGGGCTCGTGCGAGCGGACCGGGCCGAGACGTGCGCGCGCCTCCCCCCTTGGCGACGTCACCGCAGGTCACAGCCACGGTTCGGTTTTTCGTGGTGCCCCCCACCATCAGGGCATCCGCAGGACGGCTCCCCCCTCGGCAACCGTCCTGCCCGACGCGCGGTGGTTCAGCCCGCGCAGGTGGCCTTGACGGAGACGTACACGCGGACGGCTCCCCCGTTGGTGGCGGTCACGGTCAGCTTGTCGCGGCTGAAGGCGTCGGAGGTGGTGTCCAGGCTGGTGCCGACCGACACCGCGGGGCCGGCGGTGACGGTGATCGTGTCTGTCAGCATGGTCGGCGCGTACGAGGGGCACATCACGAGGAACGACCGGGTGGCGCCGGGCTCGACCCAGACGGCGTTGCCGGCCTTGGCCGTCCCCGCCGCGGAGGCCGGGAGGGCGGCGACGGTCAGCCCGCCCGCGACGGTGGCGGCGGCCAGGGTGACGCCGGCGGCGCAGCGCTTGATCGTGAGAGCGTTGATCATGACGGTGTCCTTTCACTCCGGTCCCGTTCGGGACCGGCTGGGGATTTCAGGGTTCCGCTCCGGATTCGGGCGGGGTGTTTCACTGACCGGCCGGGACACGGTCCCGGGCCGGAGTCTTGTGGCGGGCGCGGCCGGGACGCGGCCGGAGAACCCGGGCCAGGACGCCCGGCGACAGCAGCCGCTGGGGCGGGGCCTGCAGGTTGGCGACGCTGAGGAAGGCGTGCCCGACCGCCGGGTCCGCCCCGGCGGCCACGTGCAGGCGCGCGATGTAGGCGTTGAGCAGCTTGAGGCGCAGGGGACGCGGGCCCTCGACGGACGGGAAGCGCAGGTCGCCGCCAACCGATATGTCCCAGGCCACGTCGATGATCCGCGCGGCGCGCCCGTGGAAGCGCCGGGCCAGGCCGTCACGTCCGCCCGGCGCGGCCAGGCATTCGCGCAGCGCCACCGCCTCACAGGCGGCCACGGTCATGCCCTGCCCGTAGGTGGGGTTGAACTGGCACAGCGCGTCGCCGAACACCAGGTAGCCCTCGGGGAAGCGGCGCAGGCGCTCGTAGCGGCGGCGGACGCTCACCGGGATGCGCATCAGCCGGGGATCGCCGAGCGGTTCCAGCCGTTCGAGGAGGCGGTGCAGGTCCGGGACCGGGAGCCGGGCGGCGAACCGGTGGTAGCCGTCCGGGTCGGTGGGCGGGATGTCGTCGCCCATGCCGTACAGCGTGACCAGCCAGCGGTCGCCCTCCCCGCTCAACGCGACCCCGCCCCGGGGGACGGCCGTGCCGTGCCCCACGATCATGGCGACGACCTCGGCGTCGCCCGGCCGGCGCCGGTACTCACGCGAGACGTACACCAGCCGCGAGTCGACGCGCTCCTCGGCCGCGGGCTCGTATCCCAGCCGGCGCAGCCACTCGGTCCCCCGGTTGCCGCGGCCCGTGGCGTTCACCACGAGGTCGGCCTCGATCTCCTCGAACTCCCCCGGCTCCCCCGGCCGGCCGGGACGCGCCACGCGCACCCCCGTGACCACGCCGGGCCGTACGGCGACCGGCTCGACCACCTCGCGGCGGTCCTGGATCACCACGCCGGGCAGGGCCTCGACCCGGGACCGCACGTACCGTTCGAGCAGCGGCCTGCTCACCGACAGGCCGCGCAGCCGCGACGACGCCGGACGCAGCAGCAGCCCGTCGTTGTACCAGTGGACGTCCCGCTGGATGTCGCACGGCACGGCGCCCGCGGCGACCAGGTCGTCGAGCAGGCCGGGGAACAGCTCGTCGAGGATCTCGCGGCCCCGGGACAGCAGCCCGTGCGCGTGGTGGCCCTGCGGCACACCCCGCCTCGGGACGCCCTCCCCGGGCAGCGCGTCACGGTCGAGCACCGTGACGCGGTCGAAGGACTCGCCGAGCACCCGGGCGGCCAGCAGCCCGCCCATCCCCGCTCCCACGACGACGGCGTGCCGCGCGGGGCGGCCGATGCCTGTCATGGCGTCCTCACCCCCACTGGGAGGGGTCGCCGGTGACGGACCACGGCGACGGGTCGCCCGCCGCGGACCACTGGGTCGGATCGCCGCCGGCGGCGTGGGCGGCCGTGCCCAGGCCCAGCAGGGCCGCCAGGGCGATCCCGGCCGCCGCCGCCGTGCGGATGATGCTCTTGCTCACGGTTCACCTCGTTGTCCGGATCGTCCGGCCGCCCTGTGCCGGGCGGCGTCGCGTTCACGACAACGAGCATGCGGACGGCCGCTTGGCGGCCGATGGGAACCGGCTTTCCCAGCGGATTCCAAGCGCCCCCGCCGATGCTTGGAGGCACGACAGGGGCGCGGGGGCCCGCGGGATCAGGGGAAGGTGATCAGGTGACCGAGCAGGGCGCCGGCCTCCTGGCGGGACAGCGTGCGGCCCCGGGCGGCGTGGCGCGCGTACTCCTCCGGCGGCAGGGCCTCGCGGACGGCGGCGGCCTCGCGCGGGCCGTCCAGCGGGTCCATCAGCTCCGGCGAGACGCCGGCCCGCGCGCCGATCGCCTCCACGGCCCCCATGAGCACCGCCGCCTCCTCGGCCTTCCCGGCCAGCACGAGCGCGCGGGCGGCGCTGTGCACCGTCACCAGCCAGAAGGAGATGTCCCCGTACCGGTCCATGGTGGCGAGGATGCCCCCCGCGACGGCGAGCGCCCGTGCCCCGTCGCCCCGGTCGGAGGCGGTCTTCATCTCGCACCAGGCGGCCCCGTCGGCGGCCCAGTCGTGGCCGCTGGCACGGGCCGCGGCGATGGCCCGGCGGAACACCGCCTCGGCGGCGGGCAGGTCTCCGAGGGCCCGCAGGGTCATGCCCCGCGCCATGAGCGTCTCGGCCTCCACCCAGTCCTGCCCGGTGCGCCGGGCCAGCAGGACGCCCTCCTCGGCGAGCGCGGCGGCGCCGTCCGCCACCCCGGCGAGCACGCCGAAGTAGGCGGCGTACGCGGTCGCGAGCGACTCCGTCACCGGGTCGCCGGCCGTACGGGCCTCCTCCAGCGCCGTCCGTACGGCCTGGTGCGCCTGGTCGGGCCGCCCGGCCATGTACCGCAGCCCCGCCACGGCGAACCGGGCCCGCGCGCGGACGTCGGCGGCGGCGCCCGGGGCCGCGGCGAACGCCTCCGACAGCCAGGCCAGGCCCTCCCCCACGTAGCCCATGCGGAACCAGAACCAGAAGAGCGCGCCGCCCAGCCGCAGCGCGTACTCCCCGTCCCCGAGTTCCAGGGCCGAGGCGAACGCGGCGCGGAACTCCGCCTGGTCGCGTCCGAGCCCCTTCAGCAACGCCACCGCCTGCGGGCCGCGCAGGTGGCGTTCGACGTTCTCGGCGCGGGCCAGCGCCCAGACGCGGTGGCGTTCCCGGGCGGCGGCGCGCTCCTCGGACGGCAGCGCGGCCACGGCGTAGTAGCGCAGCGTCTCCAGCATCCGGTAGCGGCGCGGCGCCGTGCCGGGTTCCACGGTCACCAGCGACTTGCGGACCAGCGCCGACAGCGGGCCGAGCACGGGGGCGACGCCGCCGACCGCGGCGGCGGCCTCCAGGTCGAAGCCGCCTTCGAGCACGCCGAGCCGGTGGAAGAGGCGGCGTTCGCCCGGCTGGAGGAGCTGGTCGCTCCAGGCGATGGTGTCCACCAGGGTGCGGTGGCGGTCGGGCCGCCCGGCGGGCCCGGCGACCAGCAGCGTGAAACGGTCCTTCAGGGCGTCGGCGATCTGGTCGAGGGACAGCGTGCGGCACTGCGCGGCGGCGAGCTCGATGGCGAGCGGATTCCCGTCGAGCCGCGCGCACACCGTCTCGATCGTCTCCCGGTCGCCGGCCTCGGGGATCCCACCGGGGAGCGCGGCGGCGGACCGGCGCAGGAAGAGCTCCGTGCCTTCGGTGGCCGCGTCCAGGGGCGGGATCTCGTAGACGGCCTCCCCGGTGATGCCGAGGGACTCGCGGCTGGTGCACAGCACGCGCACGCCGCCGCAGCGGGCCAGCAGGGTGTGGACCAGGTGGGCGGCGTGGACCAGCAGGTGCTCGCAGTTGTCCAGGACGATGAGCGTGCGACGCCCGGCCAGCATGGCGGCGAGCTGCTCGGGCGACGAGGCGGAGGGCAGGCCCAGGGCCGCGGCGGCGGTGGGCGTGAGCAGTTCGGGGGCGTGCAGCCCCGCCATCTCCACCAGCCACGGCCCGTCGGCGTCGGTACGGGCGCGGGCCGCCTCCAGGGCTAATCGGGTCTTGCCGGCCCCGCCGGGTCCGGTGAGCGTGACCAGCCGGTGCGTGTCCAGGTACGCGCCGACGGCGGCCAGGTCCCGGGTGCGCCCGACGAAGCTGGACAGGGCGAACGGCAGGTTCCCCTGGCCGGACGCACCCCCGGCGGCCTGTCCGCCGGAGGCCGGGGGCTCCGCCCCGGTCGCGGGCGCGTCGGCACTGGCGTTGGCATCTGGGCCGATCCCGGCCTCCGCCTGACTCCTCCGCCCGCCCGCCCGTGCCGGCGGGTGCAGCGCCGGGTCCTGGGCGAGGATGGCGGCCTCCAGGTCGCGCAGACCGCGCCCCGGGTCGATGCCGAGCTCGTCGGACAGCCGCCGGCGTACCGCGCGCAGGGCGGCGAGCGCGTCGCCCTGCCGTCCGGACCGGTACAGCGCGAGGGCCAGCAGTTCCCAGCCGCGCTCGCGCAGCGGCTGCTCGGCGACCAGCGCCTCCAGCTCGCCGACGGCGGCGGCGTGCCGCCCGGCGGCGATGATCGCGGCGAGCCGGTCCTCGTGGACGGCGGCCCGCAGGTTCTCCAGCCGCGTCGCGTCGGGGGTGGCGAAGGCTGCGCCGCCGAAGTCGGCGTACGCGGGCCCCCGCCACAACGCGAGCGCCTGCCCGAGCAGGTCGGCGGCCCGCTCGGGGTCGCCGCCGTCCAGCTCGCGCCGGCCGCGCGCGGCCAGGTCGGCGAAGCGTTCGGCGTCGACGGCGGCGGGGGCGGCGCGCAGCGCGTACCCGGGCCCGTCACGGACCAGCAGACTGGGCGGCGCGCCGGGGGCCCGTCCCGGCTCCAGCGCGCGGCGCAGATCGGCGACGTACCCGTGCAGGGTGGTCGGCGAGGGTTGCCGGGCGTCGCTCCACACGTCGGAGAGGATGCGGTCGGCCGAGACGATCCTGCCCCGCGCGATCAGCAGCAGCGCCAGCACCGCCCGCTGCCGCGGCCCGCCTAGCCCCGCCGGCCGTCCGCCCACCTCGGCCCGGAGCGTTCCCAGTACCCCGAACCGCACGCCCTCGGCGACGCTCACCGCAGCCTCCCTGATGCCCGCCGTGACGATATCCGAATCATCTACGTCTGCGAAGAGGCTGAATTCGGACGTGCGTCCGGCATCGTCCCGGAGGCTTCCGCCGGCGGCGCACGAAAACGGACGGCACGGCGGGGCGCCGTGGCGGATCAGATCAGGGAACGACCTCCATCTGGGCCATCATGCCGAGGGACGAGTGCTCCAGGAAGTGGCAGTGGTACACGTACCGGCCCAGGTAGTTGCGGAACGTCGCCTGGACGCGCACGGTCTCGTTGGCCGGGAGCTGGATCGTGTCCTTGAGCCCCGCGTCCCACGGCTGCGGCGGGGCGCCGTTCCGGTCCAGCACCCGGAACTGCACCAGGTGCATGTGGAAGGTGTGCTCGATGCCCTGGGCGCTGTCGCCGTTGGTCAGGGTCCAGATCTCCGTGTCGCCGCGCTTGATCCGGAAGTCCACCCGGTTCGGGTCGAACTGCTTGTCGTTCACCAGGCCGAAGACGTCGGTCTCGGTGTACCCGAAGCGCATCGAGACCTCGCGCTGCACCGTCGCTGTGGGCATCGGGGGCAGCGGCCTGAGCACGTCGGGAACGCGGCTGTCGTCCCGTGCCTGCCGCACCACGTCGAACCTGACCACGGGCGTGCCGCTGCCCGCGTCGGTGAGGACGACCTGGGTGCCGACCGGGTAGCGCCCGAAGTCGACGACGATGTCCGCGCGCTGCGCCGACCCGAGGACCAGCTCGGTCAGCGGCACCGGCGCGGGCAGCAGCCCTCCGTCGGAGGCGATCTGCTGGAACTCCGTACCGCCGAGGCTGAGCCGGAAGGTGTACTCGTTGGCCCCGTTGACGAGCCGGAACCGGTACTTGCGCGCCGCGACGGGGAAGTACGGCTGCGACCTGCCGTTGGCCAGGATCGTCGTGCGATCGTAGGGGCTGAAGAAGACCAGGCCGCCGTTCTCGTCGAACTGGGCGTTGCGCAGGAAGATCGGCACGTCGTAGGGCCCGTCGGGCAGGCGCAGGCGCCGCTCGGCCGGGTCGTCGATCACGTACATGCCGTGCAGGCCGCGGTAGACGTGCTCGGCCTCCATGTGGTGGCTGTGGTCGTGGTACCACAGCGTGGCGCCCTGCTGGGCGTTCGGGTAGTCGTAGCTCCGGAAGCGCCCGGGGTCGATGGTGTCCATCGGGTGCCCGTCGCTGATCGCCGGTACGTGCGCGCCGTGCAGGTGCACGTTGGTCGGCCGGTCGAGCCGGTTGACGAACACGACCTTGGCCGGGCGCCCGGTCCGCGCGCGGATCGTCGGGCCGACGAACGTGCCGCCGTAGGTCAGCACGGGGGTGGTGAGCCCGGGGAGGATCTCCAGGTTCGCCGGCTGCACAGCGATCTTGTAGACGTCGTGGTCGCGTCCCGACCAGGCGGGGCGCAGTTCCTGGGGCACCGGCATCCGCATCGAGAACGGAGCCCCCGTGGACCGCGCCGCGGCCCTCGGGGCGCGCGGGATCAGGTCCTCCCTGCGCAGCGGCACCGTGTCGTCGGCCCCCTCGGCGGTGAGCCGTGAGAACGGCAGCACCATCGCACCACCGGTGATGGCGCCGAGCGCCAGTAATCGTCGCCGGTTCAGCATCGATCTTCCCCCTATCACGTGACGGCCGGGCGGCGGCGCTCCCGGCCGCACGCCGGACGACGCCCAAGGGAACGCGCGTTAGGGAAGAATCTTGCATCGACGCCTCGCGACGTCTTCTTCCAAAGTGCCTGACCGCTTCGGTGATCCGTCACCGCACGTCCGCGCCCGGCGCCGGCCGTGCCGATCAGGTGGTGGACACCTGAAACCACACGACGTGACCGTCCGGATCCGCGCGCCAGCCCCAGGCGCTGGCGAGCTGGCACACCAGCCAGAGCCCCCGCCCGCCCTCGGCGTTCTCCCCCACGTCCCTGTGGACGTACGGGTGGGCGCTCGCCCCCTCGTCGATCACGTCCACCTGGATCGCGCGGCCGTGATCGGTCAGCACGACGGCGAGCCGCCCGCCCGGATGCCGGCCGGACCCGGAGTACCGGATCGCGTTCGTCACCAGTTCGCTGACCATCAGCACCGCGTCGTCCAGCTCCGGACAACGGGTCGTCCGCAGGATCTCCCTGACGAACGCCCGCGCCAGCCCTACCGACGCCGCCCTGCCGGGAAGCTCCACCCGCCCCAGCAGATCCGCCGTCGCCATCACCCCGATCTCCGGCATCGCCGTCATCGCCCCGACCTCCATATGCCCCCTGGCGGACCGCGCCATGGTATGCGTGGTCCCGTACTTAGCATGGCATTTCTCGTTGAATGGTGTAAATCAGTTTGTTTGGCGGATTCACCATGCCCAGGTGGCGCCGGGGGTGATATTCATGATCGCCTGCGAGAATGCGAAAACGGGCCGGATTTTAACGCGATAGGGGACCACCCAAAGGGCGCGGCGGACGCACGCGCGGGGCGCAGGGCCCCCACGCCGCAGCCGCGCCCCCTACGCCACCCCGCGGCGACGGGATCCTACGGGCTCGCAGGCAGGCGAGCACCCCCGAACCAGGGAGAGATAACCCTTGACCCGCCCGACCAAACGCCGAAATAAAGTCATTAATTGGACAGCATTTCCCCCTCGCCAACCCATATGCCTCTCGCCATACTGGGACGGTTCTCGCCCATCCATCCCTCTCGCCACAGAGCCCGATTTACGGGTTTGGAACGGTACAAAATTTTCCCACCAGCCCGGACTTCGTCATGTCTTCAGACGTCGCACATCATTCGCGACTTTTGACTTCCGAGCATGAGGAGATCCGACTCCTCGCATCCGAAGAAGGTTGAAAGAAGAAACGTCCCCGAAGGCAAGGAAGAAAACTGAACATGATTCGATTAAGCCGTGCGGACCGTCCTCCCCGCCCCTCGCGACAACGCGGGCGGCGTGTGGGCCGGCCCCCCGCCGCCGTCCTCCTGACCGTGCTCGCCCTCAGCCTCGGCCAAGCCCCCACCACGGCCGCCCACGCCGCAGCGACCATCGGATGGGGATGCGGGCTCACCCTGACCACCAGCGTCACCCTCACCGAGGACCTGGTCCGCGCCGGCCGCGGGCCGATCATCGGGGCCGACGACATCACGATCGACCTCAACGAACCTCTTCACGAGGAACGGCCATGCCCCGAGCGGGCTCACCGACCCGCAGGGCGTGCCGGTGCGCGGAGCCTCCACATCGGCTTCACCGCCGGTTCCCGGCTCACCGTCGCCGACAACACCGGCACGCGCAACGCCGGTTACTTCGTCTACGCCCCGCCCGGCACGGTGACCGACGGCGGCGGCAACAAGGGACGCCCCTGCGGACCCCAGCCCACACCGGCCGTGACCTGTCGCTGACGGCCCTCTCTCGACTAGGAGTGACATGCGAACGAACCGATCGGCGCGGGCGGATCACGGCCCGCGGTTCTCACGTACGTTCGGCAGGCGGGGGTGGGCGGGCTTCGCCGCCGTCCTGCCGGCCGCCCTCACCCTCAGCGGCCAGGCCGCCGCCGCGGCGGACCCCGCCCCCACCCCGGCCGCAGGATGCGGGGTCACCCTCACCACCAGCGTGACCCTCACCGAAGACCTGGTCTGCGCCGACAGGGCCCTGCTCATCGGCGCGAACGACATCACGATCGACCTCAACGGCCACACCATCCGCGGCCCGGGCACGGGCACGGGGATCTCCGCCGACTATTTCCGTGACGTCTCCTGGACCAACATCACGGTGAAGAACGGAAAGATCGAAGGTTTCCCGACCGCCATCTACTACGCGAACGTGACCGGGGGCGCCGTCACCAATGTGCAGGCCGGAGGCCAGATCCGCCTGGAGGCCGTGAAGGACCTGACGATCAGCGGCTCGTACCGCCGGTGCGTCCTCGGCTCCTTCCACTCGTGGCACGGCCGCGTGACGATCGACCACTGCACGCTGCACGGCGTCACCCGCAACCTGGAATCCGCGACGACGGTGAAGAACAGCAGGCTCATCTCCGGCCAGCTCCGGTTCAACCAGTCCGACAACAGCACCATCGTCGACAACGTCCTCGACGACTATCCCGTGAGCATGGGGACCGAGAGCCGCGGCAACGTGTTCAGGAACAACGTCTTCAAGAACGCCGACATCGCGTTCGAGACAGGCGGCGCCATCCGCCCGAACACCATAGAAGGCAACACCTTCAAGGACAACTCCATCGGCATCACCGGCTATCTCTTCAGCGAGAACATCACCGGTAACCGCTTCATCGGCAACCGCACCGCCGGCATCTACCTCGGGGACTACGCCCAAGGGCCGAACACCATCACCGGGAACACCTTCACGAGAAACGGCCACGACCCGAGCGGCCTGACCGACCGCCAAGGAAACCCCGTACGCGGCGGCATCCACATCAGCCCGCGGCAGCCGCCCGCGTCACTCACCATCACCGGCAACACCGGACGCCACAACGCCGGCTACTTCATCTACGCCCCGCCCGGCACCGCGACCGACGGCGGCGGCAACAAGGGCCGTCCGTGCGGTCCTGAGCCGTCCGCGGTGACCTGCCGCTGACGGTGCGCGGAACTCGTCACGGGGGTCACGCGGACCCGTCCGGTCCGGCCCGCCCAGGGAGGACGCCGGCCGGGCGGCATGGACGGGTGAGCGAGGATCAAGAGATCTCCGACCCCCGTGACGCCCCGGGCCCGTGCCCCGGTCGGTCGGCCTCCTGGCCGGCTCGGCGGCGCTGATCGCGGAAGGCCGCCGCGACGGGCCCGCGTGGCGTCGTAACGGATCACCCACGCGACGACGGCATTTCCCGGCCCGCGTGGTCCCCTCGCGGTACAGTGCCGCCGAGGCCACGGGTGTGTGACCTTCATGAAGGGCCGCGCCTCGCTTACTGTCGGAGCAGGGGACGGCGAAGCACAGGGAGCCTCGGTGCCTGAGACCTGCGACGTCGCGATCATCGGTGGTGGTGTGATCGGCTGCGCGGCGGCACGCGCGCTCGCCTCGCGGGGCCGCACCGTCCTGATCGTCGACGCGGCCGACCGGCTCGGCTCGGGCGCGTCCAGCGCGGCCATGGGCGGCATCCTCACCCAGACCGAGCCGTCCTGCCTGGGGCCGCTCAGCGCGGTCATCAAGCACAGCCGCGACCTCTACCTCGGCTGGCTGGACGAGCTGACCTCGGTGTCGGGGGTGGACGTCCCGGTCCTCCAGGGCGGCGACATCCAGGTCGCGCTCGACGAGACCGAGATGCGGCGCCTGGAGGACGAGGTGCTGCCCCGCTGGACGGGCTCGCCGTTCGAGGTCGTCCGCCTGACCGCCGCCGAGGCCAGGGAACGGGAACCGATGCTGAGCGAGGCCGTGATCGGCGGCTTCCTGCTGCCCGAGGAGCTGGCGCTCGACCCGATGCTGCTCATGGAGTCGCTGACCACGGCGCTGAAGGCCGGCGACCTGCCGATCCGCGTGCGGACGGGCGCGGCGGCGACGCGGGTGGCCTCCACCCCGGGCGGCGCGGAGGTCCGCCTCCGCGACGGCGACCGGATCGCGGCGGACGCGGTCGTGGTCGCCGCCGGTCACCACAGCCCGGCCCTGCTGCCCAGCCACCGCGCGCACCTGTTCCCCATCAAGGGCGAGGCGTTCGACACCCGCCCGCCCGGCGCGAAGGGGTACCCGCTGCGCCACCACATCTTCACCGAGTACAGGGACGGCGACTTCGAGGCGTTCCCCTACCTGGTGCCGCGGCACGACGGCCGGGTGGCGATGGGCGTCACCTACGAGCCGTGCGTGAGCGACACGACCGCGACCGCCGCGGCCCGCGAGCAGATCATGCGCGGGGTCGCGGCCCTGATGCCCGAGGCGGCGACGTGGCCGGTCGTGCGCCACTGGGCCGGCCTGCGCCCGGGCAGCACCGACCACATGCCGATCATCGGCCACGTCGACGACCACGCCCGCGTCCTCGCCGCCACCGGCCACAGCGGCCTCGGCATCACCCTCGCCCCCGCCACCGCCGAACTCGTCGCCACCCTCATCGCCGGCCACCCCACCCCCGAGACCCGCCCCCTGCTGGACATCTGCCGCCCCGACCGGGAGTTCGTGCCCCCCGCCACCTGAGCGGGAGGCGGCGCTACGGCCGGGGCGAGGCGACCCGCCACAGGTCCTCGAAGCGCTCCATGCCTTCGCGCACCTTCTCCGGGCGCGCGTTGATGACGGTGCTGGCGATCGTCGGGGTGATGCCGGTGCGCTGCGGCGCGGGGTTGGACTCGTAGTAGACGGACCGGTCGAAGATGATGAAGTCGCACAGCGACCCGCCCAGCGCCATCGGGGTGTCCTCGTCGGTCAGCACGCGCACGTCGATGCCGACCTCCGTCTGGAGCTTCCACACGCGGCGGAACTGCTCGGAGTCCAGCCACTCGGAACGGTCCACGACGAAGATGCGGCGCGCCCGCACCCCGCGCAGTACGAGATCACGCTGGATCTTGATGTAGCGCTGCCCGAGGTCGGACACCCAGAAGCCGCCCGCGAACTCGGTGTCCCGGGCGTCCACGCTGCTCAGGCTGATCGCGTCCAGGCTGACCTGGGCCTTCAGTGCCAAGGCCAGCAGCCACTCCCGGTCCTCGCCCTCGTAGAAGGCCCTGCCGGTGTCGCCGAGCTCCTGCAGGAGCTTGGACAGGCGCTCGATCTCGTGGTGGACGAGGTTCCTCATCAGCTCGGGCAGGTCGTCGCCGATCTTGGTGGCGCAGCGGACGAACCGGGTGACCGCCTCGGTCCGCATCGCGGAGCTCTCCACCAGGCCGTATAGCTCGCCGGCCTCGTTGATCCTGGAGAAGCCCTCGGTGACGAGGCGGTGCGTGCTGCCGTGGTGGACGCGCTGCTCGTCACGGACGATGTCGAGCTGGACGTCCACGTCGATGAGGAACTGGACGACGAAGACCACGCCGCTGATGAATATCGCGAGCAGCATGCTCCAGACGTCCTCGTTCTCCCCATGGATGAACGCGTTCGTCACCAGATAGCTCGCGCCGCCGATCAGCCCGGTGATCAGCAGCTTGCGGACGATCTTCGGGACGACCATCGGGGAGGGTTTGCGGGGACCGTCGTTCATCGGCACCTCCGTCCTGCTTCCGCGGCCACGCGCAGAAGGGCCAGCGTGTTCACCGCCACCTGGTCACGGATGCGGTCGACGAGGGTCAGCCACTGGCGGGTGAACCCGGACCTGCGGTCGAGGCTGTCCCAGAAGGGGAGCAGAGCGGGATCGACGTGCGCGGCGGGCATCCACAGGTGGAGCAGGTGGTCGATGGCGGGGGCCAGCCGGGCCGCGGCGTCGGGCCTGACGCCGATGCCGGCCTTCTCCGCCATGCGCAGCACCGTGGTCAGCAGCCAGTCGTGCAGGGCCAGGTCCTCGCAGAGGCCGAGGACGGCCGGGGTGAACGGGCCGGCGTGGACCACGCGCAGGGTGCGCAGGCCGTCCCCGCGGACGGTGAAGCGGATCGCGGGCTCCCCTGTCTCCGCGACCCAGCGCACCCGGGTCCTCGCGGCCTTGAACGAGGCCCGCCGGTCGAACCCCGGGGACGACTGGACCAGGTCCACGAGGCGGGCGCCGATCGAGCCCAGGTCGAGGCCGTCCGGGTCCGGATCGCCGTCGAAGCCTTCGGCGACGTCACCGGCCTTGACCTTCCCGAGCACCTCGACGACGCCGGGGCGTGCCATGTAGTGCGACCACGGGAGCCTGCGGTCGGCGCCCCGCTCGACGCGGGTGTGCGCGGAGCCCTGCACGACACGGCCGCCCGTGATCGTGCCGCGGGCGACCACCGTGCCGACGCCGCGCACGCGCGCGCGTGACGCCGAGGGGAGCCCGCAGTCGACGCCGACCAGGCGATCCGGAGAGACGGCGTAGGCGATGGGACGCCGGGACACGCGCACGGGCTCGCCCGCCGTCAGCGCGAGCACGCTCGCGCACGCGTCGTCGTCGATCTCCCCGGAGTTCTGCAGCAGCGCGGTCCTGACCTCTCCCAGCACCAGCATCGGGTGTCCGTCCGCTAGCCGAAGACGTAGAAGACGCGGTCGACGAGCTCGTCCGCGAGCTCGACGCCCTCTTCCCCGCCGCGTTCCTTGAGCTGCCGCAGGACCTCGCCGTCCACGGCGACCTGGCTCAGGATCGTGCGCACGGCCAGCTCGACCGGCAGGAACCGGGGGGAGAGCACGGACATGGTGGTGTAGGCGGTGAACGGCGGAGCGTCGTCGCGCAGGCGGACGACGGCGGGCATGGCGTCCCAGTCGGCCGGCCAGGCGGGCGGACGCGGCGCCGGACGTACGGGCAGCGCGCCCTTGTCGCGCAGCGCCCCGAGGCGCAGGAGCTGCCAGACGGCGGCGAGGAACGGGCAGGACCAGACGCGGCCGGTCCCCTTCTCGTCCCACAGCTCCACGTCGACGAAGATGGAGTGGCCGCGCTTGGCGTTCTGCACCGGGGGCGCCCACGGCCGCTCCTTGCCCATGGCCTGCGCGCCCGCCCCGGACGGCGACCGCGCGCCGTTGCACAACCAGCCGGACTCCATGACCGGCGGGCGGGAGCCGTTGGTGCCGGGCGGCGGATCTCCGACGATGCGGTCGGCCACCAGCCGGGCGAGGTCGAGCCCGTCGGCGGTCGCGCAGCCGGACTCGCGCGCCAGGTAGTCGACGCGCAACCCGCACGTCTCGGCCACGTCCAGGACCATGGGGACCAGCGCGGCCGGAGTGCTGAAGCGGCTGAAGTAGTCGTCGATCAGGAAGCAGGTGCTGATCCTGGCGGACTGGGACCCCACGCGTCCCCGCCAGGCCGACCGGACGGCCTCCAGCCAGGGCGCGACCCGGCGGAACTGCGCCTCCAGCCGCTCGGGCCCGGCCTGGAAGTCCTCCATGTAGAGGTGTCCCAGCTCGACCGAGACATGGGACAAGGGCGCGGAGGAGACCCTGCGCTCGGCCGAGGTCTCCCCGAACGCCGCGTCGACGGACGTCACAACCCCTCCCAGGCGCTGTCGTCGATGATCTTCTTGGCGAGGTTCTCGAACGCCTCGGCGGTCTCGGCGTTGGCGATCTTGCTGGCCAGGACGTCCTCGTCGGTGATGAGCTGCTCACGCCACTGCAGGACGGGGTCGAGCGGCACCTTCCCCAGCATCGTCGTACGGCCGACGCCGTGCCGCCCCGCCAGCTCGCGCAGCTCGCCGTCACAGGCGCTCAGCCACGCCCGCTGCTCGTCGCGCAGGCCTTCGAGCTCGGCGGCGTCGGCCTCCAGGACGGCGGTCCTGACGAACCGGACGCGGTCGCGCAGGACGTCAGCGTCGTGGCCGTGCCGGGCGCCGACATCGAGGAGGCCGTCGGTGCCGGTGACGAGGCCGTCGGCGGCGATGATGTGCTGGCGCGTCCAGCGATGGAAGACCAGCCAGCGGAAGGGGATCCGCGTCCGGGAGGTCACCTTGAGGATCATCTCGGCGGTGAACGAGCGCCCGGCGCTCACGTCCACCATGCACAGGTCGTACTCCTCCTCCAGCAGGCCGAACAGCCGCCCGCACCTGCGCACCATCTCGTCGTCCACCGCGGACAGCTCGCCGCCGCCCTCGCTGCCGGGGTAGAGGATCATGCGCCCGGCGCCCGAGGGCTTGTTCCTGAGCCCCTCGCGGTCCGACTCCCCCCACACGTCGACGCGCCGCGGCTCGGCGGCCTCGCCGCGCAGGTACTCGTGCAGGCCGCCCGACCTGATGCCGCGGGCCACCGCGCCGACGCCGAAGATGGCGCCCGCCGTCGGCGAGCCGAAGTCGAAGTCCAGGTAGCAGACGTCGTTGCCCTGCAGGGCGTGGCGGTAGACGATGTTGGTCCCGGTGACCGACCGCCCGGTGCCGCCCTTGTCGGAGATCGCGAACACCAGCATCAGATGGCCTCCGACGCGCTGTCACGTGCGGTCGCCAGCCGTTCCAGGGCGAGCAGGGCGTCGTAGATCAGCGCCTGCGCCGTGGCGGGCTTGTCGCTGACGATGGCCCGCGCCCGCAGCAGGCCGGCCTGGATGCCGCGCAGCCTCGGCTGGATGGTCTGGCCGGCCACCAGCGGACGGCTCACCAGCTCCTGGTCCAGCAGGTGCTCGGCCTCGCCCAGCATCTGGTAGGCGAGCTCCACCAGGCCGGGACTGCGCGGCGGCGACTCCCCGCTGGACTTCGCCGCCGACACGAGGAACTCGACCACGCGCTCGGTGACGTACCAGAACGGCTCGTCGTGGCGGGCCTGGATGTCGGAGAAGACGTTGCCGGGCTGGTCCCACAGCCCGCGCGCCGCGCCGTCGGTGCACCGGCGCAGCGCCACGTGCTGCCAGATGCTTTCCGCGAGGCGGAGCAGCCGTTCACGGACGGCGGTGTGCTGGGCGACCGACGCGGCCCAGATCGTGCGTTTCAGCAGGGTGATCGAGAAGTCGGAGACCATCCAGACCAGGCTCGGCCCGAGCGCGTCCGAGCCGTGCAGGTTGGCCACGACCCCGGGATAGTGCATGCGCACGGCGGGATCGCCCGGGACGGCGCGCCGGGTGATCTTCGACCGCATGGCGAGCTCTTCCAGCACCCCGGCGACGCGGCCGAGGTCGACGTCGGAGGCCCGGCTGCCGACGTCGTTCACCAGGCTCTGCACCACGATGGCGGACACCAGGAGGCTGTAGTAGTCCGATTCCTTCTCGTCGGTCGTCCTCCAGGGGATGTCCTCCAAAGGCCAGGTGCCGCGGCCGAACATGGCGATCGTGCGCCAGTAGAGGCGGGTCAGGTCCCAGCGGCGCTGGATGTACTGGGCGAGGGTGAGCTGGTCGTCGTTCAGCAGGCCGAGGGTACGGGTGCGCTGGGAGAACAGGTCGGCGATGCCGACGAGGGCGTTCACCGTGAAGTACAGGCGCGGGGCGTCGATGGCGACACCCTTGGGCTGGGGGCCGATGTTGAGCGGGGTCGGGATGTCCGGCGCGTCCTTGACGATGCCCCAGGACCACCCGCACTCGAACAGCAGGTTCTCGTTGTCCAGGTCCACCTGGCTGCCGGAGCCGATGGTGAGGTCGCGCAGGCCCGCGCGGACCGGCTCCAGTTCGCGGCGCAGCTCTTCCAGCGCGCGGCGGGTGGGCGCCTCGGTCTGGTTGGCGGTCCTGAGCAGCGCGCGCCCCGCCGTCGAGTTCGGGTCGAAGGCGTTGACCGTGAAGCTGCGCAGCAGTCCCACCATGGCGGCCGACAGCCGCTTGCTGGCCTCCTTCTCGATCGTCGCGATCTCGGCGAGGATCGCCTCCCTGCGCACGCTCTGCCGGAAGACCTTGAGGAAGCCGAGCGTGCCGAGCATGAGGGTGACGGACATGGAGAACGAGTCCACCACGTCAAGCTGGAGCTGGTCGGGGGTGATCTCGGCGTTCTCGTCCGCGGTGCGGAAGTAGCTTCCCCCGGAGAAGATCGGCCGGCCGTCCTCGGCGGTGTAGGTGCGGATGTACTCGCCGACCACCTTCAGCAGCAGTTTGGGAATCTCGACGGCGTCCCCGAAATCGGACAACGCGGTGAGGACATCGTCCGCGGTCTGATTCGGCGTGTCGAGCCGGAAACCGGGAAGTTCCGCCGCCGGATATACGAAGCACAGCAACTGTTCCGCGTCGGAAATGGAGTTCGACCCACCGCGCCCGCTCCACGCCCACGTGCCGCCGCGGTACGACGTGCGGGCGGCGGCCTCCCAGAGTTCCAGAAGCTGCTGGCGGGGCTGCAGTCTCATGTGCACCCTCTCCGTACTAGAGGCATGTACACGTAGTCGGGTGAAGGTGTGGCACCCCTATCGGCCCACTCTTGAGTTCCGCTTTAAACTTAGATGAAGACGGAACCACCAAGACCCTTATACCATTAGAATCCAACCTCGTCGCCAGGACCACGAGGAGATTTCGCCCCCCGCACATTTACCTGTGGCACCGAGAGGTACGACGAAACGGACATTTAGCGCCTAAGGCCGAGAGGCTGAACCATGCCCCAAGAAGCGGCGCCCACGGACGACCGTCCCGCGGCCCGGCACATGCCCGCAGACGGACGCGCGCTCGGGGGCGACAAGGTCCTGGTCACCGGCTCGGGCGTCGACATGAGGCTCCTGGAGCCGCTCCGGCGGCGTGGCCTGGAGCCGTGGCGGCCGGACCGGCACCTCTCGGAGCGCGAGCTCGCACGGGAGCTCAGGGGCGTGGTGGCCTATCTGCACGGCGGCGAGGAGCGCGCCACCGAGACCGCCCTGAGGAGCGCCGAAGGCACGCTGCGGGTGGTGGCGTTCCTCGGCGTGGGCTACGAGAACTTCGTCGACGTGGCCGCCGCGAACGATCTCGGCATCGTCGTGACCAACACGCCCGGCGCCGCCACCACCTCGGTCGCCACCTTCGCGATCGGCCAGATCGTCAACGCCAACTGGCGTATCACCCGCCACCTGGGCAGCCTGGTGCCCGACTGGGCCGACGGCGAGGAACTGCCGTACGAGCTCGGCGCACGGAAGATCGGCATCGTCGGCCTGGGGTCGATCGGCACGCGCATCGCGCATATCCTCAAACACGCTTTCGGCGCGAATCTCGCGTATTTCAGCCGCACCAGAAAGCAGCACCTCGAAGCATCTCTGGACATGCCGTATAAGCCTCTTCACGAGCTGGCGGAGTTCAGCGACATCCTGGTGGTCATGGTGCCGGGCACCGGCAAGACCATCTCGATGATCGATTCATCGGTGATCAGCCGGCTCGGCCAGGGCTCCGTATTGGTGAACATCGCGCGCCCGGCCATCGTGGACGCGGAGGCCCTGTACAACGGCATGAAAGAAGATCGCATCGCGGTCGCGGTCTTCGACGGCTTCTACGGCGGCGACTCCGATTTCGGCCTGCGGATTCGCGAGGACTTCCCGGACCGGCTCCTGGTCACCGGCCATATCGCCTCGCACACGCGCCAGGCCATGGATCGAATGGTGCGTCAGGCGGTCAAATCCATTGAGAACGTGCTCGATCACGGCGTGGACGAACACGCGGTCGGCACGTTCACGGATCCGGAACCGTATGCGGAACCGTATCGGAAAGTCGCGGGCCCGCACCGGCTTACTTCGGACACACCACAAAAGGCGGGGTGCGGCACGCACTAATATCCGGAACGGGAAAGGCGTGTGGCGATAACGGGAACGATGCCCGTACCCTACGAGAAATTTTCCCGAGCCCATGGATGTGACGCGTGGCGGCTGACGAATCGATCCCGACGGCGGGAGGAAAAGGGCTAACGGGAGCGGGGGCGCTCGTCGCCGGGCTCCGGTCGCACGGCGTCGACACGGTGTTCGGGATCCCGGGGCTGCACAACCTCGCCGTCTACGCGGAGCTGGACCGCGCGGGGATCCGCTGTGTGACGCCCCGCCACGAGCAGGGCGCCGGGTACGCCGCCGACGGGTACGCGCGGGTCACCGGCCGGCCCGGGATCGTCCTCACCACGACCGGGCCGGGGGTCACGAACGCGGCCACCGCGCTCGGCGAGGCGTACTCCGACTCCTCGCCCGTGCTGCTGATCTCGCCGGGCGTCCCCACCGACCATCCGCGCGGCGGGCGCGGGTACCTGCACGAGAGCAAGGACCAGTCGCGGGCCATCGAGGCCCTGTGCGCGTGGAGCCACCGCGTGACCTCCGTGCGCGAGATCCCGGCGGCCGTGGCCCGCGCGTTCGCGGCGTTCACCGAAGGACGGCCGCGGCCGGTGCACATCGAGATCCCCGCCGATCTGCTGGACTCCAGGACCGAGGTGCACGTCGCCCCGCCGTACCGGGTCATGCCGCGCGTGCCGGACCCGGCCGCGCTGCACAGGGCCGCCGAGCTGCTGAGCCGGGCGCGCCGGCCGGCGTTCGTCCTCGGCGGCGGCACCCACCGGCCCGCCGAGGACCCGAGGCCGCCGGGCGAGCCGATCATGCGGCTCGCCGAGCGGGTCGGCGCCCGCGTGGTCACCACCGCCAGTGGCAAGGGCGTGGTGCCGGAGAGCCATCCGCTCTGCCTGGGCGCGACCCTGCACCTGGAGACGGTGCGCCGCTGGCTCGCCACCTGCGACGTCGTGCTCGCCATCGGCACCGAGCTCGGCCCCGCGGACCTGTGGGAGGAACACTTCGCCCTCACCGGCACGCTGATCCGCGTGGACGTGGACCCCGCCCAGATGTACGGCGACCACGTGGCCGACGTGGCGATCGTGGCCGACGCCGCGCTCGCCGTCCAGGGGCTCGGCGAGCAGCTCCGTGACGTCGCGGGCCCGGTGCCACGGGAACGGCCGGGGTGCGACTACCGCGCCGAGCTGGAGACGCTGACCGGGCGCTGGATCGAATACCTGCGCGCGCTCGGCCGGGCGCTGCCCGGGGACGCGATCATCGTCGGCGACAACTCGATGGTCGTCTACCACGGCGCCCTGGTCGGCATGGTCATCGACCCGCCGGGGCGGTTCCTGTTCCCCGCCGGGTTCGGCACGCTCGGCTTCGCGCTGCCCGCGGGGATCGGTGCGAAGCTCGGACGGCCGGACCGGCCCGTCGCGGTGCTGGCCGGCGACGGGGCGCTGCAGTTCAGCCTCCAGGAGCTGGCGATGGCCGTGGAGCTGCGCCTGAGCCTGCCCGTGGTCGTCGCGCTGAACGGGGGGTTCGGCGAGATCAGGGAGGAGATGGTGCGCAAGGGCATGAGCCCGGTGGCCGTCGACCTGCACGGCCCGGACTTCCCCGCGCTCGCCGAGGCGTACGGCGCGCACGGCCGCGCGGTGAAGTCGCCCGAGGGGCTGCGCGAGGCCGTGGAGGAGGCCCTGCGGACCCCCGTCCCCACCGTGATCACCTTCACCGAGCCGTGCGGCGGCGACGGCCCCGCGTGACCGGGGAGGACGGTCAGCGGGCGCGGCGTTCCGCGGACTCGACGACGTTGGTGAGGAGCATCGCGCGGGTCATCGGGCCCACGCCCCCGGGGTTCGGCGAGAAGAACCCCGCGACCTCCTTGACCTCCAGGGCCACGTCGCCGGCGAGCTTGCCGTCGAGGCGCGAGACCCCGACGTCCAGGACGGCCGCGCCGGGCTTGACCATGTCGCGCGTGATCAGGCCGGGCACCCCGGCGGCGGCCACGACGATGTCGGCCCCGCGCACGTGGGCGGCGAGGTCCTGCGTGCCGGTGTGGCAGAGGGTGACGGTGGCGTTCTCGGTGCGCCGGGTGAGCAGCAGGCCGAGCGGCCGGCCGACGGTGATGCCGCGGCCGATGACGGCGACCTCGGCGCCCTTGATCGGCACGCCGTACTCCTGCAGCAGGGCCACGATGCCGCGCGGGGTGCAGGGCAGCGGGGCGTCGACCATGTGGACCAGACGGCCCAGGTTCACCGGGTGCAGGCCGTCGGCGTCCTTGGACGGCTCCATGCGCTCGATCAGCGCCTGGGCGTCGAGGTGGCGGGGCAGCGGGAGCTGGACGATGTAGCCCGTGCAGGCGGGGTCGGCGTTGAGCTCGTCGATCGCGGCCTCGACCTCGGCCTGCGTGGCGGTCTCGGGGAGGTCCTTGCGGATCGAGGCGATGCCGACCTCGGCGCAGTCGCGGTGCTTGCCGGCGACGTAGATCTGGCTGCCGGGGTCGTCCCCGACGAGGACCGTGCCGAGACCGGGCGTGACACCCTCGGCGGTCAGCCGGGCGACGCGCCGCGCGAGGTCGGACTTGATCTTGGCCGCGGTGGCCTTGCCATCGAGAATCTGCGCGCTCACAACTCGCCATCCTTCCATGCCGCCCGCGCCGGCCACGCGCCGACCGGTCCGGTCGGGCGGAGGGTTCTCCCGGGCCGCTCACCCGCTCGACGGCGGGGAGGATTTCTCGCGCCCGGCGCCGGTACGGCCCCGCCGCGGGACGGCTCCCCGCGTGGCGGGCGAACCATCATACGTGGCGATCGGCGGATGTGAAGGCGTGCGCGACGTCGCAAACAGGCGGCCGAAGTCTCTCGTCAATCTCAGATCACTTAGTTCATAATAGCCGCGTTGTCCCTCATATCCGGAGGAACTCCTCGTCAGCATAACGACACGCTTATCCGATTCGGCTGACCACAATCTTCGTGGCCATAAGCCCGTTACGGCGGATGCGTGTCCATTGAGCGATCTCGCGATTCCTTCGTCCGATCGATCGGGGGGGCCGGTTATGGAACGTGCCATCACCGGCTTCCCTTTCGAGGCCCATCAACGGCACAGGAAAGGACAAAAGTGCTGCCACACCAGAAGAGGCGGGCGAGAGATCTCCCTTGGCCTGCAGCGTGGTCGGCGGGGTGGTCGGCGGGGTGGCGCAGAGCGGGTTCGGCCGTCTTCCTGCTCGCCGCGCTGCTCGGTACGGCACTCGGGCAGATCCCCGCGAGCGCGGCCACCTTGAGCGGGGGCGCCGCCATCGCGCCGCCCGGCCCGGTCGCCGACCCCGCGCCGCCGTTCTCCCTGTCGGAGATCACCATCACCCCCAGACCGTCCCTCTTCGCCCCTCCGCCGACCGGGTTCGGCTGCGGGAAGCTGCTGCTCGCCAGCGTCACCCTGACCGAGGACCTCACCTGCGAGGGCGACGGCCCGATCATCGGCGCGGCCAACGTCACGATCAACCTCAACGGGCACACGATCTCCGGGTCGGGCACGGGATACGGCGTCAGCGTCGGCAACGCCACCACCGGCTACTGGCCGGGCGCCGTCATCCGCAACGGCACGATCGACGGCTTCGCCGTCGCGGTGTACCTGGAGCGCTCGACCGGCGCGCGGCTCGTGAACGTGACCAACTCCGGAGGCCGCGTCCAGGCGCTGCTCGGGTCGAGCCTCGCGATCAGCGGCTCGCGGGGCAGGTGCGTCATCGAAGGCCTGTACATCCAGGATTCCGCGCTGACCGTCGACCACTGCACGATTCACGGCGACAACGGCCTGAACCGGGGCAACGGATTCTCTTTCACGTCGAGCCGGTTCACCGGCGGGGGCCTCAGCATCGGCCAGTCGGACAACGGCGTCATCACCCGCAGCGTTCTCGACGACTGGTCCCTGTCCGTCTACGCCGAGAGCCGCGGCAACAGAATCCACGACAACGTGTTCAAGAACTCCGAGACCGCGCTGTGGCTCGGTGACACGTCGGTGCCGACCGTGGTCGAGAACAATGCGTTCAGGGACAACTCCGTCGCCATCGAGGGATACAACTTCAGCGGCATCGTGAAGAACAACGAATTCGTCCGCAACGCGACGGCCGGCATCTATCTGCGTAACGCCCAGGGAGTGGTGGGCCAGATCTCCGGCAACACCTTCGCGCGAAACGGCCGGGCCCCCAGCGGGCGCACGGACCCGGACGGCAACCCGGTGCGGGGGGACATCCACATCGGCTGGAAGGACGACCCCAAGCCGATCACCGTGAGCGGCAACACCGGCAAGAGGACCACCGGGTGGTTCATCTGGGCCCCGCACGACTCCGTGACCGACGGAGGCGGCAACCACGGCGCCCCCTGCGGCCCGCCGCCCTACGAACAGCACACCCCCGGCGGGGGGCCCACGGTCGTCATCGACCCGGCGGTGACCTGTAGCTGATCCGGCATCGGCGGCAGGGCACTTCGCCTCCGGGCGTCCTTCCCGGCGCCCGGCGGCGGAACAGGAACGCGTCCGGCGGCCGGGCGCGGCGTGCGCGCCCGGCCGCCGCGTGGTCAGTGGAAGAAGTGGCGTGTGCCGGTGAAGTACAAGGTGATGCCGGCCTTGGTGGCGGCCTCGATCACCTCTTCGTCGCGGATCGACCCGCCCGGCTCGACCACGGCCTTCACCCCGGCGTCGATGAGCACCTGAAGGCCGTCGGGGAACGGGAAGTAGGCGTCCGAGGCGCCCACCGCGCCCGCGGCCCGCTCCCCCGCCCGGGACACGGCCAGGCGCGCGGAGTCGACCCGGTTGACCTGGCCCATGCCGACCCCGACCGTCGCGCCGTCCGCGGCGAGCAGGATCGCGTTGGACTTCACCGACCGGCAGGACTTCCACGCGAAGGCCAGGTCGGCCAGCACCTCGGGCGACGCCGGAGCGCCGGCCTTCAGCTCCCAGGTGGCGGGGTCGTCGCCGGGGGCGTTCACGCGGTCGACCGTCTGGACGAGCAGCCCGCCGTCGACGCGGCGGAACTCGGCGGTGTTGGACGGCCCGGACGGGCAGCGCAGCAGCCGGATGTTCTTCTTGGTCGTCAGTACCGCCAGGGCCTCCTGGCTGAACTCGGGAGCGACCACGACCTCGGTGAAGATCGGCGCGATCTGCTCGGCGAGCGCGCCGGTGACCTCGCGGTTGACGGCGATCACCCCGCCGTACGCCGACAGCGGGTCACAGTCGTGCGCCTTGCGGTGCGCCTCGACGACGTCGGCGCCGACGGCCAGCCCGCAGGGGTTGGCGTGCTTGATGACCGCGACGGCCGGCTCGGGGAAGTCCCACACCGCGCGCCAGGCGGCGTCGGCGTCCAGGTAGTTGTTGTAGGACATCTCCTTGCCGTGCAACTGCTCGGCGTTCGCCAGGCCGTCCTCCGAGCCCGAGTACAGCGCGGCCCCCTGGTGCGGGTTCTCGCCGTAGCGCAGGACGGCGCGCCGCTGCCAGGCCGCGCCCATGAACGTGGGCCAGCCCTCGTCCTCGGGGGCGTAGACGTCGCCGAACCACGAGGCGACGGCGGTGTCGTAGGCGGCGGTGTGGGCGTACGCCCGGGCGGCGAGGCGGCGGCGCTGCGGCTCGGTGAAACCGCCCTCCTCGATCGCCCGCAGCACGTCGCCGTACCCGCGCGGGTCCACGACGACCGCGACCGTGCCGTGGTTCTTGGCCGCCGCGCGGATCATCGCGGGCCCGCCGATGTCGATCTGCTCGACGCACTCCTCGGGCGAGGCGCCGGAGGCCACCGTCTGCTGGAACGGGTACAGGTTGACCACGACAAGCTGGAACGGCTCGATCTCCAGCTCTTCGAGCTGCTTGACGTGAGAGGGGTTGTTCCCGTCGGCCAGCAGGCCGGCGTGAACCCGCGGGTGCAGGGTCTTGACCCGGCCGCCCAGGCACTCGGGGAAGCCGGTCAGCGACTCGACCGGGGTGACCGGCACGCCGAAGGACGCGATCTTCGAGGCCGTGCCGCCCGTGGACACGATCTCGACGCCGGCGGCGTCCAGCGCCCGGACCAGCTCCTCCAGCCCGGACTTGTCATATACGGTGATCAGCGCGCGCCGGATGGCGATGCGGGTCACTTCGTGCTCCTCCCTGTGTCCGGGCGGCCCGGCGCACCGGGCGGCCCGGAGGTTGCCACTGGCGGGACGTCACGCGCCGGGGCCTCCCGGGTCGCGCCCCTCCCCGCCCTCCCACTACTGTCCGCCGTCGCCCGCCGGTACGCCAAGGCGGACGTGACGACCGGTGAGCGTCCAGCCGTGCCTGGCCATGCGGCCGACGACGTCGACGAGCAGGCGGCGCTCGACGACCTTGATGCGCTCGTGGAGGGACCGCTCGTCGTCCCCATCCTCCACGGTCACGGGCTCCTGCGCGATCACCGGGCCGGTGTCCACGCCCGCGTCCACCAGATGCACCGTGCAGCCGGTGACGCGCACCCCGTACGCCAGTGCCTGCGGCACCGCGTGGGCGCCGGGGAACGCGGGCAGCAGGGCCGGGTGGGTGTTGACGACGGTGAACGCCCGGAGCACGCGCGGGCCGAGGATCTTCATGAACCCGGCGGACACCACCAGATCGGGCCGGTGCTCGGCGATGCGCGCGCACAGGGCCTCGTCCCAGTCCTCCCGGGTCGGGTGGTCGGCCACCTTGACTACGAAGGTGGGCAGGCCCGCACGACGCGCGCGGGCCAGGCCCTCGATGTCGTCGCGGTCGGCGCCGACCGCGACGACGCGGGCGCCATAGCCTTCGTCAGCGGCGGCGTCCATGATGGCCTGTAGGTTGGTCCCTGAACCGGAGACGAGGACCACGAGCCGAGCCGACAGGGCTGCACTCCTTCGGGGCGACGTTGACGGGTACGGCAGTCAGCGTATCGGCCCGCCACGCTCTCCAACGCAGAGGAGGTCAGGTGCTTCACCAACCCGCGGACACCTCGGGGGTCGAGATCGGGCGCCGGGCGCTGCTGCTGTCCATCGGCGCGCTGGCGTTGACGCTCATGTTCCCGGTGCTGGGCCTGGCTCTGGGCGTCTTCTCGATCGTCGTCAGCGTGCGCGGCTGGCAGGCGCTGGCGCGCAAGAAGAGGTCCGTGCTGATGCCCGTGCTCGGGTCGCTGATCTCGTCGGCGTCGATCGTGCTGGCCGCCCTGATGGCCTGGTTCCAGACGTATTTCGGCAACGAGCTGAGCGCCTACACCGAGTGCATGAAGGGCGCCGGCACCACCACCGCCCAGCAGATCTGCGCCACCCAGCTCCAGCGTGACATGGAGCGCAGGCTCCCCTTCCTGCCGGAAGGCAGCCTGCGGTTCTCCCTGCCCTCGTGAGCCGGACCCCCTGATCCGGCGGCGTCCCGGGTACACCGCACGTAGACCTGACCTGGTGCGGGCGAGATCCGGTCGTGCCGGTCCCAGGGAGCCGGGAGGCCGGTACAGTGCGGTGGCGGTGCCGTTCCCAACCGAGGAGAAGCCGTGAGCGTCTGCACACACCTCGAACTGCTGCGCGACGTCGAGCCGCGCACCGACCTCGGCTGCGAGGACTGCCTGGCCAGCGGGGGCCGCTGGGTCCACCTGCGGACCTGCCTCACCTGCGGTCACGTCGGCTGCTGCGACTCCTCGCCGAACCGCCACGCCTCCCGGCACGCCGCCGGAGTGGGCCACCCCATCGCCGAGTCCTTCGAGCCCGGCGAGGACTGGGCGTGGTGCTTCGCCGACCAGGTGCTCTTCGAGCCCTCCCCCAGCGGCAAGGGCATCCGCGCGCACGTGTAGGACCGCCCGGCTAGGCGTCGCGGTCCCAGGCGTAGGGGTCCACGTAGATGACGTGGCCGCCGCGGTCGTCCGACTCGTCGACGATGTCACGGCGCTGGGTCCTGCCGGCGGCGGGTGTGGTGGTGGCGCCGTGCTCGTCGGTCCAGTCGGCGCGGATGGCCGGGATGGGCGCGGTGTCGGCCTCGGTGGCGTCCATCCAGTGGCCGGACGGCTCGGGCGCGGCCGGTCTGACGCGGCTCGCCACGCTCGCCACCTTGGCGATCACCTCGCCCGCCTTGCGGACGGGCACGGGTTCAAGGCCGCGGTGGTAGGTCAGCCACCAGTTGGTCAGCCCGGCCGAGATGCCGGACGCCACGCCGACCTCCAGCGTGGCCGACAGCGCGACCTCCCAGGCGGACGGCCCGACGGCGGACAGGCGCGCACCGCCGAGCGGGCCGCCGGCGAGGGCCGCGAGCAGCCCCGCCGACAGGCCCGTGGCCAGACCGCAGGCGAACCCCCACAACGGGGCCGACTCCAGCTGGGGGGTCGGGGCGATGCGCGCCATGACGACCCCGGCGACCGCGCCCGCGAGGAACGGCACCGCGAGCACACTCATCGTCCACGGGGAGGTGACCCCGGAGCCGGGGAGCGCGCCGAGGACCGGCAGGGCGGGCACGTCGCCGAGCTGCACGCCCGTGGGCGCGACCAGGGTGCCCGTGCCGAGCGCGAACCCCGGGCCGCTGAGGTAGGCCATGCCCCAGATGACGAAGTTGAACAGGTAGAGCACCTGCACCAGCAGCAGGAGCAGGCCGCCGACGAAGCCCGGCGCCAGCAGGGACGACAGCCGCTGGACCTCGCCGAAGTTGAGGACTACCGCCGCCAGCGCCAGCACGAGCCCGGCGGCCAGCATCGTGGACAGGGCGACGGCCGTGCCGGCCACCACCGACCGCGCGCGCACGGGGAGCAGCCGCAGCATCGACCGCCATGGCCCGATGGTGCGCGCGGTGGCCAGCGACCCGGCCAGGAAGGCCAGCAGGAAGTGGCTGAGCAGCGCCTCGCCGACGAACGGCTGGGTCACGTTGTTGTGGGCCACCAGAGCGATCACGCCCGCCAGCAGCGCGTACGGCGCGGCCAGTGAGATGCCCGCCTGGGCGATGAGCAGGAGCTGCGCGCGGCGGCGCGCGTTGGACAGGTCCTTGGCGCTGCCCTTGGGCAGACGGGCCGGCAGGCGCAGCCGCAGGTCGGCGTCGCGGGCCATCCACAGGGCGGCGCGGTAGAGCAGGACCGCGGGCAGGAGCATCAGGCCGAGCGGGAGCAGGCCGATCCGTCCGCCGGGGATCGCGAAGCCGGCGTGGTGCGCGGCGAGCCAGACCTGGCAGGCGGCGCGGAAGACGCCGGGGAGTCCCTGCCCGAAGGCGCCGCGCGGGGCGGCGATCCACCCGATGAGGGTGAGGGTGGTCAGAACGGCGAGGCCGGCGCCGAGGGTGGAGGCGGCGGCGAGCATGCCGGAGACGGGCAACGGGCGGCGCGTCTCGTCGTCGTCGCCCCCGCTCCCGGGGATACGCCCGAGTACGGCGCGGGGAGCCGCCCGGAGCTGGTCGAAGAGGGCCGTCACAGTAGTCGATGCTCTCAGGCCGGACGGTGCGGGCGAACGTAGGCACCCCGCGTGTCGCCCCGTTTGTCCCCTGGACGCCCGGTGCCCGCGTGCTCTTGGCCCCCCGATGGCCAGGCGTCCCGGCACCGAGATATCCGTTCGAGGCGAAATGTCGATGTTTTTTCGCGGGAGTCGCGGTCTTTTCCTCGGGGACCAGATACGGGCGGATGTCCGCATCCTGCAACGTGCCGTTTCCCGGTCGGGCGCGGGGGCAGCCGGGGCGCGGCTGACCTGGGACGACACGTGATTGCGCGCCGGTGCGCGACAGTCCTGGGACGGCTGACAGGAAACGGTCACGGCCGTGCAACTTGCTGCCGCGCCCTCGTCTGTCACGGGGCAGGTGAATCCCGCAAAGTTGTGAGTGAGAGAACGGACGTACCGTGAAGGAAGCGAGAAAGAGAATGTCGAGCATCACCGCCCACCCGAACTCCGGTCTGGTCTCCCGGATTTCCACCGCGGTCGTCTCGGCCGCCGTCGCGCTCGGAATCGCCGCCGCCGGGTACACCGCCCTGAACTCCGGCACCACCTGGGACTCCCGCGCGCACGTCGCGGCCCTCGGCACCACCTGGGACACCCCGCCCGCGGACGACGACGGCACCACCTGGGACGTCACCCCGGCCGGGACGACCTGGGACAGCGCGCCCGCCCACGGCTCCGGCACCACCTGGGACTCCGCGCCCGCGCGCACCAACGGCACGACCTGGGACTGAGAAAAGCCGGGCGAAATGCAGGCCGAGATCAGACTGCACCGCACGAATCCGCCGGGCACCGGCAATTCACAGATGGACGCGATAAGAATACTGGGCCTGCTGCCGCGGGAATGGACGCGGCATCTCAGTCAGGCCGACGGGGACATGGTCCTCCGCGTGGACACGGCGGACGAGACGACCCCAGCGCAGATCCTGGCCGCCGCAGCCGCCGCTCTCGCCGACCCGGCCGTCGCCCACTGGCGATTGAGCGCCTGTGAGCCCCTCGCCTCCCTCTGAGTCTCTAGAAGCACTCCCCGCCTCCAGGAGCCCGTCCGCCGGCCCCGCGGGCCGGCGAACCTCCCCGCCTCGGACTTCCCTGCCAGGCACGTCCCCGCACCCCCTGCCGTCCCGGTGCGCCGTCGCGGCCGATCGGCTGCGGGAACGCGGAAGCGCCCGGCGGGTGGCCGGGCGCTTCCGAGGTGGTCACCGGGTGGACGGTGAGCCGGTGCGGCGTTCCTGAGCGCGTTCAGCGGGAACGCATGACCTCGCGCATGAGGCGCGCCGTCTCGCTGGGGGTCTTGCCGACGCGGACGCCGACCTTCTCCAGCGCCTCCTTCTTGGCCTGGGCGGTGCCGGCGGAACCGGACACGATGGCCCCGGCGTGGCCCATGGTCTTGCCCTCCGGGGCGGTGAAGCCCGCGACGTAGGCGACGACCGGCTTGGTGACGTGCTGCTCGATGTAGGCCGCCGCGCGCTCCTCGGCGTCGCCGCCGATCTCGCCGATCATCACGATCGCGTCGGTGCCCGGGTCGTTCTGGAAGGCCTCCAGCGCGTCGATGTGCGTGGTGCCGATCACCGGGTCGCCGCCGATGCCGACGGCGGTGGAGAAGCCGATGTCGCGCAGCTCGTACATGAGCTGGTAGGTCAGCGTGCCGGACTTGCTGACCAGGCCGATGCGGCCCGCCGTGGTGATGTCGGCGGGGATGATGCCGGCGTTGGAGGCGCCGGGCGAGGCGATGCCGGGGCAGTTCGGGCCGATGATGCGGGTCCTGCCGCCCTTGGAGATGGCGTACGCCCAGAACTCGGTGGTGTCGTGGACGGGCACGCCCTCGGTGATGACGACGGCGAGGGGGATCTCGGCGTCGACGGCCTCGATGACCGCGGACTTGGTGCCCGCCGGCGGCACGAAGATCACCGTGACGTCCGCGCCGGTGGCGGCCATGGCCTCGGCGACGGTCGCGAAGACGGGCAGCTCGACGCCGTCGAAGTCGACGGTGGTGCCGGCCTTGCGGGGGTTGGTCCCGCCGACGACCTTGGCGCCGGCCTTGAGCATGCGCCGGGTGTGCTTGGAGCCCTCGGACCCCGTGATGCCCTGGACGATGATCCTGCTGTTCTCGGTCAGCCAGATTGCCATTACGCACCTACCGCGGCGAGCTCGGCGGCACGCTTGGCCGCGTCGTCCATCGTGTCAACGAGTTCGACCCGGGGCAGGCCCGCGTCGGACAGGATCTGCCGCCCGAGGGCGGCGTTGTTGCCGTCCAGCCGGACGACGAGCGGGTGCGTCACGGCCTCGCCGCGGTCACCGAGCAGTTTGAAGGCCGAGACGATGCCGTTGGCGACCGCGTCGCAGGCGGTGATGCCGCCGAAGACGTTCACGAACACCGACTTGACGCTCGGGTCGGACAGGACGATCTCCAGGCCGTTGGCCATGACCTCGGCGGACGCGCCGCCGCCGATGTCGAGGAAGTTCGCCGGGCGCTGGCCGCCGAACTGCTCGCCCGCGTAGGCCACGACGTCGAGGGTGGACATGACCAGGCCCGCGCCGTTGCCGATGATGCCGACCGAGCCGTCGAGCTTGACGTAGTTGAGGTCCTTGGCCTTGGCCTTGGCCTCCAGCGGGTCCTCCGCGGCCTTGTCGGCGTACGCCTCGTGCTCGGGCTGGCGGAAGGAGGCGTTGTCGTCGAGGGTGACCTTGCCGTCCAGCGCCTTCACCTGGCCGTCCTTGGTCAGGATCATGGGGTTGACCTCGACGAGCGTGGCGTCCTCGTCGAGGAAGACGGCCCACAGCTTCTCGATGATCTCGGCGGCGCCGTCGAGCGCGGCCTCCGGCAGGCCGCCGGCCTGGGCGATCTCGCGCCCGCGCGCGCGGTCCACGCCGGTCAGCGGGGAGACCGGGATCTGGGCGACCTTCTCGGGGGTCGTGTGCGCGACCTCTTCGATGTCCATGCCGCCCGACGCGGAGCAGATGGCGAGGAAGGTGCGGTTCGCGCGGTCGAGCAGGAAGGAGAAGTAGTACTCCTCCGCGATCGCGCTGGCCTCTTCGACGAGCACCTTGTGAACCGTGTGCCCCTTGATGTCCATGCCGAGGATGTCGGTGGCCTTGCGCTCGGCGTCGGCGACGTCGTCGGCGACCTTGACGCCTCCCGCCTTACCGCGGCCCCCGGTCTTGACCTGGGCTTTGACGACGACGCGGCCGGTCAGCTGCTCCGCTGCCGCGCGCGCCTCCTCCACGGTGCGCGCGACGACGCCGCGCGGCACCGGGATGCCATACTCCGCGAAGAGCTCCTTCGCCTGATGTTCGAACAGGTCCACGAGGGTCCGTCCTTGCTTGTCCGGCTGACTTCTTCTCTACGTTGAGGACCAGACCCCGGGGCACCCGCGAACTACCGGGAAGCCTGGCCTCAGAAGCCTAGCCTCCGTGGAGACGTGGAGCGCCCGCCGGGGGGCCTTTGCCGCCGCATGACAAGTAATGCGATACGGCAAGTTTCCCCAAATTTCGCGAAACCGCGGCCCGTGACCCTGCCCGCCGCCCGGCCGCACCGGGGCGCACGGACGGTGACGGAGGGTCACGTACCCCATCGGCACCGACACCACATATGCCGATATATCCCTCGACTGCTGCTATTTGCGCCAAAGGGCCTCTCTACCTGGCGATCCGTGATATCAAGCTGATCTTGCACGGCATGGACGCCGGGACCCTCGACGACGGATAGAGGGTCTTACGACGGGAGGAACCCCTTAATGAGGCGATTGATCGCCCTGACCGCGACCGCCCTGCTCGCCCCCGCCCTGGCACTGGCCGCGTCGGCCACCGCGCACGCCGCCCCGAAGCCCACCGCGGCCGGCCCGGCCGACGCCCTGCGGCAGCAACTGGTCAAGCGGACCACCGTACGCATCGACGAGCGCAACGAGTTCCGGCTCGGCAAGACCGCCCTGCGGTACCGGGAGACCGGCGTCGTGCGGTTCGGCAGGTCCGGGCCCGACGCGGGTGACACCAAGCTGACGATCAGCTCCGGCGCGTCCAAGAGCACCGGCCACATCATCGCGCTCGGTGGCAAGGTGTACGTGAAGAGCCCGGTGTACGACGACGCCCTGCCCGCCGGCAAGACCTGGGTGCGGTTCACCGGCCCGGCGCGCACGACCCTGCTCGTCGACGTGCTGCGGCCCCGGACGCTCGGCGCGCTGGTCGCCCACACCAAGAGCAAGGCCCCCGGCGGCACGGTCAACGGCGCCAGGACCACTCTGCTGCGCGGTGCCATCACGCTGGGCGAGCTGGCCAAGGTGTCGCCGGACGGCGGCCTGCGCGGCCTGAGCGGCAAGGAGAAGAAGATCGCGGTGCCGTGGAAGCTGTGGGTCGGCGGCGACCAGCTTCCCCGGCGGTTCCAGGCGGCGGTGGTCCTGCCGGGACCGGCCCCGCTCGGTGACCTGAAGCTGTCGAGCGACGCGCGCTACGCCGGCTGGGGCGGGCACGTGGCCATCCAGGCTCCGCCGGCCGACCTGGTCGTCGACCAGAAGGACCTGGAGACCGACGAGGACCTGCCCGAGGCACGGCCCGACCTCATCACCACCATCACCGGCAGGGCGGCCGCCAAGAGCTGACCACCACGCGCCGCCGTCCGCGACGGCCGCGCACCGACGGCCCGGTAAGGCTTCCTTACCGGGCCGTCGGCTTACCGGGACATCTTCCTCCGGCCGGACGAGCCGGAAGACAGAACCCCTGGTGCGGACGGCGTGCGATCCGATCCGCGCGGCTAGAGCTTCTCGATCGGGGCGTACGCCAGCAGCAAGGTCTTCTCGCCGCCGGAGCCGAAGTCGATCTTCACCTTGGCCTTCTCCGCGACGCCCTCGACCGTGACCACGGTGCCGAGCCCGAAGGCGTCGTGCGTGACGCGGTCGCCCGGGCTGAGGTTCGGGATCGACCGGCCGCCGCCGCGCGACGGCGCCGCGGCAGCGCGCGTCTCGCGGACGGTCGCCGCCGTCCACGCCGACTTCTGCGGGTCGCTGCGCCAGTCGAGCAGGTCGGACGGCACCTCGGCCAGGAACCGGGACGCGGGGTTGAACGCGGGGGACCCCCACGAGCTGCGCACGGCCGCGCGCGAGACGTACAGCCGCTGCTGGGCGCGGGTGATGCCGACGTAGGCGAGGCGGCGTTCCTCCTCCAGCTCGCGGGGCTCGCCGAGGGACCTCATGTGGGGGAAGACGCCGTCCTCCAGGCCGGTGAGGAACACGACCGGGAACTCCAGGCCCTTGGCGGTGTGCAGCGTCATCAGCGTGACGACGCCCTGGTGGTCCTCCCCTTCGGGGATCTGGTCGGCGTCGGCGACCAGCGAGACCTGCTCCAGGAAGTCGACGAGCGTGCCCTCGGGGTTGGCCTCCTCGAACTCCTGGGCCACGGAGATCAGCTCGTTGAGGTTCTCCAGCCGGCTCTCGTCCTGCGGGTCGCCGGAGGTCTCCAGCTCGGTGCGGTAGCCGGTGCTCGCCAGGACCTCTTCGGCCAGCTCGGACAGCGGCAGTTCCTTGCCCCGCAGGTCTTCGAGCAGGGCGACGAACTCTTTGATGGCGTTGAGCGAGCGCGTGGCCAGCCCGGGAGCCTCCTCCGCCCGGCGCAGGCCCTCCCAGAAGCTGACGCGCTCGCGGGCGGCGAACGCCTCGACCATGGCCTCGGCGCGCTCGCCGATGCCCCGCTTGGGGACGTTGATGACGCGGCGCAGCGAGACGGTGTCGTTGGGGTTGGCGAGCACCCGCAGGTAGGCGAGCAGGTCGCGGACCTCGCGGCGCTCGTAGAACCGCACGCCGCCGACGACCTTGTACGGCAGGCCGGTGCGGATGAAGATCTCTTCGAAGACACGGGAGGCGGCGTTGGTGCGGTAGAAGACGGCGACCTGGCCGGGCGTGACGTCCTCGTCGTCGGCGAGACGGTCGACCTCCTGGGCGACGAACATGGCCTCGTCGTGCTCGTTGTCGGCCACATAACCGATGATCTTGGGCCCTGCGCCCTGGTCGGACCAGAGGTTCTTGGGCTTGCGGCTCTCGTTGCGCGAGATCACGGCGTTGGCCGCGGACAGGATCGTCTGGGTGGAGCGGTAGTTCTGCTCCAGGAGGATCGTGCGCGCCTGCGGGTAGTCGCGCTCGAACTCCAGGATGTTGCGGATCGTCGCGCCGCGGAAGGCGTAGATCGACTGGTCGGCGTCGCCCACCACGCACAGCTCGGCGGGCTCCACGCCCCCGCCCTCCACGACCGGCTCGCCGTCCGCCGTGAGGCGGTCCGGCAGGCCGACCAGCTCTCTGATCAGCATGTACTGGGCGTGGTTGGTGTCCTGGTACTCGTCGACCATGACGTGGCGGAAGCGGCGGCGGTAGTGCTCGGCGACGTCGGGGAAGAGCTGGAACAACGTGACCGTCAGCATGATCAGGTCGTCGAAGTCCATGGCGTCGGCCTCGGTGAGCCGCGCCTGGTAGGTGGCGTACGCCTGGGCGAGCGTGCGCTCCAGGTGGGTCTGCGCCTTGTCCTTGGCGGTGTCGTAGTCGATCAGCTCGTTCTTGAGGTTGCTGACCTGCGCGGAGAACGAGCGCGGCGGGTAGCGCTTGGGGTCGAGGTCGAGCTCGCGGCAGACCATCGCCATCAGCCGCTGGGAGTCGGCCTGGTCGTAGATCGAGAAGCTGGAGGAGAAGCCCAGCCGCTTGGCCTCACGGCGCAGGATGCGGACGCAGGCGCTGTGGAAGGTCATCACCCACATGGCCCGGGAGCGGGGACCGATGAGGCGGTCCACCCGCTCCTTCATCTCTTTGGCGGCCTTGTTGGTGAAGGTGATCGCCAGGACCTCCTGCGGCTGGACGTGCCGCTCGGACAACAGGTAGGCGATGCGGTGGGTGAGCACCCGCGTCTTGCCCGAGCCGGCCCCGGCGACGATCAGGAGGGGGCTTCCCTGGTGGACGACGGCGTCGCGCTGCTGCGGGTTGAGCCCGTCCAGCAGGGGATGGTCAACGGCGGGATTCGCGGCACGGGTGGACACCCCCCTAGATTATGGCGACTCACCGACAGTGGACGCCTCTTCGCCCCCCATCCCGCCCCTGTTTCCGCGTCCGATGCGGCCGATCGGCTCAGCACTCCGGCAAGTCACTGGAAATATCAAGTTGCCGTGGTTTGTTCATGGCGCAGTGGACCGAGGAGGAACAGCGTGACCCCACTTGACGACGCCGACGTGAGCACCGTTCTGGTGGTGACCGCGCACCCCGACGACGTGGACTTCGGCGCGGCCGGGTCGGTGGCCCTGCTCACCGACAAGGGAATCCGTGTCGTGTACTGCGTGGTCACCGACGGCGACGCCGGAGGCTTCGATCGCGAGCTCGACAACGGCGGCATGGCGCAGTTGCGGCGCGCCGAGCAGACCGAGGCGGCCAAACGGGTGGGCGTGACCGACCTGCGTTTCCTGGGGTACCAGGACGGGACGGTGGAGCCGACCCTGGGCCTGCGCCGCGACATCTCGCGGGTGATCCGGCAGGTGCGGCCGGACCGCGTGATCACCTCCTCGCCCGAGCGCAACTACGTCCGCATCCAGCCGAGCCACCCGGACCACCGGGCCGTGGGCGGCGCGACCCTGGACGCGGTCTACCCCGACGCGCGCAACCCCTACGCCTTCCCCGAGCTGCTGGCCGACGAGGGTCTTGAGGCGTGGGCGGTCAGGGAGGTGTGGCTGACGGGCGGCCAGGCCAACAACCACTGGGTGGACATCACGGCGACCGTCGACCGCAAGGTGTCCGCGCTGAGGGCGCACGTCAGCCAGATCGCGCACATCGCCGACGGCATGGAGCAGTTCGTGCGCGGCTTCCTCGCGGCCAACGCCAAGACGGCGGGCCTGCCGGAGGGCAGCTACGCCGAGGGCTTCCAGGTCGTTCAGACCGCCTGACCGGTCGCGCGGACCGCTTCAACGTTCATGTTCACCGGTCATGCTGACCGCCGGGCCGCCCCGCGCGCCGTTCGAGCCGGCGCGCGGCCCGCGCGGCGAAGTAGCCGAGCGTGTTGGTGGCCAGGTGCAGCAGGGACGGCGCCGCCAGCCCGCCGCGCCGCCGCAGCTCATGGAAGGCGGCCCCGGCCAGGGCGGTGGTGACCACCGTGCCCGCGACGACCCGGACCGGGCCCTCCGCGGGGCCGTCCTGCGGCTCGCCCGAGGCCAGGCGGCTGAAGGAGGGGTTGGTGGCGGCCATGTCGAGCGCGGGCAGGATGTGCCACAGCCCGAACAGCGCCGAGGCGCCCGCGACCGCCGCCACCGGGCCGTGCGAGCGGCGCAGCGCGGCGGGCAGCACGCCGCGGAAGGCGACCTCCTCCAGCAGGACGGTGCCCAGCGGCACCTGGACCAGGGCCTCCTCCAGCAGGCGGGCCCGCGACACCCCGAGGGCGCGCTCGTCCAGGAACAGCGGGCGGGTGCGCGGCGTGAGCACGCCCGCGGTGTAGACGGCGGCGACGGCGGCGGCCAGGGCCCCGCCGATCACGGCCCCCCGGCGCGGAGTGGTGAAGCCCATCTCGGGCCAGGACAGGCCCGCACGCCGGCCCAGCGCCACCAGCGCCCCGGCCGCCACGGCGGAGGTCACCGGCGCCAGCCGCCGCGCGACACGGTTGTTCAGCACATTGGCCACCACGAGCACCCCCACGGCCGGTGCCACGACCCCGGCGACGACCCGCCCGGAGGGGGACTCGGGGGTGCTCATGAGGCGGCCCGGCGGCCCCAGCCCGGGGGGAATCGGAGGCGGCGGCGTTCGGCGGTGGTCAGGCCGCCCCAGATGCCCTCGCGCTCCCCCGCCCGGACCGCGTACGCCCGGCACTCCAGGATGACGGGGCAGGCGGCGCAGACGGCCTTGGCCCTGGCCTCCTGTTCGGGGAAGGGCGCCTCGGGGAAGAAAAGCTCGGGATCGGCGCCGCGGCAGGCCCCCCTGCTCGCCCAGCCCGCTTCGCGAACGGCCCGCGTCCCCATGGTGCACCTCCCGGCCGCGCGGCCCCCGCGCGTCATGACCGCGCGCGCCGGCCCGTCCGGCCGCGCTCCAGAACGCCAGGTTACGGGCCCGCCACGGGTGCCACATCCGCCCACGGGCGTATCCGCGCTCCCCTTCACGGCGTAGTCCGCGCGGGCCTTCAGCACGCGTCGGCGCCGCTGTCGTAGCCGCCCGCGAACGCCTGCTGGCGCTGGGCCGGGGTGCCGTGCGCGTCCGGGCGCAGCCACTCGTCGGTGGGGTCGCCGGCCGCGGCGAGGTTGGCGAGCAGTTCCTCGTCGTCGCCCGCCTCGGCCTCGATGGAGCCGGAGTCGATCATGCCGCGCAGCGCGGCGCCCGCGTAGCAGTCGGCCTGCAGCTCGCGCTGGACGTTGAGGCCGAAGTCGCTCATGAGCTGCGCCTGCACGGCGTGCCCCAGCTCGTGCGGGATGATCACGTACACGGCGCCGTCGCCGCCGTTCTCGTACAGCTTGCGCATCCACGCCTCGTCGTAGGCGACGAAGTGCCCGAGCGGGCAGTAGAAGGCGTTCTCGGGCACAGCAGGCTGCTCGCCGCAGGCCGGGCCGCCCTCACCGGAATACGCCTGGAAGCCCTGGATCGGGCGGTAGGCCCGGCCCGCGGCCTCGAACCTCTGCTGCCAGAAACGTTCGCTGAGCGTGCGGGCGAGCTCGACGTCCTCCTCGAACTTCTGGCCGAAGGACCGGGGCGAGGCGGAGGCGCTCCCGTCCGAACCCGTGTGGTCGGGGTACCTGCGGGGGAATTCGGAGGAGCAGGCCGCCGCCAGAAGCACGACCAGCACAGCGGACAGGACGGACAGGAACGGGCGGACGTGCGACGTGCGGCGAGGGGTCACACGTCCCATCCTGTCGGAATCATCCTGCCGGTGCGGCGGCTCACACCAGACGGCGCGCGGTCGCCCAGCGGGACAGTTCGTGACGGTTGGAGAGCTGAAGTTTGCGCAGGACCGACGAGACGTGCGTCTCGACCGTCTTCACCGAGATGAACAGCTCCTTGGCGATCTCTTTATAGGCGTACCCGCGGGCGATCAGGCGCAGCACCTCGCGCTCCCGCGACGTCAGCGAGTCCAGCTCGGGGTCGATGGACGGCGCCTCGGTGGAGGCGAAGGCGTCCAGCACGAACCCGGCCAGCCGCGGCGAGAAGACCGCGTCCCCCTCCGAGACCCGGACGATCGCGTCGGTCAGCTCCCTGCCGCTGATGGTCTTGGTGACGTAGCCGCGCGCGCCGCCGCGGATCACGCCGATGACGTCCTCGGCGGCGTCGGACACCGACAGGGCGAGGAAGCGCACCTGCGAGCCGGAGCCGAGCACCCGGCGCAGCACCTCCTGCCCGCCGCCCCCGGGCATGTGCACGTCGAGCAGCACGACGTCGGGCTTGAGCTCCTCGATGGCGCCGACCGCGGTGTCGACGTCCTCGGCCTCGCCGATCACCTCGATCTGCGGCCCCAGCTCGGCGCGGACGCCGGACCGGAAGAGCCGGTGGTCGTCCACGATCAGTACCTTGACCATCGTCACAGCTCCCTCACGCGCCGGTTGTGCTCGCGGATCACGCCTGCTCCCGCTTCATCGTCAGCATTACCTCGGTTCCGTCGCCCGGTTCGGTCCGCACCCGGGCGCTGCCGCCGTGCCGCTCCATGCGGCCGATGATCGACTGACGGATGCCCATGCGGTCGTCGGGGACCTCCTCCATGGTGAACCCCTTGCCGCGATCCCTGACGAACACCGTGACCTCCTCGGGCTCCACCTCCGCGTAGACGGAGATGACCGGAGCCTCAGCGTATTTGGCCGCGTTGACCATCGCCTGCCGGGCCGCCTGCAGCATCGCGCGCAGGCCGTCGTCCAGGTCGCAGTCACCCACGCAGACGATCTCGATGGGCACGCCGTGCTCGTCCTCGATCTCGGCGGCCACCCGGCGGACGGCCGCCGCCATGGTCGCGTCGGCGTCGGACTTCGGCTGGTACAGCCAGTTGCGCAGCTCGCGCTCCTGCGAGCGGGCGAGGCGGGTGACCTCGAAGGGGTCCTGGGCGCTGCGCTGGATCAGCGTCAGGGTGTGCAGGACCGAGTCGTGCACGTGCGCGGCCATCTCGGCGCGCTCCTCCTGGCGGATGCGCTCCCTGCGCTCCTTCTGCAGTTCCTTCCACAGGCCGGTCAGCCAGGGGGCGGCGATGAGGCCGATGCCGCCGACGACGACGCCCGTGAACGCCAGGCCGGGCCGGGCCTCGGCCAGCTTGCCCTGGGCGGCCAGGAAGCCGATCGCGCCGATGACGACCAGGACCAGGCCGATGCCGGTGCGGATCCACGACCGGCGGACCTGGCGGACCGCGTCGGTCATCCAGCGCGCGCGCCGCCCGGGGTCGGCCTGCTGCCACAGGATCAGCGTGCCGATGCCGCCCACGGCGATCGACCAGGTGCCGACGCCGCCGGTGGAGGCGCCGGTGAGCCATCCGAAGGAGGTCAGCGCGACGCCGAGCACTCCGTAGGCGGTGGCCTGTCCCCAGTCGCGGGGCGGCGCCTCGCCGGGTTCGCGCGGGGTGAACATCCACAGCGCCGCGTACGCGAGGACGCCCAGGCCGTCCAGGACGCTGAGCAGCACGAAGGCGAGCCGCAGCACCACGGGGTCCAGCCTGAGCTGGGCGGCGGCCCCTTGGGCGACGCCCGCGACGAGCCGGCCTTTCAGCGGCCGGATCAGGCGCGGGTACGCCTCGGGAAGGGTGGGGGTCTCTGACATCTCCTGAGCATCGTCACATGTGAGAGGGCGGGAACGCATCAGGGCGCTCCCTGACTCCTGCCCTGAGGGCTCGGGGACGAGTCAGGGGTTCCCCGGATGGTGAGGCGGCCCCCCGACCGGCCACGATGGTTTCATGACCGAACCAGGCGGTGCCGGCACGGCGCGGGACACGGGCGCCGACCCGGGCGAGCGGCGCGTCCTCCAGCGTAGCGACGAGGGACGCATGCTCACGGGCGTGTGCGCCGGGCTCGGCCGCGCCACCGGGATGGACCCCGTGATCTTCCGGGTGGGCTTCGCCGTCCTCGTCGTGGGCTCGGGCATCGGCATCATGCTGTACGTCGCGGCGTTCCTTCTCATGCGGAGCGCGAACGGCGGCCCCGGGTACGTCGAGCAGTGGAGCCGCAGGTCCTTCGACACCGAGACCGTGATGGCGCTGCTGGCCGCGATCTTCGCGCTCGGCCTGGTGATCAACCTGGCGGCCGACGGCATCGGCACCGCCACCGTCGTCGTGGGCACGCTGCTCGCCATCGCGCTCCTCGCGGCGCACGCGCGCGGCGTGGACCTGCTGGCCCTGGCCAAGAGCCTGCCCGAGCGGGTGAGGCGGCGGGGCGAAGAGCCGGTCGGCGACTTCCAGCTCAGCGGCTCCCTGCTGGGCCGGCCGTTCGGGCAGGCCTCCACGGCCGGGTTCGCCCAGGCCGCCGCTCCGGCGGACGCCCCCGGCGCGCCCCCCTCGGACGCCCCGCGCCCGTACACGCCCCCCTCGGACGCACCCGTCCGGGACGCGTCCCTTTCGGACGCGCCCGTCGCGGACGCGCCCCTTCAGGACGCGCCGCCGCCCGGCCAAGGGCCGAGGACGCCGGGAGACTTCCGGCAGGCGGCGCCCGGCGCGGCGCCCCGTCCGGCGTACGAGCGGCCCGCCCCGGAGTACCGCCGCCTGTCCGACCTCGCGCGGGAGGCCCGCCCCGGCGGGTTCGACTCCTCCGGCGAGCCTTTCGCCCCGCACGGCCCGTACGGCTTCCGGGGCCCCAACCTGCCGTACGAGCCGCACGACTGGGCTCACGGCGGGCGCGCCCCCGCCGCGCCGGCGCGGCCCAAGCGCCCGAAGTCGTTCATCGGCGGCATAACGATGCTCGCCGCGTTCGTGGTCGGAGGAATCATGGTCGCAACGCAGTCGCCCGCGGGCACGCTGAACTTCCCCGTCGTCGGGGCCTCCGTCCTGATCACCATCGGCGCGGGGCTGCTGGTCGCGGCCTGGTTCGGCAGGGGCGTGGGCCTCGTGGCGACCGGCACGCTGATGGCGGTCGTCCTGGTCGCCGGGTCGACGGTGAACAGCATCCCGAAGAGGATCGGCAGCTACACCTGGCAGCCCACCGACGCCGCCGTGGCCGTGCGCGCCTACGACGTGGGCATCGGCGACGGCACCCTGGACCTGCGCGACACCAAGTTCGCGCCAGGGTCACGGACGCGCTTCGACGCCTCGGTGGGCATCGGCGAGATGAAGGTGATCGTGCCGCCGACGGCCCGGGTGGAGGTGTTCGGCCGCACCAGGCTCGGCGACGTGAAGATCGAGCACGTGGTGCAGGGCGGGACGGACGTCCGGCACGACAAGGTCCTGGAGCCGGACGTCACGCCGCCGGGCAGCCCCGCGGTCATCGAGCTGCACGTCAAGGCGGGCATCGGCGACGTGGAGGTGCGCCGTGCGGCATAAGACGGACTGGCTTTCGCTGCTGTGCGGCCTGCTGTTCATCGGCCTCGGCGTCCGCTACCTCACCCGTCCCGCGCCCGACACGGCGCTCATGGGTCTGATCCTCGTGGCCGGCCTGGGCTTCGCCGGGTTCGTCGCGGTGATCGCCAAGGCCGCGCGCAAGCGCTGACCCGGCGGCGGCGCCCGTTCGCGGCGGGCCCGCGCGTGGGTATGCCCAGGCGAGGGCCCACCTGACCGGGGAGCCGCCGTGACGACGTCGTTGAGGCCGCCGTTCACCGAGGAGACCGCGCGCGCGAAGGTCCAGGCCGCCGAGGACGCCTGGAACACCCGCGACCCGCGCCGCGTCGCCCTCGCGTACACGCCCGGCTCGGTGTGGCGCAACCGGTCGGAGTTCGTGACCGGCCGGGAGGAGATCATCCGGTTCCTCACCGCGAAGTGGGCCAGGGAGCTCGACTACGCGCTGCGCAAGGAGCTGTGGGCGTTCACCGATGACCGTATCGCCGTGCGCTTCCAGTACGAATGCCGCGACGCGGCCGGCCAGTGGTGGCGCAGCTACGGCAACGAGCTGTGGGAGTTCGACGCGGACGGGCTGATGCGGCGGCGCGAGGCCAGCATCAACGACGTCCCGATCGGGGAGGCGGACCGGCGCGTCTTCGGGTCCAGGCCCTCGGCGGAGCTGGGACGCCCGTTTCCCCTCCGGTGAACGCGCCACGGCGGTCCGGAATGGGCGGGGCTGGGGAGACGCGGGGCAACGGCGGCGTGTCCTGGGCCCTGGGGGGTTGACCTCGCACGTCAGGGGCGTACGTTCACAATGTCGGCTCCCGCCCCGGCGAGTGCCCGCGGGGGCGCGCACGATGCCGCGCACGGCGACGGAAGCACACGGCCACCTGTCCTGGAGGTCCAATGACCCGTATCACCGTCACGGTCGACGGCGTCGCCTACGAGGAGGAGGTGGAGCCCCGCCTGCTCCTCGTCCACTTCCTGCGCGACCGGCTCGGCAAGGTGGGCACGCCCATCGGCTGTGACACGAGCAACTGCGGCGCGTGCACGGTCCTGCTGGACGGCAGGAGCGCCAAGAGCTGCGCGGTCCTCGCCGTGCAGGCCGACGGCGGCGACGTCCTCACCATCGAAGGGCTCGCGGACGGCGACACCTGGCACCCCATGCAGCGGGCCTTCCACGAGGAGCACGGGCTGCAGTGCGGCTACTGCACGCCCGGCATGATCATGGCCGCCCTCGACCTGCTCAAGGACGACCCCGACCCCTCCGAGGAGGCGATCCGCTCGGGCCTGGAGGGCAACCTGTGCCGGTGCACCGGCTACACCAACATCGTCAGGTCCGTGCGCCGCGGCGCCCGGGACATGAGCGGCCGTGAGGTGACGCCGTGACCGAGCTCGACGCCGGGGTGATCGCCCGGCACGTCGCCGAGAGCGGCGACCTCGGCGAGCCCGCGCGCGGCGGGCCGGAGATCGGCGCGGCGCGCAGGCGCAAGGAGGACGCCCGGCTGGTGACCGGGCGCACGCGCTGGACCGACAACATCCAGCTCCCCGGCATGCTGCACGTCGCGTTCCTGCGCAGCCCGCTCGCCCACGCCCGCGTCCTGCGCGCCGACGCCTCCCCCGCCCTGGGCAGGCCCGGGGTCGTCGCCGCCTTCACCGGCCGCGACCTGGCGGGGGAACTGGGCGGCCTGCCGTGCGCCTGGCCGGTCACCGAGGACATCGTCATGCCCGACCACCCCCCGATGGCGGCGGACGAGGTCAGGTACGCGGGCGAGGCGGTGGCCTGCGTGATCGCCACCGACCGGTACAAGGCCCACGACGCGCTGGAGTACATCGAGATCGACTACGACCCCCTGCCGGCCGTCGTGGACCTGACCGCCGCCCTCGCCGAGGGCTCCCCCACCGTCCACGACGCCGGCAACCGGGCGTACGTGTGGAAGTTCAGCGCCGGCGACACCGAGGCCGCGTTCCGCGACGCGCCCGTGGTGATCGAACGCGCCTACCTCCAGCAGCGGCTGATCCCCGCCGCCATGGAGCCCCGCGCAGTCGTCGCGCAGACCGACGGCGAGACCTTCACGCTGTACTCCTCCACGCAGATCCCGCACGTCCTGCGCGTGATGCTGGCCCAGGTCACCGGCATCCCCGAGCACAGGCTGCGCGTCATCGCGCCCGACGTCGGCGGCGGCTTCGGCTCCAAGCTGCAGGTCACGGCGGAGGAGGCGCTGGCGCTCCTGCTCACCCGCAGGCTCGGCAAGCCGGTGAAGTGGACCGAGTCCCGCACCGAGGGCAACCTGTCCGTCCACCACGGCCGCGGCCAGCTCCAGCGCGTCGCGATCGCCGCGGAGGCCGACGGGCGCCTCAGAGGGCTGCGCGTCGACCTGCTGGCCGACCTCGGTGCCTACCTCATGCTGATCACGCCCGGCGTGCCCGTGCTCGGCGGGTTCATGTACCCGGGCATCTACAAGATGGACGCCTACGACTTCACCTGCACCGGCGTGTTCACGACCAAGATGCCGACCGACGCCTACCGGGGCGCGGGCCGTCCCGAGGCCACGTTCGCCATCGAACGGCTCATGGACGAGCTGGCCGCCGAACTGGGCCTGGACCCCGTCGAGGTGCGGCGGCGCAACTGGATCGCCCACGAGGAGTTCCCGCACACCACGATCGCCGGCATGACGTACGACAGCGGCAACTACGAGGCCGCGACCGAGAAGGCGCTCACGCTGTTCGGATACGACGCGCTGCGGGCCGAGCAGGCCCGCCGCCGCGACCGCGGCGACCCCGTGCAGCTCGGCATCGGCGTGTCCACGTTCACCGAGATGTGCGGCCTGGCCCCGAGCCGGGTGCTCGGCTCGCTCAGCTTCGGCGCCGGAGGGTGGGAGCACGCCGCCGTCCGCATGCTGCCCACCGGCAAGGTCGAGGTCGTGACCGGCACCAGCCCGCACGGCCAGGGGCACGTGACCGCCTGGAGCCAGATCGTCGCCGACGCGCTCGGCGTGCCGTTCGAGGACGTGTCCGTCCTGCACGGCGACACCGCCGTCGCCCCCAAGGGCATGGACACCTACGGCTCCCGTTCGCTCGCGATCGGCGGGGTGGCGCTGCTCCAGGCGTGCGACAAGGTCAAGGAGAAGGCCCGGCACGTCGCCGCCCACATGCTGGAGGCGTCCGCCGACGACATCGAGTTCTCCCAGGGCGTGTTCCGGGTGCGCGGCACCGGGTCGGGCACGACGATCCAGGAGGTCGCGCTCGCGGTGTTCGGCGCGCACGACCTGCCCGACGGCGCCGAGCCGAGCCTGGACTCCGACGCGACCTACGACCCGGTGAACTTCTCCTTCCCGCACGGCACCCACCTGTGCGCGGTGGAGGTCGACACCGAGACCGGCGCCACCACGATCAGGTCGTACGTCGCCGTGGACGACGTCGGCAAGGTGATCAACCCGCTGATCGTCGAAGGGCAGGTCCACGGCGGCCTCGCCCAGGGCATCGCGCAGGCCCTGTTCGAGGAGGCCGTCTACGACGCCGAGGGCAACCTGCTCACCGCCACGCTGGCCGACTACCTGGTGCCGTCCGCCGCCGACCTGCCCGGCTTCGTCACCGCCAGGACCGAGACGCCCGCCACCAGCAACCCGCTCGGCGTCAAGGGCGTCGGCGAGGCGGGCACGATCGCCTCCACGCCCGCCGTGGTCAACGCCGTCGTGGACGCGCTGCGGCCCTACGGCGTCCACGACGTCCCCATGCCGTGCACTCCCGAACGGGTATGGCGCGCCCTCCAGGGCGGAACCGGCGCGGCCCACCGAACCACTGTCCCGGAGGGTGGCTCATGATCCCCGCGGCCTTCGATTACGTGCGCCCGTCCTCACTGGAGGAGGCCGTCGAGGTGCTGGAGGACGCCGGCGACGAGGGCAAGGTGCTGTCCGGCGGGCAGTCCCTGCTGCCCTTGCTGCGGCTGCGCCTGGCCTACCCGAGCGTGCTCGTCGACATCGGCCGGCTGCCCGGGCTGAGCGGCGTCCACGACGAGGGCGGCCACGTCCACATCGGCGCCACCACCACGCACGACGAGATCGTCCGCTCGCCGGTCGTCAACGCCGCGTGCCCGCTGGTCGCGCTGGCCACCGCGACCGTCGCCGACCCCGCCGTACGGCACCGGGGAACGTTCGGCGGGTCCATGGCCCACGCCGACCCCGCCGGAGACCTTCCCGCCGTCGCCCTGGCCCTCGACATGGAGTTCGTGCTCCGGTCCGGCTCGGGCGAGCGGGTCGTCGCCGCCCGGGACTTCTTCACCGACTACCTGGAGACCGCGCTCGAACCCGGCGAGATCCTCACCGGCGTCCGCGTGCCCAAGCTGGGCGAGGGCTGGGGGTTCCACTACGAGAAGTTCCACCGTACGGCCCAGGCGTGGGCGATCGTCGGCGTGGCGGCGGCGGTCCGGGTCTCGGGCGACGGGCCACGCGTCGAGGAGGCCCGCGTGGCCCTCACCAACATGGGGCCCACGCCCATACGCGCCACCGCCGTCGAATCCGCCGCCCGCGGCGCCGCCCTCACCACCTCCTCCGCCCTGAACGGCTTCACCCCGGCGAACCCGGGCGCCGCACGTGATCCGGGCGCTCCGGGCGCGTCCAACGGGCTGCGCGACGCGCTGCGCGAGGCGGCCTCCCACGCCGACGAGGGCACCTCCCCCACCGCCGACCTGCACGCCACCCCCGACTACCGGCGGCACCTGGCCCGCGTCCTGACCTACCGCGCCCTGAGATCCGCCGCCACGGCCGCCCGGCGGCTCCCGCCTTCCTGACGCGACGGCGGGCGAGGGCCGGGTCAGGAAGGCTGGCTCCAGCCGAGGCCGGTGGTGGCTCTGAGGGCCAGCTTCCGCGCTCCGGCGCGCCCGCCGCCGGGCAGGACCTCCAGCGCCCCCGCGCCGTACACGCCGGGAAGCCCTGCGATCAGGTCGGCGCGGGCGTCGCCGACCACGTCGGCCAGGCGCAGGCTCGTGCCGTACCTGGTCTCGTAGGCGTCGTGCGCGTACGTCCGGACCGGCCGCGCTGTCACGCCGGTGGAGGTGCCCGCGTGCAGGACGGCCCGGTCGTGGTCGCCTTCGCCCGCGACATGGACGGCCAGGTCGGCGCGCCCGTCCCCGGTGACGTCGCCGAGCGCGACGCCGGCCGGGTGGTCGTCCCCGTACGCCAGTGCCTGGGCGGGCCCGAACCCGGTGCCCGTGCCGAGCTGGACGATCACCCGGAACGCCGGGTTCGCCGCGTCGGCGGAGGTGACGCGGACCAGGTCGGCCCTGCGGTCGCCGTTGACGTCCCCCACGGCGAGGGCGCGGGCGGCCCGCTCCGCCGGAGTGATCGACCAGGCCCTCTTCAGCGACAGCCCGGACCTGGACCCGGGCACGACGGTGATCCGCTGCGGCCCCACCGGGTCGGGAGGGGCCGGACGCCGCTCGGTCGCCACGAGATCGGCGAGCCCGTCGCCGGTCACGTCCCCGGCCGTGAGGTGCGCGCCGAACCGCTGGGCGCCGTTGGCGAGACCGGCCATGCGCAGGCCTCTTTTGCCGCCACGCAGCACGACGATCCGCTCGTCCCCGGTGACGGCCGCGTCCCCGTACCCGTCGCCGTCGAAGTCGGCGGCGGCCATGGCGGGCTCGGCGACCGGCCACGGGATCACCAGCGCGGGCTTCCCGCGCAGCCCGCCCTCAGAGCCCCGGAAGAGCACCAGCCTCCTCCGCGCGGACGCCAGAACGTCGGCATACCCGTCCCTGTCGAAGTCCGCCGTCACGAGCACCCGCCCGAGGTTCTCCTTCGCGACGGGATCCCCCACCGTGACGACCCGCGCCCTGGAGGAAACCGCCTTCGCTCCCCCGAGGTAGACGACCACGCCCCCGGCGTCGCTCTTCCCCTTCACCTTCAGCAGATGAACCCCGGCGATCACGTCACTCCGCCCGTCCCCGTTGACGTCCCCCGCCCGCGCACCCGCCGCCGACGCGCCCCCGGACGTCCCGAGGACCGGCCGGAGCGCCGCCGCCTCAGCGGGGACGAGCCCGCCCGGCCAGACGAGCCCCGCCACGACGACCGCCGCGAGCCCGCCCTTCCCCATCCCCGTGATCCCCTTGTCGCTGACACGCATGACCGGCTCCTTCGGCGTAGACGACCAGTCCGCCACCGCCAGTCAGACACCGCCCCGGACCGCGAAGCCGGCGAAGCCCGAAGAATTCACCTCCCGACCACCGGATGGCAACCGGCGCCGAAGCGGTCGGCGACGCGCCCCCTTGCCCATGGCCTCCCGGAGAAGCGTGACCGCGGTATGAGGGGTAGCAAGGTACTGGGAGGAGTTGGGCGGTCATAATGGCGCGAGGGCGACAACGGCCGTTCAGTCGTTCTTCGGCTGGTACTCATACAGGAGCGGCGCGATGGCGATGCGGTTCGAGCACGACTTCACGGTTCCCGTGCCGGTCGAGCAGGCGTGGTCGGTGCTCCTCGACGTGGAGCGGGTGGCCTCGTGCCTGCCGGGGGCGACGCTGGACGGCGTGGAGGGTGACGTCTTCACCGGGCGGATGAAGGTGAAGGTGGGGCCGATCACCGTCACCTACCGCGGGGAGGCGTCGTTCACGTCGGTGGACAAGGACGCGCACACGCTCAGCCTCAAGGCGTCCGGCAAGGAGGCGAGGGGCACCGGCACCGCCGGCGCGGTGGTCACCGCGACGCTGGCGGGTGAGGGCCCGCGCACGCGGGTCACGGTCGAGACGTCGTTCACCGTCACCGGACGTCCCGCGCAGTTCGGGCGGGGGGTCATGGCCGAGGTCGGCGCCAAGCTGATCGACCGGTTCGCCGAGAACCTCGCCGCCCTGCTCCGCGAGGCGCCCGAGGAGGCGGGGACCGAGACCACGGCGGCCGACGCCGCCACGGCCGGGATCGCCGCGGCGGCCGAAGTACGCGAGGGTGAGATCGCCGAGGTCGCCGAGAGTGAGGTCGCCGCGCCCGGCACCACCCCGTTCAACGCGCCGGCCGTGCCGTCCTCAGCCGAGCCGTCCGGTCCCGGGCCCGAGGAGGTCCCCGTTCCGGGGTCCGAGGGCAGGGAGGCGGGGCAGCGGCATCTCACCGCCGTTCCGGATTCCTATGGGGAGGCGCGTTCCGGGGAGGCGGCGTCCTGGGAGGCGCACCCGGCGGGGACGACCCGGACGTCCCGCACCGCCGAGGAGGAGGCGCTGGACCTGCTGCGCATCGCCGGCGTGCCGATGCTCAAGCGCGTGGCCCCGCTGGTCGCGGCCCTGACCGCCGTGGCGGTCCTGGCCTGGCTGGTGCGCCGGGGCCTCAAGCGCCGCTGACGCCGACACCATCCGCCGAGGCGATCCGGCGTCGGCCATGCCCCCTTGCCGGCCGCGATTCCGTCTGCCGCGCCTGGTGGGCGCAGCTCGCCGGCTACTTCGGTAAAAGTCGGAAATGAGCTGGTCAGCAGTCCTCTTTGCGGGGCAGAGCGGGGGATTGCGGGGGAATACACCCGGGCAGCGTCGGTGCGGACTCGGGGGAACGAACCATGCAGCCGGATGTCAGCGTTGTCCTTGTCACGTGCGACGACCCGGCCGGCCTGCGGCGCGCGATCGACTCGGTTCTCGGCCAGTCCCTGCGCGACCTCGAACTGATCGTCGTGGACGACGCGAGCGCCGGCGACACGCCCCGCGTGGTCGCCCGCTTCGACGACCCGCGCGTGCGTTACCTGCGCAGGCAGGCGCCCGGCGACGGCCAGGGCGCGTCGCGCAACAGCGGCGCGGACGCGGCCCGCGCCCCGTACGTGATGTTCCTCGACGGCGGCGACGAGCTGCCCCGGCACGCGTGCAAGAGCCTGCTGGAGGAGATCGAGCGCACGGACGCCGAGTTCGTGGCGGGCCAGCTCTCGCGGGTCCTGACGGCGACCGGCCCCGCGCGGGGCGACCGGCGCGCGCGGGGCGCGGCGCGCACGCAGCGGTACCGGCCCGCCCTGTACGGCCCGCGGCGGGTGGTCGAGGGCATCCGGGCCGAGCCGGGGTTCTTCCTCGACGGGTTCGCGACGAACAAGCTGTACCGGGCGGACTTCCTGCGCGAGCACGCGCTGAGGTTCGAGGAGGGCGTCCGGTACGAGGACCACGTCTTCACCGCCGCCGTGTACTGCGCGGCGCGCCGGTTCGCCGTGGTGCCCTGGGTGGTCTACCTGTGGCGCGGCCTGCCGGGGACGGCGTCCGGGGACGAGATCGACGACGTGCGGGCCCGGGTGCGGGCGGCGCAGCTCGGCGACGCGGTCCTGCGCGAGCGCGGGCACGCCGACCTGGTCGGGGCGCGCCAGGACCGTTTCCTGCGGCAGGACCTGCGCGTCCACCTGGAACGGCTCCCCGGGCGCCCGGCGGTGCGGGTGAAGGAGTTCGCCGCGGTGACGCGGCCCTACCTGGACGAGCTGGAGCCGGGCGTGGCCGACCGGGCCGACCCGCTGGTGCGGGTGTGCTGCCATCTGATCCGCACCGGCCGCCCGGAGGACCTGGTGGTCGCGGCGCGGTCGCTGACCGGCCCGAAGGCGGCCCCCCGGCACGCGCTGCGCGTGGACGGCCGCACGTACTGGGGGACGCGCGCCGATCCGGCGATGGACATCACCGCGCTGCGGCTGGGAGAGCTGCCGTTCTCGGCGGCGCGGATCCGGCACGAGGTGACGGAGGTGTCGTGCGCGGGGACGGTGGTGTCGCTGACGGTCCGCACCTATGACCCGTTCGCGGTGCTGCGGCGCTGGAAGACGCGGGCCGAGCTGGTGGTCAAGGGCCTGCGGGTGCCGCTGGAGCCGGCGCGGCAGTCGGACGGCAGCTACCTGACGCGGGTGGAGCTCGACCTGGCCCGGGTCAGGCCGGGCAGGGGCCGCCGCGATCCCCGCGTGTCGTACGTCCGCGCGGACGGGCACCGCACGAGCGACCGGCTGCTGGTGGACCCGGCCACGGCGCCGCTGACGTGCGCCGTGGCCGGGCACGAGGTGACGGTGGGCCCGGTGGGCGACGCCGCGGTGCTGGCGGTGACCTGGCGGCCGGCGCCGCGCCGGGTCTCGCGGCTGCGCGCGGCGGCGTCGGGCGCGGACCTGAAGCTGTGGGCGTACCGGTGGCTGGTCCGCGTGGTGCCGCGCCGCCGCGACCTGGCGTTGTTCGAGTCGGAGAACGGCGCGGCGTACACGGGCAACCCGCGGTACGTCTACGAGGAGATCCGCGGCAGGGGCATGCCGGTGCGGGTGTGGTGGTCGGTGCGCGGCGACGCGTCCGGTTTCCCGGCGGACGTGCCGCTGGTGCCCCGGATGAGCTGGCGGCACGTCTGGATCATGGCCCGGGCGGCGTACTGGGTGGACAGCCACGGTTTCCCCGAGGGCTTCCCCAAGCCGAAGGGCACGCGCTACCTGCAGACCTGGCACGGGCAGGCGCTCAAGACGGTCGGGTTCGACTCCCCCGCCCTGCGCGGCGACCTGCCCGGGCCGCGCGAGCGGTGGCGCGCGTCCGTGGCGCGGTGGGACGCGCTGGTGAGCCCGGGCGCGGAGTTCGAGCGGGTCTTCGTGCCGTCCAACGAATACGCGGGCACCGTGCTGCGTTTCGGCTCGCCGCGGTGCGACGTGCTGGTGAACGGCGACCCGTCGGCCGAGGCGCGGGTGCGCGAGGCCCTGGAGATCCCGGCGGACCGCAGGATCCTGCTGTACGCGCCGACGTACCGCGAGGGGGCGATCGGCGCGTCGGTGCGGGCGGACCTCGACGCGCTCGGCGAGGCCCTGGCCGACGAGTGGGTCGTGGTGCTGCGCCCGCACCCGGCCGAGCGGTTCCGCGTGCCCGAGCGGGTGCGCCACTTCGTCCGGGCCGCGGGCTCGTACCCGGAGGTGAACGACCTGATCCTCGCCTCGGACGCGCTGCTGAGCGACTATTCCTCGATCATCTGCGACTACGCGTGCACCGGCCGCCCGATCCTGCTCTACGCCGACGACTACGACGCCTACGCGCGGGTGGAGCGGGGGCTGAACTACGACCTGCGCGAGATCGGGCCCGGCCCGGTGCTCGCCACCACCGAGGAGCTGGTGGCCGCGCTGCGTGACCTGCCGGCCGTCGCCGCCGAGCACGCGGGCCGGTACGCCGACTTCGTCGCCCTGTTCTGCGCCGAGGAGACGGGGAAGGCCGCGCCGCGGGTGGTGGACGCCTTCTTCCACGGGACCGGGCCGCGGCCATGACGTCCCGGGCCGCGGCGTCCGGGCGTGGACAGGCGGTGGTGTTCGCCTGCATGGACGCCGACACGCTGGGCGGGGTGCAGCAGGTGACGCACACCGTCGCCCAAGGGCTGGCCCTGCGCGGCCATGACGTGCACGTGGTGGGCCTGCACCGCTCGCCCGACCCGTTCCGCTTCGTCGAACGCCCGTTGTACGAGCGGCACGTGGTGCAGCGGCGGCCGCTCGGCGCGGGGCGGGTCTGGGCGGCGCGGGGACGGGTGTCCCGGCTGCTGTCCTCGCTCGGGCAGGGGTACGCGGTGCTCACCTCGCCCGCGGTGGTGTCGTGGCTGGCGGGCGCGCTGCCGTCCCGGTTCCCGGCGATCGGCCAGTACCACGGGTCGTACGAGCACGCCCGGGGCACGTGGCACTTCGCCTCGGTGCGCCGCCACTACGGCGACCTGGCCCGGTCGGTGTTCCTCAGCCCTGAGGACGCGGCGCGGTTCGCCGAGCAGGCGCTGCTGCCGAACGCCGACGACGTGCCGAACCCGCTGCGGGCCTGGCCGGAGGCGCCGTCGTTCCTGGACGTGCCGCGCGTGCTCGGCGTCGGCAGGCTGGCCTGGGTGAAGCGCTTCGACCGGCTGATCACGGCGTTCGCCCGGGCGGCGCGCACGCGGCAGGACTGGCAGCTCCACCTGGTCGGCGAGGGCCCGGAGCTGCCGCGCCTGCGCGCGCACGCGGCGTCGCTGGGCATGGCGGGCCGCGTGGTGTTCCGGGGCAGGGTGCCCGCGGCGGAGATCGGCCGCGAGTACCTCAACGGGGCCGTCCTCGGCCTCACCAGCGAGCACGAAGGGTTCCCGCTGGTGGTGGCCGAGGCGGCCTCGTACGGCATGCCCGCGGTGGCGTTCGACGTCTCCGGAGGGGTGCGCGCGCTGGTCCGGCACGGCACGACGGGCGTGCTCGTGCCGCCCGCGGACCTGGACGCGCTGACCGGCGCGCTGGCGGGCCTGATGGCCGACCACGCGCGGCGGCGGCGGCTCGGCGCGGCGGCGCGGGCCCACGCCGAGGCGTTCCGGCTGGAGCGGGTGCTGGACCGCTGGGAGGAGGTCTTCGCGCGGATCAGCCGGTGAGGACGGTCAGCGGTCGACGAGCCGGCTTGAGGCGGCACGGGGGCGGGGGACGCCGACGTGGGAGAGCTGCCCGGAGGTGAGCATCGCGGCGAGGGGGCCGGGCTCGCGCATGCGGTTGACCCGGTCGCGTGCCACCTGCTCGGCCCGGGACAGCGCGCGCCGCGCGGCGGTCCTGCGGTAGGCGAGCAGGTGCCGGACGGACGCCCCGGAGCCGCCCGGGACGTCGTAGCCGTAGGCCCGCAGGCGGCGGCCGAGCACCTCCTCGCACAGCGCGATCTCCCACGGCGCCAGGCGGGTGCTCCAGGTGCCGACCCGGGCCTGGGTGACGGCGTGGTGGGTGTTGCTGTGCCAGACCTTGCGCGCGGGCACCGCGACCCGCGCGACGCGGCTCGGCTCGCACATGGCGGGGTCGTAGTCCTCGCCGAGGAACGCGCAGACCTTGGCCAGCTCGGTCGCCGGGTCGGCGGTGAGGTCCTCGTAGCGCAGCTCGTGGTAGGCGTCGGCGGGCAGCCGCGCGGCGTGGCGGCGGCCGTGGTCGATGGTGGCCGCCCAGATGGCGATGGCGTGGTAGACGTCCAGCGTGAACCAGGGCATCTCCTTCAGCGAGGCGACGCAGTCGCGCCCGTCCCTGATCAGGTGGATGAACTGGGCGTCGGGGAACAGGCGCAGCACGACGTCCACGTGCTTGGAGTAGCTCGGCCGCTTGTCGCCCCAGCGGGGCTTGCGGAAGCGCTCGGCGTACCCGCGGAACACCTCGCCGATCACCGAGCCGAGCGAGCCGGGGCCGTCGGCGGCCTTGCGGATGTAGGCGTCGCGGTCGACGCCGAGCTCGCGGAACTTGGTGCTCTTGTCGGTGGCGATCCACTCGGCGAGCGCCCGCCGGTTGCCGGGCACGCGCATGTCCCCGTGGATCCGCCGGTGGTAGTAGGCCTGGAGCAGGAAGCGCGTCTCGGGCGGCACGGCGATGCGCGGGTGCGCGTGCAGCATGAGCTGCAGCATCGTCGTGCCGGAGCGCGGGCAGCCGATGATGAAGACGGGCCGGTCTGAGCGCATCGATCTACACCCCCGTGAAGAAAGGATCGGTCCGCACGTGCCGCTGGTCGTCCTCGCCGGAGGCGCCCGGCGCGGCCTTTCCGAGCGCCCGGGTGGACTGCCACATGCGGTAGACAAGAAAGATCTCGTTGGCGACGAGCAGGCCGCCCGCGAGCGCGGTGACGGGAAGCAGCGCGGCCGGGCCGATGACCGGCGCCACGACGAACACGGCGGCGTGGAACTCGATGCCGCTCATCAGGTGGGTGCGCACCCGGTGCCGGGCCAGGAAGTGGCCGACGCGCCGCCGCGGGCCCACCGGCCCCTCGCCCTCCCCCGGCGGCTGGGGCGGCGCCTGGTCGTACCCTTCCGCCTCGTACCTGCGGACGTACTCGGGCAGGTCGCCGGCCATGTCCGACTCCTGGTCGTACACCTCGTCGCGGGGCGGGGGCGGAAGGATGCGGGGCATGGGCGCGGGAACGGGCCCGGGAATGGGCCCAAGAATGGGCGCGGTGGCGGCGAGGGAGTCCGGGGAGCCGGACGCCTGCCGGGGAATGGCCGGGCCGTCCCAGGCGGCGCCGGGGGCCTGGGCACGCGGCGCCGGCGCCTCGCCGTCGAGGCAGGGGTCGGGGGCGGGCGGGTAGTCCAGCGGGCCGTGCGGTGGAAGCGGGTAGTCGTGGAACTCCTCGGCGGTCGCGGCGTGGTCGTCGTAGGCGACCACGGCCCTGGCGTCGCCGGGGTCCCGGGCGAGCGAGTCGACGGCCATCGCCTCGCGCACCGCGGTCAGTTCGTCGCGGCGGGCGGCGCGGCGCCTGGCCTTGACGGTCTGGCGTACTCGTTTCATCTGCGGGGCGTTGACGTAGCGGAACAGGTCCAGGATCGCGATGCCGGCGCCGAGCAGGACGAAGGCGAGGCGGCCGGTGGCGGCGTACTGCCCGTAGGCGATGCCGGCGGCGCAGCAGACGACGCGGATGCGGTCGCCGACGTAGTCGAGCCAGAGCCCGAACGGCGTGCCGGTGCCCTTGAGCCGCGCGATCTTGCCGTCCACACAGTCGATCATGAAGCTGACGTAGAAGAGCGCCGCGCCGAGGACGAGCCGGTTCGCGGCGAAGCAGGCCGCCGAGGCCATGCCGAGGATCAGGGAGAGGCGGGTCAGGGCGTTGGGCGTGATCTCGGTGCGATTCGCTACGAACAGTGCCACCCGGCACGCGACCGGGTCGACCATGAACACCGTCCACCATGAGTCTCTGCGTTTGCGCGTCGCGAGCACGTCATCCAGCGAATAGGACCTCATGGCTGCCAGCATGGCGACGTGAAGCCACCGAAATCCGACCGTCTGTAACTAACATGAGATCTCTAGATGGTTTCTTGACCGCCCCCGGCGACTGCCCCCGGCGGCTTGACCTCCCGCCACACGATCGCTTCCCGCGCGCTCGACCGCGCGCCCGTTCCTGGAACGTTTAATGCTGATTTGGTGTGATTTTTACGGTCCATTGGAAAGCGGAGTAGGGTTTGCGCGGCGTCGGCGAAGGAGGAGGACCATGGGCCCCGCACAGCGAGCTCGGCGGATGATGCGACGGTTCGTCCCGATCGCCGCGGCGACCGCCCTGATGGCGGCGGCGCTGCCCGCCTCGGCCGAGGAGCCCGCGTCCGCGCGTGCCAAGGGCGTCGACTGCGCCCGGGTGAAGTGCATCGCGCTGACCTTCGACGACGGCCCCGGCCCCTACACCGCCAAGCTGCTGGACATCCTGCGCGCCCACCGCACCAAGGTCACGTTCTTCCTCATCGGCGGGCGCGTCGAGAAGGACCCGAGGACGGCGCGCGCGATCGCGCGGCAGGGTCACCAGGTCGGCAACCACACCTACGACCACCCGCACCTCACCACCCTGTTCGACGACGAGATCCGCGACGAGATCGCCCGCGCCCAGGACGCCATCCAGGCGGCCACCGGACGGCGGCCCGACATCCTGCGGCCCCCGTACGGCGACACCGACGCGCGGGTGGGCGCCATCGCCGCCGAGTTCGGCCTGTCGCAGATCGTGTGGAACGGCAGCTCGCGCGACTGGGAGCTCCAGAACGCCGTGGCGATCCGCGAGAAGGTGCTGGGCCTGGCCAAGCGCGACCGCGTGGTGCTGATGCACGACATCCAGCCCGCGACGGTCACGGCCATGCCGAAGATCCTCACCGCGTTGGAGAAGAAGGGCTACCACGTGGTGACCGTCGAGAAGCTGCTGCGCGGCCGGCGGCTGAACGCCGGCGAGACCTTCCCCGTCGGCGGCTGGAACTGACGATCGGCGGAATCGCTTGCGCCGCCGCCCCGCGCCGGTCTTAAGGTGGGACGAGGCCGCGGCCAGGCGCGACATCGCCTGGATTCCGGCGGCGTCTTCCCCGATCCGTCATGGCCGTTTCCCGGCCGTCACACGAGGAGACCACGAGCGATGAGCGACGTACAGCAGAAGGCCGAGCTCTACGCCATGGACATCTCGGACGCGACCTGGCTGAGCGCCCCCGGGAGCACCTCCGAGGACCGTATCGAGATCGCCTACCTGCCCGGCGGCGCGGTCGCCATGCGCAACCCGTCCGACCCCGCGGGCACCGTCCTGCGCTACACGGCCGCCGAGTGGAACGCCTTCGTCCTCGGCGTCCGCGACGGCGAGTTCGACGACTGACCCGCCGCCTCAGGGCCCGGCGGCATCGGAGCGCCCGCGCGCGCCGCTCAGGCGGCGCGCCGGGCGCTCCACGTACCGGTAGGTCAGCGCGCTCACGCCGAGCACGACGGCGACGAAGGCGAGGGCGAGCAGGGCCTGCACGAGCAGCGGGCGCCCGCCCGGGTCGCCGAAGAGGGCCACGAACAGCTTCAGCAGCGGGACGTGCACCAGGTACACCGAGTAGCTGATCAGCCCGAGCCAGGCGAGCGGGCGAGGCACGGCGCGGTGGCGCAGGGCCATGCCGGCGGCGAACGTCGCCCCGGCGAGCGCGACCGTGGTCATCCAGACGTGCGGGTACGCCCACCATCCCGTCCGGTAGGCGAAGAACGGCACGATCAGGAGCAGCGCCGTCACCACCGCGACCGCGCCCGTGGCGGACGCCTGCCCACGCTCCCAGCGGTACAGGACGGTGCCGGTGAACATCACCGCGAGGATCCCGGGGCCGAGCCACGGCGTCCGGCCGCCGAGCAGCAGCAGCGTCACGCCGAGCGCCCCGAGCGCGAGCGCGCCCGCCGTGCGCGCCCGGCCCCGGCCCGCGAACACGCACCAGAACCCGGCCGCGAAGACGGCCAGCGAGACGAAGGCCGCCGGACCGCGGGGCAGCACGGGGCCCGCCAGCAGCAGCCCCACGACGACCGCGACGCCCGCGAAGACCACGGCCCACAGGGCGCTGCGCCGGTGCAGCCCGGTCGCGAACAGCGCGGTGACGACCAGGTAGAAGACCATCTCGTAGGACAGCGTCCACATCGGCTCGGTGACCCCGCCGGACCCGACCACGTCCAGGAGCATGGTGACGTGCGCGGCGACGGTGGCCAGGTCCGGCGTGACCTCGGCGCGGATCGGCACGATCGGCGCCAGCGCGAGCACCAGGCAGACGACCACGATGTACAGCGGGTAGAGCCGGAGGAACCTGCCCACCCAGAACGCGCGCACGTCGCCGTGCCGCTCCAGCGACGCGGGGATGATGTAGCCGCTGACCAGGAAGAACACCAGCACGCCGTACATGCCGAGGCTGAACCAGCGGGGGCTGAGCCCGGGCGTGAAGCGGTACAGCATGTGCTCCAGGAGCACGGCGGTGGCGCCCAGGCCCCGAAGGGCGTCCAGCCACGCCAGCCTGGAGCTCCTCTGGGCGGCGCTGTGCGGCGCGCCCGTCCCGGCCGTAAGCATTGGACGGAATTTACCGGAGCATGAACCCGCCCGGCCGTATCACGGACCTTTGTCCTGTGCAGTCCGATTGGGCGGGTTCACGTCCTGCCGGGGGTCACTCCCACTCGATGGTGCCCGGCGGCTTGCTCGTGACGTCCAGGACCACGCGGTTGATCTCGCGGACCTCGTTGGTGACGCGGGTGGAGATGCGGGCCAGCACGTCGTACGGGACGCGGGACCAGTCGGCCGTCATGGCGTCCTCGCTGGTGACCGGGCGCAGCACGACCGGGTGGCCGTAGGTGCGGCCGTCGCCCTGGACGCCGACGGAGCGGACGTCGGCGAGCAGCACGACCGGGCACTGCCAGATGTCCCGGTCGAGACCGGCGCGCGACAGCTCCTCGCGGGCGATGGCGTCGGCCTCGCGCAGCACGTCCAGGCGGTCCTGGGTGACCTCGCCGATGATGCGGATGCCGAGCCCCGGGCCGGGGAACGGCTGGCGCCACACCATGGCCGGGGGCAGGCCCAGCTCTTCGCCCGCGCGGCGCACCTCGTCCTTGAAGAGCGTGCGCAGCGGCTCGACCAGGGAGAACCGCAGGTCGTCCGGGAGGCCGCCGACGTTGTGGTGGGACTTGATGTTGGCCGTGCCGGTGCCGCCGCCGGACTCGACGACGTCGGGGTAGAGCGTGCCCTGGACCAGGAAGTCGACCGGGCCGTCGGCGATGATGGCGCGCTGCTCGTCCTCGAAGACGCGGATGAACTCACGCCCGATGATCTTGCGCTTCTCCTCCGGGTCGGTCACCCCGGCCAGCGCCTTCAGGAAGCGCTCCTGGGCGTCCACGACGCGGAGCCTGACGCCGGTGGCGGCGACGAAGTCGCGCTCGACCTGCTCGGCCTCGCCCTTGCGCAGCAGACCGTGGTCGACGAAGACGCACGTGAGACGGTCGCCGATGGCCCGCTGGACGATCGCGGCGGCCACCGCCGAGTCGACGCCGCCGGACAGGGCGCAGATCGCGCGGCCCTCGGGGCCGATCTGGGCGCGGACGGCCTCGACGGCGTCCTCGACGATGTTGAGCATGGTCCAGGTGGGACGGCACCCGGCCGCGTCCAGGAAGTGCTTCATGACGGCCTGGCCGTGCTCGGAGTGCAGCACCTCGGGGTGGAACTGCACGCCGTACAGCCCCTTGCCGGGGTGCTCCATGGCGGCGACCGGCGTGTCGGGCGTCCAGGCCGTGACCGCGAAGCCCTCGGGGGCCGCGACGACGCTGTCGCCGTGCGACATCCACACCGACTGGGCCGCGGGCAGGCCGGCGAACAGCACGCCCTCGGCGCCGACGGTGAGCCGCGTGCCGCCGTACTCGGCGATGCCGGTCTGCGCGACCTGGCCGCCGAGCGCCCGGGCCATCTCCTGGAAGCCGTAGCAGATGCCGAAGGTCGGGACCCCGGTCTCGAACAGCCCCTCGGGGGCGGCGGGCGCCCCCTCGGCGTAGACGGACGAGGGCCCGCCGGAGAGGATGATCGCCTTGGGCTTCTTGGCGAGCATGTCGGACACCGGCATCGTCGAGGGGACGATCTCGGAGTACACGTGGCACTCACGGACCCGTCGTGCGATCAGCTGCGCGTACTGCGCGCCGAAATCTACGACGAGGACCGTGTCGAACTCAGACACCGGAAAGACCCCCCAAAAGACGCCGCGGTCCTCACAGTTTAGCGACGCCCGGAGATGCCGACGCTGCCGGTGATCTACCTCGCGCCGACCCGGCCCTGAACCGGGCCCGGGCGTGATGCGTCGTAGGGGCATGAGGACTTCGATCGGTACGGCAGCGGCCGCCGCGCTGGCCTGCGGGCTCCTGACGGCGGCGTGCACGGGCGGCGGGGCCGCGAAGCCCTCCGCCGCCCCGCCCGTCACCCTGGGGGGGATCAAGCTCGTCTCGTACTCCGGGTGCGACGACATGCTGGAGGGCCTGCGCGGCGCCGCGGCGAAGAACGTGGGCCCCTGGGGATTCGGCGGCAACATGATCATGTTCGCCACCGGGGAGGTCACCGCGAGCCGGGACGCCAAGGCCGCCCCGGCCTACTCCACCACCAACGTGCACGAGGCCGGCGTCGACGAGCCGGACATGGTGAAGACCGACGGCGAGCGGATCATCAGCTACGCCGCCGGGGTGCTGCGCGTCGTGGACGTGGCGACCAGGAAGGAGACCGGCACGCTGCGCCTGGTGCCAGAAGAGCAGCGCTGGGCGCCCGGCGAGCTGCTCGTCCACGGCGACCGCGCGCTGGTGATCTTCAGTGCGGGCGACGTGGTGCCCTTCGGCGCGACGGCCAAGCGGGCCGCCGTGTCCGGCCCCCGGTACGTGCTGGTCGACCTGAAGGACATGAAGCCGCTCGGGACGATCACGCCGAAGGGGTCGCACGTCGACGCCCGGATGACCGGCTCCACCGTCCGCCTGGTGGTCAGGTCGCAGCCGGACATCACCTTCCCCGAGTCGCGCCCGAACCAGAGCGAGGACGATCTCACCCGGCGCAACCAGGACATCGTGCGCAAGGCGCCCATCGACGCCTGGCTGCCCACCTACGAGGTGTCGGCGGCCGGGCAGCCGGCCCGCACGGAGAAGCTGAAGTGCGAGCAGGTCAGCCACCCGGACGACTACACCGGCACCTCGCTGCTGAGCGTGCACACCATCGACCTGGAGGCCGGGCTCGCCTCCGGCGACCCGATCGCCGTGGCCGCCGACGGCGACACGGTGTACGCGACGCCGACGAGCCTGTACGTCACGAGCAACCCGCGGTACTGGTGGCCGCGCCCGATCGACGCGCGCCCGATCGAGGACACGCCCCCCGTGGAGGCCACCCCCGCGCCGGCGACCCCCGCCCCCGTCTCGCCGGGGGCCGCGCCGGCGGATTCCCCGACGGTCGTCGCGCCGCGCGACCCGGTCACCTCGCCGCCCGCCGAGAAGGTGGAGCCGTCCGCCGATCCCTCGATGCCGACCCTGCTCCCCGAGCCGACCCCGTCGCCCTCGGCCCCTGAGTCCCCCACCGCCACGCCGACCGCGGTGACGCCGTCGCCGGACAAGAGCGGGTCCCCAGAGGACGAGGCGCCGCCGGACCGGACCGAGGTGCACCGCTTCGACATCAGCGGCGCCGGCGCGCCCCGCTACGTCGCCTCCGGGGCCGTCCCCGGGCGGCTGCTCAACCAGTACTCGCTGTCGGACTTCGACGGGCACCTGCGGGTGGCCACCACGATCGACGCCCCCATGGGCGGCGCGAACGCGTCGGCCGCTTCCAGCGGGGTATACGTGCTGAAGGCGGACACGCTCGCCCAGGTCGGGCAGGTCACCGGCCTCGGCAAGGGCGAGCGCATCTACTCCGTGCGCTTCATCGGCCCGGTGGGCTACGTGGTGACGTTCAAGCAGGTGGACCCGCTGTACACGCTCGACCTGCGCGACCCGGCGCGGCCCGCGGTGCGCGGCGAGCTGAAGATCACCGGCTACTCGGCCTACCTGCACCCCGCCGGCGACGGGCGGCTGCTCGGCATAGGCCAGGAGGCGAGCACGCAGGGCAGGACGCTCGGCATGCAGGTCTCGCTGTTCGACGTCGGCGACCCGGCCGCGCCCAAGCGGTTGTCGCGGTTCCACCAGAAGGAGTCCGCGTCCGAGGCCGAGTGGGACCCGCACGCGTTCCTGTACTGGCCCGAGTCCGGGCTGGCCGTGCTGCCGGTGAGCAGCTGGGGCGGGAGCGAGGCCGGGGAGTCCGACATGGCGGCCATGGTGCTGAAGGTCGGCGACGACGCGATCACCCAGGCCGGGCTGGTCAGGCACCCGAAGCCCGCCAAGAGCCAGGACCCGGTCCAGTTCGACGCCCGGATCCAGCGCTGCCTGATCATCGGCGACACCCTGTGGACGCTGTCCGGCGCGGGTCTCAAGGCGAGCGACGCGACCAGCCTGGCCGACCAGGCGTGGATTCCCTTCCGGGTATAACGTTTCCAGGGGCTTTTCCGGCTTCCGGGCCGTATCGCGCAGTACGGCCCGGAGCGCCCCGGCCGCGCGGCCCGTGCTTCCCGGTGACGGGGCCGGCGCCGCGCGGCCGAGCGGCGAACGTCAGCTCCTCTTGGCCGCCGGCCGCCTCGCGGTCGTCTCGCCGACCGGGACGATCTCGGGGGCGCCCAGGCGGATCGCGTCGGCCTCCTGGTCGGTGTCCTGCTCCTGGGAGGCCCGCTCGGCCTCGACCCGCTTGGTGTAGTACTCGACCTCGCGCTTGACCTGCTCGTCGTCCCATCCGAGCGGCCCGGCCATCAGCTCGGCGGCCTCCTGCGCGACGGCGGTGCCCCGGTGGAAGGTCTCGATCGAGATGCGCGTGCGGCGGGTGAGGACGTCGTTCAGGTGGCGCGCGCCCTCGTGGGTGGCCGCGTACACGACCTCGGCCCTCAGGTAGTCGTCGGCGCCCGACAGCGGGCGGCCCAGCGAGGGGTCCTCCCGGACCAGGTCGAGCACCTCGTCGATCATTGAGCCGTACCGCTGCAGGAGGTGCTCGATGCGGGCGACGTGCAGGCCGGAGGCGCGCGCCAGCCGGTGGCGCTGGTTCCACAGCGCCTGGTACCCCTCGCCGCCGAGCAGCGGGACCGCGTCGGTGCAGGACGGCGGCACCCGCTGGTCCAGGCCGTGCGCGACCGCGTCCACGGCGTCCTTGGCCATGACCCGGTACGTCGTGTACTTGCCGCCCGCGATCATCACCAGGCCCGGGACCGGGTGGGTGACGACGTGCTCGCGCGACAGCTTGGAGGTCTCCTCGGACTCGCCGGCGAGCAGGGGGCGCAGGCCCGCGTACACGCCTTCGACGTCGTCGCGGGTGAGCGGCACCGAGAGCACGGCGTTGACGTGGTCGAGCACGTAGTCGATGTCCTGGCGGGAGGCCGCGGGGTGGACCTTGTCGAGGGACCAGTGGGTGTCGGTGGTGCCGACGATCCAGTGCCGGCCCCACGGAATCACGAAGAGCACCGATTTCTCGGTGCGAAGGATGATTCCGGTGAGCGAGTGGATCCGGTCCCGCGGGACCACCAGGTGCACGCCCTTGGAGGCCCGCACGTGGATCTGGCCCCGCCCGCCCACCATCTCCTGGATCTCGTCGGTCCACACGCCGGTCGCGTTGACCACCTGCCGGGCGCGGATGTCGTACTCCGCGGTGCTCTCCAGGTCGCGGACCCGCACGCCCGTGACGCGCTCGCCCTCCCGCAGGAAGCCGATGACCTGCGTGCGCGAGACGACGTGCGCGCCGTAGGAGGCGGCGGTGCGCAGCATGGTGGCGACGTAGCGGGCGTCGTCCACCTGGGCGTCCCAGTACTGCACGGCGCCGGTGAGCGCCGACCTGCGCAGCGCGGGCGCCAGGCGCAGGGCGCGGCGGCGCGACAGGTGGCGGTGGCCGGGCATGCCCCGGGTGAGGCCCGTCGAGAAGCCGAGCGTGTCGTAGAGGGTGAGGCCCGCGCCCACGTACGGCCGCTCCCACACGTGGTGGGTGAGCGGGAACAGGAAGGGCACCGGGCGCACCAGATGGGGGGCGATCCGCTGGAGCAGCAGCGCGCGTTCCTGCAGCGCCTCGCGCACGAGGTCGAAGTTGAGCTGTTCGAGGTAGCGCAGCCCGCCGTGGATCAGCTTGGACGAGCGCGAGGAGGTGCCGGACGCGAAGTCGCGGGCCTCGACCAGGCCCACCGACAGCCCGCGGGTGACGGCGTCCAGAGCGACGCCGGACCCGACCACGCCGCCGCCGACCACGATGAGGTCGAGCTCGTGCGCGGGGTCGGCCATGCGGGCCAGCGCGGCCGCTCTCTCCGCCGGCCCGAGCCGGGCGGAGTGCGTGCCGCCGCCCTCCCTGGCCAGGGGATGGGAGTCCGCGCGCCGGGCGCCGGCCTCCCCCTCCCGCGCCGCCCGTTCCCTCGCACCGTCCTGGCTGTCCATCGCGCTCCCCCTGGGGTGCGGCCGTCGCGCCTGCGTCCCGTTCCTACCCGAGAGTAGATACCTGCATGCCCGGGCGGGCCTCCGGCGGGCACGACGCCTCTCGCGGGCGTGGACCGCCGACGACCTGCCTTCTCCTCGTCAACGAGGGGTCGGCTCACCGCCATCCCCTCGCCGGTAGATCTTTCCGCTCCCGGTGGGCGGGACACGATTCCCGACGGCCTGTGTGATCTCCGGCCGCGGAGACGATTCCCGGTCAGGCGGAGGTCACACCCGCAGGACCTCAACACCCCTGTCGGTGAACGCGGCGACGGCGGCGTCCGAGAGTCCGGCGTCGGTGATCAGCGTGTGGATCCGGTCGATGCCGCAGATGCGCGCGAAGGCCCGGCGGCCGATCTTGGAGGCGTCCGCCACCGCCACGACGCGCCCGGCCCGTCCGATCATCAGGTTGTTGACGCTGGCCTCGCCCTCGTGGTGCGCGGAGGCGCCCGCCTCGGCGTCGATGCCGTCCACGCCGAGGAAGGCGATGTCCAGCGTCACCTGCTCCAGCACCCCCGAGGCCAGCGGGCCGATCAGCTCGTACGACTGCGGCCTGGCCACCCCGCCCGTGACGACGATCTTGACGTGCTGCCGCACGGTCAGCTCGGCGGCGATGTTCAGCGCGTTGGTCACGACGGTGAGGCGCGCGCCGGGGTCGGCGCGGGCGGCGAGGGTTCTGGCGACTTCGGAGGTCGTGGTGCCGCCGTTCAGCCCGACGACGCCGCCCGGCTGCACCATCTCGGCCGCCGCCTCGGCGATGCGCTGCTTCTCTCCCTCGTGCCGGGCCGTCTTGTACCGCAGGGGGAGGTCGTAGCTGACGCTCTGCGCGACGGCGCCGCCGCGCGTGCGCATGAGCATCTGCTGCTGGGCGAGCTCGTCGAAGTCGCGCCGGATCGTCGCCGTGGAGACGTCGAGCGTCTCCGCGGCCTCCTCGACCGTCAGACGCCCCTGCTGGGCGAGGAGCTCCAGGAGCGAGTTCCAGCGTTCGTAACGGCTCATGAGCACAAAGCGTGGCACAAGAACGCCGCGTGTCACGGCACCACCGGAGTCCCGGTCTGGCACTGCACAATCTTGCTCATTAGTGCTATAAAAAATGCAGAAGATGACATAACTGGAGGCTATGAGCATGACGGCGTACACCGAAAGTGAGATCGCCTCACAACCCGCCTGCTGGCGCCGCGCCGTCGAGCTGGCGGCGGCCGCCCCCCTGCCCCGGCCCGGTGAGCGCGTCGCCGTCGTCGGCTGCGGCACCTCCTGGTTCATCGCCCAGTCCTACGCCGCGCTCCGCGAGCGCGCCGGCCACGGCGAGACCGACGCCTTCCCCGCCTCCGAGGCCCCCCTCGGCCTCCCGCACTCGACGCGGCGCTACGACCGCGTGCTCGCGCTCACGCGGTCCGGGACGACGACCGAGGTCCTCGACCTGCTGCGGCGGCTCGACGGCACCCCCGCCACCGCCATCACCGCCGACCCCGCCACCCCCGTCATGGACCTGGCCGGCGACGTCGTCGTCCTGGACTTCGCCGACGAGAGATCCGTCGTCCAGACCCGGTTCGCCACCACCCAGCTCGCGCTGCTGCGCGCCCACCTCGGCGAGGACCTCGCCCCCGCCGTCGCCGACGCCGAGAAGGCGCTCGCAGAACCGCTGCCGTCCGCGCCGGTCGAGGCCGAGCAGATCGCCTTCCTCGGCTCCGGATGGGTGTACGGCCTGGCCCAGGAGGCCGCGCTCAAGATGCGCGAGGCCGCCCGCGCCTGGACCGAGGCCTACCCCGCGATGGAGTACCGCCACGGCCCGATCAGCATCGCCGGACCCGGCCGGGTCACCTGGATGCTCGGCCCCCCACCCGACGGCCTCGCCGGCGACGTACGGCGGGCGGGCGGCGCCTTCTTCCACCGCGACGCCGACCCGATGGCCGAGCTGGTGCTGGCGCAGCGGGTCGCGGTGGCGCGGGCGCACGCCCGCGGACTGGACCCCGACCAGCCGATGCACCTGACCCGATCTGTGATCCTGTCCTCATGAGCATCACACTCGCCGACGCCCGCGTCGTCACCCCCGGCGGCGTGCACGAGGGCTGGATCACCATCGAGGACGGCCGCTTCACCCACATCGGGCACGGGACGGCCCCCAGGGACGGCCTCGGCCTGGGCGGACGGTACGTCGTCCCCGGGTTCGTCGACATCCACAACCACGGCGGGGCGGGAGGCTCGTTCCCCTCCGGGGACCCCGAGGAGGCGCGGCGCATCGCCGCGTTCCACGCCCGGCACGGCACCACGACGATGATCGCCAGCCTCGTCACCGCCGCGCTCCCCGACCTCGCCCGCGCCACCTCCGCGCTCGCCGACCTGTGCGACGACGGCCTGCTGGCCGGCATCCACTTCGAGGGGCCGTACATCGCGAGGTCCCGCTGCGGCGCGCACGACCCCGCGCTGCTGCGCGAGCCCTCCACGGCGGAGCTGTCCGAACTGTTCAAGGCGGGGCGCGGTCACGTGCGCATGCTCACCATCGCCGCCGAACTGCCCGGCGGCATGGACGCGGTGCGCGCGGCGGTCTCCGAAGGGGTGATCGCCGCCCTCGGGCACAGCGACGCCACCTACGAGCAGGCCCTGGAGGCCATCGACGAGGGGTGCACGGTCGCCACCCACCTGTACAACGCGATGCGGCCGCTGCACCACCGCGACCCCGGGCCCATCGCCGCGCTGCTGCAGGACGAGCGCATCACGGTCGAGCTCGTCAACGACGGCGTGCACCTCCACCCGGCGATGGTCCGGCTGGCCCACACGGCCGCAGGGACGAGCCGCACGGCGCTCATCACCGACGCCATGGGCGCGGCCGGCATGGGCGACGGCGTCTACCGCCTCGGCTCCATGGACGTCGAGGTCTCCGGCGGCGCGGCGCGCCTGGTCGAGGGCCGCGCCATCGCGGGCAGCACGCTCACCATGGACGTCGCCCTGCGCCGCACGGTCGAGCAGGTCGGCCTCACCCTCACCGAGGCCTCGATCATGGCCTCCCTCACCCCCGCCCGCGTCCTCGGCCTCGACGACCGCGTCGGCTCCATCACCGTCGGCAAGAACGCCGACCTGGTCGTCCTCAACGACGACCTGACCGTCCACTCCGTCATGCACCAAGGCGCTTGGCTCCCCAGCTCATGACCCCGCCTCCCCCCGCCCGCCCGCGCCTCACTCCCGCGCCCGGCGACCCCGGCGCGGTCCGTGGAGTGCCGGCGTGATCCTGACCGTGACGCCGAACACGGCGCTGGACGTGACGTACACGGTGGACGGGGTGGACTGGGACGGGGTCAACCGTGTCCGGGTCGTGCACCGGCGGGCCGGGGGCAAGGGCGTGAACGTCGCACGCGTGCTGGCGGCCCTCGGCGAGGACGTCGTCGTCGCGGGATTCGGCGGAGGCCTCACCGGCGCGGCCATCGAGGCCGACCTGTCCGCCGCCGCGCTCCCCACCGCACTGACCCGCATACGCGACGAATCCCGCACCACCGTCGCCATCACCACCGCCCCTCAGACGCCCCCTACCACGGCCGGACCACCTTCCCCCGGTCCCGGGGAGGCACCCGCTTCCCTCGGTCCCGGAGAAACGCGTGCGTCACCCCGCCCTGGGGAGGCGCACGGTTCACCCGGTCCGGAACGGTCGCACGCTTCACCCGGTCCCGGGGAGGCGCGCGGATCGCGGGACACGCCCGCTCCGGCGCCGCGAACGGCGCTGTTCAATGAGCCTGGGCCGGAGGTGACGCCAGAGGAGCTTGGTCGATTTATGGCCACTTTTCAGGATTTAGCGGCGCGGGCGGACGCCGTCGTCCTCGCGGGAAGCCTGCCGCGCGGCGTTCCCCTCGACCTCTACGCCACGCTCGCCCAGGGCGCCCGCGACCTCGGCGTCCCGGTGATCGTGGACTGCGACGGCGCCCCGCTGCGGCTCGCCCCCGCGGGACGCCCGTCGATCCTCAAGCCCAACGCCGCAGAACTCGCCGGCGCCCTCTCCCCCGGCTCCCCGCCGTCCGGCGGCGTCGCCGCGGCGCTCGCGGGCGCCGAAGCCCTGCGAAGGGCCGGCGGCGAGGCCGTGGTCGTGTCGATGGGGCAGGACGGCCTCGTCGCCGTCACCGGCGAGGGCTCCTGGCGGGCCCGGATGCCGTACGCGGTGCCGGGCAACCCGACCGGCGCGGGAGACGCCCTGGTCGCCGGGCTCGCCCGCGGCCTCGTCAGACAGACGCCATGGCCGGAGCGGCTGCGCGCGGCCGCCGCGCTCGGCGCCGCCGCCGCGGCGACCCCCGTCGCCGGGGACGTCGACCTGCGGATCTACCGGGCGGTTCGCGATGAGATCGGAGTGGAACCATGCCCCTCGTGAGGACCGGAGACATCATGGCCACGGCGCCCGCGGGCGTCGGCGCCTTCAACGTGATCCAGCTGGAGCACGCCGAGGCGATCGTCTCCGGCGCGGAGGCCGCGGGCGCGCCCGTGGTGCTGCAGATCAGCGAGAACTGCGTCCGCTACCACCAAGCGCTCAAGCCGATCGCCCTCGCCTGCCTGGCCGTCGCGGAGTCCTCGGCCGCGCCCGTCGCCGTCCACCTCGACCACGCGACCGACCGGGCGCTGGTCGAGGAGGCCGTGCGGCTGGGCGTCGGCTCGGTGATGTACGACGCCTCCGCCCTCCCGGACGCGGCGAACGTGGCCGCGACGGCGGAGGTGGCGGCCTGGTGCCACCAGCGCGGCGCGTGGATCGAGGCCGAGCTGGGCGAGATCGGCGGCAAGGACGGCGTGCACGCGCCGGGCGCGCGCACCGACCCCGGGAAGGCCGCGTCCTACGTGGCCGCGACCGGGGTGGACGCCCTCGCGGTGGCGGTCGGCACCTCCCACGCCATGACCTCCAAGGACGCCGTGCTCGACCTGGCGCTGATCGCCGAGCTGCACCGGGCCGTGCCGGTCCCGCTCGTGTTGCACGGCTCCTCGGGCGTCCCCGACGCGTCGCTGCGCGAGGCGGTGCGGCACGGCATGAAGAAGATCAACATCGCGACCCACCTCAACCGCGCGTTCACCGGCGCCGTCCGCGACCACCTGACCGCCGACGCCACGGTGGTCGACTCCCGCAAGTACCTCGCCCGCGCCAGAACCGCCGTGACCCAAGAGGTCACCCACCTCCTGACCCTCCTCACCACCTGACCCAGAACCCCACCACCCCACCCGTCCATTACGGGGTGGATAGGAAGCGGCGGCGGATGAGCCGGGGCGAGGTCGCCTCGATGGGCCTGCGGCTGACCCGGGCACGTCGTGGGGCGTGCCCGGGTGGTGGGAGTGGGGTCAGTGGAGCTGGGGGGCGACGACTACCTCGACGCGCTGGAATTCCTTCAGGTCGGAGTAGCCCGCGGTGGCCATGGTGCGGCGCAGGGCGCCCATGAGGTTCATCGAACCGTCCGCGACGGTGGACGGGCCGTGGAGGATCTCCGCCATCGTGCCGATGGTGCCGACCTCCACCCGCGCGCCGCGCGGCAGCTCGCCGTGGTGGGCCTCCGAGCCCCAGTGGTGCCCGCGCCCCGGCGCCTCGGCCGCCCGGGCGAGCGGCGAGCCGACCATGACGGCGTCCGAGCCGCACGCGATGGCCTTGGCGATGTCGCCGGAGCTGGTCATGCCGCCGTCGGCGATGACGTGGACGTACCGGCCGCCGGACTCGTCGAGGTAGTCGCGGCGGGCGGCGGCGACGTCGCCGATCGCGGTCGCCATCGGGACGGCCACGCCGAGCACGGTGCGGGTGGTGTGCCCGGAGCCGCCGCCGAAGCCCACGAGGACGCCCGCGGCGCCGGTGCGCATCAGGTGCAGGGCGGCGGTGTAGGTGGCGCAGCCGCCGACGATCACGGGCACGTCGAGCTCGTAGATGAACTGCTTGAGGTTCAGCGGCTCGGCCCGGCCGGAGACGTGCTCGGCCGAGACCGTGGTGCCGCGGATGACGAAGATGTCGACCCCGGCGTCGATCACGGCCTTGTGGTGCTGCGCGGTGCGCTGTGGCGACAGGCGGGCGGCGGTGGTGACGCCGGCGGACCTGATCTCTTCGATGCGGCGCCCGATGAGCTCGTCGCTGATCGGCGCGGCGTAGATCTCCTGCAGGCGCTTGGTCGCCGCCTCGCCGCGCATCTCGGCGACCTCGGACAGCAGCGACGCGGGGTCCTCGTAGCGCGTCCAGAGACCTTCGAGGTCGAGCACGGCGAGCCCGCCGAGCCGTCCGATCTCGATGGCGGTCTTCGGCGACACGACGCTGTCCATCGGGCTCACCACGACCGGCAGCTCGAAGCGGTAGGCGTCGATCTGCCAGGAGATCGAGACCTCTTCGGGGTCGCGCGTACGCCGTGAGGGCACGATGCCGATCTCGTCCAGCGCGTAACCCCGGCGCCCGCTCTTGCCGCGCCCGATTTCAACCTGAGTCATGCTGTCGCCGTTCCCGTCTCGGAAAACCCGTTGTGCTTGAGAAGCTTACGAACCCGCCCCAACCCCACCTTTGGCCCCCGCCCTATCGGCCCCGTGGGACCGCCCCGGCTCGGCTCACATCACGAGCAGGCGGCAGGACCACGGCGCCATTGCCGTTGTTCCCGTCGCCGGGCCGGCCACCCGCGAGGGCGCCACCCGACGTCGCGGACAAGCCCGTGGCGCGCGCGGGGTGGCGGGGACGTCGTGGCGAGCGGGTCAGCGGCCGTGGTAGTTCGGGGCTTCTACGGTCATCTGGATGTCGTGGGGGTGGCTCTCCTTGAGGCCGGCGGCGGTGATGGGCATCAGGAGGCCGTTCTCGTGGAGCTCGTCGATCGTGCGGGCGCCGGTGTACCACATGCCCTGGCGCAGGCCGCCGACGAGCTGGTGGGCGACGGCGGCGACCGGGCCGCGGTAGGGGACCTGGCCTTCGATGCCCTCGGGGATGTACTTGTCCTCGCTGGAGACGGCCTCCTGGGAGTAGCGGTCCTTGCTGAAGGACCCGCCGCGCTCGCGGTTGCGCACCGCGCCCAGGGAGCCCATACCCCGGTAGGACTTGAACTGCTTGCCGTTGATGAAGATCAGCTCGCCGGGGGACTCCTCGCAGCCGGCCAGCAGCGAGCCCAGCATCACGGTGTTCGCCCCGGCCGCGAGGGCCTTGACGATGTCGCCCGAGTACTGGAGGCCGCCGTCGCCGATGACGGGCACGCCCGCGGGGCCGCAGGCCAGGGACGCCTCGTGGATCGCGGTGACCTGCGGCGCGCCCACGCCCGCGACGACGCGGGTGGTGCAGATGGAGCCGGGCCCGACCCCGACCTTGACGGCGTCGGCCCCCGCGTCGATCAGCGCCTGCGCGCCCGCCCGCGTGGCGATGTTGCCGCCGATGACGTCCACCCGGCCGTTGGCCTTGATCTTGGCGACCATGTCGCAGACGCCGCGCGAGTGGCCGTGGGCGGTGTCGACGACGATGACGTCGACACCGGCGTCGATCAGGGCCATCGCGCGCTGCTCGGCGTCGCCGGCCACGCCCACGGCGGCCCCGACGACCAGGCGGCCGTCGGCGTCCTTGGTGGCGAGAGGATATTGCTCGCTCTTGGTGAAGTCTTTGACCGTGATGAGGCCGCGCAGCCGCCCGTCGGGGTCGACGAGGGGGAGCTTCTCGACCTTGTTGTGGCGCAGGAGGCGGAACGCCTCGTCGCGCGACACGCCGACCGGGGCCGTGACCAGGGGCATGGGGGTCATGACCTCGCGCACGGGCCGGTCGTGGTCGCTCTCGAAGCGCATGTCGCGGTTGGTCACGATGCCGACGAGGACGCCGTCGTCGTCGGTGACCGGCACCCCCGAGATGCGGTACTTGGCGCACAGGGCCTCGACGTCGGCGAGGGAGTCGTCAGGGGAGCACGTCACGGGGTTGGTGACCATGCCGGCCTCGGAGCGCTTCACGAGATCGACCTGCTGGGCCTGGTCGGCGATGGACAGGTTGCGGTGCAGGACGCCGAGACCCCCTTGGCGCGCCATCGCCACGGCCATGCGGGCCTCGGTCACCGTGTCCATGGCGGCGGACACCAGCGGGATGCGCAAGGTGATCGAGCGGGAGAGCCGGGTGGTGGTGTCGGCCTCTCCCGGTGCCAGGTCGGAATAGGCGGGCACCAAGAGCACGTCGTCGAACGTGAGCCCGGGCTCGGTGAACTTTGCCATCTGCGACCCTCCTGCCATGGCGCTCTTCGAGACGGGGAAAGGCGCCGGCCCCCGCAGTCAGTTTAGTGGCCCGCTGGTGACGGCCTCGGCGTCCTGTGGATAACCTGAGCGCGACCGCATGGTCACCGCTTGCCTACAGGCGCCCCTCATCAGGGTAGGTCGTATCACTGCTACGCCACCACTTGCCCTCATCAGGGTAGGTGGGGGTCATAAGGTGGAAAGCGTGCTGGAAGACGTCCCCCGCGACCCATTCGCGGACGATCCGAACGACCCCGCCGCGGCGATGGGCGAACTCGACGACTCCGAGCCGCTGACCTTGGCCGAGCGGGACGAGGCGCTGACCGACCTCGCCGACGTGGAGGTCTTCCGTTCCCTCCTGGAGCCGCAGGGCGTGCTCGGGCTCGTGCTCGACTGCCCCGAGTGTGGCGAGCAGCACTACTTCGACTGGGACCTGCTGCGCGGCAACCTGCGGCAGATGATCGACCACGGCCGTCCACAGGTGCACGAGCCGGCGTTCGAGCCCGACCCGGCCCACTACGTGAGCTGGGAGTACGCCCGCGGCTACGTGGACGGCGTGATCGACACCGAGGAGAGCCGCTGATCGACGTCCTCGGTGAGGGCGCGGAGCAGGCTCACGACGATGTCGTCCTGCTCGCCGGCCGGCTCCCGGCGCGCGAGCGCGTCGATGATCGCGTCCGTCCCGAGAACCTGGGGGTCGGTCTCGGCCCCACGTTGTCGCAGTGAACGCGCCGGATGGACGGCGGTCAAGCTATCGACTCCATGTCGGCCATCGCCCGAAGCCTTGCCAGCGCCCGATGCTGGGCCACGCGAACCGCACCTGGTGACATACCGAGTACGTTACCCGTCTCTTCGGCGGACAGTCCCGACACGACCCGGAGGATGATCAGCTCGCGCTGGTTCTCGGGAAGGCGTGACAGCAGCTCGCGGGCGTGCGCGGCCTCGATGTACCGCACGACGGTCTCCTCCGGCCCGGGGCCCTGGTCGGGGCCGTCGGGGAGGTCCTGGGTGGGCACGGCCGAGCGCACGGAGCTGCGCAGGGCGTCGGCGACCTTGTGAGAGGCGATGCCGAAGACGAACGAGGCGAAGGGCCGGCCCATGTCCCGGTAGCGCGGCAGGGCGGCGAGCACCGCGATGCACACTTCCTGGGCCACGTCGTCGGCGATGTGGTAATGACCGGAGACCCGGCCCAATCGAGCACGGCAATAGCGCACCACCATCGGGCGCAACTGCCCCAGCAATGATTCGATCGCGGTGCGATCCCCCTGGACGGCAAGGCTCGTCAGATCCCTGAGGTCGGACTCATCCGATCTCGTCGCAAGCCTTACCCCAGTCTTGGCGTCGGCGACGCATCCCTCGGTCACGTTAGGCATGATGCCCGCCACGATCGCGCATGTCGTCATGGTGAACGGATACGGATTGGTCACATTGACGCGACGATAACCCTGCGTAATCGAACGCACACAGTAGCGTTTGCGTATTTCCCCCGCGCCCCGAATTCGAGTGATATTCGCCCGATGTCGCGGCAGCTCGCGGGCCCGCCGACGCCCCGGCGCCGCGATCGGTTTACCGCCGCCTCAAATCGGCCGAAGTGAAAATCGATTCAACCCAAAAAGCACGGCCCGCGTCCCGGGCGGGACGCGGGCCGTGCGCGGCGCGGAAGCCGGCCGGTGGCCGGATCAGTGGCCGTGACCGTGGCCGTGGCCCTGGCCCGCGGCGGCCGGAGCCTCCTCCTCGGGCTTGTCGACCACGAGGGCCTCGGTCGTGAGCAGCATGCCGGCGATGGACGCGGCGTTCTGCACGGCCGAGCGGGTCACCTTGACCGGGTCGATGACGCCCTGGGCGATCAGGTCGCCGTACTCGCCCGTGGCGGCGTTGAGGCCGTGGCCCACCGGCAGGTCGGTGATCTTGGAGGTGACGACGTACCCCTCCTGGCCGGCGTTCTCGGCGATCCAGCGGGCCGGCTCGACGAGCGCCCGGCGGACGATGGAGACGCCGGTGGCCTCGTCGCCCGTCAGGCCGAGGTCGTCGAGGTCCTTGGAGAGGTGCACGAGCGCGGAGCCACCGCCGGAGACGATGCCCTCCTCGATCGCGGCACGGGTCGCCGAGATGGCGTCCTCAAGGCGGTGCTTCTTCTCCTTGAGCTCGACCTCGGTGGCCGCGCCGACGCGCAGGATGCAGATGCCGCCGGAGAGCTTGGCGAGGCGCTCCTGGAGCTTCTCGCGGTCCCAGTCGGAGTCGGTCTGCTCGATCGCGTACTGGATCTCGCGGACGCGGTCGGAGACGGCCTGCGGGTCGCCCGCGCCGTCCACGATCGTGGTGGTGTCCTTGGTGACCACGATGCGGCGGGCGGTGCCGAGCACCTCGGTGCCGACGTTCTCCAGCTTGAGACCCAGCTCCTCGGAGACCACCTGGCCGCCGGTCAGGATCGCGATGTCCTGCAGCATGGCCTTGCGCCGGTCGCCGAAGCCGGGGGCCTTGACGGCGACGGAGGTGAAGGTGCCGCGGATCTTGTTGGTGACCAGGACGGCCAGGGCCTCGCCCTCGACGTCCTCGGCGACCACGAACAGCGGCTTCTTGGTCTGGGCGACCTTCTCCAGCAGCGGCAGGAAGTCGGCGATCGAGGCGATCTTGCTCTGGTGCAGCAGCACGTAGGCGTCTTCGAGGACGGCCTCCATGCGCTCGGGGTCGGTCACCATGTACGGCGACAGGTACCCCTTGTCGAACTGGAGACCCTCGGTGAACTCCAGTTCGAGGCCCATGGTGTTGGACTCCTCGACGGTGATCACGCCGTCCTTGCCCACCTTGTCGAACGCCTCGGCGATGAGCTCGCCGATCTTGGCGTCCTGCGCGGAGATGGTGGCGACGTTCGCGATCTCCTTCTTGTCCTCGACGGGACGGGCCCGCTCAAGGAGGAGGTCGCTGACGGCGCGGGCGGCCAGGTCGATGCCGCGCTTGAGCGACAGCGGGGACGCGCCGGCGGCGACGTTGCGCAGACCCTCGCGCACCATGGCCTGGGCCAGCACGGTGGCGGTGGTGGTGCCGTCACCCGCGATGTCGTTGGTCTTGGTCGCGACTTCCTTGGCGAGCTGGGCGCCGAGGTTCTCGTACGGCTTGTCGAGCTCCACCTCGCGCGCGATGGTGACACCGTCGTTGGTGATGGTGGGGGCACCGAACTTCTTGTCGATGACGACGTTACGGCCGCGCGGCCCGAGGGTCACCTTGACGGCGTCCGCGAGGGCGTTCACGCCACGCTCGAGAGCGCGCCGCGCGTCCTCGTCGAACTCCAGGATCTTGGGCATTTAAGGTCCTCTCAGCGTCAGAGGCCCCGGGGCCTAGGGACAGGCCCCGGGGCGTGACACGCAAAATTCGTAAGGCTCCGGACTGGTGGTCGCTGGCGCGCTCCGGGACTTACTTCTCGATGATCGCGAGAACGTCACGGGCGGAGAGCACGAGGTACTCCTCGCCGCCGTACTTGACCTCGGTGCCGCCGTACTTGCTGTAGAGGACGACGTCCCCTTCCTTGACGTCGAGCGGGATGCGCTTCTCGCCGTCCTCGTCCCAGTTGCCGGGGCCCACCGCGAGGACCTTGCCCTCCTGCGGCTTCTCCTTGGCGGTGTCCGGGATCACCAGACCGGAAGCGGTCGTCTGCTCGGCCTCAAGCGGCTGGACCACGATGCGGTCGCCGAGCGGCTTAACGGGAACCTTGGTGGCGGTCGTCACGTCGGACCTCCCCTTCAGATATTCGATGATTGCTGAAGAGGCGACCAGCGGCCTGCCGTCGCGGGTGTCAGACCTGCCTCGTCGCATTTTCGTCTTGGCACTCTCAATAGGCGAGTGCCAACACTGAACAGTATGCAAGGCCGCCGACTCAGTCAACACGAGGTGTACCAGTGGCGCGTAAGAGGTCTCCGAGGGCGTCGGACCAGGCCGCGCCCGGAGGGCGGTAGCGTCGGGCGGCGTGGATGTCGATGCCTTTCGTGAGCTGCTGACGCCGGACGGGCAGGAGGCGTTGCGGCGGGCCGCGGCGGGGCTGGCTGCCGGCGAGGAGGGCCTGCGGGTCGTGACCGGGCTGCGCAGGTCGTTCGGGCCGGGGCTCAGCGGGGCGGCGCTCACGCAGGCGACGCTGCGGGCGCGCGGGGCCGCCAAGTTCGGCGCGGACGCGGCCGTCATGTACTTCACCGGCGACGGCCTGGAGCAGGCGACCCGCGCCGAGGTGGCCGCGCACCGCGCCCGCCGCTTCGCCGAGGGGGCCGCCGAGGTGACCACGGTGGCGGACGTCTGCTGCGGCATCGGCGGGGACATGATCGCGCTGGCCCGCGAGGGCCGCCGGGTGGACGCGGTGGACGCCGACCCGCTCACGGCCGAGGTCGCGCGGGCGAACGCGGCGGCTCTGGGCCTAGCCGGGCTGGTGACCGTGCGGGTGGGCGAGGCGTCCCTGGTCGAGCCGGAGGGGTACGACGCGCTGTTCGCCGACCCGGCGCGGCGCTCGACCGGCCGGCGGGTCTTCGACCCGATGGCCTATTCGCCGCCCTGGCCGCGGGTCGTCGCCCTCGCGGCGCGGGCGCGCGCGGCCTGCCTGAAGGTCGCGCCCGGCCTCCCGTACGAGCTGATCCCCGAGGACGCCGAGGCCGAGTGGGTGTCCTACCGGGGCGAGGTCAAGGAGGCCGTCCTGTGGACGGGCGCCTTCGCCGCGCGCCCGGGCCGCCGCGCGACCATGCTGCCCTCCGGCGAGACGCTGACCGCCGATCCTTCCCTCGGGCCCGCGCCGCACGGGCCGATCGCCCGGTACCTGTACGAGCCCGACGGCGCGGCCGTGCGCGCCCACCTGGTGGCCGAGGTCGCCGCGCTGCTGGGCGGCCACCTGGTCGACCCGCACATCGCCTACATCACGGCCGGCTCCCCGGCGTCCACTCCGTGGGCCGCGCGGTACGAGGTGCTGGAGGCGCTGCCCTTCTCGCTGAAACGCCTGCGGGCGGCGTTGCGGGAACGCGGGATCGGCACGGTGACGCTGAAGAAACGCGGCTCGGCGATCGATCTGGAGCGCTTGAGGAAGGATCTCCGCCTTTCCGGTGATAAATCGTGCGTCGTGGTGCTCACCCGCATCGGCACGGACCCGTTCGCGTTCATCTGCCGGCCATCCTGACCTGCCCGAACGCGATAATCCCCCCAAACCCACCGCAATCACGAAGTTTTAAAGTCGGCCCCGAAAACGTTCCGCCGAGCCACTACAGTTGGCCAGCGCGGGATTTTGGGCTGATCAATGGCCGACCCGCCTTATTCGCCGCGTATTCGTCCCCGCGACGACTCAGGACCCACCCCACCGCCGTGCGGCGACCGCCCGCGAGTCAAGGAGCTTCCGGTGGATCACTCCAACCACGCCCTCCTCCAGGCGGGCGGCCAGACCGCCATCTCCGACCGGATGCGCGATCTCCTCGCCCGAGCGGCCCAGGACCACGTCTACGAGCAGCGCACGCAAGGCGCGGTCCTCGACGAGATACGCCAGCGCCTCGAAGGCATGGAATGGCTGCTGCGCGAGGTGCGCGAACGCGAACTGGGCGGCCTCAACGGCGCGCTGGAGGGGATGAACGGCCGGCTGGGCGAGCTGGCCACCCGGCCGCCCGCCTGGGCCGAGGGCCTGGCCCAGCACGTGGAGGCCCTGCGCGACCGGGTGGACCTCGTGGGCGACCGGGTGGCGGGGCTCGGCGACCGCGTCGAGGCCGTGGGCGACCGGGTGAAGCCCATCACCGAGCTCTCCGGCCTGTGGACCGACCTCGGCGCCGTACGGGAGGGGGTCGCCGAGGCCCTCAAGCGCCTCCAGGCCGTCCTGGAGAGCGGCCAGGCGCTCCCCGAGCGCATGGCCGAGTTCGCGCGCCGCCTGGAGCACCTGGCGTCCGGCATGGAGGCCGCCGCGGGCCGGTTCACCCGCGTCGACAAGGCCCTGCACGACCTCACCCAGCGCACCGAGCGGCTGGAAGGCGGCGTCCTCGACCTCAGCGAGGGCCTGGACGAGATGCTGCCCTCGGCCGTCGAACGCCTCAACGGCTCGGTCGAGCGGCTCACCGAGAGGCTGGAGGGCATGGCCACCCGGCTGGCCGAGGCCGAGACACGGCTCGGCGACCGTCTCGACGGCCTGGACGGGCGGGTCGCCGGCGTCGAGGGCACTCTGTCCACCGTGTCCACCATCCCGGGCCGGTTCGACGACGTGGACAGCCACCTGGGGGCCGTCCAGGGTCGCCTGGACACCGTGGACGTCCGGCTCCAGAGCCTGCACGACCGGGTCGAGACCGCCGGGGCCGGCCTCGCCGCGCTGGACGGCCTCGACGGGCGGTTCACCGAGGTGGACGACGCCCTGACCGGCCTCGACGGCCGCCTGACCGGCGTCGACCAGCGGCTCACGGGCATCGACGGCGCGCTGTCCCGGCACGACGAGCGGTTCACCGCGATCGGCGCGAGCTTCGAGGACGTCAGCGAGCGGCTCGAAATGGTGGACGACCGCGTGGAGGCCGTCAACCAGCGCGTCGGCCAGCTCCCCGGCCTGCTGGAGGTCGGCGAGGTGCACAAGCGGGTGGGCGAGCTCATCGACGCCCAGGGGGGCGCGCAGGGCAAGCGGTTCGACGAGATCGACCGCCGGCTGTCCGAGACCGTCGCGTCCCTGCCGCCGCTGGCCGAGCTGCTGGAGCTGGTGCGGGCGCGGCCCGACCGCGGCCAGCTCTCCGAGACCGTCGGCGAGGTGATCCAGCCCGCGCACGACGACCTCACCCGCAGGCTGAGCGCCCTGGAGGAGACGATGCTCGCCCTCGCCGAGGCGCTCCTGCGCCCGGCGCGCCCCGTCAAGGACTGACGCCGCCCGGCCTCACACGTGGACGGTGGTGATCGGCAGCGAGGAGTCGGCCGGGATGTCCAGGGCGGAGGGCCCGATGCCCGAGGCCACCAGCTCCGACCCCAGCGCCGCGATCATGGCCCCGTTGTCGGTGCACAGCCCCGGCCTCGGGACGCGCAGCCGCACCCCCGCCGCGTCGCACCGCTCCTGAGCCAGCGCCCGCAGCCGCGAGTTCGCCGCGACGCCGCCGCCGATCAGCAGGTCCTGGACGCCGTACTGCCGGCACGCCTGCAGGGCCTTGCGGGTGAGCACGTCCACCACGGCCTCCTGGAAGGACGCGGCGACGTCCGCCACCGGCACGGACCCGCCCTCGCGCTCCTTGGCCTCGACCCAGCGGGCCACCGCGGTCTTCAGGCCGGAGAACGAGAAGTCCAGCGTGCCGTCGTCGTACTTGCCGCGCGGGAAGGCGACCGCCGTCCCCGACCCCTGCGTGGCGGCCCTGTCGATGTGCGGCCCGCCGGGGAAGGGCAGCCCGAGCACCCGCGCCACCTTGTCGAACGCCTCGCCCGCCGCGTCGTCCACCGTGGAGCCGAGCGAGATCACGTCCTTGGCGACGTCGGGCACCAGCAGCAGCGATGAGTGCCCTCCTGAGACCAGCAGGGCGATGGTGGGCTTGGGCAGCGGCCCGTGCTCCAACTGGTCCACCGCGACGTGCGCGGCGAGGTGGTTGACGCCGTACAGCGGCACGCCGAGCCCCATGGCGTACGCCTTGGCCGCGGCGACGCCGACGAGCAGCGCGCCCGCCAGGCCCGGCCCGGCGGTCACGGCGACGGCGTCGATGTCGGAGAACCGCACCCCCGCCTGCTCCAGGGCGCGCTCGACGGTCGGCGTCATGGCCTCCAGGTGGGCGCGCGAGGCGACCTCGGGCACGACGCCGCCGAACCTGGCGTGCTCCTCGACGCTGGAGGCGATGGCGTTGGCGAGCAACGTGCTGCCGCGGACCAGGCCCACGCCGGTCTCGTCACACGAGGTCTCGATGCCCAGCACCAACGGCTCGTCAGCCATCTCGATCGCCTCCCTGACCGTTCAGCGACCGCATCATCATGATCGCGTCGGTTCCGTCGTCGTAGTAGTCGCGGCGCAGGCCGATGCGCTCGAACCCGAACCTCTCGTACATCGCCTGCGCGGGCGGGTTGTCGGCCCGGACCTCCAGGAACACCGCGGTCGCGCCCCGGCGTACGGCCTCGGCGAGCAGCTCGGAGAGCATGGCGCTGCCGATGCCGGCGCGCTGGCTGGCCGTGCGCACCGCGATGGTCTGCACGTCGGCCTGGTCGCCGGCCGCCGCGAGACCGGCGTACCCGACGATCTCGCCCCCGGCCACGGCCACGATGTAGTGGCGGGTGCGCGGCTGGTCGGCCAGCTCGCCCCGCAGCATGCCCTCGCTCCACGCGTCGAACGGGAACGTCGCGCGTTCGATGGAGAGGACGGCGGGAAGGTCGGCCTCGGTCATCTGCCGGAGCGTGGCCACGCTCACGCCGTCACCTTCTTGGGCGGACCCGGCTCGCGGGCGTCCGGGCGGCGCAGGTAGATCGGGCGGGGCGAGGTGAGCACGGCGTCGCCGTCCACGCCCTGGCCGGCGGCCAGGCGCTCGGCTGCCAGCGCGGCCAGCGCGCCCGCCGACGGGTACTCCGGGGCGCCCGGCGCCAGACGGTGTTCGCCGACGATCGCCGCGTACATGCGCGCGCCCGCCCCGACCAGCGGCGGCCCCGCGGGCAGGTCGCCGGGGTGGTCCACGGCGGGCTCGGTGACGCGGGTGCGCGCGTCGGCGTACTCGGCCCAGAACACCTCTTTGCGCCGCGCGTCCGTGGCCACCACGAACGGCTCGCTCAGCCCCGCGGCGTAGGCGAGGACGTCCAGCGTGCAGACGCCGTACGCCGGGGCGCCGGCCGTGGCGGCCAGGGCCTGGGCGGTCATCAGCCCGACGCGCAGCCCCGTGTACGGCCCGGGACCCGCTCCCGCGACGATCGCGGTGACGTCCCCCAGCGCGGCGCCCGCCTGGCGCAGAACCTCACGGATCGAGGGAACCAGCAGCTCACCATGCCTGCGGGCGTCGATCGTCGTCGACTCGGCGAGAACCCGGTCACCATCGTGCAACGCGGCGGTGACGGCCGGTGTCGCGGTATCAAAGGCCAAGACCAGCACAAACGCCAAGCCTAGTAGGTCTTGCGGGTGCCCATGGCGCTCCCCCGGTTCCCGACGCGTTCCCGGCGGCGGGCGTCACGCCGCGTCGGGGAAGGGGGCGCCGATCAGGCTCGTGTAGATGATGACGTTGTCCAGGTACTCATGGGTCCTGCGGTCGAAGGCGCCGCCGCAGGTGACGAGGCGCAGGCCGTCGTCGGCGTAGACGCGTTCGGCGGGGAAGCGGTCCTTGGGGACCTGTTCGATCGCGTTGACGCGGTACTGGGCGGTCCTGCCGTCGCTGCGCCGGACCTTGACGAGCGCGCCCTTCTTGAGCTCGCGCAGGCGGTAGAAGACGGCGGGGGCCGTCTTGGTGTCCACGTGGCCGATGATCACCGAGGGGCCCGCGTCGCCGGGGACGACGCTCTGGTCGAACCAGCCCGCCGTGGACGGCTTCTCGTACGGCGGCAGCTCGACCTCTCCGTCGCCGGCGAGGCCCAGCTTCATCAGGGGGGCCTTCAGGCCGAGCGAGGGGATGTCGAGCCGCTCGGGGACGGCGGCCTTGACGCGGCGCGGCTCGGACTCGCGCCCGGGGCCACCGGTGATCGCGTAGAGGACGGCGCCGGTGACGACCCCGGCGACCACGATCCTCAGCCACTTGGGGGTGTCGGCCATGGGGGGAGCGCGGGCGGGACGGTCAGCGCGTCCGGGACCTGTGCCGCGCCAGCGCGATGCCGCCGCCGAGCGCCCCGAGCAGCACCACCACGGTCACCGCCGTGGGGATGCCGGACGGCTCGTCCATCGCGCCCGCGGCCGTGCCGCCGCCCCCGGCCCGCGGCGCCCGGGTGGGCACGACGCGGGTTCTGGTGGGGGTGGGCTCGGAGCGCTTGGCGGTGAGGGTGAGCGTGGCCCTGCCGGTGTCGTTGGTGCCGTCGCACTTGACGTCGACCTCGTAGCGGCCGGGCCGGGCGTCCTCGTCGATGAGGGCGAAGCCGTGGACCTCAGGCGAGGGGGCCGTCGTGGTGACCGGGGTGGAGGACACCGCGGGAGTGGACAGCGGCGGCTGGGTCAGCGTGACCACGCCGGTGAAGGAGTTGGACCGTGCCGTCGCCCGGTAGTCGGTGCCGCCCTGCGGCACGGGGCAGAAGGCGCGGACGCGGATCGAGCGCGTCCCCCCGCTCTGCACCTTGCTCGGCACGAGCTGGACGCGGATGTCCTGCCTGCTGAGGGTCGGCGCAGGGGTGGGATCGGCCGTCCCTCCGGTCTGGGCCGAGGCGGTGCACGCGACCCCGCCCAAGAGAACGAACGCACCCGACAACGCGACCCGCCCGACCCTGTGCACCGTCGCACTCCACTTCGCCGTACGATCCGACCCCGCCCGACACGACCACACCTGGGCTTTACCCAACCTGGCATACCCAGAAATGACAGGCCAACCCATTGGAACGATCTTCATTCCGATGATTCACAGGAACTCAGGAGTGCGTCAAGAAAGGCAAGATTACCGGTCTAGATCGGCGAAAGTCGGCTGATCGCCTCGTTCCACCGTGCCCCGACCGCACGCAGTTCGACGACGCGCTCCTCGCCCGCGTCGGCGCGCCGGATCGCGATCTCCAGACGGTCGTCGGCGAGGCCCTCCACCAGGCCCTCGCCCCACTCCACGACGGTCACCGAGTCGTCCAGGGATGCGTCCAGGTCGAGGTCGTCGACCTCCAGCGCGCCGCCGAGGCGGTAGGCGTCCGCGTGGACCAGGGCCGGGCCGCCGGCGAGCGGGGGGTGGACGCGGGCGATCACGAACGTCGGCGAGGTGATCGGCCCGCGCACCTTCAGACCCTCGGCGACGCCCTGGACGAGGGTGGTCTTGCCCGCGCCGAGCGGGCCCGACAGCACCACCAGGTCGCCGGGACCGAACAGGCGCGCGACCTCCTCCCCCAGCGCGCGCATGTCCTCGGTCGTGGCCACGTGTCGGGTCACGTGTCCGGTCGTCTGGTTCATACGGCCTCTCCCATCGCGTCTCCGGCGCCGGCCTCAAGGGCTCGCTCGACCAGCCGGGCGATCGCCCCGGTCACGGTCTCGGGCTCCTCCAGCAGTACCAGATGGGAGGCGCCCTCGATCTCGGTGAGCCGTGCGGTGGGCAGGCTCGCGTGGATGGCCCTGCTGTGCTCGGGAGGAGTGAGCCAGTCCTTGTCGCCGACGATGATCTCGGTGGGCACCTTGTCCAGCACGCCGAGGGCGGACAGCTTGTCGTGGGACATCAGGGCCGGGTAGAAGTCCGCGATGACGTCCGTGGGGGTGGAGCGGATCATCGACTCGGCGAAGTCGACCACCGTGGGGCTGATCTTGGTCGCGTCGCCGAACCCCAGGTAGCGCAGCACCAGGAACGACACGTCGTTGCCCGCCTGCCTGCCCTTGTCGACCAGCGCCGCGCGCCGCCCGAGCAGGGAGACCGCGGGCGCGGCGGCGCGGTGGACGACCTTGGAGAACAGCGCGGGCAGGCCCAGGGTGAGCTCGGCGAGCTTGCCCGCGGAGGTGGAGATCAGCGCCACGCCGCGCACCTTGTCCCCGAACAGCTCGGGGTGCCGTTCGGCCAGCGCCATCACCGTCATGCCGCCCATGGAGTGCCCGACGAGCACGCACGGGCCTGGCACCAGCGTCCTGAGCACCTCGGCCAGGTCGGCGCCGAGCCGGTCGATCGTGCAGTCCTCGGCGGGGGTGCGGGTGGAGCGGCCGTGGCAGCGCTGGTCCCAGAACACCAGCCGGTGGGTGTCGCGCAGGTCGCGCCGCTGGTAGTGCCAGGAGTCGAGGTTGAGGGTGTAGCCGTGGCAGAAGACGATCGTCAGCGGGGCGTCCTCGGGGCCGTCGACCTCGGCGTACAGCTCGACGCCGTCGGAGGTCCGCACGGTGGCGGGCCGCCCGCGCAGCTCGCCGAAGGGCTCGCTCGCCTCAAGGTCCGCCCGCAGGCGGATGCGGCCCACGGCGTACCTCTTGGCCAGGGCGGCCGCCGCCACGCCCGCCGACGCGGCGCCGACGACCGCCCCGGCGATGCCGACCCTGCGGCGTGTGGGCATCCGTACCTCCTTCTAACGGTGCCTTTCAACGGTGAACGCGCGGCACGCGCGCACCGATCCTCGTCACGATCTCATGAGTGATCGTGCCGAGGGAATCGGCCCATTCCTGTGCGGTGGGCTCCCCGTGGGCGCCCGGCCCGAACAGGACGACCTCGTCCCCCTCGGTGATCGGGTCGTCCCCTACGTCGATCATGAACTGGTCCATGCAGACCCGGCCCGCGACCCTGCGACGGCGGCCGGCGGCGAGGACCTCCGCGCGGTTGGTGGCGCCGCGCAGCACGCCGTCGGCGTACCCGAGCGGCACCAGGGCCATGGTGGTCTCGTGATCGGTCGTGTAGAGGTGCCCGTAGGAGACGCCGGTGCCGGCGGGCACGCGCTTGGCCATGGCGACGCGGGCGGTGAGCGTCATCGCGGGGCGCAGGCCGAAGTCGCCGAGCTCGGGGATCGGGCTCAGCCCGTACACGGCGATGCCCGGCCGCACCATGTCGTAGTGGGCGCCGGGCAGCGAGACCGTCGCGGCGGAGTTGGCGATGTGGCGCAGGACGTGCGAGCCGGTGACCCCGGCCTTGTCGGCGACGGCCAGGGCCTCGTCGAACTCGGTGAGCTGGCGGGCGATCGAAGGGTGGCCCGGGATGTCGGCGCAGGCGAAGTGCGACCACAGCCCGGCGATCTCGACGGTGCCCTCGGCCTGGGCGGCCAGCGCCCGGTCCAGCAGCTCGGGCCACGCGCGGGCGGTGGCGCCGCCGCGGGTGATGCCGGTGTCGGCCTTGAGGTGGAGCCGCGCGGTGCGGCCGGTCCTGCGGGCGGCGGCGACGATCGCGTCCACCAGCCAGACGGCTCCCGAGGACAGCTCGACGTCCGCCGTCAGCGCCTCGTCCAGCGGCTCGTCCGGGGTGAGGATCCAGGACAGGACGGGCGCGGTGACCCCGGCGGCGCGCAGCTCCAGGGCCTCGCGGACGTAGGCCGTGCCGAGGCGCGTGGCGCCGCCTTCGAGCGCGGCGCGGGCGCAGGGCACAAGGCCGTGGCCGTAGGCGTCGGCCTTGACGGCCACCATCATCTCGGCGGCGCGGGAGTGTTCGCGCAGCACGGACACGTTGTGCCTGATCGCCGACAGGTCGACCCGGGCCTCGGCGGGCGTGGCCACGCGGCCGTGGACATCGGGAATAGGGAAGCTCACCCTCTCAGTCTCGCAGTATCGCGCCCGTGCGGGGCAGGTTCGTCCCACGGCCCCCGCGGGCCGGGACATGTGCCCTGTCCTGCACGAACAGTGCCCTACCCCTGACGGGTAAACCTGTCAGCCGGCCGTGAGGGAGCGGAGCGCCGCGGGGAGCTCCAGTGCGACGTCGAGCGCCGCGATGGGCGCCTCGCCCTCGCCCGGGCCGCCGGCCGCCATGCGGGCGGCGAGGCCGTGGACGTGGGCCGCGCACGAGGCGGCCTCGTAGCAGGTCATGCCCGCCGCGAGGAAGGCTCCCGCGATGCCGGCGAGCACGTCGCCCGTGCCGCCGGTGGCCAGCCAGGGGGTGCCCGTGAGGTTCACGCGGACCGGCCTGCCGTCCTCGGCGACCAGCGTAGTCGACCCCTTGACCAGCACGGTCACGCCCAGTTCCTCGGCGGCCCGCCGCGCGTGACGCAGCCGGGCGGCCTCGATCTCGCCGGAAGGGACGCCGAGCAGGCGGCCGAGCTCGCCGGTGTGCGGGGTGAGCAGCGTGGGGGCCTCACGGCGCAGCAGGGAGCGGTCCTGGGAGACGAGGGTGAGGCCGTCGGCGTCCACGAGCACGGGCACGTCGCTGGCGAGCACGGACCTGGCGAGCGCGTGGGCGTCCTCATCGGTGCCCATGCCGGGGCCGAGCACCCACGCCTGCACCCGCCCCACCTCGCCGACGCCCTCCCCCGGCGCGAGGACCTTGGTCACGGCCTCGGGCCAGCGGGCCCGGACCCGCGCGACGGGCTCGGCGGAGCTCGCGAAGCGCACCAGCCCCGCCCCCGCGCGCACGGCCCCGCCCACGGCCAGCACGGCGGCGCCGGTGAAGCGGTCGCTGCCCGCGACGACGCCGACCACACCCCTGCGGTACTTGTCGGACTCCGGGCCCGGCCGCGGAAGGCGGGCGGCGACGTCGGCGCCGGTGAGCGCGACCACGCCCGGCTCGGGCAGCCAGGGGCGAAGGCCGATGTCGAAGGGGGTGAGCGCGCCCACGTGGGCCGCCCCCGGGTCGATCAGCAGACCGGCCTTGACCGCTCCGAAGGTCACCGTGACGCCGGCGCGCACGGCCTCGCCCGCGACCTCGCCGGTGCTCGCGTCCACGCCGCTCGGCACGTCCACCGCGACGACGACGCCCTCGGCCCGCCGGCACAGCCGGGCCAGCGTCGCGTACGGCTCGCGCAGCGGCCCGGCGCCGCCGATGCCCGCCAGGCCGTCCATGACCAGGTCGGCCCGGACGATCAGGTCCTCCAGCAGGACGGCGTCCCCGGATCGGGCCTCGACGACGCGTCCGCCCGCGCGGCGCATCTCGCCGAGCCCGCCCTCGTGCGCCGTGCGCCCGGCGAGGATCGCGTGGACCCGCGCCCCCCTGCGCGCCAGCGCCGCCCCCGCGTACAGGGCGTCGCCGCCGTTGTCGCCGCCGCCCGCCAGCACGACGACGCGCCCGCCGTACACGCGGGGAAGCAGGCCGGCGCACGTGGCCGCGAGGCCGGTGGCGGCCCGCCGCATGAGCGTGCCCTCGGGAAGGCGTGCCATGAGTTCCCGCTCGGCGGCCCTGATCTCGTCGGAGGTGTACGCGCTCAGCATTCCACCGAATCTAGCTTTCCCCGATCACCCGGGTGAACGCCACCCGCCGGGGCGCGGGTCACCCTTCGGCGACCACGTACGCGATCGCGAACCCGCCGTCGTGGCTGAGCGAGACGTGCCACCACCGCACGCCGAGTTCGCGCGCCAGTTCGTCGACCCGGCCCCTGAGCCTGAGGATGGGACGCCCGAGGGCCGCCGTGGTGATCTCGGCGTCCTTGTGCGCCAGGCCGGGCGGCGCGCCGAGCGCCTTGGCCGCGGCCTCCTTGGCGGCGAAGCGCGCGGCCAGCGAGGCGATGGGCAGCCCCATCTCGACCTCGGTGAACAGACGCTCGCGGAGCTTAGGGGTACGTTCCAACGCGGCGTCGAGGCGGGCGATCTCGACGATGTCCACGCCGATGCCGACGATCACGTCTCGGCCCTCCGCGGCCGGCGCCCGCGACGGGCGCGCGACGGGATCGGCTCGCGGTGCGGGGCCCGCGCGTCAACGGGTGTGCCAACGCTCCGGCGCGCCGGGGCGGCAGGTGGCGGCCAGTGCGTCACGGCACAATCTTGCCGCACCGCGGCGGCCGTGGTCTCCTCGCAGTGCCCCCCGGTATCACTCCACTTCACCCCCTAGACACCTGGTCACGGGATTGTCACGGCCACCCCACGCCCAGGGGAACGCCGCGTCCGGGGGTGCCCCGGGGCCGTCCGCGGGGCGCTCAGTAGAGTTTGCGGCCATGGAGGCACCTAGTCCGTACGTCGAGCTCAGCCGCGAGGAATGGCGGGAGCTGCGCAGGAACACGCCTCTCACGCTGACGGCCGGGGAACTGGAAGAGCTGCGCGGCGTGGACGACCCGATCGACCTGACCGAGGTCACCGACATCTACCTTCCGCTGACCCGGCTGCTGAACCTGCACTTCACCGGCGCCCGGCAGCGCAGCGCGGCGGTCAACACCTTCCTCGGCGACGACCAGGCCCCGCCGCCGTACATCCTCGGCATCGCGGGCAGCGTCGCGGTGGGCAAGTCGACGACCGCGCGGCTGCTGCACACGCTGCTGGCCCGCTGGCCCGAGCACTCCCGGGTGGACCTGATCACCACCGACTCCTTCCTGTACCCCAACAAGGTGCTGGAGGACCGGGGCATCTCCCACCGCAAGGGCTTCCCGGAGAGCTACGACCGCAGGGCGCTGGTCCGCTTCGTCGCCGAGGTCAAGGCCGGGGTCCCCGAGGTCCACGCCCCGATCTACAGCCACCTGGAGTACGACATCGTGCCCGGGGCCGTGCAGACGGTGCGCAGACCGGACATCCTCCTCGTCGAGGGGCTGAACGTCCTGCAGCCCGCTCCCCCGGCGGCACTGGCCGTCAACGACTACTTCGACTTCTCCATCTACGTGGATGCCAAGGTCGAGGACATCCGCACCTGGTACGTCGACCGGTTCCACAAGCTGCGGCGCACCGCCTTCGCCGACCCGAAGTCCTACTTCTCCTACATCGCCGAGCTGTCGGACGAGGAGGCGACCCGCTTCGCCCGCGACGTCTGGCGAGACGTCAACGAGCTCAACCTGGTCGAGAACATCGCCCCCACGCGCGGGCGGGCCGGGCTCGTCCTGCACAAGGGCGGCGACCACGCCGTGCGCAGGGTCCGCCTGCGCCGCACCTAGGGCGTGTTTCGAAGACAGGTGAGCCAGTCGTTGATGGCGGCGATGTGGGCGGTGGCCTCGTAGCGGACGGCGAGTTTGTCGTACCTGGTTGCGATGGCACGGTTGCGTTTGAGCAGGTTGATGCCGCATTCCACGGCGTGGCGGGCGCGGTAGAGCGCCGGGTCGAACTGTGGAGGACGGCCGCCGCGGCTGCCGCGCCGCAGCCGGGCGGCGATCCGGTCGGCAGGCTCAGGGATGACGCACCCGATCCGGCGCCGGCGCAAGTGAGCACGGATCGCCCGCGATGAGTACGCCTTGTCGGCCAGCACCACATCGGGCCGGGTACGAGGCCGCCCCGGTCCCGGCCGGGACACGCCGATCCCGGCCATGACCGCGTCGAACTGCGGTGCATCCCCGCGTTGCCCGGCCGTCACCACCAGCGACAGCAACCTTCGGCCCCGCTCACACGCCAGGTGCAGCTTGGTCGACAACCCGCCCCGCGAGCGCCCCAGAGCGTGATCGGCCGGCTCGGTCCGCACCCCGCCAGGCGGTTCGGCCTGCAACGTCGCATCCTTGCGAGCACCGGCCGCGTGCTGGTGCGCACGCACGATCGTGGAGTCCACCCCGACCTGCCAGCCGATCAGCTGTGCGGCATCGGCCATCGCCTGCAGGCCGGTCACGATGCCGTACCAGGCGCCGGAACGCTGCCAGCGGCGAAACAACCCGTACACCGCCTGCCAGGAGCCGTAACACTCCGGCACATCCCGCCAGGGCGCTCCCACCCGTGCCCGCCAGCGGATCCCATCGATGAGCTGCCGCTTGCTCCACTTCGACGGCCGTCCTGATCTCCTTGGCGCGGGCAGCAGCGGCTCCAGGCGTGCCCATTGCGCATCGGTCAGGTCAAACCGCCTCGTCACCGCTAAGGTGGCCACGAGGTCTCCGGTGTGAAGGTTCTTCTTGGTCGATCAACCTTCTATCGGAGACCTCACTGCATGTCCGGACATGACACGCCGTCACACAGCGGACTTCGAAACAGGCCCTAGGCCCCGCACCCGGCCGCCGCGGCGGTGGACGCCCGGTCGTAGGCTTTTGCGGTGCTGCACTTGAGGATCATCTGCCCGTGCGACCGCTCCGCCGAGGTCACCGGGATGCTGGAGTCCGCGACGGGGGTGACCAACGTCGTCGTGCTCCCGGGGGCGGGCCGCCGTCCCGAGGGCGACGTGATCCTCTTCGACGTGGCCAGGGAGGCCGCCAACGAGGTCCTGGCCCGCCTGAAGGAGCTCGGCGTGGCCGAGGAGGGCTCGATCGCGGTGGAGCGCGTGGACCTGTCCCTGTCCCGGGTCGCCGAGGAGGCCGAGGCGGAGGCCCCCGGCGCGCCCGAGGACGCGGTGGTCTGGGACGAGCTGGCCAGGCAGGTCTCGGCCGACGCCCGCATCACCTGGGCGTACCTGGCGTTCCTCGTCATCGCCACCCAGATCGCCGCGATCGGCGTGCTGCTCCCCTCGCTCATCCTCATCGTGGGCGCGATGGTCCTCGGGCCCGAGTTCGGGGCGGTGGCCGCCATCTCGTTCGGCCTGCTGCGCCGGGAGCCGCGGCTGATGGTGGCCGCCGCCCGCACGCTGGTGATCGGGTTCGCGGTCGCGATCGCCGTCACCTGCGCGTGCGCGCTGGCGGTGCGCGGGCTGGGGTGGATCGGCCCCGGCAGCCTGAACGGGCACGACGAGGTGACCTTCATCGTGAAGCCGGACAAGTGGGCGTTCATCGTGGCGCTGCTCGCCGGGGCGGCCGGGGTGCTGTCGGTGACGGCGGGCAAATCGTCGGCCCTGGTCGGCGTCTTCATCTCGGTCACGACCGTCCCCGCGGCCGGGTACGCGGCGGTCGCCGTCGCGCTCGGCAGGTGGCAGGAGGTCGCGGGCTCGGCGACGCAGTTGCTGGTGAACATCGCGGGCATGGCGACCGCGGGCACGATCACCCTGCTCGCGCAGCGGTTCTTCTGGGCCAGGTACGGCCTGCGTATCGCCCCACCCGCCAGGCGGATGAGGCGGAATTCCTCCGTCTGACGGAGGAACCGCGGTCCGGCGGTTGGATAGTGTCCGGTCATGACCATCCTCGCCACCGAGGGACTCACCAAACGCTTTCCGCGCGTGACGGCGCTGGACCGGCTCACCGTCACCGCCGGGGCCGGCGTCACCGGCCTGGTCGGGGCCAACGGCGCGGGAAAGTCCACACTCATCAAGATCTTGCTGGGGCTGCTGCCGCCCACCGAGGGCAGTGCGACGGTGCTCGGCCTGAGCCCCGCCACGCAGGCGCTGGAGATCCGCAGGTCCGTCGGCTACATGCCCGAGCACGACTGCCTCCCGCCCGACGTGTCCGCCACCGAGTTCACGGTGCACATGGCCCAGATGTCCGGCCTGCCGCGCAGCGCCGCCCGCGAGCGCGCCGCCGACACGCTGCGCCACGTCGGGCTGTACGAGGAGCGCTACCGGCCCATCGGCGGCTACTCCACCGGCATGCGTCAGCGGGTCAAGCTGGCCCAGGCCCTCGTCCACGACCCCCGGCTGGTCTTCCTGGACGAGCCCACCAACGGCCTCGACCCGCAGGGCCGCGACGAGATGCTCGCCCTGATCCGGCGCATCGGCGCCGAGTTCGGCATCAGCGTGGTCGTCACGTCCCACCTGCTCGGCGAGCTGGAGCGCGTCTGCGACCACGTGATCGTCATCGACGGGGGCCGCCTGCTGCGCTCGTCGGCCATCGGCGAGTTCACCCAGGCCACCCGGTCGATCACCGTCGAGGTCGAGGAGGGGCTGGAGGCCCTGGCCGAGCGGCTGACCTCCCTCGGGCAGTCCGTCACCGCGCACGGGCGCCTGCTGAGCGTGGACGCCGGCGCGCCCGCCACCTTCGACGTCGTCCGCGACGCCGTCGTCGACCTGGGCCTGTCCCTGGTCCGGCTGGAGCAGGGCCGCCACCGCATCGAGGACGTCTTCAGGGAGGAGTCCGCCAGTGTCTGAGCCGTCCCCCGCGGCGACGGTCCCCGGGTCCCCCGCCGCGCCCACCGGAGTCATCCACGACATCGGCTACCGCCACTACGAGGGCCGGCGGCTCGGCCGGGGCGCCTCGCTCGCCGCGCTGACCCTCCACAGCCTGCGTGGCCTGTTCGGGCTCGGCCGCACCGCACGCGCCAAGATCATGCCGTTCCTGCTGGCCGGGGTCATGATGCTGCCGGCCGTCGTGTCCATCGCGATCATGGTCGTGGTGAAGCAGCAGGGCGTCGCCTATCCGACGTTCGCGGTGGCCATGCAGGCCGTGCTCGCGGTCTTCCTCGCCGCGCAGGCGCCGTACCTGGTCGCGCCGGACCTGCGGTTCCGCGTGCTGCCGCTGTACCTGTCGCGCCCGGTGACGAGGGCCGACTACATCACGGCCAAGCTCGCCGCCATGGCGATCGCGATGTTCCTGCTCCTCGCCCTGCCGATCACCGTCACCTACATCGGCGAGCTGCTGGTCGACCTGCCCGGCCCGCCGCACACCAAGGAGTACTTCGCCGCGCTCGCCGGCGCGGTCGTCTTCGCGGTGCTGCTGGCGTGCGTGGGGGTCGCGATCGCCTCGTTCACCCCACGGCGCGGGCTCGGCGTCGCGGCGGTCATCGCGGTGTACCTGCTGGCCTCCGGCATCTCCGTCGTGCTCGTCGGCGTGCTGATGTCGGTCAGCCGTGACTCCGCCGCGGCCTGGGCGTGGCTGGTCAACCCGTTCTTCCTGGTGGACTGCCTCCAGGTCTGGCTGTTCGGCACCACGCCCAACAACGACGTCGGCTATCCCCCGGACATCGGCGGGCCCGTCGCCCTGGCGGCCATCGTGGCGTTGATCGCCCTGAGCGTGACCGCCCTCGTCCTCCGCTATCGCAAGGCGGCCGCATCATGATCATCGAACTCGGGCAGGTCTCCCGCTGGTACGGCAACGTGGTGGCGGTCAACGACGTCACGATGACCATCGGCCCCGGGGTGACCGGGCTGCTCGGCCCGAACGGCGCGGGAAAGTCCACGCTGCTGCACATGATGGCCGGCTTCCTGGCGCCCTCCACCGGCACGGCGACCCTCGACGGGAAGGCGATCTGGCGCAACCACCAGATCTACCGCTCCATCGGGCTGGTCCCCGAGCGCGAGGGCGTGTACGGCTTCCTGACCGGCTGGCAGTTCGTGCTGTCCAGCGCCCGCCTGCACCGCCTGCCGTCCCCGGAGGACGCCGCGGCCAAGGCCCTGGCCATGGTCGAGATGGAGGGCGCGAAGGACCGCCGCGTCGAGACCTACTCCAAGGGCATGCGCCAGCGGGTCAAGGTCGCCGCCGCGCTGGTCCACGACCCCAAGGTCCTGCTGTTGGACGAGCCGTTCAACGGCATGGACCCGCGCCAGCGCCTCCACCTGATGGACCTGGTCAGGGACCTCGGCGCCGCCGGGCGCACCATCCTGTTCAGCAGCCACATCCTGGAGGAGGTCGAGCGGGTCGCCCAGCACATCGAGGTGCTCGTCGCCGGACGCCACGCCGCCTCCGGCGACTTCCGCGAGATCCGCCGCCGCATGACCGACCGGCCCCACCTGTTCCGCGTGCGCTCCAGCGACGACCGGCGGCTGGCCGCCGCGCTGATCGCCGACGCCTCCTCGGGCGCGGTCTCCCTGGGCGCGGACGGCCTGGAGGTCCAGGCCGTGGACTTCCGCAGGTTCACCTGGCTGCTGCCGCGGGTCGCCCGCGACGCCGGCGTCTCGGTCTGGCAGGTCTCCCCCGCCGACGAGGACCTTGAGAGCGTCTTCTCCTACCTGATCTCCGGGAGCACCCGATGAACTCCGTCGTCGCCGGAATCACCTACCGCGCCGTGCTCGGGCGCCGCAGGGTGCTGTTGCTGCTCCTGCTGCCGCTCCTGCTCATCGGCCTGGCGATCCTGCTGCGCGCGCTCGGCAGCACCAGCGAGGACGCCGCCGTCCGCCTCATGCAGGTGTACGCCGTGGGCACGATGCTGCCGCTGCTCGGGCTGATCGCCGGGACCGGCACCATCGCGCCCGAGATCGACGACGGCACGATCATCCACCTGCTGTCCAAGCCGATCTCGCGGCCCGTGATCGCCGTCACCAAGTTCGCCGTGGCGGCCTCGCTGCTCGCGCTCTTCGCCGCCGTCCCCACCTACGTCGCCGGGTACATCATCCTCGGTAACGAGGCCGGCATCGCGGCGGGCTTCGCGCTCGGCGCGCTGGTCGGCGGCATCGCCTACGCGGGGGTGTTCCTGTTCCTCGGCGTCGTCACCCGGCACGCCGTCACCGTCGGCATCATCTACGCCGTGGTGTGGGAGAACCTCGTCGGCGGCTACGTGCAGGGCGCCAAGAACCTCTCGATCCAGCAGTGGGCGCAGACCATCGCCGCGCAGGTCAGCACGTCGAGCTTCTTCGAGGCCACGGTGAGCGCCGGCTTCGCCGTCCCCGCCGTGCTGATCGTCACGGTCGGCTCGGTGCTGTGGGCGGGCCGGCGGCTGCGCAGCGTCTCGCTCGCCGGCGAGGAGTGACGGCGCTCACCTGCGGAACATGAGGCGCACGCAGACGCCGATGGCGACGCAGCCGACCGCGAAGACCAGCAGCACGCTGGAGGCCACGAACCCCACCGCCCACAGCCCGGGGGTGTCGGCCGTCCGCGGCGACACCCCCTGCCACACCGCCAGGACGGGCTGGGGCGCCACGAACGGCACCAGCGCCGCCACGGCGGTCTTGACGGGCACGAACACGCCGAGCACGACTCCGGTGATGAGCACGGCGGCGAACATCCACGGGTACAGCAGGGAGCGGAAGAAGTAGCCGTCGGTTCCGGTGGCGGCGAGGATCCAGGTCGAAAGGGCCCCCGCGGCGAGCGAAACGACGGCGATCAACTGATGCCTGTACCGGTGGACCACGAGCATTCACCCTAAGGGACGCCGCCCCGCCCCCGAGCCGCCGGTACGGGAGAAAAGGCGCTTGAGTCTCCACCTACTGGAGGGTGGAGGGTTGCTCCTCGAAGGCATGACCCGACCGAGAGGAGATGACGATCATGGCGGATTCCGCGCGGGAAAGACGGCGGATCATCGACGCGTTCGTGGACGAGGCGTTCGCCGGCATCGCGCCGGACGCGCCGGGGGCGCGCATCGCCGAGGGCATGCGGGTGCTGCCCGACGAGCCGGACCGGCTCGGCCCCGAGAAGGCTCGGGCCTGGGAGGAGCTGGCCGAGTTGGTGGCGGACGACGACTTCCGTCGCCGCGTGCGCCAGATGGCCGTCGAGGGCGCCGAGGGCGGCGACGGCCAGGGGTACGACGTGCAGCCGGTCATCGAGCACGCGGGCGGCGCCGTGGCCGCGGGGGTCGCGCCCGGCTCCCCCGAGGGGCAGGAGATCCTCGGGAAGCTCATCCCGGCCGGAACTCCGGCGGCCGAGCGCGACCGCATGGCCACGCGGGTGGAGGTCTTCACCGACCGGCGGGTCGAGCGGTTCTGGGAGCTGATGGGCGTGCTCAATGACCGGCCGCCCTTTCCGAGCGGCGTCCCGGCGTTCGAGTGGTTCGCCGCCGCGCTACGGGCCCACTGAGCCCCGCCGAGCGCCGGACCCGTCAGGCAGGACGACGAAAGGCGGGGCCCTCCCGGGAAGGAGGACCCCGCCTTTCGCACGGGTTCCGACGGCCCGCCGGCAGGTCAGGCGCAGGTGACGCGCACGACCTCGGCCAGCCGTCCGGCGATGCGCTCGGCCTCGTCCTGGGACTCGGCCTCGACCATCACGCGGACCATCGGCTCGGTGCCGCTCGGCCTGATCACCACGCGGCCGGAGTCGCCGAGCGAGCTCTCCGCCTCCTGGACGGCGGAGGCCAGCTCCGCGGACGTCGCGGCCTTGATCTTGGACACGTCGCGCACGTTGACCAGCACCTGCGGCAGCCGGGTCATGACCGAGGCCAGGTCTCCCAGGGAGCGGCCCGACCGCGCGACCTGCGCGAGCAGGTGCAGCGAGGTGAGGAGGCCGTCCCCGGTCGTCGCGTGGTCGAGCATCACGACATGGCCGGACTGCTCGCCGCCGAAGTTGTACCCCCCTGCCTTCATCGCCTCCAGCACGTACCGGTCGCCGACCGCGGTCTCCACCATGGTCAGCCCGGCCTTGCGCATGGCGATCTTGAAGCCGAGGTTGGACATGATCGTGGCCACGACCGTGTCCTTGGCCAGCGTGCCGTCCTCGTGCATGGCCAGCGCCAGGACCGCCATGATCTGGTCGCCGTCCACCACCTCGCCGGACGCCGTCACGGCCAGACAGCGGTCGGCGTCGCCGTCATAGGCCACGCCCGCGTCGGCGCCGCCCTCCACGACGGCCGCGCGCAGCGCGTCCAGGTGGGTGGACCCGACGCCCTCGTTGATGTTGAGGCCGTCGGGCGCGGCGCCGATGGTCTCCACCACGGCGCCCGCGCGGCGCAGCGCCTCGGGGGCGACCATGTGGGCGGCGCCGTGCGCGCAGTCGACGACCAGGCGCAGGCCTTCCAGGCGGCCTTCGACGCTCGTCAGGACGTGCGAGACATAACGGTCGGCCTCGCCGTAGGCGTCGCGCACGCGGCCGACGGCGGCGCCCACCGGACGGTTCCACTTCTCACCGAGCCGCCGCTCGATGTCGTTCTCCACCGCGTCCGGCAGCTTGAAGCCGCCGCGGGCGAAGAACTTGATGCCGTTGTCCGGCGCCGGGTTGTGCGAGGCGGACAGCATGACCCCGAGGTCGGCGCCGAGCGCCGACGTGAGGTAGGCGACGGCCGGGGTGGGCAGCACGCCGAGGCGCAGCACGTCCACTCCAGACGACGCGAGGCCGGCGACCACCGCGGCCTCCAGAAATTCTCCGGAGGCGCGAGGGTCCCGGCCCACGACGGCGACCGGGCGGCCACGCCGCCCGACGCTCGACTCGAATGCTCCGGCGTCCCCGAGGACATGAGCCGCCGCGACCGACAGGTCCATGGCGAGCTCGGCCGTGAGGTCGCGGCCCGCGACCCCACGGACTCCGTCGGTGCCGAACAGCCGGCCCGTCAACGCTTGCTGTACTGAGGAGCCTTGCGGGCCTTCTTGAGACCGTACTTCTTGCGCTCCTTCTCCCGGGCGTCGCGGGTGAGGAAGCCGGCCTTCTTCAGCGGCGGGCGGTTGGTCTCGGTGTCCAGCGCGGTCAGCGCGCGGGCGAGGCCCATGCGCAGGGCGCCGGCCTGACCGGTCACGCCGCCGCCGTCGATGCGGGCGAAGACGTCGAACTGCTCCTCGGCACCGAGCGTCACGAAGGGCTCGTTGACGATCTGCTGGTGCACCTTGTTGGGGAAGTAGTTCTCCAGCGAGCGACCGTTGATGGTCCACTTGCCGGTGCCCGGCACGATGCGGACCCGGGCGATCGCTTCCTTGCGACGGCCGGTGCCGTACGAGTTGCCCGTGGTGATGGGCTTACGCGCGGCGACGTCACTGCTCGGAGCGGACTCGCTGGTGTACTCGGACGGGAACTCCTCAGCGGAGGTCTCCGCAAATTCCAGCTCGCCCTCGAAGGGCGTCTCGACACCGGTGGGCTCGGCCACGGTTCTCCTCTAACTTTCGATCTATCGGCGTCAGCCGTCGGCCAACGGTGGCTACTGGGCGATCTTGGTGAGCTCGAAGGGGACCGGCTGCTGCGCCTGGTGCGGGTGCTCGGCGCCGGCGTAGACCTTGAGCTTCTTGGCCATCTTCCGGCCGAGGGAGTTCTTGGGCAGCATGCCCTTCACGGCCTTCTCGACGGCGCGGTCCGGCCGCTTCTCCATCAGCTCGGCGTAGGAGACCGAGCGGAGGCCGCCGGGGTAGCCCGAGTGGCGGTACGCCTTCTTCTGCTCCAGCTTGTTGCCGGTCAGGGCCACCTTGTCGGCGTTGATGACGATGACGAAGTCACCGGTGTCGACATGCGGCGCGAAGATCGGCTTGTGCTTACCGCGGAGCAGCGTCGCGACCTGGGTGGCCAGCCGACCCAGCACGACGTCGGTGGCGTCGATGACGTACCACTGACGCTCTACGTCGGTGGCCTTAGGGGTGAACGTGCGCACGGTGGTAAGCCTTCTGTCGGATTGACATCATCTCGGTAGGTCGTGGGCGGGCGCACGACAGCCCAGACCATCCGTCTCCTCGAACAGGGAGATGACGCCGGACGCGCCGCGCATCGGTCACGACAGACCGATCCACACACAACAAATGAGCAGACTACCGGCGACACGTGCACGGGTCAAAACGAGAACGCCGCGACGACGCGTCACCAGGTCCGCGCTTCCAGCGTACCGGCCGCCGCCACGGAGTCCCAGAGGACACGGGCGCCGGGTCGTGGGAATTCCGGTTTGGCACGCATCGCGGAGTTCCCTGTCCGAAACCCGGTACAGAATCAGATTCGGACGCCCTTTCCGCGACAAAAACCCGTCCCCGGCGTCTCTTCTGTAACATGAGCTGACCTCTCTATATTTGGCAGCGGCATGAGTCAGCGCCCCACCCCCAGAAACGCCCAGAGGTTCCCCCCGAGGCGGACCCACGTGGGCCTGCTGGCATGCCTGACGGCGGCCCTGCTCGCCGGCATCGTCGTCTCCCGCCTCGACCCGCCCGAGCCCCCCGCCGTCGAGGTCTACCTGCAGACCGGCACACCCGCGCCCACCCCCGAACGTGGCCGCCTGCTGGCCGCGCCCGAGGTCGCCGCCACCGAACTGGCGCCGCTCGGCCGCGTGCTCCGCCCGAGCGCCCCCTCCACCGGCGCGCCGCGTCCCCACCCCACGCCCAGCAGGTCCGCCAAGCCCCGCGACACCATCGACGGAACCGGGTCGCGCATCCCCTCCGACGCCCAGGTGGGCACGGCCAGCGGCAGCGAGCAGACCGGGCCGCCCGAGGGCGCCCTGCCCGCGTCCCGCCTGGAGGCGGCGGCCGTCGCGCTCACCAACCGGGAACGGACCCGCAAAGGCTGCGCGCCCCTGCGCGTCGATCCCCGCCTCGCCCGCGCCGCCCGCGCCCACAGCCGCGACATGGCCGCGCGCAACTACTTCGGCCACACCTCCTCCGACGGCGGCAGCCCGTGGGACCGCATGGCCCGCGCCGGATACAGCGCCAGCGCCGCCGAGAACATCGCCCGCGGCTACCAGAGCGCCGAGGAGGCCGTGCGCGGCTGGATGGCCGACAGAGGCCACCGCAGGAACATCCTGAACTGCCAGATCAAGACGGTGGGCATCGGCGTCGCCTACGGCTCCGGGGACATCTGGTGGACCCAGGACTTCGGCTATTCCTGACCTGTTATGTCGCGGCGCCGGGCTACTCTCGGCGCATGGGTTACCCCGGGGATCAGCCGCAACGCCGTCAGCCTTACCGCCCGTACGAGCCGCAGGAGCCCTCGGGGTCACGCGGCTCGGAAGAACGCCCCGAAGAGCGCACCGGCCCCTCCGTGCCGTGGCCGACCCTCCCCCCGCCCGAAGAGAGCGAGCCCGGGCGACGCCCCATGTCCCGCATGGAAGAGCGCCGCAGGCGCGCGCAGGGTACGCCCACGGACGCCCCCCTGGGCGCCTCCCCCTTCGGAGCCCCCGCCACCGGCGAGTCCCCGGACACCCGTGGCACGGGCGGCTTCTTCGGGCGCCACCCCGGCGAAGGCTCCACCACGAACCCCGACCCGCACGGCACCCCCCGCCCAGCCACGGAGACAGGCCCTCAACCGTTCCCCAACCCGGCAGGCACCCCCTTCGGCACCTCCGGCCCTCCGGGAAACACCGGCCCATTCGGCTCGTCCGGCCTTCCCGGAAACACCGGCCCATTCGGCACGTCCGACCATCAGGGAAACGCCGGACCACTCGGGCCGTCCGGAACCAACGGCGGACCACTCGGGCCGTCCGGAGCTAACGGCGGACCACTCGGCCCATCCGGAGCGAACGGCGGGCCGTTCGGCTCGTCGGGGCCGAACGCCGGGCCGCTCGGCTCGTCCGGCGTTCAGGGGAACGCCGCGCCATTCGGCTCGCCTGGTGTTCAGAGCAACGCCGGGCCGTCCGGCCTTCAGGGGAACGCCGGCGGTCCGGGGGTCACCGGCCTGCCTGGTGGGAGCGGGGCGGCAGGCTCGGGGACGGGAAGCTTCGGTGCTTCTGCGGCGGGCCCGGGGCGTGGCTCCGGCTTCCAGGGGGACCCGCTGTTCTCCAAGGACTTCCGCTTCGGCGACACCCCGTCCGCGAGCGGCACCGGCCACGGACAGACCGGACCGAACGACCAGAGCGCCCCCAACCCCGGCACCGGCTCTCTCCCCTCGAACCCGTTGTCTTCGAACCCCCTGACACCGAACCCGCTGGCCTCGAATTCCCCGCCGCCGAATCCCCTGTCTTCGAACCCCTTGTCTTCGGGCGATCCTCTGTCCGGGAGCCCGAACGGCTTCGGGGGCGGGCGCGCCTCCGGCTCGCCCCGGGAACGTGGCGGCGTCTTCGCGGAGCCGGACGGCCCCACGCCGTTCAACCAGCCCTTCGAACGCGTCTTCGGCAAGCCGGACTCCCGGCCGTACGAATCCCCCCAGGCCCCGGACTCCGCGTCACCCCAGACCCCGGCCTCCGCGTTCGAGCCGCCCCGGGCCCCGAGCCGTCCCTTCGAGTCCGCGCAGTCCCAGCCCGAGTCGTTCGGAGGCGGCCGGGCGCCGAACCGTCCCTTCGAGGCGTCGCCGGGCAGACCCGCCGGCGACTCCGAGACCCCCGGCGCCGAGGAGCGCCCGTTCGAGGCGTTCGCGCCGCAGAGCTCCGACCCCTTCTCGCGCCTGCGGAAGGACGACCGTCCGTCCAAGGGCGAGCCGCCGCCTCCTCCCATGGAGACGCGCAGGTCGGAGCCCGAGCCCGACGACCGGCGTTCCCGGGCGCCGCTGATCGTCGGCGGCGGCCTGGTGGGTCTGATCGGCGCGGTCGTCGCGGCCGTCATGTTCCTGAACAGCCTCGATGATCCGCCGACGACGTCCGCCGTCCCCAACACCCGCCCGAGCGCGCAGGCTCCTATGGTCACGGGCAACGACGACAAGTACGGGTTCGCGGCCTCACGGAAGACCGACCCCCAGCCGCTGACGCTGAAGGAGGTCTTCGGCCGCAGGACGGTGACCGCGCACGGCCGGTCCTATCTGATGACGGTGCGCCGGACGGACAAGAAGTGCGGCGACGCGGTGCACGGCACGGGGATCCAGAAGGCCCTCAAGGCGGGGGGCTGCACGCAGTTCCTGCGCGCCAGCTTCCGCGACAAGCGGGGCAACCTCATCGGGACGGTCGGCGTGGGGAACCTGAAGACGGCGGCCGCCGCGAAGAAGGCCGGGAAGACCGGGACGGGGGACGAGCTGGCGGACTACGTCACGCCGCTCCCCGGCAAGGACACCGCGACGAAGCTGCTCGGCGGTCCCGGGGAGTCCTTCGCCGCCGCCTGGCCGCAGGGGCACTACCTCGTCATGCTGTGGTTCCAGTACAAGGACGGGCACAAGCCCTCCAAGAGCGAGATGAAGCAGCTCAACCGGGCCGCTCTCGACATCACGGAGGCGACGGTGTTCGCGGCTTTGGACACGCGCGCCCTTACCGGAGCGAAAACCAATTGATACTTGATTACCCCAAAAACCCACATAACCGCACAGATCGGGTGGTGACCTAGACCCGGAAACGCCCATACCGGTATGCCGATCTCCGACTGTGGATACGCTTCCGCGTATGCGTGGCCAGGATTCCGGATCCGAGCACGAGCGAGAGACCGAGAGTTCGGGGGCTCCGGCGATGCCGCCCCCGAGCTTCGGACAGGCGCATCAGCCCGTGCCGCGGACCGAACACGACACGAAGAACCCCGCCTCACCACACCCGCAGGCGAGGTCCCACGACACATCCCCTGACCACTCGCCCTTCCCGGCACCTCCCACGGACGGACAGACGCGCCCAGGCATGCCGAGCAAGCACTCCAAGCCCCCCGAGCCCACCCCGGCACCTCCGCCCCCGGGCCCCCCGTCCCCGATGAACGCCCCCCAATCCTGGGGCCAAGCATCCCCCCAGACGCCTCCAGCGGACACCGCTCAAGGCAACCCCGCCCCCTCGGGCCGGACACCAGGCCAGGCGCCCGCCGAAGACACCCGACGGGGCAACCCCGCGCCATCGAGCCAGGCACCAGGCCAGATGCCCACTGATGACACCAGACGGGGCAACCCCATGCCGTCGGGCCAGGCACCCGCCGGGGACATCAGACAGGGCAACCCCGCGCCACGGAGCCAGGCACCAGGTCAGGCGCCCGCAGGGGGCACGCGGCGGGCGTGGGGGCGGGGTGAGGCGCAACCGTGGCCCGCCGCGGAGCGGTTCCCCGGCGAGCAGGACTGGTTCGGTCCGTCCGATCCTCTGGACGACACCCCCGCCTCCCGGACCCCGAGCACCCCACCCTGGCCCGGCACCGGCCAGGCCGCCGCCGGACCTTCCCCGGCGTCGCCGGCCATGCCGAACCCTGACCAGACGATGCCCAGGACGGCGGGCGGCCCGCCAGGCGACCTCTTTCCGCTGAGCCCCTCCCGCGAATCGCTACTGGACCAAACCCGCCCCGGCGGCACGCTCCCCGCCTTCCCCCCCGTCGATCCCCCCGTCCCCGGGACCGGGCAGGGCGCCCCCACCACGCAAGGCACTGGAATCCCCCCGGCGTCAGCCGCCCCCGCCATTCCGGCCGCGCCCGGCATCGGGATCACCACTGGCGTTCCCGCCATGCCCGGCGTCCCAGGCACTACTGGCACTCCGGCCACGCCCGCCGTTCCGGGGGCTCCCGCCATGCCCGGCGCTCACGGGGCTCCGGCCATGCCGGGCACTCCAGGGGTTCCCGCCATGCCCGGCACTCCAGGGACTCCCGCCATATCGGGCAGTCCGGTCAATTCGGCCACGCCGAACGTTCTTAGCCCGACCTCCATGCCAGCCGTGCCTGATACTTCAGCCCCGACCATGTCGAGCCAATCACCGGCGTCGATCCCCCCGGTGACACCGGCACCATCGGCGGGTTGGGCGCAGTCGCCGGCTGAGCACGCGAGGCCGGTACGGCCCGGCGAGCCGGGGGACGTGCCCGTCTGGCCCCTTGAGCCCAGCCCCGCCAAACGAGCTTCACAGGACGTCGGTGGCGAGTTGCCCGGCCGTGCCGTCGCGGGTGGTGAGCGTTCTCCAGGGGAGCCGTCAGGACGGCCGTCCCCGGTCGATGCGGAGGTCCCGTCGCCGTCGAAGCCCGAGCCTGCCGGGCCGGGCGGTCCGGCGACTCCTGGTCCCAGACCCTCGCCGGTTCCCCCGCCGTCTCCCGGCCCCGCCCCGACGCCGACCGTGCCCGCGCCGTCGCCTCCGCCGGTCCCCACTCCGTCGATTCCGGCGCCGCGCCCGGCCGCGGCCGCGACGCTGCCCGCGGCCGATTCCTCGCGCCCGACGGCCCCGGAATCCCCCTCCTCCCATCAACTCCCGGCCGTCCAGCCCGGAACGCAGCCACCGTCACGTGAACAATCCCCGACCACCCAGAACGCAGCGCAACCACCGGCAGGTGCGCAGTTGCCGTCCGTCCAGGACGCAGCGCAGCCACCGCCAGGTGCACAGTTCCCGGCCCCCCAGGACGCAGCGCAACCACCGGCGGGTGCGCAGTTCCCGGCCGCCCAGGACGGAGCACGGCCACCGGCCGATGTGCGGTCCCCGGCCGACCGGCAAGGGGAGGGGGCTTCGGGAGGGGAGCGGAAGGGCGTTCCGCTGCTTCCGCGCTCGCAGGCGGGGCCGCCGCCGAAGCCCGCGACGACGTCGGGGCGGGTTCCGGGCACGCCCTTGCCTCCCGCGCCGGTGACCCTCCCTCCCTGGCCGGGTTCGGCCCGGCGGGACAGCGGCGCTTCGCAGACGTCATCCCCCACGCCCCCGGCCGCTCCCCCAGGGACTCCCACCGGACCGCCCCCTTCGGCGGCTCCTTCCGGCGCGGGCGGTGGGTCAGGTCCGGAGCGCGTGGGTGGACTCACGGCGGGTCCGGCCGCGCCTCCGCCGCCTGGTACGCCGCTTCCGCCGGCGCCGGTGACCAGTGACGCCCTGAGCCGGACGCCGCACTCCGGGCCCACCGAGGCTCCGGGCGCGCCTGGTAACAGGCCCAAGGACGTCTTGGGCCCAGCCCCCACAAACAGCGAGATAAGGACCGATTCCGGTACGGCACGGCTACGGCCCCCGCCGGCCCCCGGCACCCCGCTTCCGCCCGCGCCGCGAAACCTGTCCCTGGTGCCGCCCCTGGGCTCGGAGCCCCAGCGCCCAGGCGCCAGGTCCGCGCCCTCCGGCGACGCCTTTCCCCTTGCGTCGCCGATCCCCACGGCGCCCGCACCATCACCGGCCTCAGCGCCCCTCCCCGCCGCCGGCTCCCCCACGACGCCGACGGCCATCCCACCGGGCACCGGCTCCGCGCCCCCGTCCGCCGCCACGCCCGGCACCGGCCCGAACGGCCCCGCCGTCACGCCGGTCCCTGGCCCGAACGGCCCGCCCGTCGTGGGGCCGAACGGCCCCGGCGTCGCGCCGTCCACCGGCCCGGGTGACGTCGCGTCCGCCAAGGAGCTCCTCCCGGCCCGCTCGGCCGCGCTCGCGACGGGGACGGGCGTCGACGTGAACCGGGCGCAGGCCGGGCAGCCGGGGGCCTCGGGGGCCGTGCCGGAACGGCCGCCGTTCGTCCCGCCCGGCGCGGTCCCCCCGCCGGAGCCGCCGTCCGGCGCGCCCGAAGGGAACTCGCGCAAGCGGGTGGTGCTGGTCGCGGGCGTGGCCGTCGCGGTCGCGGCGGTGGGCACGGCCGCCGTGTTCGGCTACCAGGCGCTCAACCGGGACAGCGCTCCGGTGAGCCTGCCCGAGCCGCTGCCGTCCGTCGACGTCGTGATCCCCGAGCCCACGGACCTGGCCTCGCCCGAGCCGTCCCCGGTCGTGACCACGGTGCTCAACTCCGAGAAGACCGACCCCAAGAAGCTGACGCTGAAGGAGGCGTTCTCCCAGCAGAAGGTGACGGTCCAGGGCCGCGCCTACGTCCGCGCCAAGGTCGATCTCACCGCCCAGTGGCAGAAGGCCGCGGTCGGGACGTTCGCCACGGCGCTGAAGAAGGCCGGGTGCACGCGGGTGCTGCGGGCGACGTACGTGGACGGCAAGCGGCGTTACGCCGTCACGACCGGCATCGCGGTGTTCCCCACCAAGCAGGCCGCCGTCGCCGTGGACAAGAAGAAGGACCTGGCGAAGACGGTCTGGTTCCGCGGCCTGGCGGGCGACGCGGGCAGCGGCGCGGACAAGGCGGACATCGCCGGCGGGTACGCGTCCGGGCTGGTCTGGGGACGCTACATCATCTTCAGCTTCGCGACCTACGCCGACGGCCACACCCCCACCGCCGCCGAGAAGGACCTCGCCCCGATCAGCGGCGCCTTCCGCGACCAGACCGCCAAGGTGATCCAGAAGCGCCTCACCGGCTGACAAAAGGCCGGGCGCGCCCGGGACGCGCCTCGACCGCTGACCGGTCCCACGGGGACGGGTTCAGCGGTCGAGGGTGCGGACGCGGCGGGTCCGCCGGGCCCGGTCGCTCAGGTCCTCGGGCGCGGGGTAGCGGACCTCTTCGAGGCACAGGCCGTGGGCGGGGGCGACGCTGACGCCGGAGTCGCGGACGGCGTTGACGAGCACGGTGCCCGGCCATTCGACGGGCCGGTTGCCCTCGCCGACGGCGAGCAGCGCCCCGACGAGCGCGCGGACCATGGAGTGGCAGAAGGCGTCGGCCACGACCGTGGCCACGAGGAGCCCGCCGGGCTCGCGGGCCCATTCCAGGCGCTGGAGCTCCCGGATCGTGGTGGCCCCCTCGCGCCGCTTGCAGAAGGCCGCGAAGTCGTGCTCGCCGACGAGCCGGGCCGCCGCCGCGTTCATCCGGCCGACGTCCAGCGGCCGGGGGTACCAGAGGATCTCGTTCCTGCGCAGCGGGTCCACGCCCCCGGGCGCGTCGCCCACCCGGTAGGCGTACCGGCGGGACAGGGCGGAGAAACGTGCGTCGAAGCCCTCAGGAGCCTCCGTGACGGCCTGCACCCGCACGTCCAGGGGCAGTAGGCCCGCCAGCCGCCGCGTCAGCGCAGAGAGCCGCTGAGCGGTGCTCGACGGGGTCGTGGCGCGGCGTCCCTCGACCGCGCTCAGGGAGGCGGCGGGCACGTCGACGTGGACGACCTGCCCGCGCGCGTGGACGCCCGCGTCCGTACGGCCGGCGACGGTCAGCGACGGAGGCGGGTCCAGGCGCAGGACGCGGCCGAGCGCCTTCTCCAACTCGCCCTGCACGGTGCGCAGGCCCGGCTGCCGCGCCCACCCGAAGAAGTCCGTGCCGTCGTAGGCGAGATCCATCCGGAGCCGTACGAGCGCCTCGTCGCCGCCCTCGGCCGTCGTCGCGCTCTCGGGGGCGCGGCTCCCCAGCTCCCGGCCGTCACCGGCGGAGACCGGCGGCTCGACGGCCGGGGACGCGGGCGCGCCGGGCCCGGCGCCGGAGAAGACCTCCGCGGCGGCTACGGGTGTCGCGGGGGCGGTTCCCGGGGTGGCGGGAAGGTGGGGCGGGTTCGTCATCGCGGGCTCCTCTCGCGTGGGGTACGGCGGAACGCCACGGGCCCAGCACACCGGTGAGGTGCGCTGGGCCCGTGCACGATCGACCAACGGCCGGGAAGAGGCCCCGGCCTCACGACTGCCCGATCAGGCCTCGTCCTTCTTGGACTCGGTCTTCTCGTCCGCGGGCGCGTCCTCGTCGGAGGCGGCGTCGGCGGGAGCGGAGTCCGCCGGGGCCGCGTCGGCCGGGGCGTCCTCGGCGCGCACGTCCTCCGCGGGAAGCTCGACGACCTCTTCGGCGGGCGCCGGCGCGGCGGCCGGAGCCGTACGGGTCACCGTGGCGGCGTTCAGCGGCTCGCTCACCAGCTCGATCAGCGCCATCGGGGCGTTGTCGCCCTTGCGGGGGCCGAGCTTGGTGATGCGGGTGTAGCCACCGGGACGCGCGGCGAAGGTCGGCGCGATCTCGGTGAAGAGGTGGTGGACGACGCCCTTGTCCTTGACCACGGTCAGAACCTGGCGACGGTTGTGGATGTCGCCCTTCTTGGCCTTGGTGATGAGACGCTCGGCCACCGGCCTGAGGCGCTTGGCCTTGGCCTCGGTGGTGCGGATGCGGCCGTGCTGGAACAGCTGGGTGGCGAGGTTCGCCAGGATCAGCCGCTCGTGGGCGGGGCTGCCGCCGAGGCGTGCACCCTTCGCGGGCTTGGGCATGGTGTCTCCTTTGAGATAACCCGCACCGGCCGTGTCAGGTACCGGAGTCGGGCCGGGAGCCTCGGTCGTTTCGGCGACGAGGCTCCCGTCAGGTGAAATGCGGTGATCGCGGCCCTCCGTGAGCGGAGGGCCGCGACCGGTGGATCAGTACTGCTCGGTCTCGACGTACCGGGAGTCCTCGTCGTCGTAGTCGCCACCGGCGACCGCGGTCGGGTCGAACCCGGGCGGCGAGTCCTTCAGGGCCAGCGACATCTCGTGCAGCTTCTGCTTGACCTCTTCGATGGACTTGGCGCCGAAGTTGCGGATGTCCAGCAGGTCCTGCTCGCTGCGCGCGACCAGCTCGCCCACGGTGTGGATGCCCTCGCGCTTGAGGCAGTTGTAGGAGCGAACGGTGAGGTTCAGCTCCTCGATCGGCAGCGCCAGGTCGGCGGCGAGCGCCGCGTCCGTCGGCGACGGGCCGATGTCGATGCCCTCGGCCTCGACGTTGAGCTCGCGCGCCAGGCCGAACAGCTCGACCAGGGTCTTGCCGGCGGAGGCCACGGCGTCGCGGGGCTTCATCGACGGCTTGGTCTCGACGTCGAGGATGAGGCGGTCGAAGTCGGTGCGCTGCTCGACTCGGGTGGCCTCGACCTTGTAGGTGACCTTGAGCACCGGCGAGTAGATCGAGTCGACGGGAACGCGGCCGATCTCCTGGCCGGGCTGCTTGTTCTGGGCGGCGGAGACGTAGCCGCGGCCGCGCTCGACGGTCAGCTCCATCTCCAGCTTGGCCTTGCCGTTCAGCGTGGCGATGTGCAGGTCGGGGTTGTGGACCTCGACACCGGCGGGCGGCGCGATGTCCGCGGCGGTGACCTCGCCGGGGCCCTGCTTGCGCAGGTACATCACGACCGGCTCGTCGTGCTCGGAGGAGACGACCAGCGCCTTGAGGTTGAGGATGATGTCGGTGACGTCTTCCTTGACCCCGGGCACGGTCGAGAACTCGTGCAGCACGCCCTCGATGCGGATGCTCGTGACCGCCGCCCCCGGGATGGAGGACAGCAGCGTGCGGCGCAGCGAGTTGCCGATGGTGTAGCCGAAGCCCGGCTCCAGCGGCTCGATGACGAACCGCGACCTGGTCTCCTCGATCGACTCTTCGAGGAGGGAGGGACGCTGTGCGATCAGCATTGGGTTCTCCCCTGGGTTCCGCGGGGCCCGCTATTTGACCACCGCGATGGTTATTCTCCCCCCCACCGGGCTCGCCTGACGCTCGCCCGGTGGATGGGTCTCGAACTCTTACTTGGAGTAGAGCTCGACGATCAGCTGCTCCTGGACCTGCGTGTCGATCTGCTGGCGGACCGGGAGCTGGTGCACCAGGACGCGCAGCTTGTCCGGCACGATGCCGAGCCAGGCCGGGACGGTCCTGTCGCCGACGGTGGCGCGGGCCACCTCGTACGGCATGAGGTTGCGGGACTTCTCGCGCACCTCGATGATGTCGTGCTCCCGGACCCGGTAGGACGGGATGTCGACCTTCTTGCCGTTCACCAGGATGTGGCCGTGGCGCACCTGCTGGCGCGCGGCGTCGCGCGAGACGGCGAGGCCGGCCCGGAACACGACGTTGTCCAGGCGGCTCTCCAGGATCTGGAGGAGGTTCTCACCGGTCTTGCCGGACTTGCGGTTGGCTTCCTCGTAGTAGTTGCGGAACTGCTTCTCGAGGATGCCGTAGATGCGGCGGGTCTTCTGCTTCTCCCGGAGCTGGAGCTGGTACTCCGACTCCTTGGGACGGCCGCGGCCGTGCTCACCCGGCGGGTAAGGACGGATCTCGATGGGGCACTTGGGGGACTCACACTTGGCGCCCTTGAGGAAGAGCTTGGTCTTCTCACGGCGGCAGAGCTTGCAGTCCGCTCCGGTGTAACGAGCCATTTCTCTGTCTCTCCTGGGCCTCAGACGCGGCGGCGCTTGGGCGGACGGCAACCGTTGTGGGGAACCGGGGTCACATCCTGGATGGAACCCACCTCCAGGCCGGTGGCCTGGAGGGACCGGATGGCGGTCTCACGACCGGACCCGGGGCCCTTCACGAAGACGTCGACCTTGCGCATGCCGTGCTCCATGGCGCGGCGGGCGGCGTTCTCGGCGGCCATCTGCGCGGCGAACGGGGTGGACTTGCGGGAGCCCTTGAACCCGACGTGGCCGGCGCTCGCCCAGGAGATCACGTTCCCGCTGGGGTCGGTGATCGAGACGATCGTGTTGTTGAACGTGCTCTTGATGTGGGCGTGCCCGTGAGCGACGTTCTTCTTCTCCTTGCGGCGCACCTTCTTCGGTGCGCCTTGGCGGCTCTTCGGCGGCATGTAGCGCTATCTCCTGAGGTGGTCGGTCCTGCTGCGTGTGCGGGGGCGCGAGGCGGGCCGCCGGGCCCTGTCGCGCGCCACCGGCGAGGACTACTTCTTGCCGGGCTTCTTCTTGCCGGCCACGGTCTTCTTCTTGCCCTTGCGGGTGCGCGCGTTGGTCTGCGTGCGCTGACCGTGCACGGGAAGGCCGCGGCGGTGACGGATGCCCTGGTAGCACCCGATCTCGATCTTGCGTCGGATGTCGGCCTGGACCTCGCGGCGCAGGTCACCCTCGATCTTGAAGGTGGCCTCGATGTAGTCACGCAGCGGCACCAGCTCGGTGTCGCTCAGCTGGTGGACGCGAAGGTCCCCGCTGATGCCCGTGGCCTGCAGCACTTCCTGAGCGCGGCTGCGGCCGATTCCGTAGATGTAGGTGAGAGCGATCTCCAGCCGCTTGTCGCGGGGGAGGTCGACGCCAACCAGGCGAGCCATGGTCGGGCATTCTCCTTCGATGTGGCGGAGGTCTTGCGCCTCACTACCCCTCCCCATGCCCGGGGTGAGGGCCCCGGCCTCCGACCGGGGGTCTCCCGCGTGGTTCGGCGTGCGCCGCCTGCGCGGGTGTGATGCGCTACTGCGAGGTGTTCACTTGTTCCTACCCGGCCACGCCCCTGAGGCGTCGCCCGGGCGCGATCAGCCCTGGCGCTGCTTGTGGCGCAGGTTGTCGCAGATCACCATGACGCGACCGTGCCGGCGGATCACCTTGCACTTGTCGCAGATCTTCTTGACGCTCGGCTTGACCTTCATAGTCCTTGTCGTTTCCTCAGACGGCCCGCCCGCCGACGCCGCAGAGTCGCCCGCCGCGCCTGCGCGCGAGCGGCCGGCCTCTTCCACGCCACCCGGGAAGGGCTTACTTGTATCGGTAGACGATCCGCCCACGACTGAGGTCGTAGGGGCTCAGTTCCACGACGACCCGGTCGTCGGGGAGAATCCGGATGTAGTGCATCCGCATTCGTCCGCTGATGTGGGCCAGGACCTTATGGCCGTTGTCGAGCTGCACCCGGAACATCGCGTTGGGCAGCGACTCGACCACAGTGCCCTCGATCTCGATGGCGCCGTCCTTCTTGGCCATGTCCCTCGCGTTTCACTGATCGGTCGTCTGAGGTTTCGGCACACTACGCAGCCGCGACCGCGAGCGCGTCAGAGAGCGGCGGCGAAGGCCGCCGGACGCGCAATGGTCATAGTGAGCCGACAAAGGAGTGTACGACAACCGGCGAGGAATTGCGAAACGCCTGGCTTCTGTCCGGACACAACCGACCACCACTCTACCTCAGACAGCCCCGCCGACGGGATGGCCGACGTGCGGGTCTTCGCACGTGGACGCGCCCACCCGGCCGCCGGTACCGCCGATACCCGGCCTGGGTGGGCGCGTGCTCACGAGTGGACACGCCTGGGCCGTCGGCGGCGGCGATCACATGTCCTCCACGCGCGGACGGACGGTGACGGCGTACGTCTTCTCGCCGGTAACCCCCGTTGTCCGCTAAAGATCACTTACCCCCCGCCAAACCGGGAAACTGCCGTGAGCGGTAAAGCCTGCGTCGAATCCCGTGAAACGAGAACAGCGGGCGCTCCATACGGAGTGCCCGCTCATTTCCCCTGCTTCGGGTCCCTCTCGGCCCTGGTCGCACCGGCCCGGGCCGCAGAAGCGGCCCTAGCTCTTGGACCCGTGGTTCTTGCCGCCGAAAAGGGTGCTGACCAGAAGGATCGCCCCCCACGGGCCCGCCACCCACATGGGCCAGAAGTACCCGCCGAAGTCGCTCAGGGCCCAGATGACCGTGGTGACCGCCACGGCCATGGCCCAGCTCGCCCACGCCGCCCGAAGGCCCTTCTGGGCGTTGCCGGGCCGCTCCCGCTCGGCGGGCGGCGCGGCCGGGCGCGCGTTCAGGTCGATGTCGGGGAGGTCGGCGGTCAGCCTCTGGAGATCGCCGTAGGTCCTGCCCTGATAGACGAGCTCCAGGCGCTCCTGGAACTCCTCCATCGTGAGACGGCCCTGGGCGGCGTGCTCGCGGAGCGCCGCCGCCACCTTGTCCCTGTCGCCGTCCGACGCCCTCATGTCCGGTGTCGCCGCCATCGATCCCTCAACTCCCGCGCTGACGTCCGCCGAGGGGACGGCCGGCCCGCGACGGGTCAAGCGGGCTCAACGTCCCGGCCCGGCACCGGTGTCGGTCTTCCCTCCCAGCAGTTCGCTGAGCCGTGCCTTCCCCCCGTCCAGGGCGGTAAGCACCCAAGGACCATTATCGGTGACCGCGACGCTGTGTTCGAAGTGCGCCGAGGGCTTTCCGTCGATCGTGACGACCGTCCAGTCGTCGTCCAGCACGCGGGTGCGGTCGGTGCCGGCGTTCACCATCGGCTCGATCGCGAAGCACATGCCCGGCTCGAACCGGGGGCCCTTGCCGGGCCTGCCGTGGTTGGCGACCCACGGCTCCATGTGCATCTCGGTGCCGATGCCGTGCCCGCCGTACTCCTGAGGGATGCCGTAGCGGCCCTGAGAGCGAACGTAACGCTCGACCTCGTACCCGATGTCGGACAGGTGCCTGCCGACGGTCAGGGCCGCGATACCGCGCCACATGGCCTCTTCCGTGACCCGCATCAGCTCGGTCAGCGCGGGGTCCACCTCGCCCACGCCGACGGTGATCGCCGAGTCGCCGTGCCACCCGTCGAGGATGGCCCCGCAGTCGATGGAGATGATGTCGCCCTCGCGCAGTGCGCGCCGCGCGGTCGGGATGCCGTGCACGACCTCGTCGTTGACCGACGCGCAGATCGTGGCGGGAAAGCCCTGGTACCCCTTGAAGGACGGGATCGCGCCCTCGTCGCGGATGGCCTTCTCGGCGATCGCGTCCAGGTCGAGCGGCGTGACGCCCGGGCGCACGGACTCGCGCAGCGACTGGAGCGTCCGGCCGACGACCAGGCCGGCGGCCCGCATCTTGTCGACCTGCTCCGGCGTCTTGACCTGGATTCCGTGCTTGTTCTTCTTGAACACTTACTGGCACCCCCTGGGGTGAATCAACGGACGGCGCGGCAGCCCGATTCCCCCGATTGTCCCCCAACACGCCGAACGCCACCCCTGGAGAATGACCCCAGAAGTGGCGTTCGCGGAAATCGCGGGATTCGGGGAGCTACGACCCTTGATGCGTCATTCGGCGAAGCGGCGCAGCTCCGCCATCGCCCGCTGCGTGATCTCCTCGACCGGGCCGGTGGCGTCCACGCCGCGGAGGATGCCCTCGTCGGCGTAGAACCTGATCAGCGGAGCCGTCTGGTCCTGGTAGACCTCCAACCGGTGGCGGATGGTCTCCTCACGGTCGTCGTCGCGCTGGAACAGATCTCCGCCGCACGCGTCGCAGACCCCCTCGGTGGCGGGAGGGTCGAACACGACGTGCCACACCTTGCCGCAGGAGCGGCAGGTGCGGCGCCCGGCGAGGCGCCGCACGACCTCTTCGTCGTCGACGACCAACTCCAGGACGAGATCGAGCGAGGTGCCGAACTCGGCCAGCATCTTGTTGAGGATCTGGGCCTGCGGCACGTTGCGGGGGAAGCCGTCCAGCAGGAAACCCTCCTGCGCGTCCGGCTCCGAGAGGCGGTCGCGGACCATGGCGATGGTGACCTCGTCGGGCACGAGATCGCCGCGGTCCATGTATTCCTTGGCAAGCTTGCCGAGTTCCGTGCCGCCCGACACGTTGGCACGGAAGATGTCCCCTGTCGAGATCTTCGGGATGGACAGGTTCGATGCGATGAACTGGGCCTGCGTCCCCTTACCCGCTCCGGGGGGCCCGACCAGGACGACGCGCACTACTTGAGGAAGCCCTCGTAGTTCCGCTGCTGTAGCTGGCTCTCGATCTGCTTCACGGTGTCCAGCCCAACACCAACCATGATCAGAATGCTCGTGCCTCCGAACGGGAAGTTCTGGCTCGCCCCTGCCACCGCCAGCGCGATGATCGGCACCATGGAGATCAGGCCCAGATACAACGAACCGGGAGCGGTCAGCCGCGTGAGCACGTAGTTGAGGTACTCAGCGGTCGGCCGTCCCGGGCGGATGCCCGGGATGAAACCACCGTACTTCTTCATGTTGTCCGCCACTTCAACGGGGTTGAAGGTAATGGACACGTAGAAGTAGGTGAAGAAGATGATCAACAGGAAGAACGTGAGCATGTAGACCGGGTGGTCACCGCGGACGAAGTTCTGCGCGAGCCACTGGACGACGACGTTCGGCTCCGCACTGTTGCCGAACAGCGACACCACGAGCTGCGGGAGGTAGAGCAGCGAGGAGGCGAAGATGACCGGGATGATGCCGGCCTGGTTCACCTTGAGCGGGATGTAGGTCGAGGTGCCGCCGTACATGCGGCGGCCCACCATGCGCTTGGCGTACTGCACCGGGATGCGACGCTGGGCCTGCTCGACGAACACGACCGCCGCGATCATGAACACACCGACCACCATCACCACGGCGAAGGTGAAGGCGTTCTGACGGAAGATGTTCATGAGCTCGGACGGGAAGACGGCGATGACCTGCGTGAAGATCAGGATGGACATGCCGTTGCCGACCCCGCGGTCGGTGATGAGCTCGCCCAGCCACATGATCACGGAGGTGCCCGCGGTCATGACGACCACCATCGTGATGATGGTGAACACGTCATTGTTGATCAAAATGGGCTGACGGCAGTTCGGGAAGAGCTGCCCGGTGCGCGCCAGCGCGACGAAGGCGGTCGACTGCAGGACCGCGAGGCCGATGGTGAGATAACGCGTGTACTGCGTGATCTTGGCGGTGCCCGCCTGGCCTTCCTTCTTGAGCGCCTCTAGCCGTGGAATGACCACGGTGAGCAGCTGGAGGATGATGCTCGCGGTGATGTAAGGCATGATGCCGAGTGCGAACACCGATAGCTTCAGCAGCGCACCGCCACTGAAAAGCTGCACCATGCCATAGATGTTGGCGGCGTCTCCGGCCTGCGCCTCTTTCAGACACTGCTGGACGTTGACCGTGTTGACGCCTGGGGTCGGCAGCACCGAACCCAGCCGGAACAACACGATGATTCCCAGCGTGAAGAGCAGCTTATTGCGCAGGTCGGGCGTACGGAACGCCCGGCTAATCGCGGTCAGCACGGTCCCTCCTGCGCGCCTGTTAGGCGGTATCGGCCAGCGAAGGTCTGGAAGTGATCCATCGGCACATCTCTGATCAACGAGCCCTGGACACCGTTTGTCCAGCGCACTCTAACGCACTACGGGCGCGGCGGCTCTTCTCTGAGCCCCCGCGCCTCGTATTGCCTGCCTCCTACAGCTCGGTGACGGAGCCACCAGCTGCGGCGATCTTTTCCTTCGCGGAGGCGGAGAACGCATGCGCACGCACGTTCAACGCCACCGAGATCTCACCGGTTCCCAGGATCTTGACCGGCTGGTTCTTGCGGACCGCGCCACGCTCGACCAGCGTCTCGACGCTGACCTCGCCGCCCTCGGGGAAGAGCTCGCCGAGCCTGTCCAGGTTGACGACCTGATAGGTCGTCTTGAACAGGGCGTTGGAGAAGCCCTTCCGCTTGGGCAGGCGCCGCTGGAGCGGAACCTGGCCACCCTCGAAACCGAAGGGGACCGTCGTGCGGGACTTGGTGCCCTTGGTGCCACGACCGGCGGTCTTGCCCTTGGACGCCTCGCCGCGGCCCTTGCGGACCTTGGCCTTGTTGGCGCCGGGGGCCGGACGCAGGTGGTGGATGCGCAGCGGCGTGCCGCCACCGGAGTTCTCAGCGTTAGCCATGACTAGTCGACCTCTTCCACCTCGACGAGGTGCGTCACCACGGAGACCATGCCCCGGATCTCCGGGCGGTCCTCCTTGACGACGACGTCGCCGATTCGCTTCAGGCCCAGCGAGCGCAGAGAGTCACGCTGGTTCTGCTTGCCGCCGATCTTCGACCGGACCTGGGTGATCTTCAGACGAGCCATCGCTAGCTCACCGCCTTCGCCGCGGCCGCGGCCTCGGCGATGCCCTCGGCGCGGGCCTTGAGCATGCGTACGGGCGCGACGTGCTCGATCGGGAGCCCACGGCGGGCGGCGATCTCCTCGGGCCTGCTGAGGCCCTTCAGAGCCGCCACGGTGGCGTGGACGATGTTGATCGGGTTGTCCGAGCCGAGCGACTTGGACAGCACGTCGTGGATCCCGGCGCACTCCAGGACGGCGCGCACCGGGCCGCCGGCGATGACACCGGTACCGGGCGAGGCCGGGCGCAGCAGGACGACGCCGGCGGCGTCCTCACCCTGCACCGTGTGCGGGATGGTGCCCTGGATGCGCGGCACCTTGAAGAAGTGCTTCTTGGCCTCCTCGACGCCCTTGGCGATCGCCGCGGGCACCTCCTTGGCCTTGCCGTAGCCGACACCGACCAGGCCGTTGCCGTCGCCGACGACGACCAGGGCGGTGAAGCTGAAGCGCCGGCCGCCCTTGACGACCTTGGCGACACGGTTGATCTTCACAACGCGCTCGATGTACGAGACGCCCTTCTCGGCAGCACCACCGCGGCGATCGTCGCGACGGTCACGCCGCTCACCACCGCCGCCGGCGCCGCGACGCGGAGCTGCAGCCATCAGTGGTTCCTCTTTTCGTTGCTCTTGATTGCGATGCGGGCCGGAGACATCAGAACTCCAGCCCGCCTTCACGGGCGCTGTCCGCCAGGGCCGCGATGCGGCCCGCGTAGCGGTTGCCACCGCGGTCGAACACGACGGCGGTGATCCCGGCGGCCTTGGCCCGCTGAGCGACGAGCTCGCCGACCTTCTTCGCCTTGTCGGTCTTGGTGCCCTCGGCCGTGCGGAGCGAGGCGTCCAAGGTGGAGGCGCTGGCCAGCGTGTGGCCGGCGACGTCGTCCACGATCTGCACGAAGATGTGGCGCGCGGAACGGTTGATGACCAGGCGCGGGCGGGTCGGCGAGCCGACGACCTTCTTGCGGACGCGGCGGTGACGGCGCGCGCGCGACAGGGCGCGGGCGGCCGTGTGCTTGGCAACCTTGGTGAAGGCCATGACTACTTACCAGCCTTTCCGACCTTGCGGCGGATGACTTCGCCCTGGTACCGCACACCCTTGCCCTTGTAGGGGTCGGGCTTGCGCAGCTTGCGGATGTTGGCGGCGACCTCGCCGACCTTCTGCTTGTCGATGCCGTCCACGTGGAACAGGGTCGGCCGCTCGACGCGGAAGGTGACGCCCTCGGGGGCGTCCACGATCACCGGGTGGCTGAAGCCCAGCGAGAACTCCAGCTGCGTCGGGCCCTTGGCCTGGACGCGGTAACCGACGCCGACGATCTCCAGCGTCTTGCTGTACCCCTTGGTGACGCCGTCCACCATGTTCGAGATCAGCGTGCGGGACAGCCCGTGCAGGGCGCGCACCTTGTTCTCGTCGTTGGGGCGGGTGACGGTGATGGTGCCGTCGTCGCCGCGCTCGACGTCGATCGGCTCCGCGACCTTGTGTGAAAGCGTGCCCTTCGGGCCCTTGACCGTGACATCCCGGCCGTCGATGGCGATGTCCACGCCACTCGGTACGGGGATGGGCAGCCGTCCGATTCGCGACATGCTGTGATTCCTCCCCTCGTTACCAGACGTAGGCGAGGACTTCCCCGCCCACACCACGCTTGCCGGCCTGCTTGTCGGTCATGAGGCCCCCGGACGTCGAGATGATCGCGACGCCGAGACCGCCCAGGACCTTGGGCAGGTTGTCCTTCTTTGCATAGACCCGCAGGCCGGGCTTCGACACCCGGCGCAGGCCCGCGATTGACCGTTCACGCGTGGGCCCGAACTTGAGCTCCACCACGAGGTTCTTCCCGACCTTGGCGTCTTCGACGGTCCAGGCCTGGATGTAGCCCTCCTGCTGGAGGATCTCGGCGATGTGCGCCTTGATCTTCGAGTACGGCATGCTCACGGTGTCGTGGTATGCCGAGTTCGCGTTACGCAGACGCGTCAGCATGTCTGCGATCGGGTCGGTCATCGTCATGGCCGGTGGCCCTCCTCACCGCGGTTTCCCGAGCGGGACCTACGGTGTGGTCGTGGGCGCCGGAAACGGCGCCCGGTTGATATGACTTGGATGTACGGCCGGCAGGGCGCGGGCCTTCGTCGCGAGGGCCCGCAGGGCTACCAGCTCGACTTGGTGATGCCGGGCAGCTCGCCCCGGTGCGCCATCTCGCGGAAGCACACGCGGCACAGGCCGAACTTGCGGTAGACCGCACGCGGACGGCCGCAGCGCGAACAACGAGTGTACGCGCGGACGCCGAACTTCGGCTTACGCTCGGCCTTGGCGATCAGGGACTTCTTGGCCATGCTCAGGCCTCCTTGAAGGGGAAGCCGAGGAGCTTCAGGAGCGCCCGGCCTTGTTCGTCGTTCGTAGCGGTGGTCACGACCGTGATGTCCATGCCCCGCTGGCGGTCGACCCTGTCGGGGTCCACCTCGTGGAACATGACCTGCTCGGTGAGGCCGAAGGTGTAGTTCCCGTTGCCGTCGAACTGCTTGGGCGAGAGGCCGCGGAAGTCGCGGATGCGCGGCAGCGCGAGGGACAGCAGCCTGTCGAGGAACTCCCACATGCGGTCGCCGCGCAGCGTGACGTGCGCGCCGATGGGCATGCCCTCACGCAGCTTGAACTGCGCGATCGACTTGCGCGCGTGGGCGACCGCCGGCTTCTGGCCGGTGATGGCGGTGAGGTCGCGCACCGCGCCCTCGATGAGCTTGGAGTCGCGGGCCGCCTCGCCGACGCCCATGTTCACCTTGATCTTGGTGAGCTTGGGGATCTGCATGACGTTCGCGATGCCGAACTGCTCGCGCAGCTTGCCCGCGATCTCCTCCTGGTAGCGGAGCTTGAGGCGCGGCGCGGGGCGCTCGGTCTCGGTAGTGGTGGCGGTCATCAGTTGTCCTCACCCGATTCGTCGGCCGCGGCGGCCTTCTTGGCGGGCTTGTCGTCCTTCTTCGCCTCGTCCGTCTTGGCGTCATCCTTGAGCTTCTTGACGTTGCTCACGTGGATGGACGCCTCCAGGGTCTGCACGCCGCCTTCCTTGGCGCCGCGCGGGCCCTGGTGGGTGACCTTGGAGTGCTTCTTGATCAGGTTCACGCCCTCCACCACCACGCGGTCCTCGCGCGGCAGGGCGCGGATCACACGGCCCTTGGCACCCTTGTCCTTACCGGCGATGACCTGGACGAGGTCACCCTTCTTCACATGCAGCTTCGGCATCTACAACACCTCCGGCGCGAGCGAGATGATGCGCATGAACTTCTTCTCGCGCAGCTCGCGACCCACCGGACCGAAGATACGCGTGCCCCGAGGGTCACCACTGTCCTTGATGATGACCGCGGCGTTCTCGTCGAAGCGGATGTAGGAGCCGTCGGGGCGGCGGCGCTCCTTGCTGGTGCGCACCACGACAGCCTTGACCACATCACCCTTCTTCACGCCCGCGGCGGGAAGAGCGTCCTTCACCGTCGCGACGATGATGTCGCCGATACCCGCGTAGCGCCGACCCGAGCCACCGAGCACGCGGATGCACAACAGCTCCTTGGCACCCGTGTTGTCGGCGACCTTGAGCCGCGACTCCTGCTGGATCACGTCAACTCCCGTATGTCACGCCGGTTCTCATTCGCTGAGCCTGGCGGAACTTGATTCGGTCTAATGCTCCCCCGGCGCCGGCCCTACCGGCCCGAGGGGGGACGCCACACGGGAGACCCCCTTCCGGGGGGCCTCCCGCACGGCGACTTACTTGGCCCGCTCGAGGATCTCCACGACCCGCCACCGCTTGGTGGCGGACAGCGGCCGGGTCTCCATCAGGAGAACGCGGTCGCCGACGCCGCAGGTGTTGGCCTCGTCGTGGGCCTTGTACTTGGTCGTACGGCGGATGACCTTGCCGTACAGCGGGTGCTTGACGCGGTCCTCGACGGCGACGACGACGGTCTTGTCCATCTTGTCGCTGACGACCAGACCCTCGCGGGTCTTGCGGTAGTTCCGCGCCTGGGCGGTCTCGGTGTTGGTCTCGGTGGTCTCAGCCATCGCTCGGCTCCTTCTCGACCGTGACGATGCCGAGCTCGCGCTCGCGCATCACGGTGTAGATACGGGCGATCTCGCGGCGGACGGCGCGCAGCCGCCCGTGGCTCTCCAACTGACCGGTCGCCGCCTGGAAGCGGAGGTTGAACAGCTCCTCCTTGGCTTCCTTCAGCTTCTGGACCAGCTCCTCCTGGTCAGAAGTCCGCAGCTCACCGGCGGTCAGGCCCTTAGCCATCACGCCTCACCCACTTCACGCTTGACGAACCGGCACTTCATCGGGAGCTTGTGCATCGCGCGGCGCAGCGCCTCGCGGGCGACCGGCTCGGAGACGCCGGACAGCTCGAACATGACGCGGCCGGGCTTGACGTTGGCGATCCACCACTCCGGCGAACCCTTACCGGAACCCATGCGGGTCTCGGCGGGCTTCTTCGTCAGAGGACGGTCGGGATAGATGTTGATCCACACCTTTCCGCCACGACGGATGTGCCGGGTCATGGCGATACGCGCGGCCTCGATCTGGCGGTTGGTCACGTAGTGGTGCTCAAGCGCCTGGATGCCGAACTCGCCGAACACGACCCTGGTGCCACCCTTGGCGGCTCCGCTGCGGTCAGGCCGGTGCTGCTTGCGGTGCTTGACCCTGCGCGGGATCAGCATGGTCAGCTCCCTTCAGCACCCGGCTGCTCCGCCGGGCCACTCTCGGGCGCCCCAGCGGGCGCGGTGCTCTCGGTCTTGGGCCCGCCGCGACCGCCGCGGCCCGCGCCGTCACGGCCACGGCCGCCGCCCGCGCCACGGCCGCGCTGCGGCCGGTCGGTGCGGTCCCGACGCTGGCCGGCGCGCGCACCGGCGGCGGCCGCCTCGCGCTCGGCGCGGCTGGTCGGGGCCTCGCCCTTGTAGATCCACACCTTCACGCCGATGCGGCCGAAGGTGGTGCGGGCCTCGTAGAAGCCGTAGTCGATGTCCGCGCGAAGGGTGTGCAGAGGCACGCGACCCTCGCGGTAGAACTCCGAGCGCGACATCTCGGCGCCGCCGAGACGGCCGGAGCACTGGACACGGATGCCCTTGGCGCCGCTCTTCATCGCCGACTGCATGGCCTTGCGCATCGCCCGCCGGAAGGAGACCCGGCTGGAGAGCTGCTCGGCCACGCCCTGGGCGACGAGCTGAGCGTCGACCTCGGGGTTCTTGACCTCAAGGATGTTGAGCTGGACCTGCTTCTTGGTCAGCTTCTCGAGGTCGCCACGGATGCGGTCCGCCTCGGCGCCGCGGCGGCCGATGACGATGCCCGGCCGCGCGGTGTGGATGTCGACCTGGACGCGGTCGGTGGTGCGCTCGATCTCGACCTTGGAGATGCCGGCCCGCTCCATGCCCTTCTGCAGCATGCGGCGGATCGACACGTCCTCGGCGACGTAGGACTTGTACAGCTTGTCGGCGTACCACCGGCTCTTGAAGTCGGTCGTGATGCCGAGGCGGAACCCGTGCGGGTTAACCTTCTGGCCCACTAGCGGGTCCTTCCCTTCGGCTTGCCCTGGCGCTCGGGCCGGGACTCGACGATCACAGTGATGTGGCTCGTCCGCTTGTTGATCCGATAGGCACGGCCCTGGGCACGGGGGCGGAACCGCTTCAGCGTCGGGCCCTCGTCGACCCACGCGCGGCTCACGACCAGCGACTCGCGGTCGAGCTTGAAGTTGTGCTCGGCGTTCGCCATCGCGCTCGACAGCACCTTGTAGATCGGCTCGCTCGCCGCCTGGGTGGCGAACTGCAGCACGGCCTGCGCCTCCGAAGCGGGCAGCCCGCGAATAAGGTCCACCACACGGCGGGCCTTCTGGGGCGTGACGCGGACGAACCGCGCCTGAGCCCTGGCTTCCATCGCTTACTCCTCGTTTCTGAAAGGCGCTTACCGCCGGCTACGCCGGTCTTCCTTGACGTGGCTGCGGAAGGTTCGCGTCGGCGCGAACTCGCCCAGCTTGTGGCCGATCATCGACTCGGTGACGAACACCGGGACGTGCTTGCGCCCGTCGTGAACGGCGATCGTGTGACCCAGCATGTCCGGCACGATCATGGAGCGCCGCGACCACGTCTTGATGACGTTCTTGGTGCCCTTCTCGTTCTGCGTGTCCACCTTCTTCATCAGGTGGTCGTCAACGAAAGGACCCTTCTTAAGGCTACGTGGCATTTAGGCTGCTCCTACCGCTTCTTCTTGCTCCGCCGACGGATGATCAGGCGGTCGCTGGCCTTGTTGGCCTGACGGGTACGGCCCTCGGGCTTGCCCTTCGGGTTCACCGGGTGGCGACCACCGGAGGTCTTGCCCTCACCACCGCCGTGCGGGTGGTCGACCGGGTTCATGGCGACACCGCGGACGGTCGGGCGCTTGCCCTTCCAGCGGTTACGCCCGGCCTTGCCGATGCTGATGTTGGCCTGCTCGGCGTTGCCGACCTGGCCGACCGAGGCGCGGCAGCGCACGTCGACCTGGCGCATCTCACCGGAGGGCATACGCAGCGTGGCGTACTGCCCTTCCTTGGCCAGCAGCTGGATCTGCGCGCCGGCGGACCGGCCGAGCTTCGCCCCGCCGCCCGGCTTCAGCTCCACGGCGTGGATGAAGGTACCGGTCGGGATGTTGCGCAGCGGCAGGCAGTTGCCCGGCTTGATGTCGGCCCCGGGGCCGTTCTCGATGCGGTCGCCCTGCTTGATCCCGGTGGGAGCGAGGATGTAGCGCTTCTCGCCGTCCGCGTAGTGCAGGAGCGCGATGCGCGAGGTCCGGTTCGGGTCGTACTCGATGTGCGCGACCTTGGCCGGGACGCCGTCCTTGTCGTGGCGCCGGAAGTCGATGATGCGGTAGGCGCGCTTGTGTCCGCCGCCCTGGTGGCGCGCGGTCACACGCCCGTGAACGTTACGGCCGCCCTTGCTGTGCAGGGGGGCAAGCAGCGACTTCTCGGGCCTGTCGCGCGTGATCTCGGCGAAGTCCGAGACGCTCGCGCCGCGCCGGCCCGGCGTCGTCGGCTTGTATTTACGGATGCCCATCTTTTTCGTTCATCCTTCGTCGGTATTGCGTGGCAAAGCGGTGGTGATCAGCCGATCTGACCGAAGATGTCGATCCGGTCGCCTTCCACCAGGCTCACGATCGCCCGCTTGGTGCTCGGACGCTGGCCGTAGCCGAACCTCGTGCGCTTGCGCTTGCCCTGCCTGTTGATCGTGTTCACGCTGGTGACCTTGACGCCGAAGATCTGCTCGATAGCGATCTTGACCTGGGTCTTGTTGGCCGTCTTGCGCACCAGGAACGTGTACTTGTTGTGCTCATCGATCAGGCCGTAGCTCTTCTCGGAGACGATCGGCTTGATGATGATGTCGCGCGGGTCGGCGATCTTCTGCATCAGGCGTCTTCCTTCCCGCCGTTGCCCAGCCGCGCCACGACCTGGTCGTATGCCTCACGGGTGAAGACCAGGTCGTCGTAGCAGAGCACGTCATAGGTGTTCAGCTGGCCGGCGTCCAGCAGGTGGACCTCCGGCGCGTTGCGCAGGCTCAGCCAGGTGAGCTCGTCGTCGGCGTCGACCACGACCAGGACGCTGCGCGCCTTGGTGATGTTGCGCAGTGCGTCCAGCGCGGCCTTGGTCTTCGGGGTCTCCCCCGTGACCAGACCGTCGACGATGTGCACGCGGCCACCGCTAGCCCGGTCGCTGAGGGCGCCGCGGAGGGCGGCGGCCTTCATCTTCTTGGGCGTCCGCTGGGAGTAGTCGCGCGGCTGCGGGCCGTGGACGGTGCCACCGCCGGCGAACTGCGGCGCGCGGGTCGAGCCCTGGCGGGCGCGGCCGGTGCCCTTCTGGCGGTAAGGCTTCTTGCCACCGCCGCTGACCTCGCCGCGGGTCTTCGTCTTGTGGGTGCCCTGGCGGCGCGCGGCCAGCTGGGCGACGACGACCTGGTGGATCAGCGGGATGTTGACCTTGGCGCCGAAGACATCCTCCGGCAGGTCGACGGTGCCGGTCTTCGCGCCGGCCGCGTCGAGGACGTCGATGCTCGTGCTCACTTCTCGGCCCCCTTCTTGGCGGCGGTGCGAATGAGGACCAGGCTCCCGTTGGCGCCGGGGACCGCGCCCTTGAGAAGGATGAGACCCTTCTCGGCGTCCACGGCGTGCACCTTGAGGTTCTGGATGGTGACGCGGGTGTTGCCCATGCGGCCCGCCATGCGCAGGCCCTTGAAGACGCGCCCCGGGGTGGCGCAGCCACCGATGGAGCCGGGCGAACGGTGCTTGCGCTGGGTGCCGTGCGAGGCGCCGAGACCGCGGAAGCCGTGCCGCTTCATCACACCGGCGAAGCCCTTGCCCTTGCTCTTGCCGGTGACGTCCACGAACTGACCGGCCTCGAAGGTCTCGGCCGTGACTTCCTGGCCGAGGGTGTACTCGGAGGCGTCGTCGGTGCGGACCTCGACGAAGTAGCGGCGCGGGGTGATGTCGTGCTTGCGCAGGTAGTCACCCAGGGGCTTGTTGACCTTGCGCGGGTCTACCTGCCCGTAGCCGAGCTGAACAGCGGAGTAGCCGTCCTTTTCCTCACTGCGGACGCGGGTCACCACGCACGGACCGGCCTCGACGACGGTGACCGGGACGATCCGGTTCCCCTCGTCGAAGACCTGGGTCATGCCGAGCTTCTTGCCCAGGACGCCCTTGATCTGCTTAGCCATGTCAGTGCGTTCCCTCAGAGCTTGATCGAGATGTCGACGCCGGCCGGGAGGTCGAGGCGCATGAGCGAGTCGACCGTCTTCGGCGTCGGATCGATGATGTCAATCAGCCGCTTGTGCGTGCGCATTTCGAAGTGCTCACGGCTGTCCTTGTACTTGTGCGGCGAGCGGATGACGCAGTACACGTTCTTCTCGGTCGGCAACGGCACCGGGCCCGCGACCTTGGCGCCAGTCCGTGTCACCGTCTCGACGATCTTCTTGGCCGAGCTGTCGATGACCTCGTGGTCATAGGCCTTAAGCCGGATGCGGATCTTCTGTCCCGCCATAGTGGCCTCGGTGTCCTTCGCTGTCGTCCTGCAAAAGTTTCGTGCGGCCTTGTGCCGCTGTCAGGTTCCCGTGGCTTGCGCCCCGTGACCCGCCTCGTCATTCCGTGATCTTGCAGTCGACTCGGTCTTGGGCCGAGACGGCTGCGAGATCACGGGCCTGGATCGGGCTCGGAGCTCGCCGGGACTCGGGGGCCTCGCGGCCCCGTCGTGGTGCGGCGGTCGGGCCCGGACTGCACCGGCCCCGACCGCCGACCCGCGGTCGTGCTACTTGATGATCTTCGTGACCCGGCCCGCGCCGACGGTCCTGCCACCCTCGCGGATGGCGAACTTCAGACCGTCCTCCATCGCGATGGGCTGGATGAGCTGGACGGTCATCTCGGTGTTGTCACCGGGCATGACCATCTCGGTGCCCTCCGGCAGGGTCACAACGCCCGTCACGTCCGTGGTACGGAAGTAGAACTGCGGACGGTAGTTGTTGAAGAACGGCGTGTGGCGGCCGCCCTCGTCCTTGGACAGGATGTAGACCTGCGCCTCGAACTCGGTGTGCGGGGTGGTCGTGCCCGGCTTGATGATGCACTGGCCGCGCTCGACGTCCTCGCGCTTGATGCCACGGAGGAGCAGACCGACGTTGTCGCCGGCGCGCCCCTCGTCGAGGAGCTTGCGGAACATCTCGACACCGGTGACGGTGGTCGTGGTGCTCTTCTCCTTGATGCCGATGATGTCGACGGTCTCGTTGACCTTGACGATGCCGCGCTCGATACGACCGGTCACGACGGTGCCGCGGCCGGTGATCGAGAAGACGTCCTCGATCGGCATGAGGAACGGCTTCTCGGTGTCACGAACGGGCTCGGGGACGTTGTCGTCCACGGCGTTCATGAGCTCGATGATCGAGTCGCCCCACTTCTCGTCGCCCTCAAGCGCCTTCAGCGCCGAGACGCGCACGACCGGCAGGTCGTCGCCCGGGAACTCCTGGGCGGACAGCAGCTCGCGGACCTCGAGCTCGACGAGCTCCAGGATCTCCTCGTCGTCGACCATGTCGGCCTTGTTCAGCGCGACGACGATGTAGGGGACGCCGACCTGGCGGGCCAGGAGGACGTGCTCCTTCGTCTGCGGCATCGGGCCGTCGGTGGCGGCGACCACGAGGATCGCGCCGTCCATCTGGGCGGCACCGGTGATCATGTTCTTCACGTAGTCGGCGTGACCGGGGCAGTCCACGTGGGCGTAGTGGCGCTTCTCGGTCTGGTACTCGACGTGCGCGATGGAGATGGTGATACCGCGGGCCTTCTCCTCGGGCGCCTTGTCGATCTTGTCGAACGGGGTCGCCTCATTGAGGTGAGGGAAACGGTCGTGGAGCACCTTGGTGATCGCCGCGGTCAGAGTGGTCTTGCCGTGGTCGATGTGCCCAATGGTGCCGATGTTCACGTGCGGCTTGGTCCGCTCGAACTTGGCCTTGGCCACTGCTCTGTCTCCTTAGAGATTCTGACGTGACTTGCTACTCACTCGGGCTCGGAGCCCGATGCCCGGGAGGGCGATCGCTCGCCCTCCGGGCCGTCGGGGTCTCGGACCTATTCGCCCCGAGCCTTCGCGACGATCTCCTTGGCGATGCCCGGGGGCACCTCCGCATAGGAGTTGAACTGCATGCTGTAGACAGCCCGGCCCTGGGTCTTGCTGCGCAGGTCGCCCACGTAACCGAACATCTCTGACAGCGGGACCAGGGCCTGGATCACCTTGGCCCCGGTACGGTCCTCCATCGCCTGGATCTGCCCGCGGCGGCCGTTGAGGTCGCCGATGACGTCACCCATGTAGTCCTCGGGCGTGGTGACCTCGACGGACATCATGGGCTCAAGGATCACGGCGTCGGCACGGCGCGCGGCCTCCTTGAAGGCCATCGAACCGGCGATCTTGAAAGCCATTTCGGAGGAGTCGACCTCGTGGTAGGCGCCGTCCTGGAGGGTGACCTTCACACCCACCATCGGGTAGCCGGCCAGCACGCCGAACTCCGCGGCCTCCTGGGCGCCCGCGTCCACCGACGGGATGTACTCCCGCGGGATGCGGCCACCGGTGACCTTGTTCGCGAACTCGTAACCGTCGTTGCCCTCGCCCAGCGGCTCCAGGTCGATGATCACGCGCGCGAACTGACCGGAACCACCGGTCTGCTTCTTGTGCGTGTAGTCGACCTTCTCCACCTTGCGGCGGATGGTCTCGCGGTAGGCGACCTGCGGGCGGCCGACGTTGGCCTCGACCTTGAACTCGCGGCGCATCCGGTCGACGAGGATCTCCAGGTGGAGCTCGCCCATACCCCAGATGACCGTCTGGCCGGTCTCCTCGTCCCTGCGGACCTGGAAGGAGGGGTCCTCCTCGGCCAGGCGCTGGATCGCGGTGCCGAGCTTCTCCTGGTCGCCCTTGGTCTTGGGCTCGATGGCCACGTTGATGACCGGGGCGGGGAAGTTCATCGACTCCAGGACGACCTGGTTGGCCGGGTCGGACAGCGTGTCACCGGTGGTGGTGTCCTTCAGGCCCATCACGGCGACGATCTGCCCGGCGGTCGCCGACGGGCGTTCCTCACGCTTGTTGGCGTGCATCTGGTAGATCTTGCCGATCCGCTCCTTCTTGCCCTTCACCGAGTTGATCACCGCGGTGCCGGTCTCGAGCGTGCCCGAGTAGATGCGGATGTAGGTGAGCTTGCCCAGGTGCTGGTCGCTCATGATCTTGAAGGCCAGGGCGGCGAACGGCTCGCTCGTGTCGGCGTGCCGCTCGATCACCTGCTCCTCGTTGCCGACCGCGTGCCCCTTGAAGGCGGGGATGTCGGTCGGCGCCGGCAGGTAGGCGACGATCGCGTCGAGCAGGGGCTGGACGCCCTTGTTCTTGAACGCGGTGCCGCACAGGACCGGGTTGAGCGCGCTGGACAGCGTCGTGCGGCGGATGGCCGCGACGAGCTGCTCCTCGGTGGGCTCGACGCCCTCCAGGTACAGCTCCATGAGCTCGTCGTCGTTCTCGGCGACGGTCTCCAGGAGCTTGTCGCGCCACTCGCGGGCCACCTCGGCGTGGTCGGCCGGGATGTCGACGGTGTCGTACATCTCGCCCTTGGCCGCCTCGGCGCTCCAGAGCAGGCCCTTCATCTTCACGAGGTCGATGACGCCCTTGAAGTCGGCCTCGACGCCCCAGGGGAGCTGGATGACCAGCGGCATGGCGCCCAGGCGCGACACGATCATGTCGACGCAGCGGTGGAACTCGGCGCCGACGCGGTCCATCTTGTTGACGAAGCAGATGCGCGGGACGCCGTAGCGGTCCGCCTGCCGCCAGACCGTCTCGGACTGCGGCTCGACGCCGGCGACGGCGTCGAAGACGGCGACGGCGCCGTCGAGGACGCGCAGGGAACGCTCGACCTCGACGGTGAAGTCGACGTGGCCGGGAGTGTCGATGATGTTGATCGTGTGATCAAGCCAGCTACAGGTGGTCGCGGCGGAGGTGATGGTGATGCCGCGCTCCTGCTCCTGCTCCATCCAGTCCATGGTGGCTGCGCCCTCGTGGACTTCACCGATCTTGTAGTTGATGCCGGTGTAGAACAGGATGCGCTCGGTCGTGGTGGTTTTGCCCGCGTCGATATGGGCCATGATCCCGATGTTGCGGACCCTGGCCAGGTCAAGAGCGGTCGATGTGGCCACTTCTCTCGCGTCCTCGTCGTCTCGTCGTCGCCGCCGGTATTACCAGCGGTAGTGGGCGAAGGCCTTGTTGGACTCGGCCATCTTGTGGGTGTCCTCGCGCCGCTTCACGCTGGCGCCGAGGCCGTTGCTCGCGTCGAGCAGCTCGTTCATCAGCCGCTCGGTCATGGTCTTCTCGCGGCGGGCGCGGGAGTACTGCACCAGCCAGCGGAGCGCCAGCGTGGTGCTGCGCGCGGCGCGCACCTCCACCGGCACCTGGTAGGTGGCGCCACCGACACGGCGGCTGCGCACCTCAAGGGTGGGCTTGACGTTGTCGAGCGCTCGCTTGAGGGTGACGACCGGGTCGTTGCCCGACTTGTCCCTGCAGCCCTCAAGGGCGTCGTAGACGATCTTCTGAGCGAGCGACCGCTTGCCGCTCAGCAGCACCTTGTTGATCAGCGCGGTGACGAGCGGCGAGTTGAACACCGGGTCTGCGACCAGCTGTCGGCGCCCGGCGGGACCCTTGCGCGGCATCTCAGCTCTTCTCCTTCTTCGCGCCGTAGCGGCTGCGGGCCTGCTTGCGGTTGCGGACACCCTGGGTGTCGAGCGCCCCGCGAACGATCTTGTAGCGGACACCCGGCAGGTCCTTCACACGGCCGCCGCGCACGAGCACGATGGAGTGCTCCTGAAGGTTGTGACCGACGCCCGGGATGTAGGCCGTGACCTCGATGCCGCTGCTCAGGCGGACACGGGCGACCTTGCGGAGCGCCGAGTTCGGCTTCTTGGGGGTCGTGGTGTAGACGCGCACGCAGTTGCCGCGAAGCTGTGGGCTTCCCTTGAGCGCCGGAGTCTTGGTCTTAGTGACCTTGTCCTGTCGGCCCTTTCGGACCAACTGCTGAATTGTGGGCACTACTTCTCCGTTTCGCGTCCTGGCCGGTGATACGTCTGTGGGTCGAGTCCGCTCGGCCGTGGCCGGGCTTCGGCTTCCCGTCGTGCATTTCGCAGGTGCTGCCGGTGTCATGACCTGCTGGTTTACCTCGCACTCCGACCCCCGCGCTCGGGCGTGTCGCGCCCGGCTCACACCATGCACGAGGTGCGATCGGACTTTGTGGAGGAGTTGCCGCGCGGCCCCGTATCGGGGACACGCCAGCCAGTGCCCACGAGACCGCAGGCACGAAGACCAAGGCTACCCAGCTCGCCACGGCTCGTCAAAACGACGGCCCGGGGCGCGCCCCCGGTGACCCGCGGACCATCAGGGCGACCGGGCCGAGCAGGGCCGGAGCCCGCGGCACGCCCGGATGGACCGCCCGGAGGTCTTCGCGGCTCCCGGCGCGTGCGCCGGTGACCCGAACCCTTCGATCCTCGTAGACCGGACGCCGATGGCAACCGGTCCAGGCAATCATCAAAAGTACCACGGACGAAGGAGTGCCGTCCACGTTTCGGCAAGGACGCGCTCCTCGGGCCGTCCCCGATGATTCGCCCGGGCTTCGCCGGCCCATCGGCCACGCCGCGCTCTCCGCCTGCGCCGGTGCGGGGGGGAGGCCCAATACCATCTCCTCCGCCCGCGGGCCACAGCGGGCCCTCCAGGGCGTTCCCGCGCCATTTCGGCGGCACCGGCCGCGGAAACGGCGGATGCCCGGAGAGCCGTGCTCTCCGGGCATCCTGTCGTCTCGCGCCTAGCGGTTGTACTGACCGAAGTCGTACTCCTCCAGCGGGACGGCCTCGCCGCTGCCCGTGCCGAAGGTGTAGTCGGTCGCGGAGCCGTCGTAGCCGCCGACGGTGTACATCGCCGCCTTGGCCTCCTCGGTCGGCTCGACCCGGATGTTGCGGTACTGGGACATGCCCGTACCGGCCGGGATGAGCTTACCGATGATGACGTTCTCCTTGAGGCCCAGCAGGGAGTCCGACTTGGCGTGGATCGCCGCGTCGGTGAGCACCCGCGTGGTCTCCTGGAAGGACGCCGCCGACAGCCACGACTCGGTGGCCAGCGACGCCTTGGTGATGCCCATGAGCACCGGACGGCCGGAGGCGGGGGTGCCGCCCTCGGCGACGACCTCGCGGTTGACCATCTCGAACCGCGGCCGCTCGACGAGCTCGCCGGGCAGCAGGTCGGTGTCTCCGGACTCCAGCACGTTCACGCGCTTGAGCATCTGGCGCACGATGATCTCGATGTGCTTGTCGTGGATCGACACACCCTGCGAGCGGTAGACCTCCTGCACCTCGGCCACCAGGTGGAGCTGCACGGCCCGCGGGCCGAGGATGCGCAGCACCTCGTTGGGGTTGACGGCGCCGGCGACGAGCTGCTGGCCGACCTTGACGCGCTGGCCCTCGGAGATCAGCAGCCGCGACCGCATCGACACCGGGTAGGCGATCTCGTCGGATCCGTCGTCCGGAGTGATGACGATCTTGCGGGTCTTGTCGGTCTCGTCGATCCGCACCCGGCCGTCGGCCTCGCTGATCGGGGCGACGCCCTTGGGGACGCGCGCCTCGAACAGCTCCTGGACACGCGGCAGACCGTGGGTGATGTCGGCGCCCGCCACACCACCGGTGTGGAAGGTCCGCATCGTCAGCTGCGTGCCGGGCTCGCCGATCGACTGGGCGGCGATGATGCCGACCGCCTCGCCGACGTCCACCAGCTTGCCGGTCGCGAGCGAGCGGCCGTAGCAGGTGGCGCAGACGCCGATCTTGGCCTCGCAGACGAGCGCGCTGCGCGTCCTGACCGTCTCGATGCCGGCCTCGACCAGCGCCGTGACGGTCTGGTCGTTGATGTCGACGCCCGCCGAGGCGACGACCTTGCCGTCGACCTCGACGTCCTCGGCGAGGATGCGGCCGTGCACGTTGCTCTCGGCGTTGTCGGCCTTGACCAGCGTGCCGGAGGAGTCGCGCTCGCCGACGTGCAGCGGGACGCTGCGGTCGGTGCCACAGTCGATCTCGCGGACGATGACGTCCTGCGCGACGTCCACCAGACGACGGGTCAGGTAACCCGAGTCGGCGGTGCGCAGCGCGGTGTCGGCCAGACCCTTGCGCTGTCCGTGGGTGGAGATGAAGTACTCCAGCACCGACAGGCCCTCGCGGAAGGAGGACTTGATCGGCCGCGGGATCGTCTCACCCTTGGTGTTGGACACCAGGCCACGGATGCCGGCGATCTGCCGGACCTGCATCTTGTTGCCTCGGGCGCCGGAGTTGACCATCATCCAGACGGAGTTGGTCGCCGGGAAGGCGTCCACCATGTCGCTCTCGACGTCCGCCGTGGCGTGCGTCCAGATCTCGATGAGCTCCTGGCGGCGCTCCTCGTCGGTGATCAGACCGCGCTCGTACTCGCGCTGGACCTTGTCGGCCCGCTGCTCGTACTTGTCCATGATCGCGGCCTTGTTGGGCGGCGCGACGACGTCGTCGATGGAGATCGTGACGCCGGAGCGGGTCGCCCAGTGGAAGCCCGCGTCCTTCAGCGCGTCCAGCGCCGCCGCGACCTCGACCTTGGGGTACTTCTCCGCGAGCTCGTTGACGATCGCCGAGAGCTGCTTCTTGCCGATCTGCTCGTTGACGAACGGGTAGTTGTCGGGCAGCGTCTGGTTGAACAGGCACCGGCCGAGCGTGCTCTCCAGGCGGTACGTCTCACCGGCCTCCCAGCCCTCGGGAGCGGCCCAGCCGCGCGGCGGCGGGACGTCCTTCATGCGGACCTGGATCTTGGCCTGGATGTCCAGCTCGTGACGGTCGAACGCCATCAGCGCCTCGGCGACCGAGCCGAAGACCCGGCCCTCGCCCTTGGCGTCCTCGCGCTGGGTGGTCAGCCAGTACAGACCGATGATCATGTCCTGGGTGGGCATGGTCACCGGCTTGCCGTCGGCCGGCTTGAGGATGTTGTTGGTCGAGAGCATCAGGATGCGCGCCTCGGCCTGGGCCTCCGCCGACAGCGGCAGGTGCACCGCCATCTGGTCGCCGTCGAAGTCGGCGTTGAACGCCGTGCAGACGAGCGGGTGGATCTGGATCGCCTTGCCCTCGACGAGCTGCGGCTCGAAGGCCTGGATGCCGAGGCGGTGCAGGGTCGGCGCGCGGTTCAGCAGCACCGGGTGCTCGGTGATGACCTCTTCGAGCACGTCCCACACGACCGGGCGGGCACGCTCCACCATGCGCTTGGCCGACTTGATGTTCTGCGCGTGGTTCAGGTCGACCAGGCGCTTCATCACGAACGGCTTGAACAGCTCCAGCGCCATCTGCTTGGGCAGGCCGCACTGGTGCAGCTTGAGCTGCGGGCCGACGACGATGACCGAACGGCCGGAGTAGTCGACGCGCTTGCCGAGCAGGTTCTGGCGGAACCGGCCCTGCTTGCCCTTGAGCATGTCGGACAGCGACTTGAGCGGACGGTTGCCGGGCCCGGTGACCGGGCGGCCGCGGCGGCCGTTGTCGAACAGCGCGTCGACGGCCTCCTGGAGCATCCGCTTCTCGTTGTTGACGATGATCTCGGGCGCGCCCAGGTCCAGCAGGCGCTTGAGGCGGTTGTTCCGGTTGATGACCCGGCGGTACAGGTCGTTGAGGTCGGAGGTCGCGAAGCGGCCACCGTCGAGCTGCACCATCGGGCGAAGGTCCGGCGGGATGACCGGGATGCAGTCCAGGACCATGCCGTTCGGCGAGTTGCGCGTCGTGAGGAAGGCCGAGACGACCTTCAGGCGCTTCAGTGCGCGGGCCTTCTTCTGACCCTTGCCGCTGCGGATGGTCTCGCGCAGGGACTCGGCCTCGGCGGCCAGGTCGAAGTTGTTCAGGCGCTCCTGGATGGCCTGCGCGCCCATGCCGCCGCGGAAGTAGCGGCCGAAGCGGTCGCGCATCTCGCGGTAGAGCAGCTCGTCACCCTCCAGGTCCTGGACCTTGAGGTTCTTGAAGCGGCTCCAGACCTCTTCGAGGCGGTCCAGCTCGCGCTGGGCGCGGTCGCGGAGCTGACGCATCTCGCGGTCGGCGCCCTCGCGCACCTTGCGGCGCACGTCGCCCTTGGCCCCGGAGGTCTCCAGCTCGGCCAGGTCGGTCTCGAGCTTCTTCTGCCGGGCCTCGATGTCGGCGTCGCGCCGCTGCTCGATGTGCTGCCGCTCGACGGAGATCTTCGCCTCCAGCGACGGCAGGTCACGGGCACGCATGTCGGTGTCGACGTACGTGATCATGTAGGCCGCGAAGTAGATGACCTTCTCCAGGTCCTTCGGAGCCAGGTCGAGCAGGTATCCCAGACGGGAGGGAACGCCCTTGAAGTACCAGATGTGCGTGACGGGCGCGGCCAGCTCGATGTGCCCCATGCGCTCACGGCGCACCTTGGCACGGGTCACCTCGACGCCGCAGCGCTCACAGATGATGCCCTTGAAGCGGACGCGCTTGTACTTGCCGCAGTAGCACTCCCAGTCGCGGGTGGGACCGAAGATCTTCTCGCAGAAGAGCCCGTCCTTCTCCGGCTTGAGGGTGCGGTAGTTGATGGTCTCGGGCTTCTTCACCTCGCCGTGCGACCACTGACGGATATCGTCGGCCGTGGCGAGGCCGATGCGGAGCTCGTCGAAGAAGTTGACGTCGAGCACTTGTTATCCCCTCGCTTGAAAATCAGACCTCTTCGACACTGCTCGGCTCGCGCCGGGAC